>NZ_JAEKJA010000002.1 GCF_016411865.1 Acuticoccus mangrovi | reverse complement strand
TTCAGTCGGCGACCGGGTCAGTTTTCCAGCGGCGGCAACAACGTCTCCCCAGGTGCTCTCAGTGAGCTGGTGGATTTCGAGTGTTAATCCGATGCTTCTGGCGCCCTCGCTCGGAAGTCGAGCCGGTCGGCTTACGTGTCGTCTTCGTCGAGGCGGAGGCGGGTGGCTTCGCCGGCGAGGCGCTCTCGGGCGGCGTTGAGGGAGCGCAGGCTCGCGATCGTTGCCGAACGTCGCTTCATGGCGAGGCCGATCAGCAGGGCTTCGACGAGAACCATGGTCGTCGCGTGCATGCTGAGAAGGTCCGCCCGTCCGCGTGGGGCCGTCAGCACCAGACGGACGCGCGGTCCGAGGCGGGGGCCGAGAGTGTCGGTGACGAGGATGACCGGGACGTTGCTCTGTGCGGCAGCCTCGAGGAGGACGGCCAACTCCGAATAGAGGCGCCCGTAGGCGAATGCGACGACGAGGTCACCGGCGCGCAGCCGCGCGACGTCGTCGGCAAACAGGAGGCCGCCGTTGGTGAGCGCGAGCGCGTCGAGACCCATGCGCGCCATCTGCAGCACGAAGTAGTTCACCACCGCACTCGTCGGTCCCAGACCGAACACGGCGACGCGACGCGCGTCCCCGATCAAGCCCACGGCTGTGCGAATGTCGTCGGACGTCACCGACCGTCGCAGAGCTGCGATCGACTGCTCATGGAGGCCGAGCGTGAGCGCGAGGGCGTCGGCGGGATTGTCTCCGGTCTCTGCGAGCGTGCGCTCCACGCGCTCGGCGAGCGTCAGGTGTTGTCGCATCTCCTGCGCGAGCACGCGCTTGAGCTCGGCCAATCCAGAAAAGCCAAGAGCCTTCGCCGTACGCACGACGGTGGCATCGCTGGTGCCGGTGCGGTCGGCGAGGACCGTCGCCGAGGACATGAGCGCGACCTCGCGATGCTCGCGAATGAAGGTCGCGACCCGTTGCTCAGCCGCGCTCAGCCGTTCGAACCGCTGCACGAACCGGGTCTCGAACATGGCCACCTCTCGATTGGCTTGACTCTGTAGCGAATTCCACAATAATTGTTCAATCATGTAGAAATTACTACGGATCGGGTGGCCTATGATCGCATCATGGGGATCTGTCGCGCCTGCGGTCGGATCGGCATTCGTGGCCTCGACCGTCGAGGTGGTGGAGGCGTTCACGATCGTTCTCGCCGTCGCGACGCTGCGCGGCTGGAAGGCGGCCGGCATCGGCACCCTTGCCGCGCTCGGCGTTCTGGCGGCGATCGTGCTCGTCTTCGCGCCCCTGCTTGCTCTCGTTCCGCTTCACGGGCTTCAGCTCGTGATCGGCGTGCTGCTCCTCCTTTTCGGGCTGGGCTGGCTGCACAAAGCGATCCTCCGGGCCGCTGGCGTGATGGCGCTGCATGACGAGAGCGCGATCTTCGAACGCGAGAGGCGCGCGATCGGTGACGAGGCGGCTCGCCACGAGACGACCGCCGACTGGATCGCGGGGATTGCCGCGTTCAAGGCGGTTCTGCTCGAGGGACTGGAGGTGGTCTTCATCGTCATCGCCGTCGGCGCGGCGGCGGGTTCGCTCTGGCCCGCGGCGGGTGGCGCGCTGGCAGCCTGCCTCGCCGTCCTCGCCCTTGGCGCCCTGATCCGCAAGCCGCTCGCGCGTGTGCCGGAGAATGCGCTCAAGTTCGCCGTCGGAATCATGCTGTCGTCGTTCGGCGTGTTCTGGACGGGGGAGGGCCTCGGCGTCGTGTGGCCGGGGGCGGACCTCTCCCTTATCGGCCTCGTCGTCATCTTCGCGGTCGCCGGCCTCGCCGCGAGCCGCCTTCTGGCGCCCAACCGGCTGGAGGTCGCGTGAGCATTCTCTCCGACGTCGTGAAAGAGCTCTTCGGCATGTTCCTTGCCGATTTGCGCCTCGCTGTCGGCATCTTCGTTCTCGTCGGCGTGGTCGCCTTTCTGCTTCAGGGGTTGCATGTGGCCTCGCTCATCGGCGCGGCGGTGCTCGTCATCGGCAGTCTCGCGCTTCTCGTGGAGGCCGCGATGCGCAAGGCGCGACGCTAGGTCGGGAGCCGAACCATATCCTGACGATCGCGCTGCACCTGACATATGGCAAAGCCCGGCAAACTCATGAGGATGATCGGCGCCGCGTGGCCGTCATTCTCGATCGGGTGAATATTTCCCCGACCTAGCCTTCGGCGGTCTCGGGGATGTACTCGGCTAGGTAGCCCGACAAGGCGGGGTCGTCCAAACTGTCGCCGAACCAGCGGTCCCAAATGATGCCGGTGCGGACGACGTTGGCCGGGCTTCCGACGAGGAGCGCGCCGTCTGGGTATTCGCCTGCTGACACCGTGGCGTGGGTACCGACCACGGAGTTCATCCCGATGCGGCTGCCTTTGAGAAAGGTGGTGGAGTGGGCGCCCCAGACGTGGTCACCAATGTGCGTGTCAGCGGCCGGATTGATTTGCTGGCGCGTTGCGACGTCGAAGATGGGATGGGCGTCCGAGTTCCGAATATGAACGTTTCGACCGAACATACAGCGGTCTCCGATGGTGATGCGCCGGCCCTCTTGAGCGGTGATGGCGATCTGCTGTGCGGTAACCTCACGACCGATGATCACAGTGGCGCCTTGCGCGATGCCGATGACACCCTGAAGGAGGCAGCCCTCACCGATCTCAAGATAGCTGTTGCTGTGGCGGATCGTAATTGCGAACTGGCGGCGGACACCCATCGGTCCGATGCGAACTGTATTGTTGTTTCCTAAGATTGTAATCCGTAGTTTGAACGGGTGGATCGGGCCGATCTCGATTGTGTTTCCCCGGCCGCGATCATGGATTTCGACGTCCGATCTCATATCATCACTCCAAGAATTGACTTGGGGGATACTCGGGCGTGCTGAATAAGCCGTTTTGTTTAGAGGGATAGATCCGGTGACAGCAAGAGCGGCAACGTCTCCGGACGTAAATGAACATTAAGCGGACCGGTCGACCAGAGACAAGGGGAGGTTAGACGGGCCCCTGCGCCAAATCGTCTACATTGGCGCACGGATCACCGAGGGCGACCGAGCGCCTCTGGGTGAGGCGCGCGTTCTCGGACAACCGAACCTGCGACCGTCGTCCGACCGACCAGAGTCAGTCGAGGACGACGATGCCGGTATGTTTGGACTTGTGCTCCGGCTCGACGTGGATGGTGATCTTGGCGTCGGCGATCGTGGCCCTGAGGGCGGCTTCGACGCGGTCGCAGATCTCGTGGGCCTCGAAGACCGTGGTTTCGCCGGGCACCACGAGGTGGAAGTCGATGAAGGTGACGCGGCCGGCGTGGCGGGTGCGCAGGTCGTGCGCCTCGATGGCGCCGCCGGCCTCGGTGGAGATGATCGAGCGCACGACGCCGAGCGTCTCCTCCGGCACCGCCTCGTCGAGGAGGACGCTGAGCGATTCCTTCACGAGCTTCGAACCGGACCACAAAATGTTGACGGCGACGAGGCTCGCGACGGCGGCGTCGAGGCGCCACCAGCCCGTGGCGAGGGCGAGGAGCAGGCCGACGATCACGCCGATCGAGGTGAGCACGTCGGTGAAGAGGTGCTTGCCGTCGGCGACGAGGGCCGCGGACTTCTGTCGGCGTCCCTGGCGCAGGAGCACGGCGGACCAGGCGGCGTTGACGACGGTCGCGAGGGCGTTGACGAGGAGGCCGTCGATCGGAGCGTCGAGCACGCGGGGGGTGAGGAAGGCGGTGTAGGACTCCTTGAGGATCAGGATGGCGGCGATGATGATCATCACCCCTTCGAGCACCGCGCTGAAGAACTCGGCCTTGTGGTGGCCGTAGGGGTGGTTGGCGTCAGCCGGACGGGCGGCGAGGCGGATCGCGAAGAGGGCGGCGAAGGCCGTCGCCACGTTGACGGTGCTTTCCAGGGCGTCCGACAGGAGCGCGACCGACCCGGTCATCCAATAGGCGAGGCCTTTGAGGCCGAGGACGACGAAGCCGATGATCAGGCTCCCGATGGCGAGCTTCATGGTGGTCGACACGGGGTGTGCTCTCGCTGGTTGCGGACCGGACCTTTGCGGCGGATGGCGGTACCGATATGGCACGCGCCGGCTCTGCCGTCAGCGAGCCAGCTCTAGCGTGCCTGACGCTGGTGCACGAGCCCGCAGGTCGCGGGAACGTGCCGCAGGAGGCGCCGGGGTGAGGGCTATTCGCCTTCGACCGGCTGGTGTTCGATGGCGCCGCGCTGCTCCAGCCAGCGGGCGACGAGCCAGCAAGAGAGCGCCCAGGCGGCGCCCCCGGCCCATCCGGCGAGCACGTCGGTGGGCCAATGGACGCCGAGATAGACGCGGCTCGCCCCCACCGCAAAGGTTACGAGGATCGCGAGGGCGACGATGTAGATCTTCATTCGCCGCCGCTGTTGGGCGTGGGCGACGATGACGGCGAGGGTGAGGTAGGTGGTCGCCGCGAGCATCGAATGGCCGCTCGGGAAGCTGGCGCTGGAGACGGCGACCTCGTGGGACACGAGCTCGGGCCGCGGGCGGTCAAAGGCGAGCTTGGCGAGCGTGGTCACGACGGTGCCTCCGAGGACCGCGATCGCCAGGAAGCTCATGGTGCGGACTTGGCGCTGTAGGTAGAGGAAGCCGCACACGGCGAGGGTGATCGAGGCGAGGATGCCGAAGCCGCCGAGGGCGGTGAAGTCGCGGGCGAGCTCCTCGACCCAAGGCGGGCCGATGGGATCGCCGATGTCGCCGGGCGCGCGAAGGCCGAGGAGAAGGGCGGAGTCGAGCTGGTGTGTGTCGCCCTCGAGGACCTCCTCGGCGATGGCGATGAAGAGCCAGCCGCAACCCGTGACGGCGAGCACGATCAGCAGCGCGCGAAACTCGGTGAAGCGCTGGAGGGTGCCGAGGGCCCAGCGGCCATAGTGGACCATCCGATCCCGGGTGAGGCTCATCCTCGTCTCCTCTCGGGCGGCCGAGCGGCGGCCGTGACACTGGCGCGGGCAGGGCAAGCGGCGAATGCTTTCGCCCTGCGGCACGAATCTTTGCGCGACGGACACATCTTATGCGAGTGGTTGGAACAAAGGGCGGTTGAGGAGGTTGTCCCGTTGACGGCGGGGTCTGCGCGTCGGGGTGTGATGGGCGTCGTGCCCGAAAAGTGACCACTCCGGGCCGCTTTTGGCGGCCCTTTGGGCCAGGGGTGAAGCTCTTTGCCTATCATTGCGGCCAACAGTCGCCTAACAACACGGAATGAAGAGGAGGGTGCAAGCCTATGTGCGGGATTTGCGGCGAGGTGAGGTTCGACGGGGCGCCGGCATCGGTGACGGCGGTGGCCGCGATGGCGGATGCGATGGCCCCGCGCGGACCGGACGGCGCCGGGATCCTCGCGCGTGACCGCGTCGCCTTCGGCCATCGTCGGCTGACGATCATCGACCTGTCGACGCGTTCGTCGCAGCCGATGACGGATCCCGAGCTCGGCCTCTCGATCGTGTTCAACGGGTGCATCTACAACTATCCGGAGCTACGCCGCGAGCTCGAGGGCAAGGGCTATCGGTTCTTTTCCTCCGGCGATACGGAAGTGATTCTGAAGGCGTATCACGCTTGGGGAACCGACTGCGTCAAGCGCTTCCACGGCATGTTCGCCTTTGCGATCCACGAGCGGGACAGCCAGCGCGTGGTGCTCGGGCGCGACCGGTTCGGCATCAAGCCCTTCTACCTGTCGGAGACCGATGGGCGGCTGCGCTTCGCCTCCTCGTTGCAGGCGATCCTGGCGGCCGGCGACGTCGATACGTCGATCGATCCGGTGGCGCTCCATCATTATATGTCGTTCCACGCCGTGGTGCCGCCGCCGCTCACCATCCTGAAGGGGGTGCGCAAGCTGCCGCCGGCGACGGTGAGGGTGATCGAGCCGGACGGGCGTTCGCGCGAAGAGGTCTACTGGCGGGTCGACTATACCCGCACGGCGGAGGACATCGAGACGCCCGCGGAGGTGTGGCGCGATCGGGTGCTTGATGCGCTGCGCCTGTCGGTCGATCGGCGCATGGTGGCGGACGTGCCGGTGGGGGTGCTCCTGTCCGGCGGCGTCGATTCGTCCGTGATCGTCGCGCTTCTTGCCGAGGCGGGGCAGACGGGGCTGAAGACCTTCTCCATCGGCTTCGAGGATGCGCACGGTGAGGTCGGCAACGAGTATCAATATTCCGATCTGATCGCCGAGCGGTTCGGGACCGATCATCACAAGATCTTCATCCCGTCGGCGGAGATGATCGAGGAGATGCCGGCGACGGTGGCGGCGATGCCGGAGCCGATGGTGTCATACGACAACGTGGGCTTCTTCCTGCTGTCGCGGGAGGTCGCCAAGCACATCAAGGTGGTGCAGTCCGGCCAGGGGGCCGATGAGGTGTTCGGCGGCTATCATTGGTATCCGCCGATGGCCTCGGCCAATGACCCGCTCGCCACCTACGCCAAAGCGTTCTTCGATCGGCCGCACGAGAGGATGGCGCAGGAGGTATCGGCACCCTATCTCGCCGACCATGACGTGAGCTTGGAGTTCGTGCGCCGGCAGTTCGACATTCCGGGGGCCGACGACCCGGTCGATAAGGCGTTGCGCATCGATTCCACGGTGATGCTGGTGGACGATCCGGTGAAGCGCGTGGACGCCATGACGATGGCGTGGGGCCTCGAGGCACGGGTGCCGTTCCTCGACCACGAGCTGTGCGAGCTCGCGGCACGGGTGCCGCCGCAGTACAAGCTCGCTCAGGGGGGCAAGGGCGTGCTGAAGGACGTCGCCCGGCAGCTTGTCCCGCATGAGGTGATCGACCGCAAGAAGGGATATTTCCCGGTACCGGCGCTGAAGTATATTTCAGGCCCGGTACTCGATATGGTGCGGGGCGTGCTCGATGCGCCGGCCGCCAAGGATCGCGGCCTGTTCCGGCCGGACTATCTCGACCGGCTGCTGGCCGATCCGCCCGCCCACATCACACCGCTGCGCGGCTCCGAGCTGTGGCAGGTGGCACTGCTCGAGATGTGGTTGCAGTCACATCGGATCTGAGGGGGACCGATGACCAACAAGACCGAAGTCGTGGCGGGACAGAGCGCCAAGGCGCCCGCCGCGGCGAGCGCGTCCGGCCAACGCCGGGCGTCCGACCCCATGAACGTGGCGATCGACTGCGGATGGGGCACGCTGCATTTCGCGGACACCTACGAGACATCGGAGGCGCTGGCGGAGGCGATGCGGGCGGAGGGGCCCGGCCGCCGCGACATCGCCTTCTACGTGGAAGAGCCGCACGTGATGCTGTCGGCGGCGCCACTCGAGCTGTTCCTCGACCCGAGCCACGCCTTTCGGCTGACCCTCGCCGACTACGAACCTTCGGGGACGAAGCCCAAGGGCTTCAGCGTGCGGCGCATGGCCAACGAGGAGGACGCGGAGGCGGTGAACCGCATCTACGCCTCGCGCGGCATGGTGCCGGTCCGGCCCGACTTCTTCTGGCGGCGGCGCGACAGCCGGGCGTTCACCTATCTCGTCGCCGAGGACGAGGCGACGGGCGCGATCATCGGCACGGTGACCGGGGTGGACCACGCCCGGGCCTTCGGCGATGCGCGGCATGGAACCTCGCTCTGGTGTCTGGCGGTGGATCCGCAGACGCGCCACTCGGGCGTCGGCGAGGCGCTGGTGCGCGCGCTGGCCGAACTCTACAAGGACCGCGGCTGCTCGACGCTCGACCTTTCGGTGCTGCACGACAACGAGCACGCGATCCAGCTCTACGAGAAGCTCGGCTTCGGGCGACTGCAGGTCTACACGCTGAAGCGCAAGAACCCAATCAACGAGCGCCTGTTCGCCGGTCCGGCTCCGGAGGTGAACCTCAACCCCTACGCCCGCATCATCGTGGAGGAGGCGCGGCGGCGCGGGATCGACGTCGACGTGATCGAGGCCGGCAGCGGTCTCTTTCGCCTGACCTACGGTGGGCGCTCGCTGCGCTGCCGGGAATCGCTGTCGGAGATGACGAGCGCCGTCGCCATGTCGATCTGCGACGACAAGGCGGTGACGCGGACCATCGTGGAGCGCGCCGGCATCGTGGTGCCCGACGAGATCGAGGCCGAGACCCCCGCCGCGGTGAAGGCGATGTTCGACAAGCACGAGCGGATCGTCATCAAGCCAGCCCGGGGCGAGCAGGGTCGGGGTATTTCAGTGGGGCTTACGGCCGACGACGACGTGGACGCCGCGTTCATGCGTGCTCGCGAGGTCTGCGAGCGGGTTCTGGTGGAAGAGTTCGTCGAAGGGGATGATTTACGCCTTGTGGTGATCGACCATCGGGTGGTCGCCGCGGCGATCCGCAAAGCCGCGCGGGTGTTCGGCGACGGGCAATCCACGGTGGGGACGCTGATCGAGAAGCAGAGCCGGCGCCGGGCGAGTGCAACGGGGGGAGAGGCATCCATTCCGCTAGACGGTGAAACCGAACGCTGCCTGAAGGCACAGGGGCTGACGATGGACAGCGTGCCGGACGATGGACGCGAGGTGCAGGTGCGGCGCACCGCCAACCTCCACACCGGGGGGACGATCCACGACGTCACCGATCACGTGCACCCGGCGCTGGTGAGCGCGGCGGTGCGGGTTTCGCGCGCGATCGACATTCCGGTGGTCGGCGTCGACCTCATGGTGCCCTCGCACCGGGAATCGGCCTATCGTTTCATCGAGGCGAACGAGCGGCCGGGGCTCGCCAACCACGAGCCGCAACCGACGGCCGAGCGGTTCATCGACCTCTTGTTTCCGCAGTCCATCCCGCATGCCGCGCGGCAGGCGGCGCGCCAATCGGAGCCGACGTGTCCCGCCTGACCATCGACACTGTCTATCTGAAGGATACTTTGGCGGAGCTGTTGTCGATCGCTTCGCCGACCGGCTACACCGATACCATCGTGCGGGCGGCGGTGGGCGAGCTGCGTCGGCTCGAGGTGGAGATGGAGATCACCCGGCGCGGCGCGATCCGCGCCCGCCTGCCGGGCAAGAGCCCGCGCGGCGCCCGCGCGATGATCGCCCACCTCGACACCATCGGGGCGCAGGTGAAGCTTCTGAAGGAGAACGGGCGGCTCGAGATCGTCCCGGTGGGCACCTGGTCGTCGCGTTTTGCCGAGGGTGCGCGGGCGACCGTCTTCACCGACAAGGGCGCCTATCGGGGTACGATCCTGCCGCTCAAGGCGTCCGGCCACGTCTATAACGAGGAGATCGACACGCAGCCGGTGTCGTGGTCGAACGTGGAATTGCGCGTCGACGCCCTCGTCAAGGGGCACGAGGATCTGGCGCGCCTCGGCTTTGCGATCGGTGACCTCGTCGCCATCGATCCGCAGTCGGAGTTTATGGACAACGACTTCATCGTGTCGCGCCATCTCGACGACAAGGCCGGGGTGGCGACGCTGTTCGCCACCATCGAGGCGCTGAAGCGGGAGAAGGTGGAGCTGCCGGTGGACCTCTTCTTCATCTTCTCGATCTTCGAGGAGGTGGGGATCGGTGGGGCCTCGGTGCTGACGGACGATGTCGCCTCGTTGGTGGCGATCGACAACGGCACCACCGCGCCCGGGCAGGCGAGCGCGGAGTTCGGTGTCACCATCGCGATGGCCGATCAGTCGGGCCCGTTCGACTACCATTTGACGCACAAGCTGGTGAAGTTGTGCGAAGAGAACGAGATCCGCTATCAGAAGGACCTCTTCCGCTATTACCGCTCCGACAGTGCCGCGGCGCTGCAGGCGGGGTACGACGTGAGGAGCGCGCTTGTGACGTTCGGTGTGGACGCCTCGCATGGTTATGAGAGGGTGCACCTGCACGCGCTACGGTCGATCGCCGAGCTTTTGACCGCCTATGCGGTGAGCCCGGTGGAGATCGTGCGCGATCGTGAGGCGATCGGGTCGATCGCCGGATTTCCGACACAGCCGATGGAGGATGCGGACGTTTTCCCGCGTCCCGGCAAACCACAGCTCTAGGAGTGACGAGCCGATCGATGGAGATCATTCGGGGCACCGAGGCGCTTGCCGATTTGTGCGCGCGGCTCAGCAGCGCAGAATTCGTGACGGTCGATACCGAGTTCATGCGCGAGACGACGTTCTGGCCCAAGCTCTGCTTGATCCAGATCGCGTCGATGGACGAGGCCGCCATCATCGATCCGATGGCGGAGGGGCTCGCGCTGGACCCGCTCTTCGCGCTGCTCGCCGATCCCGGGGTGATGAAGGTGTTTCATGCCGCGCGGCAGGACATCGAGATCTTTCATCACCTGTCGGGCAACGTGCCGACGCCGATCTTCGACACTCAGGTGGCGGCGATGGTGTGCGGCTTCGGCGACAGCGTGGCCTACGATCAGATCGTGCAGCGGGTGACGGGCAACATCGTCGACAAGTCGTCCCGCTTCACCAACTGGGCGGAGCGGCCGCTGACGGATGCGCAGCTGACCTATGCGCTCGCGGACGTGACGCACCTGCGCGCCGTCTATGTGCATCTGCGGGACAATCTCGCCGACAAGGGGCGCTCGGACTGGGTGTCGGAGGAGATGGCGATGCTTGCCTCGCCCGATACCTACGACTTGAAGCCCGAGGATGCCTGGCGGCGCCTCAAGGCGCGTGCGCGGCAGCCGGTGGAGCTTGCCGTGCTGCAGGATATCGCCGCGTTGCGCGAGCGTGAGGCCCGCGAACGGGACGTGCCGCGCAACCGGGTGATGAAGGACGATGTGATCTACGAAATCGCGCTGCAGCGGCCGGCGACGCCGGAAGCCTTGGCGCGGCTGCGTTCGGTGGGGAAGGGCTTCGAGCGCTCTCGCCTCGGCCAGGCCGTGGTGGGGGCGGTGAACGAGGCGTTGCAGCGACCGGCGAATACGCTGCCGACAATTCCGCGCAAGAAGCCGAGCATCGAGGGGGCGTCGTCGGCGGTGGAGCTGATGAAGGTGCTTCTGAAGCTCTCCGCCGAGGCGCACGGGGTGGCGCCGAAGGTGATCGCCACGGTGGACGATCTCGAAGCGATCGTGGCCGGAAACGATGCGCCGGCCTTGTCGGGCTGGCGGCGGGAGGTGTTCGGCGACGCTGCGCTGAAGCTGCGCGGCGGCGAGATCGCCATCGCCTTCGACGGCAAGCGGCTCACCACGATCGAGTGTGATCGGCCGGTGAACCCGGTGCCGGCGGCCGGTCGAAACCGGCGTCGTCGTCGCAAGAATGCGGGCGAGGGGGCGTCGGGAGTGGTCGACGGGGGCGAGGCGGCGGCCAACCTGTCGTCGGGTTGAGGCGGGGCGGGCGAGCGCTCAGCCGCCCGGGCCGCGAATGGGCGGCTGGAAGGAGTAGCCGAGGTCCCAGGGGAAGTAGATCCAGGTGTCCTGGCTCACTTCGGTGACGTAGGTGTCGACCTGGGGGCGGCCCATCGGTTTGGCGTAGACGGTGGCGAGGTGGGCGCCGGGCAGCCGTTGACGCACGAGCTGGGCGGTTTTTCCGGTATCGACGAGATCGTCCACGATGAGGATGGACTTCGGATCGCGGGCGGCGAGATGCTGGTCGATGTCCTTCAGGACGTCGAGGTTCTCGAGCTGCTTGAACTCGCCGTAGGAGACGACGCTGATCGTGTCGATGATCCGCACGCCGAGTTCGCGGGCGACGATGGCGCTCGGCACCAGGCCGCCACGGGTGATGGCGACGATGGCGTCGAACGGGCCCTGGCCGTTGAGGCGCCAGGCGAGCGCGCGGCAGTCCCGATGGAACTGATCCCAGGAAACGGGGAAGGCTTTTTCGGGAAGGCGCGCGTCGTTCGTCATGGCTTGGCGTCGCCTTGAACGGGGCGATTGTCAAGCGGCGAGGGGCCGTTGTTCGCGGCGATCGCGTTGTGCTCGGCCGCCGGGGTGGGAGTGAGGGCGCGGTCGTCGGGGGTGAGCGACGGGCTCTCGGCGCTGGCGATGAGACGGTCGACCGTGCTGGCCACCAGGCGGGCCGTGGCGCGCGCGAGGTCGCCGCCCTGTTCGCAGGTGACAGGGCGCCGATCGCAGAAGGTGCTTACGTCGTCGACGGCGGATCCGATGACCTGGCCGAACTGGGTGTTGGCACCGATGATCGGGGCGAGCATGACGACGACGAACACCAGTGCAGCGAGCTTGAGAAGAAATGTCATGGGCTTTTGTCCGATCGTTTGAACGGGTTGACCCTAGCGCCTGGCGGTAACGCGCGGGTTTGGATCAAGGATCGGATTGTGTCGGGTTGGGTGAGGCGGTGTTTAACACCCTTTTCACGGCTTTGTGGGAACGTTGCGCCAGGAGGTGCCCGACGTGCGACTGACCGAACGGATCGAACATATGCCCATCGAAGATTGGGCGGCTGCTGTGGGTCGGTTGTCGCGCCGCGTTCGTCGGCGTGTCGCCCGCCGCAGGGTGAGTGTGTTGGTGGTCGTCCTTTGCGCGGGCGTGGCGTCCGCGGTGGGCGCCAATGCGCTCTGGCAACAGAATGAGCGGCACCCCGCGCCGATCTGGGGCGCCGCTAGCGACGACACCGAGGTGCGGCAGGTGGTGGCCTCCCACAGCGGGACGGACGATCCGATCGCGGCGCTGACCGGCGATGCCGGCGCGGACGACGAGCAGTCCGATCTCGTGCAGCGTGTCCAGGCGGTGTTGGCCGAGGCAGGCTACTATTCGGGGCCCGACGACGGGGTTCTCGACAGCGCCACGTCGGACGCCATTCGGCGCTTCGAGGAGGCGCATGGCCTGCCGATGACGGGTGAGCCGAGCCTGACTTTGCTGACCGCCGGGGGAAGCGGCGCCACGGCAATGCCGCCGGCCAAGGCGTCCGCTGCGGCGCATCCTGTCTCGGCGATGGACGTGTCGCAGATTCAGCGTCTTCTCAACGAGAAGGGGTTCGGGCCGCTCACCGTCGACGGCATGATGGGCCCGAGGACGCGGGAAGCGGTCAATCGCTTCGCGGAATCGCGCGGTTTGGACGGCGGATTGTCGCCTTCGGTGCTGAAAGCGCTTGCCGGGGGCGATGCCTGACACCACTTCGCGCGTGTGAGAATATCAACGCACGATCATGACGACGAGGCCGCCTCGTTGCCTCGTCTTAAGTCCGGTGTGTGGGTGATGGCGTATGTGCGCCGTTGCTCCGGACAGGGCGCGTTTGCCGCCATCTCGCGTCGTGGTGACGACAGCGCAGGGGCAATCTTCATCGAATGTCTGCACCGCAGCGGGACGGACCTCTACGGACCGCAGCCGGGGGGCGGCGGGCGCGTGTTCGAGAAGGTGATGGAGAACGCCACGAACATTGCCGTGGCCGAACGCCTGGAGCGCGAGGCGAGGTTCGACGACGATCTTTGGGTCGTGACGGTCGAGGATCGCGACGGGCGGAGCTTTCTGACGACCGACGAGCATGGCTGAGCCCTTCTGGAGGGTGAAGTCGCTGGAGGAGATGTCGCCTGAGGAGTGGGAATCCTTGTGCGATGGCTGCGGACGATGCTGTCTCAACAAGCTGGAAGACTGGGACACCGGCGAGATCGCCTGGACCGACGTCGCGTGCACGCTGCTCGACGAGGGGACCTGCCGGTGTCGCGACTACGCACGCCGGAGCGAGGTGGTGCCGGACTGCGTGCAGTTGACGCCTGAGGCGGTGCGCAAGCTGACGTGGCTGCCCGTGACCTGCGGCTATCGGCGCGTCGCCGAGGGGCGCGACCTTGCGTGGTGGCATCCGCTGGTGTCGGGCGACCCGGAGAGTGTGCACCGTGCCGGGGTTTCCGTGCGCGGCAGGGTGACCTCGGAGGACGACGTGCCGGTGGAAGAATATGAGGCGCGGATCGTCGATTGGCCCAACGAAGAGGTTGTGGCCGATGAAGATGAAATTATAGGTTGACAGCGCAACGGTGCTGGGGTAGAAGGTTGCTACTGTCGCAGAGTTGGGCTTGCGGCGGGGTTGGTTGAATGGGCTCACCGGTCGGCTGAGGCTGATCATCGGCTTGGGATTTTGGACGCGTCGCCTTTGGGCGGCGCGTTTTTTGTTGTCCCGGGCGGTGAGCGGCGCCGACTGGTGGTGCCGCCATTTCGGACCAACGCTCAGCGGGAGAGGGGGAAGATGGCATGATCGACATCGCAGCCGACGACCGCGAGAGCCGGGAAGGGCTGGTGAGCCGCTTGTTCGCCGCCTTCGCGATGCAGGTGCGCGACATCGAGGAGCGCGCCGCCTCGCACGGTGGCGCCGAGATCCTCGAGGACACCAAGCTGTTGAGCGGGCTGGCGCGCACCCTCGAGACGCTGATTTCGCTCGACCGCAAGGTGTCGGCGGGGAGCGAACAGACGCCGGCCGACACCGATGGGATGCGCGCCGAGATCGCCGACCGTCTGGCGCGGCTCAACCCCGCGTCGAAGCGGAAGACCAAGGCGCAGGCGATCCCCGACGAGGGGTCGCATTGACCGGGGTAAGGCGACGGACCTCCGCCTACAATCTGCGGCAAGCGCTGATCGCATGCTTTCGGCGTGGCCAGGCGGACGAGTTTCTGGCCGGGCTGACGCCGGAGCTTGCCGAGACGCTGCTGGGCGACTGGGAGGTCTGGGCGCGACCGGAGCAGATGCCGCCCGACGGACGCTGGACGACGTGGCTGGTGCTGGGGGGGCGGGGCGCCGGCAAGACCCGCGCCGGCGCCGAGTGGGTGCGCGGCATGGCCACCGGAAAAACGCCTTATGCGAAGGCGCCGGTCGGTCGGATCGCGCTGGTCGGCGAGACGCTGGCCGACGCACGCGAGGTGATGGTGGAGGGGATATCCGGCCTGCTGGCGGTGTCGCCGCCACGCGAACGGCCGGAGTGGCAGCCCTCGCGCCGTCGCCTCGAATGGTCGAACGGGGCGGTGGCGCAGATCTTTTCGGCGACGGACCCGGAGAGCTTGCGGGGGCCGCAGTTCGGCGCGGCATGGGCCGACGAGCTCGCCAAGTGGCCCGACCCCGACGCCTCGTGGGACATGCTGCAGTTTGCGCTTCGCCTCGGCGAAAGGCCGCGGCAGATGGTGACGACGACGCCGCGGCCGGTGCCGTTGCTGCGTCGTTTGATGGATGACCCTCGCACTGCGCTGACGCGGATGGCGACGGATGCGAACGCGCTGAACCTCGCGCCCGGCTTCTTGGAGACGGTGGTGGGGCGCTATCGCGGCACGCGGCTCGGTCGCCAGGAGCTCGACGGTGAGTTGATCGAGGATCGCGACGACGCGTTGTGGTCGCGTGACGAGATCGACCGTGGTCGCGTTGCCGAAGCGCCGGCGCTGCAGCGCATCGTGGTGGCGATCGATCCGCCGGCGACGAGTGGGGCGCGATCGGCGGCCTGTGGGATCGTGGCGGCCGGTCTCGGATCGGACGGCCATGCCTATGTGCTCGCCGACGCCACGATCGCGCGGGCCGGCCCCAAGGTGTGGGCGGAGCGGGCGGTGTCGCTCTACCACACGCTCGGGGCCGACCGCTTGGTGGCGGAGGTGAACCAGGGCGGCGAGATGGTGGAAACCATCGTGCGTGAAGCCGATCCGACGGTGCCGGTGCAGACGGTTCGGGCGAGCCGGGGCAAGTGGACGCGCGCCGAGCCGGTGGCGCTTCTCTACGGGCAGGGCCGAGTGCGCCACGCGGGGGTGTTCGCCGAGCTCGAGGACCAGATGTGCAATTTCGTGCCGGCGGGGACCGCAGAGGGCGTGTCGCCGGACCGGATCGATGCGCTCGTGTGGGCGCTGACGGTGTTGATGCTCGAGCCGACGGGGGCGTCGCCGCGGGTGCGGCGGTTCGGATGAGACCTGTCGGGTGACGATCGAAGGGGGCCGGTGGCCCCCTTTTTTGTTGGTCGGGCGATTTCGGGAACGGGCGGGGCGGCGCCATGGCGTCAGCTTCTGGGAAAGGGGTGCGATGGGCATCTTTGGCACACGCGAACAGAAGGCCTCGCGGGTGGGCCGGCTGATGACGATCGAGCCGCTCGGCCGCGCGGCCTGGACGCCGCGCGACTATGCTTCGCTGGCGCGAGAGGGCTTTGCGAAAAACGCCATCGTCTACCGCTCCGTGCGGATGATCGCGGAGGCGGCGGCATCGGCTCCCTGGCTTCTCTATGACGGGGAACAGGAGATCGAGCGGCATCCGCTGCTCGATCTCCTGCGGCGACCCAATCCGGCACAGTCGGGGGCGGCGTTGATGGAGGTGCTCTACGGGCACCTGCTCGTCGCCGGCAACGCCTATCTGGAGGTGGTGGCGCTCGACGGGGCACCGCGCGAGCTGTTCTCGCTGCGCCCCGACCGCATGAAGGTGGTGCCGGGGCCTGATGGGTGGCCCCAGGCGTTCGAATATTCTGCCGGGGCGCGGACGGTGCGCTTTGCGCAGGAGGGGACGCCGCCGCCGATCCTGCACCTGTCGCTCTTCCATCCGCTCGACGATCACTATGGCTTCGCGCCCATCGAGGCGGCACAGACGAGCCTCGACATCCACAATGCGGCGGGCGCCTGGTCGAAGGCACTGCTCGACAATGCGGCGCGGCCGTCCGGGGCGCTCGTCTATACCGGCGAGGGTCATCTCAGCGACGAGCAGTTCGAGCGGCTGAAGGCGGAGCTCGAAGACGGCTATACCGGTGCGCGCAATGCCGGGCGGCCGCTGCTTCTGGAAGGCGGGCTCGATTGGAAGACCATGGCGATGAGCCCTCGCGACATGGACTTTATCGAGGCGAAGAACCAGGCGGCGCGGGAGATCGCTCTGGCCTTCGGGGTGCCGCCGATGCTCCTCGGGATCCCGGGCGATTCCACCTATTCCAACTATCGCGAGGCGAACCGGGCGTTCTGGCGCCAGACGGTGCTGCCGCTGGTGAACCGGACCGTGCAGGCGATGGGCAACTGGCTCGGCGCCGCGTGGGGACCGACGCTGCGGCTCGGCTTCGATGCCGATCAGATCGAGGCGCTGTCGGTCGAGCGGGAGGCGCTGTGGGATCGGGTCGCGAAGGCCGACTTCCTGACCCGGGATGAGAAGCGCATCGCCGTGGGCTACGGCATCGACAACCCCGAGGGGGGCGGCGCCGCCGCGGATGAGTGATGGACCCTCTCACGCAGAGCGTGGTGGAGCGAGGTGACCTGGCGCACCTCGCTCTTTTTCTTTGGGCGACGGCCTCGTCCGGCCTCCTGATCTGGACGATGCGCGAGCTTGCCCGCTCGAACCGGCGCTTCTCGGACTTCGTGACCGCGATCGCCAAGCTCAACTCACTGTTCGGACAAGACTGATGGTCAGATGGATGCGGGCAATGTCGCAGCCGGTGATACGGCTGACATTTATGGAGCAGGTGGACCATCAGCCCACCTTCGACGCGTTCGCCGAGAACGTGGCGCGGCAGATCGTGGCCGATCGGGTGCGGCAGGAGCCGCGCGTCGTCAGCCTCCGGCGGAGAGCCGTCCGATGAGGCGCGCGCGGGCGCCGGAAACGAAGTTCGCGAGTCTTGTGGGAAGTGTCGACGCCGAGGGGCGGTTCTGCGGCTACGCCTCGCTGTTCGGTCGGGTGGATCTTTCCGGCGACGTGGTGATGGCGGGGGCGTTCGCCCGCTCGCTGCGCGAGAAGGGGCTCGATCGCGTCGGGATGCTCTTGGAGCACGATCCCGGCAAGCCCATCGGAACATGGCTCGCCATCGAGGAAGACCGGCGCGGACTATGGGTGGAGGGGCGGCTCGGCCGGTCCGCCACCGCGGCCGCCGCCGGGCGGCGCATGGCCGAGGGACGGCTCGACGGGCTGTCCATCGGCTTTCGCACGGTGGCGGCCGAGGAGGATCGGCGGACGCGGGTGCGCCGGCTGATCGAAATCGACCTCTGGGAGGTGTCGGTGGTGAGTGCCCCGATGCTGCCGGAGGCGAGGGCGCGGGCGGCCGGCTCAGGTCGCGGCGCGGGGGGCGAGGCCTCCGGGACTGCCGTGGACGCGGGGCTGATTGCCCGGCTGCGTCGGACAACGGCGCTTCTTCGTCAAACGAGGTGATCAATGGATAACGAGATGAGTGCGCCTGAAACGAAGGCCGATCTGGCGCAGGCGTTTACCGACTTCATGGGGGCGTTCGAGGTCTTTCGCGAGACCAACGACCGCCGTCTCGCCGAGCTCGAGCACAAGAGCGGCGCCGATGTGGTGACGACCGACAAGCTCGCCCGCGTCGAGGCGGCGCTCGACGCCAACCAGCGTCGCATGGACGAGATGGTGCTGAAGTCGCACCGCCCGTCGCTCGGCGGTGCCGTGGTCGCGGGGCCGAACGAGCACAAGGCCGCCTTCGAGGGCTATGTGCGGGCCGGCAACGAGACCGGGCTCCGGGCGCTCGAGAAGAAGGCGCTGACCGGCGGGGCGTCCGATGCCGGCTTCACCGTTCCGGTGGAGGTGGAGGCCGAGGTGATGCGGCGTCTGACCGCGATCTCGCCGATCCGCTCCATCGCCGCCGTACGGCAGGTGTCGGGGGCGACCTACAAGAAGCCGATCACCAGCGCCGGGCCGGTAACGGGCTGGGTCGCCGAGACCGCCGATCGCGACGTGACCGACGCGCCGACCCTGTCGGAGCTGAAGTTCGACACGATGGAGCTCTATGCGATGCCGGCGGCCACGGCGACGCTGCTCGACGATACCGCCGTGGACATGGACCAGTGGCTCGCCGACGAGATCGAGACGGCCTTCGCCGAGCAGGAGACGGCTGCGTTCGTCGCCGGCACCGGCACCAGCAAGCCGCGCGGTTTCACCGACTATACGCTGGTGGAGGAGAGCTCCTGGTCGTGGGGCAACATCGGCGTGGTGAAGACCGGCGTCAACGGCGGCTTCCCGGTCAGCACCCCGGCCGACAAGCTGATCGACCTCGTCTACACGCTGAAGGCGGGCTATCGGCAGAACGCGCACTTCGTGATGAACCGCTCCACCCAGGCGGCCGTGCGCAAGATGAAGGACGGTGACGGCAGCTATCTGTGGATGCCGCCGGCGATCCCGGGCGCCCGTGCCTCGCTGCTCAACTTCCCGGTGGTCGAGGCCGAGGACATGCCCGACATCGCCACGGACGAGCCCGCCATCGCCTTCGGCGACTTCCGTCGCGGCTATCTGATCGTCGATCGCCAGGGGCTGAAGATCCTGCGCGATCCCTATTCCTCCAAGCCCTACGTGCTCTTCTACACGACCAAGCGCGTGGGTGGCGGTGTGCAGGACTTCGACGCGATCAAGATGCTGCAATTCTCCGCCTGATCTCTGGCGGAGGCGGCCACCCAGGCAGGGTGGCGGAGCGCGGGCCGGCCCTTGGGGTCGGCCCGTTCGTGTTTCGGCCGGGACGGCCGTGGTCTTCAACATTCGGGTGGCATGATGGTGGCGATCCTGGTGACGGCGCCGCAGGCGGAGCCTGTGACGCGTGACGAGGCCAAGGCGCATGCGCGCATCGACGGAAATGCCGAGGACGGGCGCGTTGACGCCCTGATCACCGCGGCGCGCATGGAGGTGGAGAACCGCACCGGCCGGGCGCTCGTGACGCAGGGCTGGCGCATCGTGCGCGATGGGGTGCCGCGCGGCGGGGTGATCCGTCTGGCGCCGGCGCCCATTCAGAGCGTCGATGCGGTGACGGTCTATGCGCAAGACGGGACGCCGACGGTGGTGTCGTCCGACGACTACGAGGTGGACAGCGCCTCCGCCCCGGGCCGGCTGAAGTTCGCCGCCGGGCGCTTCTGGGGTGCGCGGGCGATGAACGGGATCGAGGTGGACGTCACCGTCGGCTACGGCGATCCGGAGGACGTTCCCGCGCCGTTGAAGCAGGCGGTGCTGCTGCTCATCGCCTACTGGTTCGAGGAGCGCGAGGCGGCGCGCGTCGGAGCGGTGACGGAGCCGGTGACGAGCGGCGTCGCGGCGTTGCTCGCGCCCTATCGGATGCCGAGGCTCGCATGACTCCGCGGATCGGGGAGCTGCGGCGCCGCATCGACATCGAGGCGGCGGTGGAGACGGCCGACGGCGCCGGCGGCGTGAGCCGCACCTACGAGGTGGTGGCCTCGGTGTTCGGTCGTGTGGAAGCGCGGCGACGGCGCGAGACCGTCGACGACGGGCGCGCCGTGGGGGTGGTCACGCACCGCGTCACCATGCGGCGGCGGGCCGATGTGACGGGTGGCGTGCGCCTCGTCGTCGACGGGACGCGCTATCGCGTGCTCGCCGTGGAGGACGAGGACCCGCAGCGTCGCTTCCTGCGCTGCCTCTGCGAGGAGGAACAGCGATGAGCGAAGCACGGCATGCGCTGCTCGAGGCCGTCTATGGCGCGCTCACGGGGGATGCGGCGCTCGATGCGCTCCTTTCCGGCGTGTTCGACGAGGTGCCGCGGGGGGCGGACTATCCTTTCGTGGCGTTCGGCGAGATGGCGAGCCGCGCTCTCGACGGCGATGCGGCGGGAACGGTCGAGCATCGCTTCGAGATCCTGGTGCATTCGCGCGCGGCGGGGCGCCGGGAGGCTTCCGACATCGCCGAGCGCGTCGTGGGGCTGCTCGACGGGGCGGCGTTGACGCTCGACGGCCACCGGCTCGATGGGCTCGCCCATCGCGAGACCAGCGTACGGGCGAGCCGCGATCGGCGCGCCTATGTGGCGCGGTTGCGATTCCGCGCGCTGACCGAAGCAATCTGAAGGAGGGCGCGCGATGGCGGCGCAGATGGGCAAGGACCTTCTGTTGAAGGTGGACCAGTCGGGGGCGGGGGCGTTCGTGACGGTGGCGGGCTTGCGCTCGCGCCGCATCTCGTTCGGCGCCGAGACGGTCGATGTGACCGACCAGGAGTCGGCCGGCCAATGGCGCGAGCTGCTCGACGGGGCCGGGGTGAAGCGGGCGAACCTCGCGGGCTCGGGCATCTTCAAGGATGCGACGTCCGACGCCGTGGTGCGGACGATCTTCTTCGACGGTGCGGTGCGGGACTGGCAGGTGGTGGTGCCCGACTTCGGCACCATCTCCGGCCCCTTTCAGGTGACGGCGCTCGAATATGGCGGCACCTATGACGGGGAGGTGGTCTACGAGATCGCCATGGAGTCCGCCGGTCAGCTCGTCTTCACCACGCTTTGAGGAGGGTATGATGGCCAATCCTCATCGGGGTGAAGTGACGGCGGTGCTCGACGGGCGGGCGTGGACGCTCTGCCTGACGCTCGGCGCGCTGGCGGAGCTCGAGACGGCGTTTCGTGTCTCGGACATGACCGCGCTGGTGGCGCGATTTTCTAATGGTGAGCTTTCGGCGCGCGATGCGGTCAAGATCATTGGCGCCGGACTGCGCGGCGCCGGCAATCCCGTGGACGACGACCAGGTGGCGCGGATGACCGCCGAGGGTGGTGCGGTGGGGTTCGCCGCCATCGTGTCGGCGCTGCTGACGGCGACGTTCGGCGGCACGGAGCGGGAGGGCGGCGACCCTTCTTGAGCGGGGCCGCGTCGCCGGCGCGGCCGTTTCCTTGGCGTGATCTGATGGCGTTCTTTCTCGGCGAGCGGCGCATGGCGCCGGCCGACTTCTGGGCGCTCACCCTTCCTGAAATCGAGGCCGTTCTGGGTCGTGGTGGCGCGTCAGAGGTGACGCGGCGCGGCGATCTCGCGCGGCTGATGGAGCAGTTTCCCGATGGCCGATGACGACGACAAGCTATCCGAGGAAGTGTGGGCGGCCGAAGAGATCGCCGACACTCTGACCGTCTCGGCCTCCACCTTCTCGCGCGTTCTGCGCACCGGGATGCGCCATGCCGTGGTGGAGGGGCACAGCCTCGAGCGGGTTCTGAAGCGGGCGGCCCTATCGATTTCGAACGGTGCGCTGGTCGCGGGGCTGCGGCCTTTGACGAACCTCGTCGGCGGCGGGGCGAGCGGGCTGTTCGGCGGGCTGGCGCAGGCTCTTGCAGGGGGCGCGGTGTCGGCGGCGACCGACGTGGTGCCCTTTGCCGAGGGTGGTGTGATCGGCTCGCCCACGGCCTTTCCGATGGGGGGCGGGCGCGTCGGGCTGATGGGTGAGGCGGGACGCGAGGCGGTGTTGCCGCTCGCGCGCGGACCGGACGGGCGGCTCGGCGTCGCCCTCGAGGGCGAGCGCGGGGCGCCGGTGATCAACGTCAACATCACGACGCCGGATGCCGCGTCCTTCCAACGGTCGGAGGCGCAGGTGACGGCGATGCTGGCGCGCGCCGTGGCGCGCGGCCGACGGGGGCTCTGAACGATGGCCGGATTTCATGATGTGAGGTTTCCGCTCGCCGTGTCGTTCGGCGCGACGGGTGGGCCGCAGCGACGTACGGAGATTGTGACGCTGGGATCGGGGCGTGAGGAGCGCAACCAGCGCTGGGCGATGAGCCGACGCCGCTACGACGCCGGCACCGGCGTGCGCAACCGCGACGACCTGCAGACGGTGGTGGCGTTTTTCGAGGAGCGGCGCGGCCGGCTCTACGGGTTTCGCTATCGCGATCCGCTCGACAACAAGAGCTGTGCGCCGAGCGAGACGCCTGCGGCCGACGATCAGCTCCTGGGGGTGGGCGACGGCTCCACCACCGACTTCGCCCTGGTGAAGCGTTATGGCGACGACTTCCTGCCCTACGATCGACCGATCCTGCTGCCGGTCGACGGCAGCCTTCTCGTGGAGGTGGGCGGCGTCGCGCGGGTGGAGGGCGCGGACTTTTCCTTCGTCGACGGGGTGATCAGCTTCTTCGGCTTCGCGACGCCGGGTTTCGGCGAGGCGGTGACGGCAGGCTTCCTGTTCGACGTGCCGGTGCGCTTCGACACGGACTTTCTCGAGGTCAATCTCTCGCGCTTCGAGGCCGGTTCGATCCCCTCCATTCCGGTGGTGGAGATCACGCCATGAGGGTGCTGGGGGCGCCTCTACGCGAGCATCTCGAGTCCGGCCTGACGACGACGTGCCGCTGCTGGCGGATCGCGCGGACCGACGGCGTGGTGCAGGGCTTCACCGATCACGACCTTGCGGTGACCTTCGACGGGCTGACCTTCTCGCCGCTCTCAGGGTTCGAGGCGACGGGAGACGTGACGCGAGCCGACCTCTCCGTCGGTGGCCTCGAGATTGCCGGGGCATTGACCTCGGCAGGGCTCGATGCGGTGGATCTGCAGAGCGGGCGGTACGACTTCGCCAGCGTGATGATGTGGCTGGTGAACTGGCAGGATCCCGAAGAGCGGGTGCTGTTGCGCCAGGGAACGCTTGGCGAAGTGGTGCGAGAGGACGGGGCCTTTCGTGCCGAAGTGCGCGGGCCGATGCGTCAGCTCGAGACGATCCGCGGGCGGGTCTACACCGCGACCTGCGATGCTGATCTCGGCGATGCCCGGTGCACGGTGGATTTGTCGGCGCTCTCTAGGATCGCGTCGGTCGCGAGCGTCGACGGGGCGTTGGTGATCGTCAACGGGATCGACTTCAAGGCGGCGGGCTGGGCCTCGCAGGGTGTCTTGGAGGTGACGAGCGGCGACGAAACCGGACGGCGCGAGCTCGTGACGAGCCATGCCGTGATCGACGATCAGGTGGTGCTGACCTTGCGCTCGGCGATCGTCGGCCTCGAGGCGGGCGACATGCTGCTCGTGACGCCCGGGTGCGACAAGCGCTTCGCGACGTGCCGGAAGAAGTTCTCCAATCATCTGAACTTCCAAGGGTTTCCGCATCTTCCGGGGAATGATCGGGCGTTCTCTTATGCAAGGTCCTCCTCGTGAGGCGCGGGGAGATCGTGGTGGCGGCCTTGGGCTGGGTCGGCACGCCCTATCATCACCAGGCCTCGCGCCGTCAGGTGGGGTGCGACTGTCTTGGGCTGGTGCGTGGCGTCTGGCGTGAGGTCGTGGGGACGGAGCCGGAGATCGCGCCCGCCTATTCCCCCGACTGGGCCGAGGCGCGGGGCGAGGAGACGCTACTCGCCGCGGCGCAGCGGCACTTTTTGGCTGCCGACGAGGTGCTGCCGGGCACGGTCCTGCTGTTCCGCTGGAAGCGGGGCGTGCCGGCCAAGCACCTCGGCATTGCGACCGGCGAGGGGACCTTCGTGCATGCCTATGACGCGGCGGGGCGCGCCGTCGAGGGGGTCTTGGGCCCCGTTTGGCGGCGCCGGCTCGCCGGGATGTTCGACTTTCCGGGGGTGACGGACTGATGGCGACGCTTGTACTGCAGGCGGCCGGGCAGGCCGTCGGCGGGCTTCTGGGGCCTGTCGGAGCGATCGTGGGGCGCGCCGCGGGCGCGCTCGCGGGCAACATCATCGATCAGCGTCTGTTCGGCGAGACGACGCACCGGTCGGTGGGGCGGATCGACGACGTCAGCGTGCAGACGGCTGCCGAAGGGGATCCGATCTCCCGTGTCTACGGGCGGATGCGGCTCGCGGGAACAGTGATCTGGGCGACGGATTTCACCGAGCACGGCACCACCACGTCGACCGGCGGCAAGGGCGGCGGGTCGACGGTGACGGAATATTCCTACACCGCGAGTTTCGCCGTCGGCCTCTGCGAGGGGACGATTGCACGGATCGGTCGGGTGTGGGCCGATGGGGAGCCCCTCGATCTCGATCAGATGGCTCACCGGATCCATACAGGCGAAGCCGATCAGGCGGCCGATCCCCTCATCGAGGGGATCGAAGGAGACGCGCCCGCCTATCGGCACCTCGCGTACGTGGTGTTCGAGAATCTACCGATCGGTCCCTACGGCAACCGGCTGCCGCAGCTGACCTTCGAGGTGATCCGGCCCGTCGGCGCGCTTGAAGAGCAGGTGCGGGCGGTGACGCTCATTCCGGGTGCGACGGAGTTCGGCTATCATCCCGACACCGTGAAGCGGACTCTCGGGCCCGGCGAAGCGGTGGCGGACAACCGTCACCTGACGGGGGCGTCCGACATCGAGGCCTCGCTCGACGAGCTGCAGGCGCTGTGCCCGAATTTGGAGAGGGTCGCGCTGGTCGTTGCCTGGTTCGGCGACGACTTGCGTGCCGGATCGTGCTCCCTGGAGCCGGCGGTCGAGAGCCGGGAGCGGGAGACGAGCATTGCCTGGGGTGTCGCGGGGCAAACCCGGGCGACGGCCAAGCTCGTGACCGACACCGGTGGCGATCCGAACTACGGCGGCACACCCTCCGACAACGCCGTGTTCGAGGCGGTGAAGGCGATCCGTCAGCGCGGGTTGAAGGTGGTGTTCTACCCCTTCCTGCTGATGGACGTTCCCGCGGGGAACGAGCTTCCCGATCCCTATGGGGGTGAGGAGCAGGCGGCGTTTCCGTGGCGGGGCAGGATCACCGTGTCGCCGGCTCCCGGAGAGGCGGGGTCGCCGGATGGGACATCGACCGCGGATTCGATGATTAACGCCTTCGTGGGGAGTGCGGTGCCGGGGGATTTTTCGGCCTCTGGCGCGGTCGTGACCTATTCGGGGGCGGCAGAGTGGTCGTTGCGGCGCATGGTGCTCCACTATGCGCACCTCGTGGATGCGGCCGGCGGTGTCGATGCGTTTCTGGTCGGCTCGGAGCTTCGTGGGCTCACGACGGTGCGCGGTGCGAGCAGCTATCCGTTCGTCGATGCGCTGTCGGCGCTCGTCGACGACGTGCGCGCCGTGGTCGGGGCCGACACCAAGATCTCCTATGCGGCGGACTGGTCCGAATATTTTGGGCATCAGCCGGGCAGCGGCGACGTGTCGTTCCATCTCGATCCGCTGTGGGCGAACGCCAACGTCGACTTCATCGGGATCGACAACTACTGGCCGCTCGCCGACTGGCGGGATGGGACGCACCTCGATCAGAGCCTTGCGAGCGGGCCGCACGACGGGGCCTATCTGAGCGCCAACGTGCGCGGCGGCGAAGGCTTCGACTGGTACTATGCGAGCGCTGCCGATCGGTTGGCGCAGGTGCGCACGCCCATCGCCGACGGCGCATACGGCAAGGACTGGGTGTTTCGCTACAAGGACCTCGCGGCGTGGTGGAGCAACCTCCACTACGATCGCGTCGCCGGGGTGGAAATGGGGACGCCGACGGCTTGGCTGCCGGGGCTGAAGCCCGTCTGGTTCACTGAGGTGGGCTGTCCCGCGGTGGACCGGGGGGCGAACCAGCCGAACGTCTTCTACGACCCGAAGAGCGCCGAATCGACGCTGCCCTATTTCTCCAACGGGCGGCGGGACGACGCGATGCAGCGCGCCTATCTCGGCGCGATGCTCGGGGCGTTCGACCCGGAGAAGTCGACCGACATCGAGGCGATCAATCCGCAATCCGGCGTTTATTCGGGGCGGATGGTGGATCCGCGGACGGTTCACGTGTGGACCTGGGACGCGCGGCCGTGGCCCGCCTTTCCGCACCGCTCCGACGTCTGGTCCGACGGTGAGAATTGGGAGCGCGGCCACTGGCTGACCGGGCGGCTGGGGACGGTGCCGTTCGAGGAGCTCGTAGCGGCGCTGTTCGCCGACTGGGGCCTCGAGGCGCCAGCGGTCACGGCAGCGCCGGTGGTGCTCGACGGCTACGTCGTGGCGGGGCCGAAGAACCTCAGATCGGTGCTGGAGCCGCTGTTGGCGACAACGTCGATCGTCGGCGCGGACACCGGGACGCTCATTCGCTTCGTCGGCCTCTCGCAGGAGAGCTCGGCGACGGTCGACGACGACGGGCTCGTCGAGGTCACCGAACGGCGGCCGCTCGTCAGTGAGACGCGGCTCGAGGCGGCGGAGCTGCCGGTCGAGCAGCGGCTGCGCTATTTCGACAGCGGGCGGGAGTACCAGGTCGCGAGCGCGCGCTATCGGCCGCAGGAGGGGTCGGCTCGGCAGATCGAGGAGATCGCCGTGCCGGCGAGCCTCAATGACGGGCTCGCCACCGAGTTGGCCGAGATTGCGCTCGCCGTGCGTTGGACAGGGCGGACGACTGTGCGCTTCGCGCTGCCGCTGTCGCGGCTTGCGATCGTGCCGGGCGACGTCGTCTCGCTGATGCTCGATGGCCGCGTGCGTGATCTCCTGGTGGAGGAGATCGAAGACTTCGGCCATCGCGAGGTGACGGCACGGACGATCGATCGTACGGCGATCGTGCCGACGCCGACACCGGGGTCGCCGTCACCGCCAGTCATCTCGCCGACCTATGCCGCGCCGATCGCCGTGGGTCTTAACTTGCCGATCGTCGACGATAGCGTCGCCGAGCATTTGCCCTGGCTCGGGGTCTATGCCCGCCCGTGGCCCGGCGAAATGGGGGTCTGGCGGGCGGTGCCCGGCGGGGCGTTCCAGCTCGTGCGGACGGTGACGCGGGCGGCTTCGCTCGGCGAGGTGGTTGCTGCGGCGCCGCCGGGGCCGACGAGCCGATGGGACAATGCCGGCCATGTCGATGTGCGCATCTACGCGGCGACGGTCTCGTCGGCGGCGGAGATCGACGTTCTGGGCGGCAAGAACGCCATTGCCGCTCGGGCGGCGTCGGGCCTTTGGGAGATCCTGCAGTTCGCGACGGCGGAGCTGATCGGCGAGCGGACCTATCGGCTGACGAAGCTCTTGCGTGGGCAGCTCGGGACCGAGGATGCCAATGCCGAAGGCCTTGCGGTGGGTGCGCCGATCGCCGTCCTCGACGGCAGCTTGGCGACGCTGCCGACGCCGACGGACGAAGTGGGCCTTCTGCGGACTTATCGGGTGGGCCCGCTCGCCGAAGGGGTGGGCGGGGGCAATGTGTCCACCTTCGAGTTCACGCCGACGGGGCGGGGGCTCACCCCCTTTTCTCCGGTCCATGGCGAAGCGCGGCTCGAGCCCGGCGACGGGTCGTTGCGGATCGCGTGGATCCGACGGACCCGCAAGGGTGGCGATGCCTGGCCCGCGGGCGGTACGGACGTGCCGCTCGGGGAGAGCGCCGAACTCTATCAGCTGGAGATCCTCAACGGTGGCACGGTGGTGCGGACCGTGGAGACGATGAGCCCCTCCTACACCTATTCGCTGGCCGATCAGACGGCCGACTTTGGCGCTGCGCCGGACCCGATCTCGTTCCGGGTGGCGCAGATTGCGCCGGGCTTCGGTGCTGGCGTTCCCTATGAGGTGACGGTCGATGTCAAACAGCCTTAATCTGGAATTGCCTTATGTGGAGGCGGCGCAGGCGCAAAAGCATGTGACGGTGAACGATGCGTTTCGGCGCATCGATGCCGTCGTGCAGCTGTCCGTCGCCGACCGCACGCTGACGACGCCGCCCGCCTCACCGTCGGAGGGGGATCGTCATCTGGTGGCGTCGGGTGCGACGGGAGCGTGGGCCGGCCACGATTTCGAACTCGCCGCCTACGTCGACGGGGCGTGGGTGTTCTTCGCGCCGGTCGAAGGGTGGCTCGCGTTCGTGCGGGCCGAGGATGCGCTCGTCTACTTCACCGGCGCGGCGTGGGAGATCCTCACCGGTGCGGCTGGAGCAGAGGCAACCGCGAAGCTCGGCATCAACGGCACCGCCGATACGACGAACCGCCTGGTGGTGAATGCGGAGGCGGCGTTGTTCGCCCCCGATCTGTCGCAACCGGTGCCGACGGGTGATGTTCGGATCAAAGCTTCGAAGTCGACGAGCGGGGACGTCGCATCCCACGTATTCCAGACCGACTATTCGGGGCGTGCGGAGTTCGGGCTGATCGGGTCGGACGACTTCTCGCTGAAGGTGTCGGCGGATGGGTCGAGCTTTGCCGAGGCGTTCTCGGTGGATGCGTCGACGGCCCGGCTCGACTTCGCCAAGGTTCCGTCCGTGGCGGGAGCGGTGAGCTTCGCCTTCCAGCTACCGAGCCGGGCCGACGGCGCGAGCACGGCCATTCCCTCCGACGTGGAGGTGGTCGAAACGCGGGGCTTCGCGGCCGAGAACGATGGCGGCGGCGGGCGCTACGAGCGGGTGGGAAGCCTTCCCTCCGACGGCCTCGGCTTTGCCGATGGCAACGGTGGCTATTGGGCGCTGTCGGGCAACGTCATCACGCTGCGGCAGGCCGGCGCGAAGATGGACGGGACGACGGACGACACCGCTGCCATCAATCTCGCTCTCGGCTCCGGGCGTTCGATCCATGCCGAGCGGGGCACGTATCTCATCTCGGACGCGCTCGCGACGGGAGCGACGGCGCAACGCATCGTCGGCGATGGGCGAGGGCGGACCAAGTTCAAGGTGTCGCCGTCGTTCAACATGTCGGCGCTCGGGGTGTTTCGGATCGACCACCCGTTCGTGTTCCTCGAGGACTTCGAGATCGAGTTCGATCAGTCGACGGCCTCTTCGCGAGCGACGCTCGTCGCCTATCCTCCGGCCGTCTACATGGTGGGTCGGACGCGGGTGCGTCTGTCGCGGCTGCGCTTCATCGAGGCTTGGGAGGGGGTCGACGCAACCGGCAACACCGGCGGGGCGCTGTTCGAGGACGTGGAGTCGGGCTCGTTCAACGTGGGCTTCCGGTTCGACGGCGCGCTCGATACGGTGGAGCTGCGCAACTGCCGCGTGTGGCCCTATAACTTCGCAGCGAACGCGACGCTCTACGACATCTACCAGGACAGCGAGACGATCGGCTTCCGCTTCGGCCGGGTGGACGATCTAAAACTCTCGAACTGCACCCCGTTCCAGTGCCGCATCATTCTGGAAGAAGGCGCCGACGGGCATCGCCCGTTCGGAATGATCAATGGATTGGCGCTCGACGGCTCCTATTCGCGCATCGAGATGTCCCATGGCGACGTGGCGGTGACGAGCCTCTACGCGACTTCGGCCGACGCCAACGACAGCTTCATCGTGCAGACGGGCGGCAATCTGGAGCTGTCCGATTTCAGCTTCCGGTGCAACGAGGTGTCGAACGTTCCGATGGTGCACGTTAACGGCACCGGGGCGAACTGTCAGATACAGAACGGCAAGTGCGAATTCGGGCCGAGCACACTGGCTGACGGCTTCCGTGTCACGACTGGGCAGCTTTCGGTCTCGTCGGTGCGCTTCGGAGTGAACTCCACCGCGGTGCGCACGGGGGCTTGCATCCGTCAGGTGGGCGGCGACCTGTCCGCCATCGGCAACAGCTGCAACGGGCCGACGACGGGAACGGGCGACTTCATCGCCGTGGCAACGGATGGCAACCACACGATCGTTGCCAACGATTCCAACGGTTGGGGATTCAGCTTTCCCTCGACGCGCGGCAATGGGATCTATGGCCCCAATCACGACGGCAGCAAGGTCGTGATCGACAGCGTGGTAACCTTCGGGGCCGTCAACGATACCACCGAGGGCGGTGAGATCCGTCTGGAGGGGGCCGGCACGAACCCGACGATGGTGATCGACACGGCATCGGGCAACGTGCGCGTTTCGTCGCTGGCGACAGGCAAAGCCCTTCAGGCGACGGGTGCCGACGGAACGGCCTCGCTCGGCGGGCGAGAGCTCCGGTTCAGCAACGGGTTGGCGTTCAACGCCGGGCTTGCCAACGATGTCAACTCGGTCGCGCTCGGCGCGCTCACCCTCGATGCGACGACCTCGGGCAACCACAATACCGCGGTGGGGCGACAGAGCCTCACGGCTTTGACCTCGGGCAGCACCAACACGGCGCTGGGATCCAATGCGGGATCGCAGCTCGTCTCCGACAGCGGCAATACGTTCGTCGGGTACAATGCCGGGTCGGTGCTGACGGCGGGGACGGGCAATACCGGCGTCGGGCGGAACGCCTTCACCGGTGTCGGCAGCACCATATCGAATGCGTCGGCGTTGGGTGATGGAGCGACCGTCACGGGGTCGAACCAGGTTCAGCTCGGCAATTCGTCGACAACGACCTACGCCTATGGGGCGGTGCAGAACCGCTCGGATGCGCGCGATAAGACCGATGTCCGCGAGACCCGTCTCGGGCTCGACTTCGTGTGCGCCCTGCGTCCGGTGGATTTCCGCTGGGACTATCGCGAGGACTACCGCCGGCCTGCCGGTCTCGATCCGGACGTGGAGTGGGTGGCACCGGAGGCCGGGTCGATGGTGCGCGAGCGCTTTCATCACGGCTTCCTGGCGCAGGACGTCGCTGCCGTGATCGAGCAGCAGGGCGTCGACTTCGGCGGCTATCAAGACCATGCGATCGCCGGTGGCGACGATGTGAAGTCGATCGGCTACAGCGAGCTCGTGGCGCCGATCGTGCGGGCGATCCAGGAGATCTGCGTTCGCCTCGAGGCGCTCGAAGCGAAGGGCTGAGACCTTCGCCTGAGCTGAGTTTTCCTTTGAAATCCGACTGTTGACAGGAGTGCGCCATGACAGAGCGCGTGCCTTGGCTCGACTATTTGATCCATCACATCGGTGTTCGCGAGATCCCCGGCCCGCAGCACCATCCGCTCATCGTGGAGTGGGGGAAGCAGGCCGGCATCGACTGGTGGAACAACGACGAGGACGCCTGGTGCGCCGTTGCCGTGAACGGCGCGCTGGTGAACTGCGGCTATCCGTCGACGCGTTCGGCGTTGGCGCGTTCGTTCACCCGGTATGGGACCAAGCTGACGCGGCCGGTGCCGGGGGCGATCGTGGTGTTTCCGCGCGGCTCCAACCCGCTCTACGGCCACGTGGGTGTGGTGGAGCAGGTGAATGGGGACGGGACGGTCACCGTCATCAACGGTAACGTGTCGAACGAGGTCCGGCGGTCGGTGTTTCGGATCGCCTCGATCCTGCCGGGCGGGTTGCGCTGGCCGCCGGGTGCGCCGCCGCCTGTGGCGGGAGCGCCCGAGGCTCAGGCCGCCGAGCTCGGCGAGCGCGTCTTGGCGCTGGGGGCGCGGGGCGAGGACGTCGCGACGCTTCAGCGTGATCTCAACACGCTGAACTATGGGCTGTCGGTCGATGGGGAGTTCGGCGGACGCACGCGCGATGCGGTGATGCGGTTCGAGGCGCGCCGCGGCCTCGCCGCCGATGGTGTGGCGGACGCTGCAATGCTCGCCGCTCTGCAGACCGCGGTGACGGCGCGACGCGATCGCGATTCCCGCCGCGAGGTCGCGACCAAGGCGGCCGCTCCGATCGCTGGCGCCGGTGCTGCGGTGACCATCGGGGCAACCGTTTCCGCCGGGGTGGATATCGCCAAACAGGTGAGGTCGCTGAACGACGGAACCGCGTTCGGCCTCGTGCTGGTGGTTGCGGTGATCGCGGCCTGCGCCGGCGTTTTTCTATGGCGCTTCGCCATCCGCCGCGCCGAAGGGCCGGAGGGGGAGGAAGTGCTGTGATGAACCCGCTCTCACTCCTGTCCCTGCTGGGATGGCGCGGCACCGTGGCGGCGATCGGCGGCGCTCTCGTTGCCACACTGCCCGCCTATGAAGTCGGCCGCTGGCGCGAAGGTGCCGCGACCGAGGCACGCATCGCGAAGGCGCTTGCCGAGCACGAGTTGAAGCGAATGGAGGCCGAGAATGGTCGGATTGATCGGGCGTTGGCGGCGCGGCACGATGCTGTGGCCGGTGGCGGGGGCACTGGCGATGGGCGGCTGCCAGACGACGGTTACCGGCGGGACTGACGCTTCCTGCCGGGTATTCGCGCCGATCAACTGGTCGGTGGAGGACACGATGGAGACCGCGCGTCAGGTACGCGGCCATAATGCTGCCTATCGGGCGTTGTGTGATGGAGGGGAACGGGTGCGGTGATCGGTCGCTCATTCATGCCTGATTCACTGAGTCGCCCGTAACGCTGGCTCATGCGTGTCGCGCCGTGGGCTGCTCTCGTTGGCTTGGTCTTGCTGGGCACTGTCGCCGACATGCCGTCGGTGGTGGGCCAAGGACAGTGCTTGTCCCGGCAAGAGCGGCGCGATGCGGTGGAATCGGGCAGGGTGATGCGTCCGGGGCAGCTCGGCCGCCGGCTGGGCGGGAAGGTGCTGCGGCTCAATCTGTGCCACGGGACCGGTGGTCTCGTCTGGCAGGTCACGATCCTGGGGCGTGACGGCCGTGTCGTCGGGCACATCGTGGACGCGCGGACCGGACAGTTACTGCGTTGAGTAGGGTGGAGTCAGATGCGGCTGCTTGTTGTTGAGGACGATCGCGATCTGAACCGACAGTTGACCGACGCTTTGAAGACGGCCGGGTATGTGGTCGATTCAGCGTTCAACGGGGAGGAAGGGCACTTTCTCGGCGACACCGAGCCGTACGACGCCGTGATCCTCGACCTCGGGCTGCCCGAGGTCGATGGGATCAGCGTGCTGGAGCGTTGGCGCAAGAGCGATCGGATGATGCCGGTGCTGGTGCTCACTGCTCGGGACCGGTGGAGTGACAAGGTGGCCGGCATCGATGCGGGCGCCGACGACTACGTGTCGAAGCCTTTCCACATGGAGGAAGTGTTGGCGCGGGTGCGGGCGCTGATCCGCCGCGCCGCCGGCAATGCCACCAATGACTACCATTGCGGCCCGGTGCATCTCGATGCGAAGGCGAGCAAGGTGACGGTCGACGGCACCATGGTGAAGCTCACCTCGCACGAATACCGGGTGCTCGCCTATCTGATGCTGCATCAGGGGCGGATCGTGTCGCGAACGGAGCTGACGGAACACCTCTACGACCAGGACTTCGATCGGGACTCCAACACGATCGAGGTGTTCATCGGACGTCTGCGCAAGAAGCTGAAGGTGGACGTCATCGAGACCGTGCGTGGGCTCGGCTACCGCGTGGCGCCGCCCGAGAATGCGGCTTAGATCACTCTCCGCCCGGCTGCTTCTGACCTCGCTCGGGTGGAGCGCGGTGGCGCTCGTCGCGGCGGGTCTCATCCTGGGTTCCGCCTTTCGCGAGAGCGTCGAGAAGCGCTTCGACGATACGCTCAACGTCTATTTGTCGATGCTGATCGGACAGCTTGCCGACATGATCGGTGATGGATTGGCATCGACGCCACCCGATCTCGACGAGCCGCGCTTCGTCCTCCCGCTGTCCGGCTGGTATTGGATGGTGGTGGATGCGGACAGCAGCGACGTGCTGCAGACCTCCGAGTCCCTTGCAGGCGATGCCTTTCCCATACCCGAAACACTGCGAACGGCTTCACCCGGATCGCTGCTGCAGAGTTATGTGGAGGGGCCGACCGGGGAGCCGCTGCGAATCGTCGGGCGCCGCGTCGCGTTCGGGGACGGGCGGTGGTTTCTGGTCGTCGTCGGCGGAGCTGCGGCAGAGATCGAGGCGGACACTGCGCGGTTTACTCAGCGCCTGGCACTGTTCCTCGGCTTGTTCGCGGTGATCATGGTCACGACGACGCTGATGCTCTGGCGCGTCAGCCTGCGACCGCTGCGACGGCTTGGAAACGAGCTGCAGGCCGTGCGGGAGGGGCGGGCGCGCCATGTGAGCGAACGGCTGCCGCTCGAGATTGCTCCCGTGGCTGAAGCTCTCAACATGCTGATCGATTCCAACCAGGCGACGCTGGAGCGGGCGCGCCAACATGTCGGCAATCTCGCCCATGCGCTCAAGACGCCGATCAGCGTGCTGGTGAACGACGCGGGCACCGACGAGGCGCCTCTCGCCCGTTCCGTCCGCGAACAGACGCAGACCATGCAGCGGCAGGTGCGCTACTATCTGGAACGGGCGCAAATGGCGGCGCGGGACCGTGTGATCGGCACCGTCACCGACGTGGCACCGACGCTCGAGCGGCTGCATCGGGCGATGGCTCGGCTCGGCGAACGGCGAGGCCTCACCATCCATCTCGACTTCGGCGAACCGGTCCGCTTTGCCGGCGAGCAGCAGGATCTTGAAGAGATCGTCGGCAATCTCGTGGACAATGCGCTGAAGTGGGCGTCTTGCGAAGTGGTGATCGATGTGCGGGCCGTTCCGGCAGGCGAGGCCGGGCAGGGAACCCACCGTCTCTTTCAGATTGCCATTGACGACGACGGCGTGGGGCTTTCCGACGCCGACTGCGTGGCGGTTTTGTCACGCGGGAAGCGGCTTGATCAGTCGAAGCCTGGGAGTGGACTGGGGCTCTCGATTGTTGCCGAGTTGGTGGAGCTCTATGGTGGATCCCTCGTGTTGTCGCGCTCGGCGATGGGTGGGCTGCGCGTTGTGACGCAGCTCCCGCGGGCGTGACTTCAAAGCGAACAACATCATTTAGACTGTGTTTAGGGTGTTGCTGCATTGTTCGATCTTAGCGGCTACAGGCCAATGGATGGTGGCAACGGGAGAGGTCGGCCGTGAGGCTTGTCGCGTGTGCGCTCTTGATGCTGTCGGGATGTGGAGCGTTGGGGCTCGGCTCTCCTGCCGAGACGCCGGCGGTGATCAGCTATGCGCCGACGGAGACACCGGTCGCCTTTTCGCTGCCTGACGGATTCCTCGACAGTGTCGGCGATGGGCCGAAGGCGGCGATCGCGGTCGCTGAGCGGGACGCGCTGCAGGCGCGCTCGAGCGGGGTCACCTTCTCCTGGTCCTACAAGGATCTATCGGGACGTGTGATCCCGGGACCGGTCTATATGGTGAACGCGCGCGCCTGCCGGGACATGGTGCACGAAGCCCAGCAGAACGGTGAGACGAAGCGTGCGAGGGCGACCTTGTGCCTGTCCGAAAACGGCACTTGGGAGCGTGTTGGCTGACGTCCGGCACGCCCGAGCATTGACGGACAGGTGCGGACGGTCTTAGGCACACCCGCCAGGGTGAGCACAGATGTTCGACAAGACGTATGACGCAGCGGCGATCGAGCCGCGAATTCGCAAAGTGTGGCAGGACGCTGACGCCTTCCGCGCCGGAGCCGGCGCGGAGCGCGACGCGGAGGCCTATTCGATCGTCATCCCGCCTCCCAACGTGACCGGCTCGCTCCACATGGGGCACGCCCTCAACAACACCTTGCAGGACGTTCTGATCCGCTTCGAGCGGATGCGCGGCAAGGACGTGCTGTGGCAGCCGGGCACGGACCATGCTGGCATCGCGACACAGATGGTGGTCGAGCGTCAGCTCGCCGAAGCGGGTGAGCCCTCCCGCCGGGAGATGGGGCGCGAGAAATTCCTGGAACGCGTGTGGGCGTGGAAGGAGCAGTCCGGCGGAGCCATCAAGGGACAGCTCGACCGGCTCGGGGCCTCGTGCGACTGGTCGCGCGAGCGCTTCACCATGGATGCCGGCCTGTCGGAGGCGGTGCTCAGCGTGTTCGTGCGGCTCCACAAGCAGGGGCTGATCTATCGCGACAAGCGCCTCGTCAACTGGGACCCCAAGCTTCTCACCGCCATCTCCGACCTTGAGGTCGAGATGAAGGAGGTGAAGGGCGAACTCGTCCACTTCCGCTATCCGCTCGCGGGCAAGACGTTCGATCCCGAGGACCCGTCCACCTTTGTGGTAGTGGCGACCACGCGGCCGGAGACGATGCTGGGCGACACCGGCGTCGCCGTTCACCCGGAAGACGAGCGGTTTGCCGACGTCGTCGGCACGAAGGTCGTTCTGCCCCTCTTCGGGCGCGAGATCGAGATCGTCGCCGATCCCTATTCCGATCCGGAGAAGGGGTCGGGCGCGGTCAAGATCACCCCGGCCCACGACTTCAACGACTTCGAGGTGGGCAAGCGGCACAAGCTCGAGGTCATCAACATCTTTGACGAGCAGGCCGACGTCCGCCTCGCCGGGAACGAGGCGTTCCTGGCCGGCATCGACCAGGACGCGGTCGCCGATCTCATCAAGGCGCTCGAAGGTCTCGATCGCTTCGCGGCGCGCAAGTGGGTCGTCGCCAAGATGGAAGAGGGCGGCTACATCGAGAAGATCGAGCCGCACGTTCATCAGGTGCCGTTCGGAGACCGCGGCGGCGTGCCGATCGAGCCCTTCCTCACCGATCAGTGGTATGTGAACGCCAAGCGCCTGGCGGGGCCGGCGATGGACGCGGTGCGCGACGGTCGCACCAAGTTCGTGCCGGAGAATTGGGCCAAGACCTACTTCGATTGGATGGAGAACATCCAGCCCTGGTGCGTTTCGCGGCAGCTCTGGTGGGGGCATCAGATTCCCGCCTGGTACGGGCCTGACGGCAAGATCTTCGTGGAACGCTCCGAAGCCGACGTGCGCCGCACCGCCGACGTCCACTACGGCACCAGCGTGACGTTCGCCGAGCGCGAGGAGGCTCTCGCGGCATGGGAGCGCGAGGACGACGGCTCCATCGTCCTTTATCGCGACGAGGACGTGCTCGACACCTGGTTCTCCTCCGCCCTTTGGCCCTTCTCCACGCTCGGCTGGCCGGAGCGGACGCCGGAGCTGCGGAAATATTACCCGACCAGCGTTCTCTCGACCGGCTTCGACATCATCTTCTTCTGGGTCGCCCGGATGATGATGATGGGCATGCACTTCCTCAATCAGGAGCCCTTCCACACCGTCTACATCCACGCCCTCGTCCGCGACGAGAAGGGGGCGAAGATGTCGAAGTCGAAGGGCAACGTCGTCGATCCGCTGGAACTGATGGACGAGTTCGGTGCGGACGCGCTGCGCTTCACCCTCGCCGCCATGGCGGCGCAGGGGCGCGACGTCAAGATCGCCAAGGCGCGGGTCCAGGGCTACCGGAATTTCGCGACGAAGCTCTGGAACGCCACCCGCTTTGCCGACTTGAACGAGTGTCGGATCGATCCGAACTTCGATCCGTCCGCCGTACGGGCGACGCTGTCGCGCTGGATCATGACCGAAGCGACCCGCACCGGTCGCCAGGTCACCGACGCGATCGAGGCCTATCGCTTCAACGACGCCGCCGCCGCGATCTACCGCTTCACCTGGAATACCTTCTGCGACTGGTATCTTGAGCTCGTGAAGCCCGTCCTCATGGGCGACGACGGCGCTGCGAAGGCGGAGGCGCGGGTGACGACGGCGTTCGTCATCGACGAGATCCTGAAGCTCCTCCATCCCTTCATGCCTTTCCTTACCGAAGAACTGTGGGCCGGTACCGCCGAGCGGGCCGGCATCACGCGCGAGAGCCTGCTCGTCCACGCGCGCTGGCCGAAAGCCGGCTTCGAGGACGACGACGCGGCCGGCGAGATCAACTTCATCGTCGACCTCATCGCCTCAGTGCGCTCGGTGCGGGCCGAATCCAACGTCCCCGCTTCGGTCGAGGCCGAGATCGTCGTCGTCGGTGCCTCGGCGGACGAGGAGGCGTGGCTCGTTCAGCATGATGCGGCGATCCGTCGGCTCGCGCGGGCCTCCGCGATCAGCGTGTCGGACGTCGCGCCTGCCAATGCGGCGCAGGCGGTGGTCGGCAACGTGGTGGTCTGTCTGCCGCTGGAGGGGATCGTGGACCTCGCCGCCGAGCGTGCCCGCCTCGCCAAGGAGGTGGCGCGTCTCGAAAAGGATATCGAGAAGATCGATAGCCGCCTCTCCAACCCCAAATTCCTCGAAAAGGCGGAAGCGGAGAAGGTGGAGGAGCAGCGGGAGAAGCGGGCGGAGACCGAGGCCCGTCTCGATAAGTTGAAGGCTGCCATCGGCCGGTTGGAGCCGGCCGCCTGATCGGTAAGTTGCCACGCAGCGCAGGGCGCGGCATGAGGAAGGTGGCGCAGTGAGGGAGCGTTCCCAACCCGCCGCGTCGCCGACCGTCCGCCGCCACGAACAGGAATGATGGCTGTGCAGAAGTTCGTCGCCGAACAGAAGTGCTCCGCCGAGAGCCATGACCGGAGTGCGCGGCTCGTCGCCGATGTCGCGACCGCGCCCGCCGTTTGAATCTGTGATGATCCGTTCTCTTTCTCTCTGCGTCGCGAGCCTCGCACTCGGCCTTCTGACGGGACCCGTCGCGGCCGCGCCCATCAAGAACCCCATCGCCGTGTTCTCCGGCCTCGACAAGGTGACGGGGCGCATCATCTCGTTCGACGTCTACATCGACGAGACGGTGCAGTTCGGCGCTCTGCGTGTGACGCCGCGGACCTGCCTCACCCAGCCTCCCACCGAGGAGCCGAACACGATGGTGTTCGCCGAGGTGGACGAGATCACCCTCGATTCGCGGATCCGTCGGATCTTCACCGGCTGGATGTTCGCGGCGAGCCCGGGCCTCAACGCCGTCGAGCATCCGGTCTACGACGTCTGGCTGAAGGACTGCGTCCTATCCTCGGACGTCGCTCCGCCGCCGGGCTTCAAGCAGGGCGACTACGCGCAGGACCCGATGGGGCTCATCGATCGCCCCGACGGATGGTTCCCCGTGCCTCGCCGCCGCCCCTTCGTGGCGCAGCAGCAGGAGGAGGAAGAGGTGCCGCCCGACCTTATCGAGGATTGATGGCGGCGAGCGCGTCGACGCCGCTGAGGGCCGTGGCCGGCGCGAAGTCGGCGTTCACCTCGAGGGCTTGGTCGAGGAGCCGCTGATACTGGTTCCGGCTGATCTCCACCGCGCCGAACTGGGCGAGGTGATCGGTGATGAACTGGGCGTCGAGCAAGGTGAAGCCACCGCGCCGCAGCCGCCCGGCGAGGTGGACGAGGGCGACCTTGGAAGCATCGCGCACCCGCGAGAACATCGATTCGCCGAAGAAGGCACCCGCGAGACGCACGCCGTAGAGGCCGCCGACGAGCTCGCCGTCGAGCCAGGCCTCCACCGAATGGGCCTGACCGAGGGCGTGGAGGCTCGTATAGAGCTGGCGAATGCGGCTGTTGATCCACGTGCGCTGGCGGCCCGGAGCGGGGGCGGCGCAGCCGTCGAGCACCGCAGAGAAGGCGGTGTCGACGCGCACCTCGAAGCGATCCTGCCGCACGAGGCGGGCGAGGCGGCTCGGGACGTGGAAATCATCAAGGGGCAGGATGCCGCGACGTTCGGGCTCGATCCAGTAGAGTCCCGGGTCGTCGGCCGACTCCGCCATCGGGAATATCCCGCACGCGTACGCCTTCAGCAGGACCTCAGGGGTGATCTCAAGCACGATGTTGTCGGGGCTCGTCATCCACCACTTCCCTTTGCCAGGTACGACTCCAGCCAATGGATATCGTAGGCGCCGTTCGCGATGTCAGGATGGTCGATCAGATCACAAAAGAGCGGGAGAGTGGATTCCACGCCATCCACCACGAACTCGCCGAGCGCTCGACGCAGTCGCATGAGACACTCCACCCGATTGTTGCCGTGGACGATCAGCTTGCCGATCAGGCTGTCGTAGTAGGGCGGGATCCGGTAGCCCTGATAGACGGCCGAATCGACGCGGACGCCCAGCCCGCCGGGCGGATGATAGTGGGTGATGACCCCCGGCGAGGGCACGAATGTGCGTGGATGCTCGGCGTTGATGCGGCACTCGATGGCGTGGCCGTTGAAGTGGATGTCCTCCTGCTTGACGCCGAGCGACCCGCCACTCGCAACGCGCAGCTGAGCGTGCACCAGATCGAGCCCGGTGATCATCTCGGTCACCGGATGCTCCACCTGGAGACGCGTGTTCATCTCGATGAAGAAGAACTCGCCATCCTCGTAGAGGAACTCGATGGTGCCGGCGCCGCGATATTTCATCTCCCGCATCGCCTTGGCGACCGTCTCGTAGATCTCCGTGCGCTGGGACTCGTTGAGGGCCGGGGAGCGGGCCTCTTCCCATACCTTCTGGTGGCGCCGCTGGAGCGAGCAGTCGCGCTCTCCGAGCGCCACGGCGTCGCCGCGCCCATCGCCGAGCACTTGGATCTCGATGTGGCGGGGCGTCGCGAGATAGCGCTCGAGATACACCGCGTCGTTGCCGAAGGCGGCCTTCGCCTCCGCGCGGGCACGGGCGGCGGCCTGCACCACGTCGTCGGGACCCTGAGCGACGGTCATACCGCGACCGCCGCCGCCGGCGCTCGCCTTGATCAGCACGGGGTAGCCCACCTCGGCGGCGATGCGCTTCAACTCCTCCTCGGAGCGGATCTCGCCCGCCGACCCCGGCACCACCGGGAGCCCGAGCGCCGCCGCGGTGCGCTTCGCTTCGATCTTGTCGCCCATGGTGCGGATCTGCTCCGCCGTCGGGCCGATGAAGGCGATCCCGTGCGCCTCGAGAATCTCGGCGAAGCGGGCGTTCTCAGACAGGAAGCCGTAGCCCGGGTGAACGGCGTCGGCGCCGGTGATCTCGCAGGCGGCGACGATGGCGGGGATGTTGAGATAGCTCTCGGCCGCGGCGGGTGGCCCGATGCACACCGATTCGTCGGCGAGGCGCACGTGCATTGCGTCGGTATCGGCGGTGGAGTGGACCGCGACGGTGGCGATGCCGAGCTCCTTGCAGGCCCGCTGCACGCGAAGCGCGATCTCACCGCGATTGGCGATGAGGACTTTGCGGAACATCAGCTGATCGCCAACAGCGGCTCGCCGTACTCCACGGGCTGACCGTCTTCCACCAGGATCTCGCTGACCGTGCCGGAGATCTCGGCGACGATCTGGTTCATCGTCTTCATCGCTTCCACGATCATCACCACCTGGCCGGCACGAACGCTGTCGCCCACTTCCACGAAGGGCCGGGAGCCGGGCTCCGGTGCGCGATAGGCGGTGCCGACCATGGGCGACAGCACGATGCCTTCCCGCTTGCCCTGCGGGGCCGCCGCGGCACCCGCAGCCGCGGGGGCGACGGCCGGCGCCGCTGCGGGTGCCGCCGGCACCACGACGGGAGCGGGCGCAACCTGCCGCGCCACGCGCAGCTTCCTGTCGCCTTCGACAATCTCGATCTCGGAGAGGTCCGCCTCGTGGAGCAGCGCGGCAATGGCGCGGATCGCCGCTTCGTCGATGCTTGGGGTGTCTGCCATGTGGATGAACGCCGCCGGTCGCCGACCGGCGCGCCGTGCCCTCTCATGTCAATGCGAAGGGTGGTAGCCCTTCCGGATGATGTGCCGGCAGCCGGCATTCTCCCTCATACGGGAACTCTGCCGGCAAGCCGAGTGGATTCGCGCCGATCCCACAGTGATCCACCGTGGGAGGATGCGTGGGGGCGAAACCCGCCCCTGCGCATGCACACATGGTGCGCGGTGCGTGGCTCATCCACTAGCCGAAGCCTCGCGCCGGACACAAGATTGCCGCAGCCCGGGCGCTGAAAGAGCTGCCGATCAGCACTCCATCTCGCCGCACCGCGCCTCGTTGATGCGCGTGCGCAGCGTGTCGTAGCCCACGGCACCGAACTCCACCGTGTCGCCGACCACGTAGGAGGGGGTACCTGACAGGCCGAGCGCCTGGGCGATCTCGTAGCTCGACTGCACCGTCTCGCGCACCTTGTCGGAGCGCAGCTTGGCGCGGATCTCGTCCACCGGCAGGCCCATGTCGGTGGCGATGCTGAGGGCCACCTTCTCGTTGGCCTGGCCGTCGGCGGTGATCAGACGCTCGTGGAACTCGGGGTAGGATTCGGGGACGAGGTCGTTGACGAGGATCGACACGGCCGCCGCCTCCATGGAGCCCTGGCCGAGCACCGGGAACTCCTTCATGATGACCTTGAGCTGCGGGTCGGCGGCGATCAGCCGCTCGAGATCCTCGTGGGCGCGGCGGCAATAGCCGCAGTTGTAGTCGAAGAACTCCACCATCGTGACGTCACCGGCGGGATTGCCGAGCACGGGGTCGCCCGGCGTGTTCTCCAGCGCATCGCGATATTGCGACAGCGAGCCCTTGCGGGCCGCTTCCGCCTCGGCCTGGCGCTTGGCCTGAAGGGCGGTGAACGCCTCTTCCAAAATCTCCGGATTGGCGAGGAGATAGTCGCGCATGATGGCTTCGACGTCGCTCTTCGTCAGCGGCGCGTCCTCAGCGTCGGCGCGCGGGCCGAAAAGGAGAAGCGGCGCCGCTGCCAGGAGGGTGAGGAATATGCGGATCATGTTGAGCCCTTCGCTGTGAAGATGGTCTCTCGTTAGCGCGGCGGCGGCGCGCCTTGTAGAGGCACGCCGCCGCAGGGGTGTCACATTCGATTGAGGCCTGAGATCAGAAGAACGAGCGGCGCTGCCACCAGCCGACGCGGCGCGGCCGTGCCTCGTCGCTCTCTTCCGTCTTGGTCTCGGTGTCCGTTGCCGTTTCCGTCGCTGTTTCGGGGCTGGCCTCGGCCGTGGTGCTCTCGGCTTCCTCGACCGGCACTTGCGCGGCCGTGACCGCATCCTCGCTTTCGGAGGTTGCCTGGGCCTCGTCCGGCACGACGGCCTCGGCCTCGCTCGATACCGCGGCCGTCTCTTGCGGCGTCTCGATCGGCACCTCGATGACGCCATCGGGAACCGCGACGGCCTCCGCGACCACCGGCTCGCTCACCGCCTCGGCGGGAGCGACCTCCTGGTCGGGCGCATCGCCTTCCTCGTCCGAAGCCTCGTTCTCGTCGCTGCCCGTCGTTTCGACGGCGTCGCCCTCGCGGCGGTGGCGGCGGCCACCGCGACGGCCGCGACGGCGGCGGCCACGCGCTTCGTCGCCGTCTCCGCCGTCGGCGGTCGCCGGTTCGCCGGCCGTCTCGACCGGAGTCTCGGCTTCGACCTCGGTCTCGATTTCGGTGGTGTCGGCGTCGTCCTCGCCCGCCGCATCGGCTTGGCCCGCCTGATAGTCGCGGCCCTCGTCCGAGCCGCCGCGCCGCCGGCGGCGCCGGCGCCGGCGCGACGAACGGTCGCCGTTGCCCGTGTCCTCGGTGGCCTGGACCGTGTCGACCTCGTCGTCCTCGTCCTCCACGGAGACGGCTACGGCATCGGGAGAGAGCTGCGCCGTTGGCGGCACGTCTCCCGGCTCCCGCTCCACCGGCGTGCCGGCCTCGATCTTCATGTGCTGGCCGGACAGCGTTTCGTCGGCATCGACGCCGATCTGAAGGCCGAACCGCTCCTCCAACGCATGGAGATGGGCGCGCTTCTGATTGAGGATATAGAGCGCCACCCCCGAAGACGTCTTGATCGTCACGTGCCGGTCGGCGTGCTTCAGGAGATGCTCTTCGAGCGAGCGCAGGCAGTGGAGGGCCACCGACGAGGTGGAGCGCACCATGCCGGTGCCGCCGCAGACGGGGCAGGGGACCATCGAGGTCTCCACCATGCCTTGGCGGATGCGCTGGCGGCTCATCTCCAACAGGCCGAAGGGCGAGATGCGGCCCACCTGGATGCGCGAGCGGTCGAGCTTCAGCGCGTCCTTCAACCGCTTCTCCACGGCCCGGTTGTGCCGGCGCTCGTCCATGTCGATGAAGTCGATGACGATCAGCCCCGCAAGATCGCGCAGACGCAGCTGCCGCGCCACCTCGTCGGCCGCCTCGAGGTTCGTCTTGAGCGCTGTCTCCTCGATGGAATGCTCCTTGGTGGAGCGCCCCGAGTTGACGTCGATCGACACGAGCGCCTCGGTGGGGTTGATGACAATGTAGCCCTTCGACGGCAACGTCACCTCGGGCGAGAACATCGCATCGAGCTGCGCTTCGATCCCGAAGGCGGTGAAGATCGGCGTCGGCTCGCGGTAGGCCTTCACGTTCTTGGCATGGCTCGGCATGAGCATGCGCATGAAGTCCTTCGCCTCGCGGTAGGCGGCTTCGCCCGACACGAGCACCTCGTCGATCTCCTTGGAGTAGAGATCGCGGATGGCGCGCTTCACGAGGTTGCCCTCCTCGTAGACGAGGGCCGGGGCGATCGACTGGAGCGTGAGGTCGCGCACGCTCTCCCAGAGACGGATCAGATATTCGAAGTCGCGGCGGATCTCGGTCTTGGTGCGCGAGGCACCGGCGGTGCGCAGGATGATACCCATCCCTTCCGGCACTTCGAGCTCGGCGACGAGGCCCTTCAGCCGGTTGCGGTCCGATGCGTCGGTGATCTTGCGCGACACGCCGCCGCCGCGATCGGTGTTGGGCATCAGCACCGAATAGCGGCCGGCGAGCGACAGATAGGTGGTGAGGGCCGCGCCCTTGGTGCCGCGCTCTTCCTTGACCACCTGCACCAGCAGGATCTGGCGCCGCCGGATCACCTCCTGGATCTTGTAGGTCTTCTTCGGGTTCGAGCGGCGCCGCTCCGGGATCTCCTCCATGACGTCGCTGTTGCCGAGCGAGGTGACCTCGCTCGCGCCGTCGTCGGCGTCCTGGTCGTCCGAGACGACCGGGTCGGCGAGGCCGTCGTCGGACTTCTTGGTGGTCTTGCTGGTGGTGCGGCGGCGGCGCGTCGGGCGCTTGGGGGCGGGTTTTTCCTCCTCCGCGGCGTCGGCTGTCGAGGCGTCGGCGGCGCTCGCCTCCTCGCCGGACTCGGCGAGCGTGGCCTCGGCGGCTTCGCCGGGCGCCTCGTCGTCCACCGGCGCGGCGTCCGCAGGAGCGGGCGCGGCGGCCTCCATGTCGCTCGTCGGATTGTCGTCGCCGGCGTCCGCTTCGGCGCTGGTGTCGGAGGCCGGGGCGGCCTCCGCGTCGGCGGTCACCTCGGCGGCCGTTTCGGCAGGTGCCTCCGCCGGCTCTTCGATCACCTCGACGGGTTCGCTCGCGGCGTCCTCGGACGGAGCGCTCTGCGTCGCGGCCGGCTCGGAGGCCGTCTCTTCGGCGACCGCCGCTTCGGCCTTCGCCGCGGCGCCCTTCGAGCGTGAGCGGCGGCGCTTGGTGCGGGCGGGGGCGGGCTCTTCCTCTTCCGCGACGCGCTCGTCGGCGAGGAGGGCAGCGCGGTCGGCCTGGGGGATCTGATAGTAGTCGGGGTGGATCTCGCTGAAGGCGAGGAAGCCGTGCCGGTTGCCGCCATATTCGACGAACGCGGCCTGCAGCGAGGGTTCGACCCGCGTAACCTTGGCGAGATAGATATTACCGCGCAGCGGCTTCTTGCTGGCGGCCTCGAAATCGAAGTCCTCCACCCGCTTGTCGCGCATCACGACGACGCGCGTCTCCTCCGGGTGGATCGCATCGATCAGCATCTTGTTGGACATGAATGAGCTCCTGGCTCCGCGAGCGGCGGCCTTTGGGGCCGGCTTCCGCATCCGAGCGGGCCGATGTGACGGGATGAACTGGCGCGATACGCCCGCGCGCCGGCAAGGCCGGCCGGGCGGTCATGGCGCCGACGAGGTAGCTTCGGGCCGGATGGCCGAAGCGTGAGGTCTGGTGCGCTGATGGCGCGCCGGGAAGGTCGGGGCGCCGACGGGCGAGCCGTCTCGCACCGCATGAAACTCCGCACGAAACGCGCCGGCGGCCGGGATGGCCGAGGCGGCGCGGTCGAGCCGCAGTGGGTATGGGGGTATCGGCAAGCACCGAAAGCGCAGGAACGCCGCACTCCGTGGCGGCGGACGGCAACGTGGCCGTCGACGAGACGTGGCGCGGTGAGGCGTCGGCCGGGCGGGGAAGCCCCGTCACGTCCGTCCTCTCATCATCGCCCGTCGTCCATGACATTCGTCTGTCGTCTCCTGCACCAGGCGACGGAAATAAGGCCGCCGGTGCGGGCCATTCTCCCGGGTCGGCGGCATCGCGTTTGCGTGTGCCTGGCCGTGCCTCGAGATCAAGCGCCCGAAAATGGGATCGCTCAGGATCCGCCCGTTGCCCCAAAACCATACCGAGGTCAACGAGTCGCAACCTATCGGCAAAGATTGTTGTCCACAACACGTTCGTGCACCGCCGATTGCGCGACGGTGCGTCCGATAGGGACTCGATCTCCACGGCGACTTCCCGCAAAAGGGTGGGGGCCGCTCAATATGAAGGTCCGCAATCATATGGTCACGGCTCGGCTCGATAGTAAGATCCTCGCGATCGTCCTCGTGATGTTTGCGGCGCTCGCCGCGATGGCGGGACGGAGCGCGTCGGCGGCCGAGGCTGCGGCGACCAGTGCCAGCTTCACCAGCATAGACGGCGGCACGCGCTTCACGCTGGAATTGAGCGAGGAGCCCGTGCACCGCATCTTCGCGGTGGAGGGGCCACCGCGCCTCGTCGTCGACCTCGATCACGTCACCTTCGACATCGCCGAGCCGGGTGAGGCGTCGGGCCTCGTCTCGGCCTATCGTTTCGGGGCGTTGACGCCGTCGTCGGGCCGCATCGTGTTCGATCTCAAGGAACCGGCCCTCATCACGCGCCAATTCTATCTTCCCTCGCTTGCCGGCCGGCCGGGGCGCCTCGTGCTCGATCTCGCCTCGGCCGCACCGGAACGCTTCGCGCTCGCCGCCAGCAACGCTTCGGCCGCGGCCGAGCAGGAAGAGCCGGGCGCACCCGCCAAGAGCGGCCCCGTCGTGGTCATCGACCCGGGGCACGGCGGCATCGACCCCGGGGCGATCACCGAGGATGGCATTGAGGAGAAGGACGTGGCGCTCGCCTTCGCCAAGCGCCTGCGCAAGGACCTGGAGCGCATCCCCAACCTGACCGTCCGCCTGACCCGCAACGACGATCGCTTCCTCTCGCTCAACCGCCGCATCCGCATCGCGCGGGCCTACGGGGCGGACCTCTTCGTATCGATCCACGCCGACGCCGCGCCGCAGGACTACGTTCACGGCTCCACCATCTACACCCTGTCGGAGCGCCCCTCCGACGCCGAGGCCGCCGCGCTCGCCGCGCGGGAGAACCTCGCCGATTCGGTGTCCGGCTCCATCGAGCCGCAGCGTCAGGAGGAGGTGAGCAGCATCCTCGCCGATCTCCTGCGGCGCGAGACCAAGTCCTACTCGTTCGAGTTCGCCGAGCACCTCATCACCCAGCTCGGCGCGTCGGTGCGGATGAACTCCAACGCCCATCGCTACGCCCGCTTCCGCGTCTTGATGGCCCACGACATCCCGTCGGTTCTCCTCGAGCTCGGCTACCTCACCAACGCGGAGGACACGCGCGATCTCCTCACCGAGGCGTGGCAGGTGCGCGCCAGCGCCTCCGTCGCTCAGGCGGTGGCTGATTTCTTCGCGATCAACCCGGTCGCGGAGGGCAAGAGGCACGCCAGCGACCAGGGGAATATGACGACTCGGTAACGCTCTGTGGGCGCCGAGAGTCTTGCCGGGGAGGCTAATTTTAGGTACGCCCACTCGATGAGCGCGCATTGGCGCGACGGGCGCGATCGTCGGGTCTGAAAGAGAGCGGCGGAAGCACTGGTTGGGTCGCCGGTTCGACGACCTCAGCTCCGGTCTACACAAGTTGGACGCTTGTTCGAACGACCACCCTCGGGAGACGCGTAACCGTGTTGAGATTTTTCGTCGGCTTCCTCGGCTTTCTGTTTTCTGTCGGATCGGTGTTGGGGCTGATCGCCGCGGCAGGCGTCGGCATCTACATTGCCCGGATGTCGGACGAGCTGCCCTCGGTCAACGTCCTGCGTGACTACGAGCCTCCGGTGATGACCCGCATCCACGCCGCGGACGGTTCGCTGGTCGCCGAGTATGCCCGGGAGCGACGACTCTTCCTGCCGATCCAGGCGATCCCCGAGCGGATCCGCTACGCCTTCCTGTCGGCCGAGGACTCGAGCTTCTACCAGCACTCCGGCGTCGATCCGCAGGCGATCATCCGCGCTCTCGTCACCAACCTGCGCAACCGCGGCACCGATTCGCGGCCCGTCGGCGCCTCCACCATCACCCAGCAGGTGGCCAAGAACTTCCTGCTCACCAACGAGGTGAGCTACGAGCGCAAGGTCAAGGAGGCGATCCTCTCCCTGCGCATCGAGGCGGCGTTCACCAAGGACGAGATCCTGGAGCGCTATCTCAACGAGATCTATCTCGGCCTCGGCGCCTACGGCGTGGCGGCCGCCGCGCTCGTCTACTTCGACAAGTCGGTGCACGAACTGACCCTCGCCGAGACCGCCTATCTCGCCGCTCTGCCCAAGGCGCCCAACAACTACCACCCGTTCCGCGCACCCGAGCGGGCCATCGAGCGGCGCAACTGGGTGCTGGAGCGCATGGCCGTCGACGGCGTCATCACCGAGGAGGAGCGCCGCGAGGCCGCCGCGGAGCCGCTTCGCGTGAAGCCCCGTGCTCGCTCCAAGTTCCTCTTCGCCTCCGAATATTTCGCCGAGGAGGTGCGCCGCGAGCTCATCGAGCTCTACGGCAACGACGCCCTCTACGGCGGCGGCCTCTCGGTGCGCACCTCGCTCGACCCCGAGCTGCAGATCATGGCGCGCAAGGCGCTGATGGACGGCCTCATCAAGATCGACATCCGCAAGACCGGCTATCGCGGCCCGATCGAGGAGCTCGACCTCAACGCCAGCGAGGACTGGGGCCCCAAGGTCGGCTCGGTGGAGGGCCTCTCCGACGTGCCGGAGTGGAAGGTGGCGATCGTCCTCTCCTCCAGCTCCGGCGAGGCGATCATCGGCATCCAACCCGAGCGTGAGGTGTGGGGCGCGCTCTCCACCGAGCGCGAGCGCGGCCGCATCACCCGCGGAGACATTCCCTGGCGGTCGGGCCGTCGACCCGGTCAGCACGGCTATCGGGCGATCAGCCGCGTCAGCGACGTGCTGCAGCCCGGCGACGCCGTCTATGTGCAGAAAGGCGAGGGCGACCACTGGACGCTGCGCCAGGTGCCGGAGATCCAGGGCGCTCTCCTTGCCATGGACCCGCACACCGGCCGCGTTCTCGCCCTCATGGGTGGCTTCTCGTTCGCCGATTCGGAGTTCAACCGCGCGACGCAGGCCTGGCGCCAGCCGGGCTCCTCGTTCAAGCCCTTCGTCTACGCCGCCGCCCTCGACAACGGCTACACGCCGTCCTCCGTCATCCTCGACGGTCCCATCGAGATCCGCTCCGGCAACGAGATCTGGCGGCCGAAGAACTACGGCGGCAAGTTCGCCGGCCCGTCCACGCTGCGCACGGGCATCGAGCGCTCGCGTAACGTCATGACCGTGCGCCTCGCGAAGGACATGGGCATGCCGCTCGTCGCCGAGTACGCCGAGCGCTTCGGCATCTACGACAATCTCGGCCTCTATCTGCCGATGGCCCTCGGCGCGGGCGAGACCACGGTGAAACGCCTCGTCGGCGCCTACGCCATCATCGCCAACGGCGGACAGCGGCTGCAGCCGACCCTGATCGACCGCATCCAGGACCGGCACGGCCGCACCGTCTTCCGGCACGACAACCGCCGCTGCGACGGCTGCAATGTCACCGCCTGGCGCGACCAGCCCCCGCCCACCGTCATCGACGAGCGCGAGTACGTCCTCGACCCGATGACGGCCTATCAGATCACCTCGATCATGGAGGGGGTCGTGCAGCGCGGCACGGCGACTGTGGTCAAGAAGCTCGGCAAGCCCGTCGCCGGCAAGACCGGCACGACCAACGACGAGAAGGACGCCTGGTTCGTCGGCTTCACGCCGGACCTCGTCGCGGGTGTCTTCATCGGCTACGACGAGCCGAAGCCGATGGGGCGCGGCTCCACCGGCGGCCAGCTCGCCGCGCCGATCTTCCTGGAGTTCATGACCGACGCGCTGCGCGGCAAGCCGGGCATCGAGTTCCGTGTCCCGGAGGGGATCAAGCTGATCCCGGTCAACCGCATCACCGGTCGGCAGGTGTCGGGTTCGGGGCCGGGCGTCATCCTGGAGGCGTTCAAGCCGGGCACGGCGCCGGGCGACACCTTCTCGATCATCGGCCTCAACGACAATCAGCCCACGCGCAACCGCGTCACGCGCGAATCGGAGCGGGCGGTGCTGTCGGGAACCGGCGGCCTCTACTGAGCCACCGCCTCGCTGTGCCGACGCGTGCGCCGCGGCGGCGCGGCGGATGCCTTGCACCGTGCCGCACTGGTGGGCTAGCAAGGCGTCCCACAACTTCAGAGTATCGGGTGGCCTGTGCGCGCCGAAACGGAAAACCTCGTAGACGAGATCAAGCAGGCACTCAGCCTGCTGAGGAGGCATCTTTGACTGGGATGATGCCGTCAAACGCCTCGATGAGCTGAACGCCGCCGTCGAGGACCCCTCGCTCTGGGACGACGCCCAGCGTGCGCAGAAGCTGATGCAGGAGCGTCAGCGCCTCGAGACCCAGATCAACACCATCAATGGCATCGAGACCGAGCTCAACGACGCCGTGGAGCTGATCGAGCTCGGCGAGATGGAGGACGACACCGACGTCGTCACCGAGGCCGAAGGCCAGCTCACCGCGCTGAAGAACGATCTCGGTAAGAAGCAGATCGCCGCCCTCCTTTCCGGCGAGGCCGATCGCAACGATGCCTATCTCGAGGTGCATGCCGGGGCCGGCGGAACCGAGTCGCAGGACTGGGCGCAGATGCTGCTGCGCATGTATGTCCGCTGGGCGGAGCGCGCCGGCTTCAAGGTGAGCACGCTCGAATACAACGACGGCGAAGAGGCCGGCCTCAAGTCCGCCACCATCGAGGTGAAGGGCGAGAACGCCTATGGCTGGCTGAAGACCGAATCGGGCGTCCATCGCCTGGTGCGGATCTCGCCGTTCGATTCGCAGGCTCGCCGCCACACCTCCTTCGCCTCGGTGTGGGTCTATCCGGTGGTCGACGACACTATCAACATCGAGGTCAACGAAGGCGACGTGCGCGTCGACACCTACCGCGCCTCGGGTGCGGGCGGACAGCACGTCAACACCACCGATTCGGCGGTGCGCCTGACGCACATTCCGACCGGCATCGTCGTCGCCTGCCAGAACGAGCGCTCGCAGCACAAGAACCGCGCCACCGCGTGGGACATGCTGCGGGCCCGTCTCTACGAGGCGGAGCTGAAGAAGCGCGAGGAGGCCGCTCAGGCCGAAGCCGACTCCAAGACCGACATCGGCTGGGGTCATCAGATTCGCTCCTACGTGCTGCAGCCCTATCAGCTCGTGAAGGACCTGCGCACCGGCCTCGAGAGCACCGCGCCCGACGACGTGCTCGACGGCGAGCTCACGCCGTTCATGGAGGCGAGCCTCGCCCAGCGCGCCTACGGCACCGAGGTGGACGTCGCCGACGTCGAATGACGGGAGAGCCGGGCGGCCTCGAATTCCGCCCGGCATCCATCACGCCCGACAAGGCTCGATGGACGCCTCCGACGAGGCATTCGCGGATCGCCGAACCCGCTCTCACCCTTCCAATTCCCGCTGACGATGCCGCGCACTTTGCGTCATCATCCGGCCAACGTGTCCGTGCATAGGACACGTTCATATCGTCAAAGGGATTATTCCATGTTGTTGATACGACCGCTGGCCGCCGCGCTCATTGTCCTCACCGGTCTCATCGCCGTCGCCGAGACGAGCCCCGCCTTCGCGCAGACCGAGCTGCGGCCCTGCCGCGAGCGCAAGGTCGGCTCGCGAACCGTCAAGGGCAACCTCATCCACGTCTATCGGATCCGCCCCGAAGCGGGCACCGCCTGCCGCATGAACATGAACATCGGCGGCAACATCCAGATCCGCCAGGTGCGCGTCACCGAGCGGCCGAAGCGGGGCAAGCTCGTCACCGTGCGCCGCAACCAGATCGTCTATCAGGCCGGGCGCTCCACCAGCGAGGACCTCTTCGGCATCTCCTTCAACGTCATCAACAGGCACGGCACGGGCTGGGTGAACGTCGCCGTGCAGGTCCAGCCGCGCCGCTGACGGGGCGGGCGGACGCTACTCGCAGAGCCTCGCGCCGCCGCGGCGGGGGGCGAGGTCGAGATGGAGGTGATCGTCGTGCAGGGCATTGGTGGTCGGGCCGAGCACCGTGGTGAAGAGGGCGCAGGCGCCGCCACGGATCGCCGCCTGAAACGCGCGGGCAGCCTCCGCGCTGTCGGGCCGCGGCTTCACCATGACGCGCTCGCCGTCCGCCAGCACCACGCCCGACACGTCGATGGCGTTGGCGAAGGCGTGCTCGCTCAGGCGCACCGAGGTGGCGCCCGTGCGCCGCATGCGGCACTGGTAGGTGGTGCCGACCGCCACCGTCGCCACGTCCTCGGCGAGGTGGAGGCGGGCTGAGGGGGCGACCACCTCGCTCACCCAGCGTGCAAGGGCGAGGGCGGCGGGGCATCGCAGAACGGTCTCGGTGCCGAGCGAGATGCCGCCGACCGTCTTCATCCGCACCACGCGCGGCGCGCCGCAGGCCTCCTCCTCAAGCGCGCCCGCGATCGTGAAGGCCGCTCCGGCCGCCTTCAAGGCGTCGATGCAGGTGTCGTCGTCGCCGGGATCGAACCTTGTGGAGCGCCCCCTGTCGGCTTCAGCGATCGGCGGAGCGGCGTCCTGCGGGGTCGCCTTCGGCATCGGTGCGGGCCGTTCCGCCTCGCCCGGTCCGCTCGGCGCAACGGCCGGGGTAGGGGGTGTCATGCCGGGTGAGGAGCCCGCCGCGTCGGCCGCCTCGAGGGGGGAGGCGAGCAGCGCCGCGACGGCGAGGAGCCTCGCCCACCTCACGTGCGCACCACTTCGAGCGGCCGGTAGAAGCCCGGCGTCAGGCAGGCCGCCGACCGCGCCCTGTCGTTGAAGGGCGGCTTCAATGCGCCGCGAAAGTGGGTGCGTACGAGGCGGTGAAAGGCCGGCTCCGCCCGCTGCCCCGCCCTGTCGCAAAGATAGCGGAACCAGGCGGCCCCGACATAGACGTGGCCCTTCTCGTCCTCGTAGATCCGCTTCAGCACCGCCGCGCTCTCCTCATCGCCCATCTCCTCGAATGTTGCGATCATCGAGGGCGTCACGTCGAGCCCGCGCGCCTCGAGCACCAGCGGCACCACGGCGAGGCGGGCCGCAAGATCGCCGCCCGTCGCCTCCGCCGCCTGCCAGAGCCCGTCGTGGGCGGGGAGATCGCCATAGGCGGCTCCATGCTCGGCGAGCCGGTCGCACAGAAGGCCGAAGTGGAGCGCCTCCTCGGATGCGACGCGAGTCCACTGGTCGAAGAAGGACCGTGGCATGCCCTCGCCGGCGAACCGACCGACGATGTCCCAGGCAAGGTCCATCGCGTTCAGTTCGATGTGGGCGATGGCGTGCAGGAAGGCGATGCGCCCCTTCGCGCCGCCGAGCGAGCGCCGCGGCATCGCCCGCGGCGGCAAGAGCTCGGGGCGCGGCGGACGGCCCGGCCGGTTGGGCATCGCCCGGTCGAGCGTCGGTCGCGTGAGGGACAGCGTGCGACCCATCCACGCCTCCCGCGCCAAAGCGGTGAGGCGGGCTTTTTCCACAGGATCGGCGGTGCCGACGATCAGCGCGGCCGCATCGCGCAGCGAGGCATAGGGTCGCGCCGCTGGCTCGGTCATCGTCCTCGGGTCGCCGCGCTCGGCACCGGCCGGCCGCGACCGGGACGGCCGCTCCTCACGCCAGCCCCTTCGTGGCCTCCAGCACGGCTTCGGCGTGGCCGGGGACCTTCACCTTGCGCCACGCCTTCTGGATGGTGCCGTCCTTGTCGATCAGGAAGGTGGAGCGCTCCACGCCCATGTACTTGCGGCCGTACATGGACTTTTCCACCCAGACGCCGTAGGCCGTGGCGACGTCCTTCGCCTCGTCGGCGGCGAGACGGAAGGAAAGCTCGTGCTTTGCCTTGAACTTGTCATGGCTGGCCACCGAATCCGGTGAGACGCCGACGATCGCCACGCCAGCGGCTTCGAAGGCGTCGCCGAGCTCGCTGAAGGCGATCGCCTCCTTGGTGCAGCCCGAGGTGTTGTCTTTCGGATAGAAGTAGAGGACCACCGGATTGCCGCGATAGTCGGACAGGCGGATATCGCTGCCGTTGTCGCCCGGCAACGTGAAGTCGGGAGCAATGCTTCCTTCGGTTGGTTCGCTCATCGTTCATTTCCCAATAAGACCGTTCAACGCAGCCTCATAGTCGGCAATTGAAGCATACGGAAGGGAGCGTGCGCGAAGGGACGTGATGAACGGCCTGTTAGCCCATATGGCGAGGGCGACCGATATGGGGCTCCGGGGAGCCGTCGGTGGCCTCGGTGCCCTGCGCAGACCGCGTCACCTCGTTGCGGCAGCAGCGCTCGCGATCGTGCTCGTGGTGTTGCGCCTCGTCGTCGCCCCGCTGTCGCTGCCGCTCGTCTCGACGGTGGAGCAGGCGATCGCCGAGCGCACCGGCGTCGCCGTCACCATCGACGACATCGCCATGCGGCTCGGCCTCGGCGTGCTCAAGGTGGACATCAGCGGGCTGCGGACACGGCAGGACCGCATGTCGGCCTCCATCGGCCGCATCACGGTTCGCCAGGGCCTCTTCGGGCGCACCCTCGCGATCGCGCGCCCCACCGTCCGCCTCGACCCCTCCGGTGGCGGCGACCGGGGCCCGCTTCCCCGCCCGGTCGACGCCATCGCGGGGCTCGAGAAGGCGCTCGCGGCGATCACCAACGGAACCATCGACGCCGGCGTGCGCGACGTGCGAATCACCGATGGTCGCCTCGACCTCATCGTCGCGGGCCGGCCCATCACCGAGGCGCGCGTCTTCCAGAACATCAACGGCCGCTTCAGAGGAGGCCGCGACATCGCCGTCGTCCTGTCCGCCATCGGTGCCGGGGGGCCCATCGAGTTCAGCCTCGACCGACGCCGGGAGGGCGACGGCTGGACGAGCGAGATCGGCGTCGACGGGATCGTCCCGCGCGATCTCGCCCCGATGAAGCCGGTCCAGGACGGCTTCACGCTGAGCGCGCTTTTGAAGATGCGCTCGGGCCAAAAGGGTATGGTGAGCGGCGCCAGCCTGAACCTCGACGTGGGGACGGGGACCATCATCTTCGGCGCCGACCCGCCGCGCACCCTCGACAGCGCCGATCTCGCCTTCTCCCTCGATCCCGCCGCCGATCGGGTGCGGATCGAGCACGCCACCTTCGTCGCCGGCGGCACGCTGGTGACGATCGACGGCGATCTCTCACCCGGCGAGGCTCCCGACGATCCGTGGAGTTTCACTCTCTCGTCCCCCGAGGCCCACTTCGATGCGCCCGACATCGACATGCCCCCCATCGTCGTGGACGAGTTCAACGCCCGCGGTCGCCTCGATCTCGTCAACCGGCTGATCCACTTCGACCAAATCCACGCCGCCGCGCCGACGGGGCGGGTCGACGCCAGCCTGACCTTCGACGCCTCGTCCCATGGCCCCGCGCTTACCGGCGCCGCCCACGTCGGCCCCTCCACCATCTCCACGCTGCAGGGGGCGTGGCCGCCGGTCGTCGCCTACGATCCGCGCATGGCGATGCTGACCACCGTCCTCGGCGGGGTCGTGCGGCAGGGCGACATGGAGCTCGCCATGACGCCGCTGGAGCTCGACGGCAATCCCACCACCAGCGACATGATTGAGGGTGCCCTCTCGATCGACATGGATTTCGTCGACACCACGCTGACGACGCCGGAGGTGCCGATCGCCGTGCAGCGGGCGTCGGGCGCCTTCCGGATGCGCGACAAGGCGCTCTCCGCCCGCATCGACGGGGGCGTGGTGACCACCGACGCCGGCGACATCGTCGTCAAGTCCGGCACCTTCAACATTCGCGAGCTCGGCGCCCAGCCCGCGATCGCCGTGCTCACCGCCGAGGTGGAGGCGCCGGTCAGCGCCGTCGTAAGCCTCAGCCGCCGCCTCGATCTGCCGGAGCTCAAGAACACCGACCTCACCCCCGACGACGTCACCGGCCGGGTGACCGCGACCCTCTCCCTCACCACCCCGCTCGGCCCCAACGTGCCGATGGAGGACCGCCGCTGGTCGATCGACGCGCGCCTCATCGAGGCGGCCTCCAAGAAGCCGATCGGCGGCCAGACCTTCACCGAGGCCAACGTTGAGGTGCTCATCAACGAACGGCGCATCGCGGCACGGGGCCGGGCCACCATCGACGGCCTCAAGGTGGACGTGAACTACAGCGAGCTCTTCGCCGGCGAGAAGAGCGGCGGCGCCCGCTTCGTCCTCACCGACAAGGATCGCCGCGATCGGGGCATCGACACCGGCGACATGGTGCGCGGCCCGGTGGTGATCACGCTGGAGCAGGGGGAGGGGAACAAGCGCACCTTCTCCGCCGACCTCGGCGAGGCGGAAGTCTCGATCCCGGGATACGAGAAGGCCGCCGGCGCCCCGCTTCTCGCCGAGGGCGAGGTGGAGGGCTCGCCGACCACGATGACCGTCAAGAATCTGCGCGTTGACGGCGGCACCCTCGCGATCGCCGGCGGGCTCGACATCACCGACGGCGCCCTCTCCAAGGTGGACCTCACGCGCTTCGCGCTATCGCAGGGCGACCGGGCGCATCTCACCGTCGCGAGCGCCAGCGGTGGGGGATATCGCGTTTCGATGAACGCCGAGACGTTCGACGCGAGCAAGCTCGTTGAGAGCGTTCGCAAGGGCGATCTCGGCGGCGACAAGAAGGAGGACGGCGAGAAGCAGAAGCTGCCGCCCCTTTCGATCGCCGTGAAGGGGGACAGGGTGCGCCTCGGGGCCGACGCCTTCGCCACCGACCTGTCGATCGAGGCGCGCCACACCGGTAAGCGCCTCAACCGCCTCGCCGTGTCGGGCCGGCTCGACGGCGTGAACGCCGGCTCCTTCGGCGTCCAGCTCACCCCGTCGAAGACCGGCCGCCAGCTGCAGGCCGACGTCACCGAGCTCGGCCGTCTCTTGTCGGCCTTCGGCCTCTACGACCGCATGCGCGGCGGCCGCACCACGCTCGAAGCCCGCTTCGACGACGAGGACGTGCTGCAGGGCCGGGTGGTCGTCAACGACTTCCTGCTGTCCGACGAGAAGACGCTCGAGGCAATCATCGAGGGCACGAAGAAGATCAAGGACAAGAGCCCCGGCGAGCGCGGCCGCAATCCGTTGCCGCTCGCCTTCCAGGATCAGAACCTCGCCGGCGGCCTCGCCTTCGACCGCCTCAACGCCGATTTCGAGAAGAAGGGCGACGTGATCGAGATCAAGGAGGCGATCCTGCGCGGCCCGGTGCTCGGTGGCACCGCCAACGGCCGCATCGACCTCAAGGCCAAGACCGTGGTGATCAACGGCACCTTCATCCCCGCCTACGGGGTGAACAATCTCTTCGGCCGAGTGCCGCTGGTGGGCGAGATCCTCGGCGGCGGCAACAAGGGCGGGCTGATCGGGGTAACGTTCCGCCTCGCCGGGCCGATCGACAGTCCCCAGCTCTTCGTCAATCCCATCTCGGCCATCGCGCCTGGCATTTTCCGGCGGATCTTCGAGTTCCGCTAGGTCGGGGTCTGCGTCTCCGACCGGCCGCGCTCTCCCGTCTCGCCGCCGGTTCCGGGTGGAGAGCGGCTCGGCTCTCCCCCGACGGCGCGCCGGCGATCGGCCGGCGCCTCAGACGGCCTTCAGCAGCGCATGCTTCTTGCGGCCGAGCGAGAGCTTGATCACGTCGCCGTTGAGGTCGGCCGTGGTCAGGAGGCGCTTGTCGTCGGCGCACTTCTCGTCGTTGATGCGGGCGCCGCCGCCCTGGATCGAGCGGCGCGCCTCGCTGTTGGACGTCGCGAGCCCCGCCCGCACGAAGGCGGCGAGCACGCCGAGCCCGGCGGCGAGCTCGTCCCCCTTCACCTCCACCGTCGGAAGGCCGGCGGCGAGCCCTCCGGTCTCGAAGGTGGTGGCCGCCGTCGCCGCCGCACTCTCCGCCGCCTCCGCGCCGTGGACGAGGGTGGTGACGGCCGTCGCGAGCGCCTTCTTCGCCTCGTTGATCTCGGCACCCTGAAGGGCCGACAGCCGGGAGATCTCGTCGAGCGGCAGCGTGGTGAAGAGCTTCAGGAAGCGCTCCACGTCGCTGTCCTCGGTGTTGCGCCAGAACTGCCAGTAGTCGTAGGGGCTCGTCATGTCGGCGTTGAGCCACACGGCGCCCTCCGCCGTCTTGCCCATCTTGGCACCGGAGGCGGTGGTGATCAGCGGTGAGGTGGCGCCGAAGAGCTCCACCCCGAGGATGCGCCGGCCGAGGTCGATGCCGGAGACGATGTTGCCCCACTGGTCCGATCCGCCCATCTGCAGGCGGCAGTCGTAGCGTCGGTTGAGCTCCACGAAGTCGTAGGCCTGGAGCACCATGTAGTTGAACTCCAGGAACGACAGCGGCTGCTCGCGGTCGAGCCGCAGGCGCACCGAATCCATCGACAGCATGCGATTGACCGAGAAGTGCCGCCCCACGTCGCGCAGGAAGGGCACGTACTCGAGCGTGTCGAGCCAGTCGGCGTTGTCGGCCTTGATCGCGGCGTTGTCGTGCTCGGAGAAGTCGAGAAAGCGCGAGAAAATCTGGAAGATGCCGCGCTTGTTCTCCTCGATCGTCTCCGGCGTCAGGAGCTGGCGCGAGGTGTCGCGGCCCGAGGGGTCGCCGATGCGCGTGGTGCCGCCCCCCATCAGGACGATCGGGCGGTGTCCGGTCTGCTGCAGCCAATGGAGCAGCATGATCTGCACGAGGGAGCCCACATGAAGGCTCGCGGCGGTACAGTCGAAACCGATATAGGCTGTCACCATCCCCTCGGCACAGAGGGCGTCGAGGCCTTCGGCGTCACTCATCTGGTGGATGAAGCCGCGGTCGGTGAGCGTGTTTATGAATTCGGAGCGAGGCATGGGCTTTCCGTATGCACCCTATGACGAGGATGGCAACACCGTGCTGCGCCATCCCGTCCATGTGCCGATACCCGCAAGCGTGATCGGTGTCATCAGCGGCACATCGATGGATGGCGTGGACGTCGCCCACCTCATGACGGACGGCGAGGCGCACATCGAGCGCGGACCGGGGATCTCCCACCCCTACAGCGCGGCCCAGCGCGAGGCGATTCGCGCGGCGATGGGGGACGCCATGGCCGCCCCCGACGGGGCGAGCCGCACGCCTCTTCTCGACGAGGCCGAGCGCGCCGTCACCGAGGCCCATTGCGAGGCGATTGCCCGGTTCATCGAGCAGACCGGCATCGCCCCCGACCTCATCGGCTGGCATGGGCAGACCGTGGCGCATGCGCCGGAGCGACGCTTCACCATGCAGATCGGCGACGCGGCGCTGATGGCCTCCCACTTCGACGTGCCGGTGATCTCCGACTTCCGCACCGCCGACGTGCTCGCCGGCGGCCAGGGGGCGCCGCTGGTCCCGGCCTATCACCGGGCGCTCGCGCGCCAGGCGCATCTCGCGGAGCCCGTGCTCGTGATCAATCTCGGCGGTGTCGCCAACGTCACCTTCATCGACCATGACGCGCTCGTCGCCTTCGACACCGGCCCGGCGAGCGCCCTGATCGACGACGAGATGGCGACGACGGGCGCCGCTTTCGACGCCGAGGGGGCGACGGCGGCCTCGGGCACCGTCGACGAGGCGGTGCTCATGGAGCTGATGCGCCACCGCTACTTCGCCGAGCCCGCGCCGAAGTCCCTCGATCGCGACGCCTTCCGGGCGTTCGCCGCCGGCCTCGTCGGCACGCTTGGCTTCGCCGACCGGATCGCGACGCTCACCGCCTTCACCGCCGAATCGCTCGCCGCCGGGGTGCGGCTCTTCGCCCGCCGGCCGCAGACGGTGATCGCCGCGGGCGGCGGCACCCACAATCGCACCATGATGCGGATGATCGAGGAGCGGCTCGGTGTGCCGGTGCGCACGGCGGACGAGACGGGGTTCTCGTCGGATTTCATGGAGGCGGAGGCGTTCGCCTACCTCGCGGTGCGCAGCCACCTGGGGCTCACCTACACCTATCCCGGGACCACCGGCGTCGCCGCGCCCCATACGGGCGGGCAGCTGTCGCTGCCGCCCGACCATCGGGAAGCGGCGAGCGCAGAGGAGGCGCACCCGCCGCACTGATGCGGCGGGGCAGGGCGGTAGGGCCTCGTCAGGCCGCCGATTCGGCCCGGCCGAGACGGCGGTCGAGGTAGCCGGAGCAGATCCCCATCAGCTCGTCCACCTGGTTCTCGAAGAAGTGGTTGGCACCGGGGATGATCGTGTGATCGATCACGATGCCCTTCTGCGTCTTCAGTTTGTCGACGAGCGTCTGGGTGTCCTTCGGGATCGCCACACGGTCGCGATCGCCGTGCACGATGAGCCCGGAGGAGGGGCAGGGGGCGAGGAAGGAGAAGTCGTGCAGGTTCGCCGGAGGGGCGACCGAGATGAACCCTTCCACTTCCGGCCGGCGCATCAGAAGCTGCATGCCGATCCATGCGCCGAACGAGAAGCCCGCGATCCAGCATCCCCGCGCTTCGGGGTGGATCGCCTGCAGCCAGTCGAGCGCCGATGCGGCGTCGGCGAGCTCGCCGGCCCCGTGATCGAACTCGCCCTGGCTGCGCCCGACACCGCGGAAGTTGAAGCGGAGCACCGTGAAGTTCCGCTCCTTGAACATGTAAAACAGATTATAGATAATCTGGTTGTTCATGGTGCCGCCGAAGTGCGGGTGCGGGTGCAGCACGATGGCGAGCGGCGCGCGCCGGTCGGATGACGCTTGCAAGCGTCCTTCGAGGCGGCCGGCGGGGCCGGTGAAGATAACCTCAGGCATCACAGACCCGTTGTTGTTGGTGAGCGCGGTTATTTATCAACGGCACTCGACGAATCAAGCATTTCTGGAAGGCGACGGCGTGTCTCACCCCGCAGAGAGGCTCTATCTCGACTGGAATGCCACCGCGCCACTGACCGCGAGCGCCCGTCAGGCAGCGATATCGGCTATGGCGGCCGGTGGCAATGCGTCGTCTGTGCATGCCGAGGGACGGGCGAGCCGGGCGCTGGTGGAGAAGGCGCGCCGGGCGCTCGCCACTCGGTTTCGCGTCGCGACCGACGGGGTCACCTTCACCTCCGGCGGCACGGAGGCGAACACGATGGTGCTGACGCCCGGTCTCGCCCGGGCCGGAAGCGCGCCCGTCGAGCGACTGATTGTCTCGGCGGTGGAGCATCCGGCGGTGCTCTGCGGCGGCCGCTTCGGGGCGGAGGCGGTGCGCGTCGTCGCCGTCGACGATGCCGGGCGGATCGACCTCGGGGCCCTCGAAGCGGCGCTCGCAGACGATGCCCGTCCCGCCCTCGTGTCGGTGATGGCGGCGAACAACGAAACCGGCGTGATCCAGCCTCTCGCCGACGTCGCCGCCCTTGCCGAGCGCTACGGCGCGATCCTCCATACCGACGCCGTCCAGGCGTTCGGCCGGATTCCGGGGGCCGCGCTCCGCGCCGACCTCGTGACGGTGTCGGGCCACAAGATCGGCGCGCCGCCCGGGGTGGGTGCGCTGATCCGCCTCGGCGACGTCGTCGTGCCGCCCTTGGTGCGGGGTGGTGGGCAGGAGCGGGGTGCACGCGCCGGCACCGAGAACGTTCCCGCCATCGCCGGCTTCGCCGCGGCGCTCGAGGAACCCGCAGCCGATCCGCTCGGGTGGACCGAAACCGCCCGCGCCCGGGACGATTTCGAGGCGACGCTCCTTGAAACCTTCCCAGATGCGCGCATCTTCGCAAGAGGAGTGCCGCGCCTTCCCAACACCACGTTGCTGTCCGTCGGGGACGTACCGGCAGAGCTCGCGCTGATCGGGCTCGATCTGGCGGGGGTCTCCGTGTCCTCCGGCTCGGCCTGTTCGTCCGGCAAGGTGGGGGTCAGTCACGTGCTCCTCGCCATGGGCGTCGGGGAGGCGGAGGCCCGCAGTGCGATCCGTGTGAGTGCGGGTCCGCTGGGGGCCAATGACGCCTTCCAGCGTTTTTTGGTGGCGCTCCAACGGGTCATTGTGCCAATGGGACCCTGACCTATCTTTAGAAAGTGTCCAACCTGCGGGCTTTGAACCCGTGCGGAGGGAAATGGTATGCCAGCGGTTCAGGAAACGATCGATCGCGTCGCAGCGATCGACGTCGACAAGTATAAGTACGGTTTCGTAACGGACATCGAATCCGAAAAGGCCCCGAAAGGGCTTTCGGAAGAGGTGATTGCGTTCATTTCTGCCAAAAAAGGCGAGCCCGAATGGATGCTTGCCTGGCGGTTGGAGGCCTATAAGCGCTGGAAGACCATGACCGAGCCCGAATGGGCGATGGTCGACTACCCTCCGATCGACTACGACAGCATCTACTACTACGCCGCGCCGAAGGGGACGAGCGCCCCGAAGAGCCTCGACGAGGTGGACCCCGAGCTTCTACGGACCTACGAGAAGCTGGGTATCCCCTTGAAGGAGCAGGAGATTTTGGCCGGCGTGCGGAAGCAGGGCGAGCCCAGCGATCTCGACGAGATCGCCGGTGACGCGCCCTACAGCCGCGTCGCGGTGGACGCGGTGTTCGACTCGGTCTCCGTCGTCACCACGTTCAAGGACGAGCTCGCCAAGGCGGGCGTGATCTTCTGCTCGATCTCCGAAGCGGTCCGCGAGCATCCCGAGCTCGTCCAGAAGTATCTCGGCACCGTGGTGCCGACGAGCGACAACTTCTTCGCCACGCTCAACTCGGCGGTGTTCACCGACGGCTCGTTCGTCTACGTCCCCCCCGGGGTGCGCTGCCCGATGGAGCTGTCGACCTACTTCCGCATCAACGAGCAGAACACCGGCCAGTTCGAGCGCACGCTGATCATCGCCGACAAGGGAGCGTACGTCTCCTACCTTGAGGGCTGCACCGCGCCGCAGCGCGACGACAATCAGCTGCATGCCGCCGTGGTGGAGCTGATCGCCCTCGACGATGCCGAGATCAAATATTCTACGGTTCAAAACTGGTACCCCGGCGACGCCGAGGGGAAGGGCGGCATCTACAACTTCGTCACCAAGCGGGGCGATTGCCGCGGGGCGCGCTCCAAGATCTCCTGGACGCAGGTGGAGACCGGCTCGGCCATCACCTGGAAGTACCCGAGCTGCATTCTGAGGGGCGACGACAGCCGCGGCGAGTTCTACTCCATCGCCATCTCCAACGGCCGCCAGCAGATCGATTCGGGCACGAAGATGATCCACCTCGGCAAGAACACGTCGAGCCGCATCATCTCGAAGGGCATCTCGGCGGGCCGCTCCTCGAACACCTATCGGGGGCTGGTGCGGGCGAACCCCAAAGCGAAGAACGCGCGCAACTACACCCAGTGCGATTCGCTGCTCATCGGCGACAAGTGTGCCGCGATCACCATTCCCTACGTGGAATCGCGCACCGGCACCGCCCAGTTCGAGCACGAGGCGACCACCTCCAAGATCTCCGACGATCAGCTCTTCTACTGCCGTGCCCGGGGCATCGGCGAGGAAGAGGCGGTGGCCCTCATCGTCAACGGCTTCGTGCGCGACGTCATCCAGCAGCTCCCCATGGAGTTCGCGGTGGAAGCGCAGAAGCTCATCGGCGTCAGCCTGGAAGGCTCCGTCGGCTAAGCGCCGGCGGACCTCCGCTCCATCCCCTTTTGCCAGGCGCCGCGGGTCCGTCCGCAGGCTGCCGCAACGACATGAGACGAGAATGCTCAGCATCGAGAACCTGCACGCCAGCGTCGAGGACGGCGAGAGCACCCGCGAGATCCTGAAGGGCCTCGACCTCGAGATCTGGCCCGGCGAAGTGCACGCCATCATGGGGCCCAACGGCGCCGGCAAGTCCACCCTCGGCCACATCATCGCCGGCAAGGACGGCTACGACGTGACCGAGGGAACGATCAGCTTCAACGACGAGAATCTCCTGGAGATGGCACCGGAAGAGCGTGCCGCCGCGGGCATCTTTCTCGCCTTCCAATATCCGGTGGAAGTGCCGGGCGTCGCCACGATGACCTTCCTCAAGGCCGCCCTCAACGCCCAGCGCGAGGCGCGCGGCGAGAAGGCGCTGTCGACGCCGGAGTTCATGAAGGCGGTGAAGACCGCTGCCGACAAGCTCGGCGTCAAGCAGGAGATGCTGCGCCGGCCGATCAATGTCGGGTTCTCCGGCGGCGAGAAGAAGCGTAACGAGATCATGCAGATGGCCTTGCTTCAACCGAAGCTCGCCGTGCTCGACGAGACCGATTCGGGGCTCGACATCGATGCCTTGCGCATCGTCTCGGAAGGCGTGAACTCGCTGCGTTCGCCGGAACGCTCCTTCCTCGTCATCACCCACTATCAGCGGCTCCTCGACTACATCGTGCCCGACCACGTGCACGTCCTCGCCGGCGGGCGCATCGTGCGCTCGGGTGGGCCGGAGCTCGCCAAGGAGCTCGAGGAGCGCGGCTACGCCGAGTTCCTCGAGGCCGCGTGATGAGCGCCGCGCAGACGGAGGCGGAGCGCACCCTCGCAGCCCTTTTCGAGAGCCGCTCCGCGAGCTTCACCAAGGCCCCCATCGATGCGGCCCGTGCCGACGCCTTCCGCCGGTTCGCCGCGAACGGGCTGCCGCACCGGCGCGTCGAGGCCTATAAGTACACCGACCTCAAGGCGCGGCTGCGCCGGCTGCCCGAGCCGGCGGGACCGGCCGACAATGCACGCGTCGCCGCCACTCTCGCAGCCCATCCGCCGCTGCAGGAAGGGGCGACCCGCGTGCTCATCGCCAACGGCCGCTATCACGGCGCCATCGGCGAGACGATCGGCGGGATCCGCATCGCCTCCCTCCTCGGAGAGGGGGCGGAGACGGAGGGCGTCGGCACCCTCGTCGCCGCCAGCGACGATCCGCTCACCCTCGCCAATGTCGGCCTCTTCGAGGGCGGCGTCTCAATCCACGTCGATGCGCCCTCCGCTCGCCCGCTCGAGATCGTCCACGTCGCCAACGACGAGAGTCTGGTGATGGGTCGCATCGCGGTCTTCGTCGCACCCGGCGCGTCGGCGAACGTCGTGGAGCGCGTCATCGGCGGCCGCGACGCGGTGCTGAACACCCTCGCCGAGCTCACCATCGCGGAGGGCGCACGGGTCGACTGGATCCGCATCGCCGACGGCGCGTCTGAGGCGAGCACCGACCTCTCCTCGCTGCACGTGCGGGTGGCCGAACGCGGCCGGCTCGAGCATCTCACGGTCTCCACCGGCCTCGGCCTCGCCCGCGCCCAGGCGTTCGCCCACGTGGCGGGCGACGAAGCCGACGTCAACTTCCGCGCCGCCACCGTCGCGATCGGCAAGCGCCACGCCGACAACACGCTGGTGCTGCGCCACGACGCGCTCAACTCGACATCGTCGGAGGTCTTCCGCTCGGCCGTCGGCGACGGCGGCACCGCCATCGTCCAAGGTCGCATCCTCGTCGCTCCCGGCGCGCAGAAGACCGACGCGCGGATGATGTCGAACGCCCTCTTCCTCGACGAGACCGGCGAGGTGGTGAACAAACCGGAGCTCGAGATCTTCGCCGACGATGTCCAATGCGGCCACGGCGCGACGTCGGGCGATCTCGACGAGGAGATGGTGTTCTACCTGCGCGCCCGCGGCGTGCCGGAGGTCTCCGCCCGCCGCCTGCTCGCCGAGGCCTTCGTGGTGGAGGCGCTGGAGCGCGTCACCGACGAGGCGCTGCAGGACAAGCTCGCCGATCACCTGCGCGGCGCGCTCGACGTCATGGGAGGCAAGACGTGGAGCTGAGGGCGCCCTTCGACGTGGAGGCCGTCCGAGCCGACTTCCCGATCCTGCGCCAGGAGATCCACGGCAAGCCGCTCGTCTACCTCGACAACGCCGCGTCGGCCCAGAAGCCGCAGGCGGTGCTCGACCGCATCATGCAGGCCTACAGCGAGGACTATGCCAACGTCCATCGCGGCCTGCATACGTTGGCGAACCGCTCCACCGAGGCCTACGAGGGGGCGCGCGAGACCGTGCGCCGCCACATCAACGCCGCCTCGGCCGACGAGGTGATCTTCACCCGCTCCTCCACCGAGGCGATCAACCTCGTGTCCAACGCCTGGGGGAGGGGCCACATCGGCGAGGGCGACGAGATCGTTCTCTCCGTCATGGAGCACCACTCCAACATCGTGCCCTGGCACATGCTGCGCACCGAGAAGGGCGCCGTCCTCAAGTGGGTGGAGCTCGCCGAGGACGGCTCGCTCGACATGGCCTCGTTCGAAAGCGCGCTGTCGGAGCGCACCAAGCTCGTCGCCATCGTGCACATGTCGAACGTTCTCGGCACGGTGACGCCGGTCGCCGACATCGTCGAGATCGCCCACGCCCGCGGTATTCCCGTGCTCGTCGACGGCAGCCAGAGCACCGCCCACGGGCCGGTCGACGTGCAGGCCCTCGACTGTGACTTCTTCGCCTGCACCGGCCACAAAATCTACGGGCCGACCGGGATCGGCGTCCTCTACGGCAAGCGCGCCATCTTGGAGGAGATGCCGCCCTTCCTCGGCGGCGGCGAGATGATCGCCGCGGTGGGGCGGGACGAGATCATCTACGCGGGACTGCCCAATCGCTTCGAGGCGGGCACCCCGCCGATCGTCCAGGCGATCGGCCTCGGCGCGGCCCTCGACTATGTCGCCGAGATCGGCTGGGATCGGATCCACGCCCACGAGATGGCCGTGCGCGACTACGCGCGCGAGCGGCTGCGCGGCATCAACGCGCTGACCCTCTACGGCGATGCGCCGGGCAAGGGTGCCGTGTTCGCCTTCAACCTCGAGGGGGCGCATCCGCACGACGTCGCCACCATTCTCGACCGCGAGGGAGTGGCGGTGCGGGCCGGAACCCACTGCGCCGAACCGCTGATGGACGCCCTCGGCACCACGGCGACGTGCCGTGCATCCTTCGGCCTTTACAACACCGTGGCCGAGGTCGACCGCCTTGCGGAGGCGATCGAGAAGGCCCATAGATTCTTTGTGTGAGGAGGGTTTGATGGACGCCGTCAGCGACGCGAAGGCTCTCGAAACCGTGGACGCGCCCGATTCGGCCATCCCGGCGGAGGAACTCGACCGCATCACGGCCGACATCGTCGCCGCTCTGAAGACGGTGTACGACCCCGAGATCCCCGTCGACATCTACGAGCTCGGCCTGATCTACCGCGTCGACATCGAAGACGATCGCTCGATTTCGGTCGACATGACGTTGACGGCGCCGGGCTGCCCGGTGGCCGGCGAAATGCCGGGTTGGGTGGAGAATGCCCTCGGCGCCGTGGAAGGCATCGGACCGATCACCGTCAACATGGTGTTCGATCCCCCGTGGGATCCCTCGCGCATGTCGGACGAGGCGCGCGTCGCGCTCGATATGTACTGACCGCGCCGCCCGGCGCGAAGGAGGAGACGAGATGCCCCGTAAAGCCGTGATGACGATGAGCGACGCCGCGGCCGAGCGCGTGCGCGAGATCATGTCGCAGAGCGATCCGCCGATGGCCGGCCTGCGCGTCGGCATCAAGAAAGGCGGCTGCGCGGGCATGGAGTACACCATAGAAACCGTTGCCGAGCCCGATCCGAAGGACGAGGTGGTGGAAGCCGACGGTGCCCGCGTGTTCGTCGACAAGATGGCCGTGCTGTTTCTGCTCGGCACGCGGATGGACTACGAGGTGACGAAGTTCCGCTCGGGCTTCGTGTTCCAGAACCCCAACGAGGTTTCGGCCTGCGGCTGCGGCGAATCGGTGGAGCTGCGGCCCGCCGCGGAGGCGGCCGAGTAGGCTTCACCCCGTCCGTCGGCGAGACGATGTCGCGCGCCGCTCCGCAAGGGGCGGCGCGCTTTTCGTCAGTAGGCGCGGCGGCGCTGGGCCCGGCGGATCTCCGCATCCGATTCGGCGATCACGCGCGAGGCGGGCGCCTCCTCCGCCGTCCGCAGACAGTGCTCGGCGAGGCAGACGACGCCCGCGGGGTCGTCGTCGCGGTGGAGCGCTGCGGCGCCCGCGGCAAAGATCATCGGCGAGGTCGGATTGGCGAGCGAGCGTTCGTCCACTGCCTTCTGGATGGCGGCGGCGATCCGGTTGGTGTGGACGAGGTTCTTGTCGCAGAGGACGAGACCCGCCGCGTAGGGGGCAAGGACGTAGACCTCGCCGAGATCGGCGAGCGCCTGCCGCAGCACCTTGTTGGTGCGGCTCAGGAGCCGTGCGGCACCCGGGGTGTTGGCCCCGGGAACGCGCGCGAGGCGGAGCGATACCAGAAGCAACGTATGCGGCGAGCGCTTGAACGCCGGCCCCATCCAGATCCGACGCATGTCGCGCATCAGCCGTGCCCGATCGCAGACGAACGGGACGATGTCGGTCCGCTCGAAGGCGCTCGCCACCTCGAGCGCCTGGTGCGACGCGGTGCGACGGCTGCCGTCGGCACGTGCGGCCGCGGGCTCACTCTCCGGCCGATCCGATCGCGCGTCGGGGAGCTCGATCGCCGGGGCCTCGGCAACGTCCTGGTGAACGTAGGTGATCCGATGGCGCGGCGTCTCCTGCGCGGTACGCGGGCGAGCCTCGTTGGCGGTGATGGCGCGTTTCGCCGGACCGGCAATCTGGCCCGAAGGGGGCGGCTGAAGCTCGGCGAGGGCGCTCGCGAGATCCTCGGCGATCGCCGCCTGTCGCTCCGGGGAAGGCAGACGGTGGCGCCAGGATGCGCTGCCGGCAGGCCGGGCCTCGCTCTGGACGCTGTCGGGCCCGACCATGGCCCCCGTCCGGTAGGGAATCGGAAGGGTGTCGATCACTGGATCTGCCTCGCGTTGGGCTGCATCTTGGCGTGCAGCTCATGCGCAAGGCTCGTCGAGTAGGGTTAACGACCCTTTAATATCCACAGCGCACATTAACGCTGTAGCAAGACCTCGTCAGTCGGCGTCCGCGTCGGCGGTCGACTTCGTCGTACGGCGGGGCGCAATGGGGCGGCGCAGGAAGGCCGGCACGTAGGACGTCTCGCCGAACACCAGACGGCTTTCGTCCGGCTCGCGCTCGCGGCGGCCACGCCCTTCACCCTTGCGCTCGGTACCCTGATTGTCCCGAGAGCGCTCGGGCTTGGGTGCCGTCTCGGCCTTGGGCGGCGTCGCCTCCGCCTTCTCCTGCGGCGCGGCGGCCTCCGGCGTCGCATCGGGTTTCGCGCCGCGACGCGAGCGGCGGGGCCGCTCCGTGGGCGCCGGGGCGGCGTCCTCCGCCTGCGCCTCTTCGAGCCAGGGCACCTCGCGCTTCAGCATCGCCTCGATGGCGGCGACGAGCTTCTTGTCCTCGCGCGTTGCGATGGTGAACGCCTTGCCGGAGCGCCCGGCGCGGCCGGTCCGGCCGATGCGGTGCACATAGTCTTCTGCGTTGTGTGGCACGTCGTAGTTGAAGACGTGGCTCACCTTCGGAATGTCGAGGCCGCGGGCGGCGACGTCGGAGGCGACGAGAAGCTTGATCTTCTCGTTCTTGAAGGCGTCGAGCGTCGCCATGCGCGAGCGCTGGTCCATGTCGCCGTGAAGCGCGCCGACGGAGTAGCCGTGCCGCTCTAGCGAGCGGAACAGCGTGCCGATGTCGCGCTTGCGGTTGCAGAAGATGATGCCGTTTGAGATCTCCGTCTCGTCGTCCAGTAGGCGGCGCAGCGTGGCGCGCTTTTCCTTGGGCGTCTCGCCGGAGCGCACGAAGCGCTGCTCCACCGTCTCGGCGGCGGAGGAGGGCGGGGAGACCTCCACCCGCACCGGATTGTGCAGGAAGCGGTCGACCAGCGATTGGATCTCCTTCGGCATCGTAGCCGAGAAGAACAGCGTCTGCCGCGTGATGGGCAGGAGCTTGCAGATGCGCTCGATGTCCGGGATGAAGCCCATGTCGAGCATGCGGTCGGCCTCGTCCACCACGAGGATCTCGATCTGCTGCAACAGGAGCTTGCCGCGCTCGATGTGATCGAGCAGCCGGCCGGGGGTGGCGATCACCACGTCGGCGCCGCGGTCGACCTTGCGGTCCTGGTCGGCAAAGGACACGCCGCCGATCAGAAGGGCGACGGTCAGGCGGTGGTTGACGCCGTATTTCTCGAAGCTGTCGGCGACCTGTGCGGCGAGCTCGCGGGTCGGCTCCAGAATGAGGGTGCGCGGCATGCGCGCCCGGGCGCGGCCCTTTTCGAGCAGCGAAAGCATCGGCAGAACGAACGAGGCGGTCTTGCCCGTGCCGGTCTGTGCGAGGCCCAGCACGTCGCGCTTTTCGAGCGCGTGCGGAATCGCCTCCGCCTGAATCGGCGTCGGTTTCGAGTACCCAGCGGCCTCGACGGCCGACAGCACTTTCGCGCTGAGGCCGAGTTCGTTGAACATCGGATCAGAAATGGTGCAGTTAACTCTTGGTTGGCAGGGTGGCGCGCCCGTCGCGCGGCACGTGCTGCAATGTTATTCGGCGTTGCGGCCCACAAGGTGTAGCTAGCGGAGAAAATCGTATTGTCAACGTCGGAAGGGGCGCGAATCGTGCCAAAGTGGCAGGTTTTCAGCGGATTGTTGCCAACATCTCATGTTCGGGTGATCGGGAAATGAATTTCGACGACCGCTATCATTATCGCTCGGCGCGCTCGACGAACTTCGGCGAGGCCGGAGTGGCGGCGTCGGAGCCGCTCGCCGCGTCGGCGGGACTGCGCGTCCTCGCCGCAGGGGGAAGCGCCGTCGACGCGGCCATCGCCACCGCCGCGACGCTGGCAATCACCGAGCCCGTCAGCAACGGCCTCGGCTCCGACGCCTTCGCCCTCGTGTGGGACGGCAGCAAGGTGCACGGGCTCAACGCCAGCGGCCGCGCCCCGGCGGCCTGGACGCCCGAGTATTTCGCCGGCCGCACCGCAATGCCCAACCGCGGCTGGGACACGGTGACGATCCCCGGCGCGATCTCCGCCTGGGCGGCCCTGTCGGAGCGGTTCGGCAAGCTGCCCTTCGCCGACCTTCTCACCCCGGCGATCGACTACGCCCGCAACGGCTATGGTGTCGGCCCGGTCACCACCGCCTCGTGGCGGCGGCAGGAGCCGGACCTGATCGATCAGCCCGGCTGGGCGGATGCGTTCCGTCCCGGCGGCCGGGTTCCGGCGACCGGCGAGCGCTTCATCCTGAAGGGGGCGGCGGACGCGCTGGAGCTCATCGCCGCCACGCGAGGCGAGGCGTTCTACAAGGGCGCCATCGCCGAGGCGATCGTGGCGCGCTCCCAGGCGGACGGCGGCGCCCACACGATGGACGACTTCGCGAGCCATACCGCCGACTGGGTGACCCCCATCACCATGGACGCCTACGGCCTCACGGTGCACGAGATCCCACCCAACGGGCAGGGCATCGCCGCCCTCATCGCGCTCGGTCTGATGGACCGCCTCGATCTCGGCGACGAGCCCGATTCGGTGCGCTCCATCCACCTCCAGATCGAGGCGGTGAAGGTGGCGCTCGCCGACCTCTACGCTCACGTCGCCGACCTCGAGGCGATGCGGGTGAGCCCGGCCGAGCTCCTCGACCCGGCCTATCTCGACGAGCGCGTCAAGCTGATCGATCCGGACAGGGCGCAGACCTTCGAGACCGGCAAGCCGCTCGCCGGCGGGACTGTGATTCTCACGACCGCCGACGCCGACGGCATGATGGTGTCGTTCATCCAGTCGAACTACGAGGGGTTCGGCTCGGGTTGCGTGGAGCCGACTTTCGGCGTCAGCCTGCAGAACCGCGGCAAGGGCTTCTCGCTCGATCCGGCGAGCCCCAACCTCGTCGCGCCGCGCAAGCGGCCCTTCCACACCATCATCCCCGGCTTCGTGACGAAGGGTGCCGACCCGGTGATGGCCTTCGGCGTGATGGGCGGGCCGATCCAGGCGCAGGCCCACGCCCAGTTCGTGACCCGCGTCGGCCGGTTCGGCCAGGGCCTTCAGACCGCCGCCGACGCGCCGCGCTTCCGCGTGCTCCAAGGGCTGACGATCGCCATCGAGACGCACTTCCCCGCCGCCACGCTGGAGGGGCTCGCCGCGCTCGGCCACGTGCTCGACAACGACGCCCCCGGCGCCGCCTTCGGCTTCGGCGGCGCCCAGGCCATCATGCGCGTGGGCGACCTCTACGCGGCCGCCTCCGACCCGCGCAAAGACGGTCACGCCGTCGTCCTCTGACCGCGCCCGATCACGTCGGCGTGGCTCCGCGATCGATGCGTCCGGCCTCGCTCCCCCCGTGGGCGAGGCCGGACGGCCGCCGTCAGCTCAAGGCCTCGAACAGGAGGCCGAAGGTGAGGGTGCCTTGCGAGGGAACCGCACGGTTCACCACCGACGGCAGGATGCGGTAGCGGCACCCCGCAAGCTCCGGACAGCAGGCGCCGTAGATGCCGGCGAGCCGTGCGGCGATGCAGATCTCCACCGTCCAGGTCTCGACCGGCTCGTCTCGCGGATTTCTCAGCGTCACGCGCAGATGCTTTCGACTGCCGAGATTCATGCAGTCGGTCGCCACTTCGAGCCCCCCGCTCGGAGCGACCGTGCAGGCCATTGTGCTCATCAACGCCCCCATTCGTTGTCGTCCGGGGGAGGTGGGGGCGTTCCTCGGATCAGGATGTGACGGGGGTCACAGAGTGGACGATGGGGCGGTGCCGGACCGGCGGCCCCATCGTCCGTGCCGGCTATTCGGAGGCGGCGGTGTAGGAGGCGTCCTCCACTCCCTCGGCCGGTGCGGAGGCCGCGACCACCGGAGCCTCTGTCGCTGCCGGCGCGGTGCAGAGGTCGGCCGCATTGATGAGGCCCCAGCCGAACACCCGGTCGCGGCCGGTCTCGCCGAGGTCGTCGACGTGGCCGCGCAGCCGCTCCACGATGGCGGGTTGGTCGGCGGCGCCGCCGGAGCGGGCGAGGGCGACCGCCGCCGTCACGAACGGGGCGGCGAAGGACGTGCCCGTCTTCGGCCGCGCGCCGCGCAGCGAGGCGGCGGTCCACACGTCGACGCCGGGGGCGGCGAAGTCGACGTGATCGCCCTGCACGGCGCGGCGATAGATGCGCCGGTCCTTGTCCACGGCGGTGACCGCGATGACGTTGGGGTAGGCGGCCGGATAGAGCGGATCGGCGGCGGGCCCCGCATTCCCGACGGCGGCGACGATGACGATATTCTCATCCTCGACCGCGTCGATCGCCCGCTCCAGGAGGAGGTTCGCGGGACCGGTCAGGCTGAGGTTGAGCACGTCCGGATGGCGCTGCGCCATGATGTCGAGGGCGCGCACAAGGCTGTAGGCGTCGCTGTGGGTGCGCCCGCCATCCTCTTCCGCGAAGGCGTCGATCGCGAGCAGCTTCGCCTTCGGCAGGAGGCCCTGGATGCGGTCGTCGCCCGAGCCGACGAGCACCGCGGCGACGGCCGTGCCGTGGGTCTGGCGCGAGGTGGCGGGCGCGTCGCCGACGAGGGGAATGAGGGTGACGTCGGCCGCCTTCAGCGCGTCGTGGTCGGGGTTGATTCCGGTGTCGATGATGCCGAGCGTCACGCCTTCGCCGCAGGTGGCGGGGGTGGCCGCGGGAGCGGTGACGGTGCGCGGCCAGCCGACGAGGGCGAGCTGGGTGCAGGCGAGGCCCTCGCAGCCCGGCCCTTCCGTCGGCGTATAGATCGCGTTGACGTCCACCACGGCGTCGGGCGCCGCCGCGAGCACGGCGGTGCGCGCGCTCGCGAGCGCCGTGCCCGCCGGCACCTCGAGGCGCACGACATCGCCGCCCAGCAAGCCGATCGACGTCCGCTCGATCACCGTGTAGCCCTGACCGGCGAGGGTGGAGAGCGCCCCGTCGTCGAGGCCGAAGGCGATGAGCTCGTTGGGCCGCTCGCTCGGCAGGGGCGGCAGGACGGGAGCGCTCGGCGTGGTGCTCGCGGGCGGCGAGCGGCGGGCGACGGGACGAGAGCGGCGGCGCTCGACCCGGCGCGTGCGGGTGCGCGGCGGCGGTGCCACCTGCTGCGGCGGAAGGATGACGATCACCTCTTCCTCGGGCGGCGCCGCATCGAGAGGGCGCGGCCTCAGCCAGTGATTCTGCCCGCCGCCCCCGGTATCGACGTCGCTCGAACTCGACGAGCGGCCGCCCTCTCCCTCGCCGCCGTAGCCCTCTTGCGCGGCGGCAGGCGAGACGGCGAGCGGTCCGCCGCTCCACAACACGGCGCCACCCGCGACCACGGCCGCGGCGACCATGGCGGTGCGGATCTTCACGTTCACTGGTGTCATCGGAACCCCCCGAAGTTCATCGCATTGTTAATTGCGCTCCCTGCGGTGGAGCGGCGGTAACGCCTCCGTCCGCCACGGCGCAGCGGCGAGAACGTCACCAGTCTGAAAAGCATCATCATGAAAATATTCATTCAAAAAGTGGTGGCACGGCATGATCTCATTCACAACGAACGGATCACCCATTCCTTTTATTCCAACTTTCCGGCACACACGATGGCGATGGGACAAAAGGAGGGGGCGTGAGCGCACAGGACGACACGATCGGGCCGATGCTGATCGCGTTCTTGCCGACGATGCGGCGCTTCGCGCTATCGTTGGCGCGGCAGCACGACGTGGCCGACGATCTCGTTCAGTCGGCCTGTGAGAGGGCGCTTCTCAACGCCGGGAGCTTTCAGCCGGGCACCCGCTTCGACGCTTGGATGTTCCGGATCATCCGCAATCTCTGGATCGACCGCATCCGGCGCACCAACACCCAGGCCGCCGCGCCCGTCGAGGAGGCCGACGCCGTCGTCGGGACCGACGGGGTGGCGGTGGCGACCTCGCGGCTCGAGCTCTCCGACACGGCGCAGGCGATCCACCAGCTGCCGGACGAGCAGCGCGAGGTGCTGACGCTGGTGTGCGTGGAGGGATTGTCCTATGCGGAGGCGGCCGGGGTGATGGGCGTTCCCGTCGGCACGGTGATGAGCCGTCTCGCCCGCGCCCGAACAAAACTTGCCGCGTTGCTCGCAGAAAAGGGAATAAGCGTCGGCGCCGCCCGTTCCTCCCCCACACGAGGATCAAGATCATGACCGAGTTGAACGGGGGACTGACCGACGAAATGTTGATGGCGTATGCCGACGGCGAGGCCTCGCCCGAAGAGGCGGCCGCCGTCGAGGCGGCGCTCGAGAGCGATCCGGCCATCGCCGAGCGCGTGCTGATGTTTCAGGACACGCGCGCCCTGGCGCAGACCGCGTTCGCGCCCGAGCCGGTGCCCGATGCGCTGAAGGCATCCGTCGAGGCGATGATCGCACGCCACGGATCGGCGGCGGCACCCGCCGCTCAGGACAACACGGTGCCGGCGGACGATGCCGCGGCCGAGGGCAACGTCGTCGCCTTCCGGCCGCGCCGCACGTCGGCGGCCCCGGCGCGAGGGCAGGTCTTCATGGCGATGGCGGCGTCCGTCCTCGGCCTCGCGATTGGCGTCGGCGCCTTCTTTGCCGGCAGCGAGTTCGGCGGCTCCCCGCCCGCCACCGGCCCCGCGACGGGCGGGGTGGGGCAGCTCGCCTCGCTGCCCATCGGGGAGGGGCTGCGCGCGCCCTCCGGCGAGACGGTCGCGCTCGGCGACGGGGGCGTGATGCGCGCCATCACCACCTTCCGCAACGCCTCCGGCGATCTGTGCCGCGACTTCGAGGTGGAGACCGACGAGAGCGTGACGGGCGTCGCCTGCCATCGCGGCGGCGCCTGGCAGGTCGACTTCGCCGTCGCCCAGGCCGTCGATCCGGGCGGCTACGCGCCGGCCTCGGGCGCCGAGGCGCTCGATGCCTATCTCAGCACCATCGACGCCGGTGCCCCCCTCGGCGCCGCCGAGGAGAAGGCCGCGCTCGACGCCCTTCGCTGAGACCGGCGGCCGCGAGGCCGGCCGCCGCGCACCCCGGGACGGGGGAGGGCCGATCCTCCCCCGCCGTGCGCCTGCGCCGAACCGCCCGGGATTCGAACCGTTCCGACATGCAGTGTGGTTCTGTCGCACCGCAATTGGCGTGCAGCTTGCGAGACTCGTTCGACGCGGCGGTTCGACCCATACCGCCGTCGGCGCGCACTAGGTGCGCTGAACTCTGCAAATCCGTTCGGATTTTTCGATAGACCACGGAGGGATGACGTCCCTTCGCGATGGGCCGTGATCTCGGAAAAAGAAAGGCGTGACGTAGCGCTGCGACATTCACTCCACGCGCCGGCACGTCGAGGTCCCGTCGATCATTGATTGGTTTCTAAAAAGAATCCTTCCGGCTTTTCGATTTGCAAGCCGCACCATTCGCCCGCAGTCTCCGGCCAAGACGGCACCGGCCCATCGCCTCGATGGCCCCCGGCGGCGCTCCACCACCCCGAGCGGAGGCATGGACCATGACGAAATTCGCTTCCTTAAGCACCATCGCCGGCGCGGCGGTGATCTTTGCGGCGACGGCGGCCTCGGCCGACACGATCCGCATCGCCGAGGCCGACACCTTCAGCGGCGAAGACCTCGTTCAGCTCATCGCCTACGCCAACGCCGAGGCCCGCGGCGTCGACATCGAAGTGGTGTCGCTGAAGTCGGACGACATCGTGTTCCAGGCGGTGCTGGGCGGTCAGGTCGACGTGGGCGTCGGCGACTCCTACCAGGCGATCGCCAACCTCGACGCGCCGGTGCGCAATCTCTACCAGATCCGCAAGCTCGCCTACATCCCGGTGGTCGACAAGACGGTCTACACCGACTGGCAGGACCTCGACGGTCAAACCTTCACCGTCCACTCGCGCGGCTCCGGCACCGAGACGCTGGCGCGGATCGTGGAGAACAAGACCGGCATCCACTTCAGCGACATCAGCTACGTGCCGGGCTCGGAGGTCCGCGTGGTGGCGATGCAGCGCGGCAACATCAAGGCCACCTACCTCGACCTCACCAACTCCAAGATCCTGATCGACAGCGATCCTGAGCGCTTCGCCATGCTGCCGACCGGCGATCAGGACGCCTCCGATTCCACCCTCTACATCAACACCGACTTCCTCGCCGAGCACGAAGAGGCGGTGCAGATCCTGCTCGAGGAGCTGGTGAAGGCCGCCAAGGCCACCAACGACGATCCGTCCTTCCCGGCCGCCGAGCGCGAGCGCCTCGGCCTCTTGCCCGACCTCACCGACGAGGCCGTCGCCGAGATCACGCCCTATTTCGAGCGGGCGGTCGAAGCCGGCATCTTCCCGATCGACGGGGGCGGCCGCGACGCCGCCGCAGCCGACCTCTCCTTCCTGGAGCTCGCCGGCCAGATCGAGAACGCCAGCTCGCTCGACCCGGAGAAGTTCTGGGATTTCGCCCCCCTCGACAACGCGCTCGCCAGCGTCAACTGAGGGCGACGCGCGCCGGATGAGGACAGCTTCGCGTGAGCGTTGAGGCATCAGCACCGAGCGAGACGGGCCGCAGGTCCGTCTCGATCCCGTCCTGGGGGTGGACGCTCCTGTCGTTCGCCATCGTGTTCGGGGCGTGGGAGGTGGCGGGGCGGGTGCCGATCAGCCTCGCCTTTCCGCCCTTCTCGGCGGTGGCGGCGGCGCTCGTGCGGCTGATCGCGTCCGGCGAACTGTTGCGCGCCTACGGCGAGACGATCCCGCCGCTCGTCGTGGGCGTTCTCGCCGCCGCGGTGGTCGGCATCGCCCTCGGCGTCTCGATGGGGCTGATGCGGGTCCTGGAATTCGCTTTCTATCCGCCGCTCGTCATCATGCAGACCGCGCCGGTCGCCGCGATCATCCCGCTCATCACCTTCATCTACGGCATCGGCGATCTCGCCAAGGTCGTCGCGGTGATGATCCTCGCGGTGCCGCTGACGGCGCTCAACGCCTTCGCCGGCATTCGCAACGCCGACGCCCGCCTCATCGAGATGGCGCGTGCCTTCCAGGGCTCCACGCGCCAGGTGGTCACCAAGATCATCGTGCCCGATGCGAGCGGCATGATCTTCGCCGGCCTGCGCCTCGGCGTGTCGGGCGGCTTCATCGGCATCGTGCTCGCCGAGCTCCTCATCACGCCGACCGGGATCGGCGACACCATCAGCTACTATCGCTCCGTCGCCAAGTACGCGGAGATGTACGCCGCCATCGTATCCATCATCGCGCTCGCCACCGTCACGCTGGCGCTGATCGAGACGGCGGAGCGGCGCCTGTTCGGCAAGACGCGGAGATGAGTTTGCCCGATACCACCGTCCCGGCCCGCGAGGTCGCCGTGAAGGTCGACGGCGTCGGCATGGTCTACCCGACCGGCACCGAGGCGCTGCGCGACATCGCGGTCGAGTTCCCTCGTGGCGCGCTGGTGTCGCTGCTCGGGCCCTCCGGCTGCGGCAAGACCACCCTTTTGAAGATCATCGCCGGCCTCATCGAGCCGACGCGCGGCCAGGTCATCATCAACGGCACCACGGTGCACGGGCCGAGCCCGGCGAGCGCGTTCGTATTCCAGGATTTCGCGCTGATGCCGTGGGCGACGGTGCTGCGCAACGTCGCCTTCGGGCTGGAGCTGCGCGGGGTGAGGAAGCGCGAGCGCGAGGCGATCGCCCGCAAGTACATCGCCGAGGTGGGCCTCGCGGGTGCGGAGAACCGCTATCCGCACGAAATGTCCGGTGGCATGCGGCAGCGGGCGGGCCTTGCCCGGGCGCTCGCCGTCGACGCCGACGTCCTGCTGATGGACGAGCCTTTCTCCGCGATCGACGAGCAGATGCGGCGCAAGCTCCAGGAGGATCTCCTGTCGCTCCTGCGGGTGGAGAAGAAGACGGTGATCTTCGTCACCCACTCCATCGAGGAGGCGGTCTATCTCTCCGACCGCATCGTCATCCTGTCGCCCAATCCGGGAGAGGTGTCGCAGGTGGTCGACACCAGCCTCGCCCACGAGGGCGACCCGGAGACGATCCGCCGCGATCCCCGCTATGTCGCCCTCGTCGACGAGATCTGGAGCGGCCTGAAGCGGTATCTCGACTGATGGCGCGCCGCTTCGCCCCGCTGCTGACGCTCATCGCGTGGGCGCTCGTCTGGGAGGTGGTGGCGCAATCCGTCGAGATCAGCGTGCTGCCGCCGCTCTCCTCCGTGCTCGTGGGCGTCACCGAGGTGGTGCAGCTCAAGAGCTTCCGCCTCGCCCTGCTGGAGACCGGCCGCGCCTTCGGCATCGGCATGGCGCTCTCCGTCGTCGTGGGGGTGCCGCTCGGCGTTCTGATGGGCGTCTTCCGCCCCGCCGACAGGCTCCTCAACGTCTGGGCCAACGTCTTCATCTCCGCCCCGCTCACCGCCGTGGTGCCGGCGCTGATGCCACTCTTGGGGATCGGCCAGACGACGGTGATCGCCACCGTCTTCCTGTTCGCGGTGTGGGTGATCGTGCTCGACGCGCGCGAGGGGGTGCGCAAGGTGAACCCCTCGCTCATCGACATGGCGCGCACACACCACGCCTCGCGGCTCGCGATCTTCACCAAGATCCTCGTGCCGGGCGCGCTCCCGGAGGTCTTGACCGGCATCCGCCTCGCCGTGGTGCGTGGGGTGAAGGGCGTCATCATCGGCCAGATCGTGATCGCGCTGGTGGGCTTCGGCGCGCTCTTCGATCTCTATCTGCAGACCTTCTCCATGGAGCGCTTCTGGGCGCTCGTCATCATCATCTTCGTGCTCGCCTTCCTCCTCGTGGAGGGGGTCGGGCTCATCGAACGGCGCGTTGCCTTCTACGCCAAGTCGCGCTGAGCCATCGGCCGGCGCAGGGAGTTGTCATGACTGATCCCGCTCCGCTCCTCCTCAAGGGCGGCCTCGTTCTCCAGGAAGGAGGAGACCCGCATCAGCCCCAGCGGGCCGACATCCTCGTCGAGGGCGGCCGAATCGTCGACATCGCGCCGCAGATCGACGAAGCGCGGCTCGGCGGCAAGGGCAGGGTGATCGACTGCTCCCGCCGTCTCGTCTCGCCAGGTTTCGTCAACGCCCACTACCACTCCCACGACACGCTGGCGAAGGGGGTGATGGAGGAAAAGCCGCTCGAGACCTGGCGCCTTCTCGCCCTGCCGCCGCAATACCCGAAGCGCAGCCGCGACGAGATCCGCGCCCGCACCCTTCTCGGCGCGCTCGAATGCCTGAAGTCCGGCATGACCACCGTGCAGGACATGGTGACGCTCTACCCGTTCGATCCGGAGCACCTTGCCACCGTGGTCGAGGCCTACGAGGCGATCGGCATCCGCGCGGTGGTGGCGCTGCAATATGCCGACATCCGCGGCATCGACACCATTCCCTTCTGGCGCGAGGTGTTTCCTGAGGAGCTGCACGGTCAGCTCTCCACCGCCGCCGAGCCCGACGCGCGCATCGACCAGCTCGCCCATTTCGAGGACGTCTATCTCTCCGCCGCGCCGCCCACCGACCGCATCTCCTGGGCGCTCGGCCCGTCCGCGCCGGAGCGCTGCACCCCGGCGATGATCGCCCGCACCCGCGACCTCTCCGAGCGCTACGGCCTGCCGATCTTCACCCACATCTACGAATCGAAGGGCATGGCCCTTCAGGCCCGTCTCGAATATCCCGAGCACGGCGGCTCGCTCATCCGCCGCCTCAAGGCGGAGGGCATCCTCGGTCCCCGCCTCAACCTCGCCCACTCGGTGTGGCTGCTGCCCGACGAGATCGAGATGCTCGCCGACACCGACACCGGCGTCGTCATCAACCCGCTCTCCAACATGAAGCTCAAGAGCGGCATTCCGCCGATCCGGGCGTTGCAGGACGCGGGCGTGTCGCTCGCGCTCGGCTGCGACAACTGCTCCTGCAGCGACGCTCAGAACATGTTTCAGGCGATGAAGATGTTCGCGATGCTGGTGCACATCTCCGATCCCGAGCCGGGACCCGTCCAGTCGGTGCCGGCGCTCGCGGCGGCCACCAAGGGCGGCGCGCGCGCCGTCGCCAAGGCCGACGAGATCGGCAGCATCGCCGTCGGCAAGCGCGCCGACATGGTGCTCATCGACATCGACGATCCGTCCTACGTCCCGCTCAACAGCGCGACCCGGCAGATCGTCTACACCGAGGGTGGACGCGGCGTGCGCACCGTCATCGTCGGCGGCGAGACGGTGGTGGAGGAGGGGCGTCTCACCACCATGGACGAGGCGGCGCTGCTCGAGGAGATCTGCGCCGTCATCCCCACCTTCCGCGAGGACTATGCGGCCATCGAGCGGCGCATCATGCGGCTCGAGCCCTATCTCGCCGAGGCGCATCGGCGGACCTGGGCTGAGAGCGTCGGCACCAACCGCCTGTTCACTGGGCAAGAGCGCTCGGGCGCACCGGCGTGAAGCCGGCGCCGTTCGAATATCGGCGCGCCGACACCCGCGAGGAGGCGCTCTCCCTCCTTGCCGAGCACGGCGAGGATGCGGAGATCCTCGCCGGCGGCCAGAGCCTCATGCCGCTTCTGGCGATGCGCCTCGCCCGCCCTGCGATGGTCATCGACATCAACCGCATCGGCGGGCTCGCCGGCGTCACAGAGATCGAAGACGGGATCAGCGTCGGCGCACTCACGCGCCACCGCGAGGTCGCGCGCGACGCCCTTGTCGCGCGCGACGCGCCGGTGCTGGCGAAGGCGGTGCCGCACATCGCCCACCACGGCATCCGCAACCGGGGCACCATCGGCGGCGCGCTATCGCTCGGCGATCCGGCGGCCGAGTTTCCGGCCTGCGCGGTCGCCGCCGGCGCCCGCCTGGTGCTCGCCTCCGCCGCCGGAACGCGCCGCATCGCCGCCGCCGACTATTATCTCGCCCCCTTCGAGACCGCCCGCGGGCCGGAAGACCTCCTCGTCGCCGCCGAGTTTCCGGCCGACGGGCGGGGCGCCGCCGTGGTCGAGGCCGCGCCCCGCGCCGGGGATTATGCGATCGTCGGCCTCGTCGCTCTCGCCCGGCCCTCGGGGGCGAGGTTGAGGGACGTGGAGCTCGTCTATTTCGCTGCCGGGGAGCGGCCGAACCCCGCGCCTGCCGCCGCCGCGATCCTCGCCGCCGCGGACGACGCGCGCGCCGCCCTTGCCGAAGCAGCCGAGGCGGCGCGGCGCGAGGTCGAGACCATCGCCACTCCGAGCGCCAGCGCCGCGGTGCGCCGTCACCTCGTGGGGGCGCTTCTCGGCCGCGCCGTCGCCGCGCTCTTCGAGGGAGCCCGCCCGTGATCCTCACCGAACCCGTCGCCCCCGTCACCATCGAGACCACGGTGAACGGCGAGACGGTGCGCGCCGTCGTCTCGCCGCGCCAGAGCCTCGCCGACTTCCTGCGCGACGATCTCGGCCTCACCGGCACCCGCATCGGCTGCGAGCACGGCGTGTGCGGCACCTGCACCGTCGTGTTCGACGGGCGGACAGCGCGCTCCTGCCTGCTCCTCGCCGTGCAGGCCGACGGCGCCACGATCGAGACCATCGAGGGGGCGACCCGGTCCGGACGCCTCGCCTCGCTCCAGGCGGCCTTCCGGGCCCGCAGCGCGCTCCAATGCGGCTTCTGCACGGCCGGGGTGCTTCTAACGGCCGCCGAGGTGATCGAGGAGGGGGTTTCGGACCCGACGGCACTGCGACACGCCCTGTCGGGCAACCTCTGCCGCTGCACGGGGTATCAGGCGATCGTGGAGGCCATCGCGAAGGTTGCGGCGGGAACCCCGCATGACTGAGCCCGTGACCATCGACGCTCCCGTCGGCGTGCCGCTGCCGACGGCTCGCTCGGCGCGCCTCGTCAACGGCGCCGGCCGCTTCGTCGCCGACGCCCGCCCCGCCGGAGGTCTCGAGGTGGCGTTCGTGCGCAGCGCCCACGCCTCGGCCCGCATCCTCTCCATCGATGCGGCGGCGGCGCGGGCGATGCCGGGGGTCGCAGCCGTGCTGACGGCGGCGGATCTCGCCCCCATCCTCAAGTCGTTCCGCGGCACCCACGGCGCGTTTCCCGACCTCGTCGCGCCGCGACAGACGGCGCTCGCCGCCGACATCGTCCGCTGGTCCGGCGAGCCCGTCGCCCTCGTCCTCGCCGCCTCCCGTGCGGTGGCCGAGGATGCGGCCGAGCTCGTTGAGATCGACTACGACCCGCTTCCCGCGGTCGCCGACCCCCGTGCGGCGGTCGCCGAAGGCGCCCCGGCGATCCATCCGGAGGCGCCGGACAACGTCGCCCTGACGCTGATTCACGAGAAAGGCGACGTCGACGCCGCCTTCGCGCAGGCCGCCCACGTCGCCGAGCTTGCTTTCTCGTTCGGCCGCGTCACCGGCGTGCCGCTCGAGACGCGGGGCATCGTCGCGACCTACGAGGCCGGGGAGCGGCGTCTCACGGTCTCGATGAGCCACCAGTGCCCGCATCAGATGAACGTCGAATTCGCCGGCCTCCTGGGTCTCGACGTCGAGAAGGTGCGGGTGTCCTGTCTCGACGTCGGCGGCGGCTTCGGGGTGAAGCAGCAGCTTTATGGCGACGAGCTCGCCGTCTGCGCCGCGGCGATGCTGACGGGCCGGCCGGTCCGCTTCATCGCCGACCGGCTGGAATCGATGGTCTCCGACATCCACGCCCGCGAGCACGTGGTGACGGGCCGCATCGCCGTCGACGGGGAGGGCCGGATCCTCGCCTTCGACATCGACGATCTCTTCGCCATCGGCGCCTACTCCCAGTATCCGCGATCGAGCGCCGGCGAGATCCGCTCCGTGATCGGCCTTGCCGGCGCGCCCTATCGCTTCTGCGCCATGCGCGGGCGGGCGCGGGTCGTCTTCCAGAACAAGCCGCCGTCCGGCCACTATCGCGGGGTGGGCCATCCGATCGGCTGCGCCGTCACCGAAGGGCTCGTCGACGCGGGCGCCGCCGCGGCCGGGATCGATCCGCTGGAATTCCGCCGCATCAACCTCTTGACCGCGGCGGACCTTCCTTACGCCTCGCCGAACGGCACCACCTTTCCCCGCCTAACCTTCCCGCAGTGCCTCGACGCCCTCGAAAAGGCCGTGGACCTTCCGGCCGTCCACCGCGACGTCGCGGCCGGGCGGGCGGAGGGGCGCTGCCTCGGCCTCGGCATCGTCGCTTTCGTGGAGCAGACCTCGCGCGGCTCGGGCTTTTACGGCGACGGGGGCGTCGCCGTGTCGAGCCGCGATTCGTGCACCATCCGTCTGGAGCCGACGGGGGGTCTGCGCTGCCTCTCCAGCGTGACCGAGCAGGGCCAGGGCAGCGAGATGGGGGTGACGCAGATCGTCGCCGCCGCCGTCGGCGTTCCCCTCGAGCGGGTCGAGGTGGTGACCGGCGACACCGCCGCCACGGCGCAAGGCGGCGGCACCTGGGGCTCGCGCTGTCTCGCGATCGGCGGGGAGGCGGCCTGGCACGCCGGCCGCAAGCTGCGCACGGAGATCCTGGAGCTCGCGGGCAGCCTTCTCCAGGCCGATCCCGCCACGCTGAGGCTCATGGACGGCGCGATCCACGACGCGTCCGGCGCGCGCATGAGCCTCGCCGATCTCGCGGTGACGGCGCACTATCGCCCGCACGCCTTCGGCGGCCGGCATCCGCAGCTAGTCCAGAGCGCCGACTACAGCCCGCTCGACGGACCTTTTCGGGCCGGCTCCGGCTTCCAGCTCTCCCTCGTGGAGGTCGACGTCGAGCTCGGATCGGTGAAGCTCCTGCGCCACGTGGTGGTGCACGAGGCCGGCCGCATCGTGAACCCGCTTCTCGCCGACGAGCAGATCCGCGGCGCCGTCGCCCAGGGCCTCGGCAGCGCCCTCTTCGAGGAGTTGACCTTCGACGCCGAGGGCCAGCCGCTCGCGACGACGCTCGCCGACTATCGCCTGCCGGAGGCGTCGGACCTTCCCGACATCGAGGTGGTGCACGCCAAGGCTCCGCCGATCCCGGGCTCGGCGCTCGGTGCCGCGGGGCTCGGCGAGGCGGGAACGGTGGGGGCGGCGGCGGCCGTCTTCAACGCCGTCAACGATGCTTTGGCGCCTTACGGTGGGCGCGTGTCGGCGATGCCCCTCACCATGGGGCGCATCCTCGCCGGGCTCGGCCGGGTGAAGGGGTGAGCCGCCTCAGAGGCGGTTCAGCATCGCCTCTTGCGGCGTCCGCTCTTCCTGCAGGGCGGTGTGGCGCGCGATGAGCCGCGGCACCACCTCGGCGATGTCGTCCACCACGTCGTAGGTCACGTCCCAGCCCGGGCGGATGAAGCCGTAGGTGGTCATGTGGTCGATCAGCTCGCGCAGCGGGTCCCAGAAGTTCGACACGTTGGCGAGCAGGATGGGCTTGTCGTGGCGGCCGAGCTGAGACCACGTCATCATCTCCACCACCTCCTCCAGCGTGCCGATGCCGCCGGGCAGCGCGATGAAGCCGTCGGAGCGGTCGAACATCAGCTTCTTGCGCTGATGCATGTCCTCGGTGACGACGAGGCTCGACACCTCGCGCAACATCACCTCGCGATCGTGGAGAAACTGGGGGATGACGCCGACGACCTCGCCGCCGCAGTTGAGGACGCGGCGGGCGATCTGCCCCATGAGGCCGATGGAGCCCCCGCCATAGACGAGGGTGATGCCCGCTTCGGCGATCGCCGTACCGAGGGCATCGGCGGCTTCGGAAAAGGCCGGATCCGTTCCGGTGGCCGAGCCGCAATAAACGCAAACGCTTCGTAGTGTGTCCATGACGGGAAGGCTATCACGCGCTTTTCGGGCACGCACCACAATCCATCACCCCTGCCGGCGATCGCACAAGGGAGGAGACGGCCTCAATTCGCCGGCGTCGTCGGGGCCGGGTCGACCACCGCCGGGGGCGGGTCGAACACGCCGGAAAAATACGCTCCTCCGGCGATGATGGCGAGAATGATGACGGTGGTGACGATGATGTTGGTCGGGCTCATGAAGGGCTCCAATCAGGCTCTGTCGCAGGGGGCCGGGTGGCCGCGGTGCGCACACCTTCCGATGGACGGTCGGCCACCGCAACAACGTCATGCCGGTCCGTTTCGTTCGTTCTCCCGCCTCACTGCACCGTGAGTTCGAGATCGGCGCCTGAAATCAACGTGCCGAGATCGATGCCACCCTCGTCGGCTACGAAGCCGAAGTCGACGGTCTGACCCGGCGCGATGGTTCCGTTCCACTCCACATTCTGCAGGGTGACGCGCTCGCCCTCGTCGGCGACGAGCTCCGCGCTCCACAGCTTCTCGATGTCGAAGGGCAGATCCATCGCGAGGCGCCAGCCGCTCACCGGCTGGTCCGACACGTTGTTGATGACCACGTTGAAGACCGACCCCGTCCCCCAGTCCTCCGACAGGATGAGGTCGATGGTGAGCTGCGTCTCGCCGGTCGGGTTGGCCGACACGTCGATTTCCATCGTCCCCGGCGGCTCGGCGGCGATGAGGCCGGTCGCCTCTCCACCACGGATCTCCGCGCCCTCGGCGGAGGTCAGCTCCATCGTGAAGCGCTCGGCCTTCTCGAGCTCGCTGTCGTCGTTGATGCCGACCTCGAGCGTCGCCTGGATCTCACCCGCCGGGATCACCACCGTGCCCTTGGTCGGCTGGAAGTCGTCGTGCCCGGCGCTCTCGGCGCGTGTCGTGAAGTCGATCGACACGTCGTGGTTCGCGGGCTCGGAGAGGACGATGCGGAAGCGGGCGGCGCCGGCGCCCTCGTTCACCACCGTGCTTGCGACGTCGACGAAGGGCGTCGCCCCGCGGCGCGGCGCGTCGTCGTCGACGATGACCGCGGTGCCCGAGGCGCGTACCCCGTCACTGCCGCCGATCACGAGGTAGAAGAACTCGTTGCCCTCCTGGAGGGTGTCCGGCAACAGCGGCACGTTCACCGTCTTCTGCTGCTCGCCGGGGCCGAAGGTGAGGGTGCCGGCGGTCGCCACGTAGTCGAGACCCGCCGCGGCGGTGCCGTCGGTGGTGGCGAACTTCAGCGTCACCTCGCTGTCGGCGGGCTGGGCGAGGTTCACCGTGAACGTCGCCGCGTGGCCGCCGATGTCGTCGGAGAGGGCGATGTCGGGACGCGTCTCGACGAGAAACGGGTCGAGGAGGTCGGTGACGGCGGTTCGCACGGTGGACCAGTCGTCCTCGAAGAGGCCGCCGGTATCGCCGGAATTCGGGTTGAGCGACCACCACATCCAGGGGACGCCGTTCTTCTGCATGTAGCTTTCGATGGCGTCGGCCCAGCGCGCGTCCCCGGGGGTTTCGAGCTTGGAGCCCCACTCGCCGATCAGCACGGGGGCGGTGCCGTCCTCCACCAGGTAGCCCCAGTTCTGCCGGAACTTGTCGGCGAGATCGGTGCCGTCGGTGAACCATGGCTGCGGGTGCACCGACGGCGGGTAGTCGTGTGCGGAGTAGACGAGCCGGTCGGGCACCGAGAGCGTCACCGGGTGGTCGCGCGCGCCCTGCAGGTTGCCGCCCCACCAGTAGGTGTCGCCGTCATAGGTGGAGACGCCCTCCACCACGATGAGCCAGTTCGGCGCGATGCCGAGGATCGCGTCGCCGATGCGCTCGGCCGCGGCGGCCCAGTCGGTCGCTGATCCATCGCCCCAGGTCGCGGCGTGGGGCTCGTTCATGAGGTCGGCGCCGATCACGGCCGGCTTGTCGCCGTAGCGGCGGGCGAGCGTCTCCCATTCGCCGATCACCGCGCCCTCGGTGCGGCCGTCGCCGTACCAGAGGCCGTTGTCGTTGGGGCCACTGCCGGGGCTGCCGCGGTGATAGTCGAGCAGGACGCGCAGGCCGATCTTGTCGGCATAGTCCACGATGGCATCGAGGATCTCGAGACCGCTCAGCCCCTCGAGGTCGGGGTTGAGGCCGAGATCGATGCTGGTGGGCGTGCCGCCGGTGTCGACGAGCTCGCCGGAGAGCGGCAGGCGCAGCACGTTGAAGCCGAGCGACTTCACCTCGTCCATCATCTCCCGCCAGTTGCGGGCCCAGAGGCCATGCGGGGCGAAGGTCTCCGTCTCGAAGCCGAACCAGTTGAGGCCGTTGATCTCCGCCGGCTCGCCGGCGGCGTCGACGATCACGGCGCCGCGGGCGGCGAAGGGGCCCGGCGCGAAGGTGGCGCCCGGCAGGCCGGAGCGGTCGCCCGGCGTCTCGTGCGCGATGGAGCCTTCCACGCTCACGTCGGCGTGGCCGGGTTTTGCCGTCGCGTCGGTCTCGCGCAGGTGCATGCCATTCGCCGAAAGGCGCGGCGCGTCGGGCGAGATCGGCGCCGGTGGCGTGTCGGCCACCTGGGGAGCGGGAGCGGTCGGCGCCGCCTGCTGCGCCGCGTCGGCCATAATGTCCACCTCGAAGGCGAGCGGGCGCACCGCGCCGGTGCCTTCCATCTCGAAGCCGAAGTCGATGATGCCACCGGGCGAGATCTGCTCGTTGTAGTCGGCCGCGCCGAGCACGTAGGTGCTGCCGTTCTGGCTGACGATCTGGGCGTTCCAGATGTTGACGATGCGCCCGCCGGGATCGATTTCGATGCGCCAGTCCTCGATCGGCACGCGCGCTTCGAGCGAAAGATCGACCACGGCACCGGAGTCCCAGCGCTCGCGCACGATCGTGCTCAGCCGGGCCTCTTGTGACACGACGTCGGTCATGGCTTGCTCCACGCAGTGCTCATCATCTCGTTATTCCTAGCCAATCGTGGGCCATGCGCACAGTCGGCGCCACCGGCCGTGGTCGGTTGACGCACAACCTTCGGCGGAATGTGCCCGTTGGGACGCAGCCGGACGGCGGCGCCGCACGGGCCGGGGCAAGCCTTCTCCCGCAGGCTTGCCGGGCTGAGGCGATTGGCGTAGGGAACACGGCGCGGCGACGTGGCGGAGTGGTTACGCAGCGGACTGCAAATCCGTGTACGCCGGTTCGATTCCGGCCGTCGCCTCCATTCGGGTCCGCTGCGAGCGCGAGCGCGCCGGGGTGGCGCCCCGTGCAACGGGCCGGGCGGCAAGCCCGGTGGGCGAGGACACGACGCGGGGGATGCCGTCCACCGCGCATTTGGAGAACGGCATGGGCGACGAGGCGGTGCTGCGCACACGGATGGTCAACAACCAGCTGCGCACCTTCGATGTCACCGATCATCGGGTCCAGGACGCGATGCTGACCGTGCCGCGCGAGCGATTCGTGCCGGCCGACCAGCGGGTGATCGCCTACTCCGACGAGGCCATCGCCATCCAGCGCGACGAGGTGGGCCGCCCGACGCGCACCATGACCTATCCCGCCGTGCTCGGCCGTCTTCTCCAGCTCGCCCGCGTGCAGGACGAGGACGTCGTGCTGCTCGTCGGTGCCGGCCTCGGCTACACGGCGGCCGTGCTCGGCCAGCTCGCGAGCTCCGTCATCGCGCTCGAGTGCGATTCGGAGCTCGCCGAACGTGCCACCGCCAACCTCGAGCAAAACGACGTGACCAACGTCGTCGTGGTGAATGGACCACTCGAGACGGGTTACCCGTCCGAAGCGCCGTTCGACATCGTCTTCATCGACGGTGCCATCGCCGTGGAGCCCACCGCACTGTTCGATCAGCTGAAGGACGGCGGCCGTCTCGTGGTGATCGAAGGGGAGGGACTCGCCGGTCGGGCCCGCCTCTACACGAAGGGTCCGAGCGGCGTTTCGCGGCGCGAGGCCTTCAATGCGGTGGCCGGCCTGCTGCCGGGCTTCACCAAGGCGCCGACCTTCGTCTTCTAAGCCGGCGAATCAATTCACTTGCATAGAGTGATTCGCGGTCGGTCGGACCGATTCCACCCTCCGTCGCATTGCGCGAAAGCCACAACCGGCCGTGCCGCTCAAAAGCGGTGAATAGCCCGGAAATGCCGTTGCTCAAATGCCTCACAGCGGCGATGCTCCGGTCTCTCTGAGCCCCGCCCTCAGCGTCTTTACTGGCTCTTTGCATACTGCCGATATTACTTAGCCCCATAGTCAGATGGGGTACGGGTGCAGTGGTGAAGGTTCAACCGTTCGGCATCGCGGCGCTCGCGAGTGTTGCTCTCTTGGCAGCCACGCCGACGGCGTTCAGCCAGACGCTGACGCAGTCGCTCGCAGCAGCGTATACGACCAATCCGCAACTGAACGTCGCACGGTCCAGCCTGCGCAGCATCGACGAGAACATCGCCATCGCGCGCTCGGGAAATCGGCCGACCCTGTCCGCCGCCTTCAGCCAGTCGACGCAGACGACGCGCATCCTCGGCAATCGCAGCGTGCGCGGAACGCAGGGGACGAACCCGACGGCGATCTCGTTGACCCTCACCCAGCCCCTCTTCCAGGGCTTTCAGGTTCGCAACACGATCCGGCAGGCCGAATCGGCGGTTCAGGCTCAGCGGGCCGCGCTCGAGAACACCGAGCAGAGCGTGCTGCTCGACGTCGCGACCGCGTTCCAGGACGTGATCCAGAACCGCTCCATCGTGCAGCTGCGCCAGAGCGACGTGCGCTTCCTCTCCGAGCAGGTGCGCGCCGCGCAAGACCGGTTCGACGTGGGTGAGGGGACGCGCACCGACGTCAGCCAGGCCGAAGCCCGCCGCGCCGAGGCTCAGTCGGCACTCAACTTCGCCGAGGCGAACCTTGCCGCCAGCGAGGCGACCTATCGCCAGCTCACCGGGCTCAACGCCGGCAACCTGCACAACAACTTCAACGTGGAGCGCCTGCTGCCGAAGTCGGTCGACGCCTCGGTGAAGATCGGCCAGCAGGCGCATCCCGCGATCACCGCGTCGCTGCACGACGTCGACACGGCGATGTTCAACGTGAAGGCGCTCGAAGGCCAGTTCCTGCCCACCGTCAACGTTGTTGGCGAGGCGGGCACCACCTGGAACCAGTCGAACTCCATCGATCGGCAGGATTCGGCGGCGCTTGGCCTCAACGTGTCGATCCCGATCTACCAGGGCGGTCGCGTGTCCGCGCAGGTGCGGCAGGCGAAGGAAGACCTCGGCACCTCGCGCATCCAGGTCGACCTCACCCGCGACCAGGTCCGCCAGAACACCGTCGCCTCGTGGGCGGCCTATCAAGCGTCGGTCCGCTCCATCTTCGCCGCGCGCACGGGCGTGTTCGCCGCCCAGCTCGCCCTCGACGGCGTGGTCGAGGAGCAGCGCGTCGGTCAGCGCACCACGCTCGACGTCCTCGATGCCCAGCGCGACCTCGTGTCGGCGCAGGTGACCCTGGTGGAATCGGAGCGCGACAAGGAGGTGGCGGCCTTCACGCTGCTGTCCGCGGTGGGGCGCCTGACCGCTCGCCAACTCGGCCTCCAGGTGGCGATCTACCAGCCCGAGCAGCACACCAATGCGGTGCGCGACAAGTGGTTCGGACTGCGCACGCCGGACGGACGCTGATCGCCGTCGGCGCGACGTAGCGACGTTTCTCGCGACACGACGGCGTGTTTCACCTGTGAATGAAGGGCGCGTTGACGCGTCCTTCATCCTTTGCCGCGCGCCCCCGATGCTACCATCCAACCGTCACTGATTGATTCGCGGCCGGTTTCGGCCTTCGAAGGGAGACGGTGCGATGGATGACCTGTTGGCTTCGATCCGCAAAATCATCGCCGACGGGCACGGCGACCCCGAAGAAGCGGTCAGAGCCGCCGAGCCCGCCTCCCACGACCCGTCCGACGCCTCGGCACCGAGCGGCGCAGCCGACAGCCTTCCCGACATCCTGGAGCGCTCCATCATGGAGGCGTTCAGCGCCGTCGACGATGCCGACGACGAGGGCGAAGCCGACGACGCCCCCGACTATGTCGGCGAGGCGGATCTTCTCGACGAGGACGCCGAGGCGGAGGAGAACGACGCCGCCGCGACGCTGACCTCGATCGCGACCGCCATCGCTGCCGAATGCCAGGTGCGCAAGGAGCGCTCGGCCGAGCCGGTCGCCGACCGAGGCGGCGAGGCGGAGCCGGTGCGCTGGCGTCCATCGGTTCTGTCGGAGCCCGGGATCGTCGACCGCCAGGTGAGGGCGCGTGCCGTCGAGCCGGCCGAGCTCGCCGTGGCGGGGCCGCCGCTGCCGCCGGAGTTCTCGTCCTCCTCGGCGCAAGCCGCTCCGGCGCGCGGTGCCGCGAGCGCCATCGCCGGCCTCAAGGCGCGCCTCGACCCGCGCTTCGTGCCGGGCCGCAGCGCGCCGCGCGAGCGCGCCAGCCTGCGCGAGGCCGACGTGCAACACGAACCCGACATGCGACACGACGCGGCGACGCCGCCTCCCATGCCACAAGAGACCCGGTCCAAGACCGATCAGAGGACTGCCGACATGACCGATAGCGCCACCGTCGATGCCCATGCCGAGGCCGCGGGCAACATGTTCCGCCGGCAGCCCGCTCCGGCGCGCAGCGAGGTCGCCGAAGACGGCCTCACCAGCCAGCGCACGCGCCAGCAGGTGAACGGCTCGTTCGAGCAACTGTCGCGGACGATCCTGTCGAACAATCCGCGCACGCTCGAGGATCTCGTGCGCGACATGATGCGTCCGCTGCTGCGCGAATGGCTCGAAGCGAACCTGCCCGACATCGTCGAGCGGCAGGTGCGCCAGGAGATCGACCGGGTCGCCTCGCGCGGCCGCTGACCGCCATTAAGCCCGGCGACGGCCCGCGTCGAACGGAGCGCTTGCGTTAGGGCGTCCGCCGCCGCAACTAAGGTCGGATGTTGCTCTGGTTCGCCATCGCCGCTCTGATCGTCCTCGCGCTCGCGGGACTGCTGATCCCGCTCGTCGTCGCGGCGCCGACCGTGTCGGACGGCGAGGACGTGGGCGTGTTCGCCGCGCAGCTCGACGAGGTCGAGGCGGACAGGGCGCGGGGCCTCCTGGGCGAATCGGAGGCGGAGAGCGCGCGCACCGAGATCGCCCGCCGCCTGCTGCGTGCCGACAAGAGCCGGCGGACGATCGCGAGGCCCGCGCGTCGCGCCTGGATCGCGGCGATCGTGGTCGTCCTGTTCGTGCCCGCCTTCGCGGTGCCGGCCTATCTCTTCCTCGGCCGGCCCGCCTACCATGATCAGCCGCTCGCCGCCCGTCTGGTGCCCAAGCCCGACGATTCGCTCGCGACGCTCGTCGCCAAGGCCGAGGCCCGCCTCGCCGAGACGCCCGACGACGGCAACGGATGGGCGGCGATCGCCCCGGCGCTGCGCCGTCTCGGCCGGTTTCAGGACGCCGCCGCAGCCTACCGCCGCGCCAGCGAGCTGCTCGGCGAGAGCGCCGACCGCCTCGCCGGCGAGGCGGAAAGCCTCGTCCTCGCCGACAACGGCAAGATCGGCCCTGCGGCGACGGACCTCCTGCAGCGAGCCGCGGCGCTCGATCCCGCCGCGCCGGGGCCGGCGATCTTCCTCGCCGTCGCGGCACGCCAGCGCGGTGACATCGAGGATGCCGCCGCGCGCTGGCGCACCCTGCTCGCCGGGGCGGACGGGAGCGAGCCGTGGCGTCCGATTGCCGCGGCGGAAATCGATCAGCTTCGCGGTATGGAGGGGGGCGAGGATCTCGACATCGCCGTGCCGGCGCCGCCGGCCGGGCCCGACGCTGCAGCGGTCGCCGCCGCGTCCAACATGACCCCCGAGGCGCGCCAGGCGATGGTGGAGGGGATGGTGGCACGACTTGCGACGCGACTCGACAGCGACGGCGGTGCGCCCGACGAATGGCTGCGCCTGGTGCGTGCCTACCGCGTGCTCGGTGACGAGGACGCCGCCCGCGCTGCCGCCGAGAAGGCGCTGAAAACCATTCCCTTGGACGATCGCACCGCGTTCGCCTCCGCCGACGGAGTCAAGGATCTCGTCACCGCGCCGCAGGAGGCGAGCCAATGAGACGGGCAAGCCGCAAGGCACGCCGGCTGGCGCTGTTCACCGTGGCGGGCGCTGCGCTCGCCCTCGCCGCGTCGCTGGTGTTCTACGCACTCGGCGACCGCATCACCTATGCGGCGACGCCGACGGAGCTCGTCGGCGGCGACCATCCCCTCGGCCAGCGCGTGCGGCTCGGCGGCCTCGTCGAAACCGGATCGGTGGTCCGCGGGGCCGACGGTCACGTGGAGTTCGCCGTCACCGACACCAAGAGCCGCGTGCCGGTCACCTACGTGGGCATCCTGCCCGACCTCTTCCGCGAGGGGCAGGGCGTGGTCGCCGAGGGCCGGCTGAATGCGGCCGGCATCCTCGCCGCCGACACGGTGCTTGCGCGGCACGACGAGACCTATATGCCCAAAGAGGTGGTGGACGCCCTCAAGGCCCAAGGCCGCTGGCAGGGCGACGTCCGCGCCGGCATGACGGAGCGTGCCGGACGTGTCGACTGAGCCGGGCGGGGAGGGCGCGCGATGCTGAACGAGCTGGGGCACGTCGCCCTCATCCTCGCGCTCGCGGTCGCCATCGTGCAGTCGCTCGCCCCGATCGTCGGCGCCCGCCGGGGCGACGCGCGGCTGATGGCGATGGCCACCCCGACGGCCGTCACCACCTTCGCGCTGGTGGCGCTCGCCTTCGTCGCGCTGACGACGGCCTACGTGCGGTCCGACTTCTCGCTGGTCAACGTGTTCGAGAACTCCCACTCCCAGAAGCCGCTGATCTACAAGATCTCCGGCGTGTGGGGGAACCACGAGGGCTCGATGCTGTTGTGGGCGCTGATCCTCACCGTGTTCGGCATGCTGGCGGCAACCCTCGGGCGGGGCATGCCGGCGAGCCTGCGCGCCACGGTGGTCGCGGTCCAGGGGTGGATCGCGACGGCGTTCCTCCTCTTCATCCTCGCGACGTCCAATCCATTCGAGCGCCTGTTGCCGGCTCCGTTCGAAGGACGCGACCTCAACCCGCTTCTCCAGGACATCGGCCTCGCGATCCATCCCCCGCTTCTCTATCTCGGCTATGTGGGCTTCTCGATCGTCTTCGCCTTCGCGGTGGCGGCGCTCATCGAGGGGCGGCTCGATGCCGCCTGGGCGCGCTGGGTGCGGCCGTGGGCGCTCCTGTCCTGGATCTTCCTCACCCTCGGCATCGCGATGGGCTCCTACTGGGCCTATTACGAACTCGGCTGGGGCGGCTGGTGGTACTGGGATCCGGTGGAGAACGCCTCCTTCATGCCCTGGCTCGCCGGCACGGCGCTGCTCCATTCGGCGGCCGTCATGGAAAAGCGCGACGCGCTCAAGGTGTGGACGGTGCTCCTCGCCCTCATCACCTTCTCGCTGTCGCTGCTCGGCACCTTCCTGGTGCGCTCCGGCGTGCTCACCTCGGTGCACGCCTTCGCGTCCGACCCCACCCGCGGTCTCTTCATCCTGATGATCCTCGTCCTCTTCATCGGCGGCTCGTTCACCCTCTTCGCGCTGCGGGCTGGCACGCTGCGGGCCGGCGGGGCGTTCGCGCCGATCAGCCGCGAGGGCGCGCTGGTGGTCAACAACGTGATCCTCACGACGGCCTGTGCCACCGTCCTCGTCGGCACGCTCTATCCGCTCGCTCTCGAGACGCTGACGGGCGAGAAGATCTCCGTCGGCCCGCCCTATTTCAACATGACGTTCATTCCGTTGATCACGCCGCTTCTGATCCTCGTTCCCGTCGGCCCGCTGCTTGCCTGGAAGCGGGGGGACCTCGCGGCCGCGGCCGAGCGGTTGGTGTTCGCCGGGGTGGCGGCGGTGCTCGCCGCGGCGCTCGCGGCCTGGCTCGCCGGCGGTGAGACGGCGCTGACGGCGGCGTTCGGGGTGGGGCTTGCGGGATGGCTCATCGTCGGCGGCCTCGCCGAGCTCGCCCTTCGCACCGGGCGGGGAACGGCGGGGGCGAGGCTTCGCCGCCTCCTCCACCTGCCGCGAGCGACATGGGGCAGCGCCTTCGCCCATGTCGGCGTGGGCGTGACCGTGCTCGGCATCGTCTCGTTGTCGTCGTTCGAGACCGAGGTGATCCGCGACATGGTGCCCGGCGACCAGGCGAGGATCGCCGGTTACACGCTCACCTTCGAGCGCGCCGAGCGCCGGCAGGGGCCGAACTACAACGATGCGACGGCGATCTTCGCCGTCTCCGCCGCCGGGCGCCGGGTCGCCACGCTGGAGCCCGCCCGCCGCGTCTATCCGGCTCGCCAGATGCCCACGACGGAGGCCGCCATCAAGACGTTCGGCGCCTCCCAACTCTACGTCACCCTCGGCGAGGTGACGGACGGGCGCGTGACGGTGCGCCTCTTCTACAAGCCCCTCGTCCTCTTCATCTGGATCGGGGCGCTGCTCGCGGCCTTCGGCGGTCTCCTGTCGCTCGTGGACCGGCGCCTGCGCATCGGCCTGCCGGCACCGGCGCGCCGCAAGATGGGCCCTGCGGTGCGCGCCGAAGCAGGGGCGACATGAAGCGCTCCGCGGCCCTCGTCATCGCCGCCGTTCTGTCGGCCTCCGGGCCCGCCCTCGCGGTGAACCCGTCGGAGCAGCTCGACGATCCTCGGCTCGAAGCGCGCGCCCGCGATCTCGCCGCCGAGCTGCGCTGCCTCGTCTGCCAGAACCAGTCGATCGACGAATCGGAGGCGGACCTTGCCAAGGATCTGCGCCTTCTGGTGCGTGAGCGCCTCGTCGCCGGCGACACCGACGAGGCGGTGCTCGCCTATATCACCGACCGCTACGGCAACTTCGTCCTCCTCAAGCCGCCGGTCACCGGATCGACGTTGATCTTGTGGGCGGCGCCGGCCGTCATCGCGCTGATCGCCCTCGTCGGGGCGGGGTTTTATGTGCGCGGGCGCCGTAAGGTGGCCGGCGCCGAGCAGCTTTCCGAGGAAGAGGAGGCGGAGGTGGCAGCCATTCTCGCCAAGCGTCACTGATGCGACCAGACACGCTGTCGGTCGACGGGGCCTATGGGTCGGCCCTGTCGGTGCGGGTGGAGCTGCCCATCGGACGACCCGCCGGTATCGCGCTCTTCGTCCACTGCCTCACCTGCGGCAAGGACCTCTTCGCGGCGCGTGCCATCGCGCGAGGCCTCGCGATCCGCGGCTTCCTGACGGCCCGGTTCGACTTCACCGGGCTCGGCGCGTCGGGCGGCGACTTCGCCTCCACCGACTTCTCCGCCAACGTCGAGGATGTCGTCCGCGTCGCCGAGGCGCTCGGGGCGCACTATGGCGGCCCGCAGCTCCTCGTCGGCCATTCGATCGGCGGAGCGGCGGCGATCCTCGCGGCACGGCGCCTCCCGCAGGTGACGGCCGTCGCCACCATCGGCGCGCCCGCCTCGGCCGATCCGGTCCTGAAGCACCTTGCCGCCGATCCCGACCCGAGCGCGGCCGACGGAGTGGTGCCGATCACGCTCGGCGGGCGCAGCTTCACCGTCCGTCGCGAGTTTCTCGACGACATCTCCGGCCACAAGGTGGAGGAGGCGGCGCGCGCGATGGACGCGGCCTTCCTGGTGCTCCACGCGCCGCTCGATCAGATGGTGGGGATCGACAACGCGACCCGCCTCTTCCTCGCCGCCCACCATCCGCGCAGCTTCATTTCGCTCGACGCCGCCGACCACCTCCTGGAGCGCGACGAGGATGCGCGCTATGCCGCCGACGTGGTGGCCGCCTGGGCGAGCCGCTACGTCATCGCGCCCGAAGCGCCGGAGCTGCCGGAGGGAACCGTGCGCGCGGAGGATGCCGGCGGTCCCTTCCGCACGCTGATCGCGACCGGCGGCCACGCGATCCCCGCCGACGAGCCGCGCTCGGCCGGCGGTGAGGACACCGGCCCCTCGCCCTACGATCTCCTCGCCGCGGGCCTTGCCGCCTGCACCTTGATGACGCTGCGCCTCTACGGCGCCCGCAAGGGGTGGACGGTGGAGGCGAGCGTCGACGTGGTGCACGAGAAGGTGCATGCCGAGGACGTCGCCGAGGCGACCGTCAAGCCCGGCGCCGACGGCCGCATCGATCTCTTCCGGCGGATGATCCACTTCGCGTCGTCGACGCCGCCCGACCAGCGCAAGCGGCTTCTCGAGATCGCCGATCGCTGCCCCGTCCACCGCACCCTCGAGCGCGGCGCCGCCATCATCACCACCGCCGTCTAAACGCGTGGAAAAGTCGCCGACGCGCCAAGGCTTACGAAATCGTCACACTGCGGACAGTGCGACGTAATGTGATCACTCATATCTTGGCCACCAAGCCCGATCGTTTGAGGGCTATCGGATGCCGAGAGGAGTTTCTATGGCACTCAAATTGACCCCGTCGTCGAAGCGCCGCACGAGCGTGCTGCTCGTCGGCACTTTCCTTCTGGGTGCGGCCGGCGCAACGTTCTTCGATGGGAGGACGACGACCCCCGCGTACGCTCAGAACCTCTCCGAACAGGTTCCGCAGACGGCCAGCCGCAATGCTCCCGGGTTCGCCGACATCGTCGACCGCGTGAGCCCGGCGGTGGTGTCGATCCAGGTCAAGAGCCACGCCCGCCGCCAGCTTTCGTCGTTCGAGGGCACCCCCTTCGAGCACTTCTTCGAGGAGTTCAGCGACCGCTTTGGTGGCAACCGGGAGCGCTTCGGCCAGCAGCGCCGTGACCGTGGCCGTCAGTTCTCCATGGGCCAGGGTTCCGGCTTCCTCATCTCCAAGGACGGCTACATCGTCACCAACGGCCACGTTGTGGACGGAGCCGAAGAGGTGAGCGTCGTCCTGCACAATGGCGACGTGCTCGATGCCGAGGTGATCGGCGTCGATGATCGGACCGACCTCGCCCTCGTCAAGGTGAAGCGCGATCAGGACTTCCCGTTCGTGACCTTCGCCACGCACGAGACGCGCGTCGGCGACTGGGTAATGGCTGTCGGCAACCCGTTCGGTCTCGGCGGCACCGTGACGGCAGGTATTGTGTCCGCACGGGGCCGCGAGATCGGCGCGGGTCCCTACGACGACTTCATCCAGATCGACGCGCCCATCAACCGCGGCAACTCCGGTGGGCCGACCTTCAACCTCAACGGCAACGTGGTCGGCGTGAACACCGCCATCTACTCGCCGTCGGGCGGCTCGGTGGGCATCGGCTTCGCCATCCCGGCCTCGATCGCCTCCAACGTCGTCGCCGACCTGATGGACGACGGCACCGTGACGCGGGGTTGGCTCGGCGTGCAGATCCAGCCGATCACCCCGGAGATCGCCGAGAGCCTCGGCCGCAACGACGTGGTCGGCGCGCTCGTGACGCAACCGCAGTCCGGCAGCCCCGCCGACCAGGCCGGCCTCACGGCGGGCGACGCCATCCTCTCCGTCGACGGCAAGAAGGTCGACGGCCCGCGCGACCTTGCGCGCACCATCTCCTCCCGCTCGCCGGGCGACACGGTCACGCTGAAGATCTGGCGTCAGGGCAAGGCCGAGGACGTCGACGTCAAGCTCGGCACGCTGAAGGCCGACGACGGCGACAACAGCGAGCGCCGGATGTCGCGCAACGAGGATCGCGGCGCGTCCGACGTTCTCGGGATGACGCTCGCCCCGACCGAAGACGTCGGCATCGACGGCCCGGGCCTCGCCGTGGTCGAGATCGACCCCGAGGGCGCCGCCGCACAGGCCGGCATCCGCGTCGGCGACGTGATCCTGCAGGCCGGTGGCGTCAACACGGCCGATGCCAGCGACCTCGAGAACGGCATCCACACGGCCAACCGCGAAGGGCGCAAGAACGTCCTCCTCAAGCTGCAGACGGGGGAGAACACACGCTTCGTCGCGCTGCCGGTGGACGAAGAGCGCAGCTGACATCACCTTACGGCCGAAGGTGACGCGAGGGCCGGGCGTTCGCGTCCGGCCCTTTTCGATGGACTGAGCCATGAAAGTTCTGATTGTCGAAGACGACACCGACGCCGCGTCCTACCTCGCGCGGGGCCTCACCGAAGCGGGCCATACGAGCGAGGTCGCGGGCGACGGCGAGACGGGTCTCGAGCTCGCGTCGATGAACGAGTACGACGTGCTCATCGTCGACCGCATGCTGCCCAAGCGCGACGGCCTGTCGCTGATCGAGACGCTGCGCGCGAAGGACAGGCAGGTGCCTATCCTGGTCCTGTCGGCCCTCTCCCAGGTCGACGACCGAGTGAAGGGGCTGCGCGCGGGCGGTGACGACTACCTCACCAAGCCCTATGCCTTCACTGAGCTCCTCGCCCGCATCGAGGCGCTGTCGCGCCGCAAGCAGACGGCGGACTTCGAGGCGGTCTATCGGGTCGGCGATCTTGAGCTCGACCGCCTTTCCCACACGGTGAGCCGTGCCGGAAAGCCGGTCGTCTTGCAGCCGCGCGAGTTCCGCCTGCTCGAATATCTGATGCGCCACGCGGGGCAGGTCGTCACCCGCACGATGCTGTTGGAGAATGTGTGGGACTATCACTTCGATCCGCAGACCAACGTGATCGACGTCCACATTTCCCGCCTCCGCGGCAAGATCGACAAGGCGTTCGAGCGGCCCCTCGTTCACACCGTGCGCGGGGCGGGTTATGTGATCCGGGCCGACGCGGACTAGCCGGCTCCGCATCGGTGGGCACCGAGCAAGGGTCGGCGAGAGGAAGCCGGCCCGCGGCCGGCGAGGGGAGGGGATGAGCGAGGCACCGACCACGGCCGACGCCCTTGGCGCTCCCTCGCGCGGCCGCTCGCGTCCGATCGGCGCCGAGCGCCACCACGGCGGCCGCCTGGCACGGCTCGTGCGCACGACGGCGTTCAAGCTCACCCTCGTCTATCTCATCGTGTTCGTGGCGCTGTCGCTGGCGCTGATCGCCTACATCTCGTCCACCACGGCGCGCCTCATCGACCGCCAGCTCGAGACCGCCATCGACGGCGAGACCAGCGAGCTCGTGGCGCAGTTTCGCACCGGCAACCTCTTCAAGGTGATGGACGCCATCGAGCGGCGCTCGATGCGGCCGGACGCGAGCGTCTATCTCATCACCGACTTCTCGGGAAATCCGCTCATCGGCAACGTCGCCGAGCTGATCTACGATCCGGCCGACGCGCAGCCGGGAAAGACCTTCCCGGTGCGCTACAACCGCCTGCGCAGCGAGGCGGGAGAGCCGACGCACCGGGCGATCGCCAAGCTCTCCGTCCTCGGCGGCGGCTACCGCCTCCTCGTCGGGCGCGACGTGGAGGACCGCATCGAGTTCTCGACCATCATCCGCCGCTCGATCCGCGGGGCGATCCTCGTGGTGGTGGCGTTGGCGCTCGTTTCCTGGATCTTCCTGTCGCGCTCGGTTCTGCGCAAGGTGGACGCCATCGCCGCGAGTTCGCGCCGGATCGTCGCCGGCGACCTTGCCCGGCGCCTGCCCACCGACCAGTCGGGCGACGAGTTCGACCGCCTCGCCGACAGCGTCAACGGGATGCTCGACGAAATCGAGCGCCTCCACGCCGGCCTGCAGGAGGTGTCGCAGAACATCGCCCACGATCTCAAGACGCCGCTGACGCGGGTGCGCAACCGCCTCGACGAGATGCTGCGCCATCGACCCGAGCCCGAGGATGCCGAAGCGAGCCTCGCCGTCGCCATCGAGGAGTGCGACCAGCTCATCCGCACTTTCGAGGCGCTGCTGACCATCGCTCGCGTCGAAAGCCACTCGGCGAGGATTTCGCTGGAGCCGACCGACCTCTCGGCCCTTCTCGCCGACATGGCCGAGTTCTACGAGCCCGCCACCGAGGACGTCGGCATGCGTCTCACCACGTCGATCGCCCCGGCGATCACCATCCGGGGCGAGCCGACCTTGCTGCGCAACATGCTGGCGAACCTTCTCGACAACGCACTGAAATACGGGGCGAGCGACATGGCGCGAGTGGACCTTTCGCTGCACACCGAGGGCGACAAGGCGGTGATCCTCGTGCGCGACCACGGCGAGGGGGTTGCCGACGCCCACCGCGCCCGCCTGACCGATCGTTTCGTGCGGATGGATGCCGCCCGCTCCAAGCCCGGTGCCGGCCTCGGCCTCTCGATGGTCAAGGCGATCGTCGGCCATCACGGCGGCACCCTCGACCTTCTCGACGCCGACCCGGGCCTCGCCGTCCGCATCGCGCTGCCGCTCGCGCCCTGACTCATACCATGACCTGCGCCATGACCCGCCCGCTCGCCGACCTCCTCGTGCCGCTCGACGGGCCGGGCGACGCGCGTTTCGCCGAGACGATCTGCCCCCTCGACGGGGTGAGCGAGCGTGCCCTTGCCGCGCTCGCCACCGTCGCCGACGTCTCGCCCTATCTCGCCGGGCTGATGTCGACCCACACGGCGGAGCTGCAGGAGCTGTTGTTGCGCCCGCTGGCCGACACCGTCGCCGAGGCGACACGGCTCGATCCCACGGCCGACCTTGCCGAGGCCGAACGTCGGCTCCGCGTCGCCAAGGCGAAGATCTCGATCGCGGTCGGCCTCGCCGACCTCTGCGGCGGTGCGGACGTCGCGACCGTGACGCGCGCGCTCAGCGACATGGCCGACGCGGCGATCGAAAGCGCGCTCCGCAGCGTGCTGCTCGACACGGCCGCCCGCGGCGTGGTCGACGATCCGGATCCGGCGCGGTGCGGCCTCGTCATCCTCGGGCTCGGCAAGCTCGGCGCCCACGAGCTCAATTACTCGAGCGACGTCGACCTCGTCGCCCTCGTCGATCTCGACCGGGCGCGGCTGCGCGGCATCGATCAGCAACGTGCCGTGCGGATGATCCAGCGGGTGTCGAAGCTTCTCCAGGCCCGCACCGCCGACGGCTACGTCTTCCGCGTCGACCTTCGACTGCGCCCCGATCCCGGTTCCACGCCGCTCGCCGTCTCCACTCGCGCGGCGATCCGCTACTTCCAGTCCCGCGCTCGGAGCTGGGAGCGTCAGGCGATGGTGAAGGCGCGCCAGGTGGCCGGCGACCGTGTCGCGGGCGAGGCCTATCTCGCGGCCATCGAGCCGTCGGTGTGGCGCAGCTCCTACGACTTCACCGCCATCGACGACGCGATGGAGATGCGCGAGCAGATCGCCATGGTGCGCGGCGCCGGCGACGTCACGGTGCCGGGGCACAACGTCAAGCTCGGCCGAGGCGGGATCCGCGAGGTGGAGTTCTTCGTGCAGAGCCTCCAGCGTGTCGCCGGCGGCCGCGATCGGCGCCTTCGCGGGCGCGGCACGGTGGCGATGCTGAGCGCGCTCGCCGACGCCGGCTGGATCACCGCGCGCACGCGCGACATCCTCACCGTCGCCTACGAGCATCTGCGAAAGGCCGAGCACCGCGTCCAGATGGTCGCCGACGAACAGACCCACACGCTGCCCGCCGCCGCCGGCCTGCCGCGGATCGCGCGGATGATGCGCGACGCCGACTTCGAAGCGACCATGCGCACCACCTTCGAGGAGGTGCACCGGGAGTTCGCGACGCTTCCGAACATCGTCGCGCAGCACAACCCCGAGTTCGCCCGCCTGCGCAATCTCGGCGCCCACGTGCCCGAAGCCGTCCATGCCCTCTTCGACGCGCGTTTCGCCGTCTGGCTCGAAGGCGGCTACACGAGCCTGCGCACGCCCCGCGCACGGCGCCTTCTGGAAGACCTCAAGGCCGACTTCCTCACCGCCACGGCGCTGACGCCGGACCCGGAGGCGACCCTCGTCGAGCTCGACAACTTCTTCGCCCGGCTGCCGGCGGGGGTCGATCTTCTCGCCCGCCTCGATCTCCAGCGCGACCTCATCCCGGTGCTCGTCCTGATCGTGTCGGCGGCTCCGCGGCTCGCGGCGGAGCTGACCCGGCGCGCCCACCTTCTCGACGTTCTGGTCGACCCCGCCTTCTTCGGCACCCTGCCGGACGTGGAGGGCCTGCGGGCCGAGCTCGCCCATCGCCTGTCGCTGCAACCGGACTATGAGGCTCGGCTCGACGCGATGCGCGTGTTCGGCCAGGAGCAGATGCTCCTGATCAACGTGCGCATCCTCACCGGCTCGCTCGCCGGCCGCGAGGCGGGGGAGGCGACGACGCGCCTTGCCGACGTCCTCGCCCCGACCGCCCTCGACGTCGCCCGGGAGGAGTTCGAGACCCGTCACGGCAGCTTCCCCGAGGCCGACGTCGCGCTGATCGCGCTCGGCAAGTTCGGCAGCCGCGAGATGACGGCGACGAGCGATCTCGACCTCGTCTTCCTCTACGACTGCGCCGAGGACGCGGGCGAATCGGACGGCGACAAGCCCCTGTCGCCCGGCCACTACTATACCCGCCTCGCCCAGCGCTTCATCGCCGCCCTGTCGGCCCCCACCGCGCGCGGCACGCTCTACGACGTCGACCTGCGGCTCAGGCCGTCCGGGCGGTCCGGGCCGATCGCCACCCACATCCGCTCCTTCGAGCGCTACCATACGGAGAGCGCCTGGACGTGGGAGCACATGGCGCTCACCCGTGCCCGCGTGGTGGCCGGCAAGACGCCGCTGGTGGCTCGCGCGATCGCCACGATCGACGCCGCGCTGACCGCGCCGCGCGATCGCACGGTGCTCGCCGAGGAGGTCGCGGCGATGCGCCGGCGCATGGCCGAGCAGCACGCCACCGGTCTCAAGCACGCGCCGGGCGGGCAGGTGGACGTGGAGTTCATCGCCCAGTTCCTGCAGCTCGCCGAGGGTCTTCTGGCGCTCGACGAAGCGACGAGCACGCCGGCCGCTCTCGCCCGCGCGCTCACCGCCGGCGCCCTCGAGGAGGACGCCTACGAGATCCTCGTCGGCGCCCACGGCCTCTATCAGCGCCTGTCGCAGCTTCTCGCCATAGCGGGGGTGGGCGAGCGACCCATCGTCGAGGCGCCGAGCGCGCTGAAGCCGCTCCTCGTGCGCGCCGGCGAGGCTCCGGACATGGAGTTCCTCATCAGCGACATCGCCGACCGCCGGCGCATGGTGCGCGAACTCTTCGAGACGATCGTCGCGCCGCTCACGACTTGAGGCGCTCGCGGCGCCCCACTCGGTGCGGACTTAGGCGGCGCGGCCCTCGTGGTTCTCCCGCGGCAGGCGCACCGTCACCGTGGTGCCCTGGCCCACCTCGGACTGGATCTCCATCTTGCCGCGGTGCAGCTCGGTGAGCGAGCGGGCGATGGCGAGGCCGAGACCGGAGCCCTGGTGCGTCTTGGTGAACTGGTTCTCCACCTGCACGAAGGGCTGGCCGAGGCGTTCGAGCTCGCGCTTCGGAATGCCGATGCCGTTGTCCTCCACCGCCACCACGACATAGTCGCGCTCGAGCCGGGCGCGGGTCGTCACGCAGCCGTCGTTGGGGGTGAACTTCACCGCGTTGGACATGAGGTTCAGGAGGATCTGCTTCATCGCGCGGCGGTCCACCTGGATGCGCATCCCCTCCGAGATCGCCGAGGCGAGGGTGATGTTCTTCTCTGCCGAGATGGGCGTCATGATGCGCATCGCCTCGTTGAACAGCTCGGTGAGGTCGACGAGCTCCACCGACAGGTCCACCTGACCCGCCTCGATGCGGCTCATGTCGAGGATGTCGTTGATGACGCCCAGGAGGTAGGTGCCCGAGTGGTGGATGTCGGCGCAATATTCCTCGTATTTCGGTGCGCCGAGGGCCCCGAACATCTGGTTCCGCATGATCTCGGAGAAGCCGATGATCGCGTTGAGCGGCGTCCTCAGCTCGTGCGAGATGTTGGCGAGGAACTCCGACTTCGCCCGGTTGGCGTCCTCGGCGCGGGTCTTCTCCTCGGCGTATTTCTCGGCGAGCTCGGCGAGCTGGCGCGTCTGGTTCTCCGCGGTGCGCCGCGCGTTCTTCAGCTCGACGACGTTGGCCTTCAATCGCTTTTCCGATTCCATCAGCCGCTCCTCGTGATTCTTGAGGGCGGTGATGTCGGTGCCGACGGAGACGAAGCCGCCGTCCTTGGTGCGGCGTTCGTTGATCTGCAGCCAGCGGCCGCCGGCAAGCTCGGCCTCGTAGGAGCGCTCGGCGTCGGGCCCGTCGGAGTGGGAGAGGAGCTGGGAGGACACGACGGGCTGGCGCGCCGCGTCGAGCACCACATGGTAGGGCGTGCCGGGGCGCACCGCCTCGTCGGGCAGGGTGTGCATCTCCTGATATTTGGTGTTGCACATGACGAGGCGGTTCTGGGCGTCCCACAGGACGAAGGCTTCCGATACCGTCTCGATGGCGTCACGCAGGCGCATGTCGGCGGTGGCGGACTGCTCGGCGAGGCGCTTCTGCTCGGTGGTGTCGAGGGCGACGCCGATGAGGTGAGGGCGGCCGGAATCCTCGTCCGTCACGAGCTCGGCGCGGAAGCGCAGCCAGATCCACTGTCCCCCGGCGTGGCGCATGCGCAAGGTGCGGTCGAGCACCGGGTCGCCGCTTGTGAGCTGGCGCTCGGCGAGCTCGTAGAGACCGCCGTCGTCGGGGTGGACGAGGGCGGAGACCTCGCGGAACCCCATCAGCTCGTCGCGCGGCGGCATACCGAGCACCTCGAACATCGACGGCGTCCAGAACATCCGCCCGCGGGCGACGTCCCAGTCGAACAAACCGCACCGGCCGCGGGTGAGGGCGGTGTCCATGCGGTTGTTGGTGGCGGTGTAGATCTGATCGGCCGAACGCGCCCGGGCGGCCTGGGCATAGAAGGCGTAGACCACCACGATGATGACCCCCGCCGTGCACATGAAGAGCACGGCGTTGGTGGAAAGCTCCGCCCGCCAGGCCGACAGGATGCGCTGCTCGGGCTGGGTGACGGCCACCATCACGTTGCGGTCGGCGAGATGGTGGACGGTGGCGTAGAGTTCTCCGTCGCCGCTCCTGACCTCCATCACGCCGGCGCGGCGGCCGAAGGTGGTCATCGGCTGGTTGGGGCCGAGGAGGCGCGCCACCGGCCCGCCCACGAGATCGGAGCGGAAGGGCGAGGTCGCGGAGATCGTGTCGCCCTCGATGAGGGAGATCTGACGGCCGTTCTCCGTCGCCCCGTCGGGCAGGCTCTCCACGAAGTTGGTGTCGAGGGGCACGCTCTCGACGGCCGCACGGCGCGACATCTCGGCGGCGATGGCGCTCGCGACGAGGGTGATCTCCTCGCGCGCCCGGTCCTGGATCTTGGTGCGATGATCGAGCGCGATCGCCACCTGGTAGGCCGCGATCACCAGGATGAAGATCACCGTCAGCAACGGAATCGCGCGGCGCAGCCAGGGCTCGCGGGCGACGAGCTCGCCGTAGCCGGGGGCGGCGAGGAGACGAACGTGCCCGTTCATCTGTCGCGCCCTCGCCGAGCGCGCGCCCGTCAGCGGCTCCGGCCGTGCCGCTTCGGCGTGCGGCGGAACCTCTTCGTGCGGCGAGCGCGCCCGGGCGGCGCCGGAGCCGGCCGCGAGGGAGCGCTCGGCTTGGCTGCGTTCGGCCTGGGTGCGCTCCGAAGGCACGGCACGGGCCGGGCGGTGGGCGCCTTGGGTGGGGCGCGGCCGGGCCGGCGCGGGCGCCGGCTCCTTGCGCACGGGTCCCCGCGCCGACAGGAAAGGCGGGATCACGCCCGCCGTGTCCGCCGGCACGGCGCGGGCATCGTCCTCAACTGGCACGCGCGTGATGACGGACATGGGTTCCCTGGAAAATGCCCCGAATCGCCCCGATTATGAGCTGCTTCCAAGCATTGTCCAATGAGGGTTAACGTCTCGTTAGTGGATTGGCGTTCCCTCAACCTTTGAGCAGCCGCCGCACGATATCGGCGACGTCGGACGAGCGGGCCCGGGCCTGGACGTCCTGCAGCACGGCGCGGGCCGCCTCGCGACGCGGCGCGTCGAAGCGGCGATATTCGCCGAACGCCGTGAGGAGGCGTGCCGCGACCTGCGGGTTCTGCTGGTCGAGCGTGGTCGCGACCTCGGCGAGGAGGCGGTAGCCCGCCCCGTCGGCCCGATGGAAGGCGGCGATGTTCTGCGTGAACGCCCCGATGAGGCTGCGCACACGGTTCGGGTTCTTCAGGCTGAACTTCGGGTGGGCCATCAACTCCCGCACCCGCTCCACCGAGCGCCCGTCACTGCGCAACGCCTCGATGCTGAACCACTTGTTGAGCACCAGCGGCTCGTCCTCGAAAGCGTCGTGGAACGCCTTCAGCGCCGCGTCCGCCTCCGGCGCGTTGGCGGCGGCGAGGGCGTTGAGGGCGGCGAGGCGGTCGGTCATGTTCGTCGCCTCCATCGCCTGGCGGACGGTCGCCTCGCGGGCGCCGCCGGCCGTCGCGAGATGCTGGGCGGCGTTGCGCAGGGCACGTTCGCCGGCTGCGGCCGCACGCACGTCGTCGGCGGTCGGGGCAGGGCGGGCGCGCAGCTTGGCGAGGGTGTCGGCCATCGCCGCGCCGAGAGCGGCGGTGAGCTCCTGGTGGGCGGCGTCCACCTTGTCGGCGTCGACGTCGCCGGCGAGCACCTCCACCAGCGTGCCGCGGGAGGGGAGCTGAAGCACGAAGGCGCGGAACGCGGGCTCCATGCGCGGATCGGCGGCGATGCGGCCGATCGACTCTGCGAGCGCGTCGACCTCCAGCGAGCCGCCCCAATAGCGGTCCACGAGCACCCCGAGGGCGAGGCGCTGGCTCGCATCCCACAGGTTGAAGGGATCGCTGTCACGCTCCAAGAGCGCCATGTCGCGCACCGGATCGACCGGCCGATCGATGTGCACCGGCGCGGAGAAGCCGCGGAAGACGGAGGCGATGGGCTCTTCGTTGAGCCCGTCGATGTTGATCGTCGCGCTTTCCTTGAGCGTCAGAATATCGCCGCACAGGCTGCCCTCCTCGACGCCGGCGCCGGAGAGGTCGAGCGCGCCGGTCTGGCCGAGGACGGCGAGGCGCACCGGGATCGGCTTGATCGCTCCGCCCTCGGGCGGGCACTGGGTGAGCTGCAGGCTGTAGCGGCCGTCCACGTAGGCCTCGTCCACCCGCACCGTCGGCGTGCCGGCGTCGTGGTACCAGCGCATGAAGGCGTCGGGCTCGTCGAGCTCGAAGCAGGAGATGAAGTCCTCCACCGTGGCGGCGGTGCCGTCGAAGCGCTCGAAATAGGTGTCCATGCCGCGGCGGAAGGCGGTCTCGCCGATGAAGGTGTGGAGCATGCGGATGAGCTCGGCACCCTTCTCGTAGACGGTGGTGGTGTAGAGGTTGGAGATCTCGGCATATTCGGCGGGCCGCACGGGATGGCGCAGCGGACCGGCGTCTTCCGGGAACTGGGCGAGGCGCAGGCGTCGCACGTCCTCGATCCGCTCCACCGCGCGCGAGCGCATGTCGGCGGAGAACTCCTGGTCGCGGAACACGGTCAGCCCTTCCTTGAGGCAGAGCTGGAACCAGTCTCGGCAGGTGATGCGATTGCCCGTCCAGTTGTGGAAATATTCGTGCGCGATCACCGCCTCGATGCCGGAGTAGTCGGTATCGGTCGCGAGCCGCGGGTCGGCGAGCACGTAGCGGTCGTTGAAGACGTTGAGGCCCTTGTTCTCCATCGCCCCCATGTTGAAGTCCGACACGGCGACGATGTTGAAGACGTCGAGATCGTACTCGCGGCCGAAGCGCGTTTCGTCCCAGCGCATGGAGCGCTTCAGCGCGTCCATGGCGTACTCGGCGCGCGCCTCCTTGCCGGGCTCGACGTAGATCGCGAGATCGACCGCCTTGCCGGACTGGGTGGTGAAGGTGTCCGTGACGGCACCGAGCACGCCGGCGACCACGGCGAAGAGATAGGTCGGCTTGGGGAAGGGGTCGTGCCAGTGGGAGTAGCGGCGCCCACCCATCTTGCCCGAGGCGATCAGGTTGCCGTTCGACAGGAGCACCGGCTCGCCGGGAGTGTCGTCGGCGAGGACGAGCACGTCGTAGACCGTGAGCACGTCCGGCCGATCGTAGGCGTAGGTGATGCGGCGAAAGCCCTCGGCCTCGCACTGGGTGCAATAGACGCCGTTGGAGCGGTAGAGGCCCATCAACTCGGTGTTGTCGTCGGGCGAGACGATGGTGACGAGGGTCAGCGTGAAGCGCTTCTTCGGCGGCACCTTCAGGACGAAGCGGTCGGGCGTCGCCTCGTAGGCGGAGGCGGAGAGCGCCATGCCGTCGAGCTGCGCCTCCACGAGCACCAGCCCGTCGCCTTCGAGGACGAGCGGGTCGTCGACGTTTCCGGCGGGCTCGTAGGCCGTTTCGTTGCGCACCACCGTGCGCGTCGGATGCAGCGCGATCATCAGCGTCGTCGACGGGGCGCGATAGGGGGTCGGCGCATAGTCCTCGAGATGGACGGTCTGGCCGGTGTCGGTTCGCATCATTGTCTTGCGCGTCCTTCGTCTGTCGCTTTGCCCTTTGGGCGGGCTGCCGTTATGTGTCCATCCTGTCTAACGGATGGAACCATGGGGAGCAGGGTGATGTCGGCCGCAGCCGAAAGTGTGAATGTGCGTGACAAGCGGGTCGCATTCCAGTGGGACGATCCGTTCCGCCTAGAGGGGCAGCTCTCCGAGGACGAGCGGATGATCCGCGACACCGCGCACGCCTACGCGCAGGAAAAGCTGCTTCCGCGTGTGATGGAAGCCTTCCGCGAGGAAAAGACCGATCGGGCCATCTTCAACGAGATGGGCGAGCTCGGCCTGCTCGGCGTGACGGTGCCGGAGGAATATGGCGGCGTCGGCGCGGGCTACGTCTCCTATGGCCTCGTGGCGCGGGAGGTGGAGCGGGTCGATTCGGGCTACCGCTCGATGATGAGCGTCCAGTCCTCGCTGGTGATGTACCCCATCTATGCCTATGGCGACGAGGCGCAGCGGCAGAAGTGGCTGCCCAAGCTCGCGACCGGCGAATATGTCGGCTGCTTCGGCCTCACCGAGCCCGACGCCGGCTCCGACCCCGCCGGCATGAAGACCCGCGCGGTGAAGGTCGACGGCGGCTACAAGGTGTCCGGCGCCAAGACCTGGATCTCCAACTCGCCGATCGCCGACGTCTTCGTGGTATGGGCGAAGTCGGAGGCTCACAACGGGGCGATCCGCGGCTTCGTGCTCGAAAAGGGCATGAAGGGGCTCGACGCGCCCAAGATCGAGGGCAAGATCTCGCTGCGCGCCTCCGTCACCGGCATGATCATGATGGACGAGGTGTTCGTGCCGGAGGAGAACCTCCTGCCGAACGTCGCGGGCCTCAAGGGGCCGTTCGGCTGCCTCAATCGCGCCCGCTACGGCATCTCGTGGGGCGCGCTCGGGGCGGCGGAGTTCTGCTGGCACGCCGCGCGCCAGTACACGCTCGACCGCAAGCAGTTCGGCAAGCCGCTCGCCGCGACCCAGCTCGTGCAGAAAAAGCTCGCCGACATGCAGACCGAGATCGCCCTCGGCCTGCAGGGCTCGCTGCGCGTCGGCCGGCTCTTCGACGAGGGCGAGATGGCCCCGGAGATGATCTCCATCGTCAAGCGCAACAACTGCGGCAAGGCGCTCGACATCGCCCGCATGGCGCGCGATATGCACGGCGGCAACGGCATTTCCGAGGAATATCACGTGATCCGTCACATGGTGAACCTCGAGACGGTCAACACCTACGAGGGCACCCACGACGTGCACGCCCTCATCCTCGGCCGCGCGCAGACCGGGATTCAGGCGTTCTTCTGATCAGATCGAGCGACCGGCATCGACACAGCCCGCGGCAGGAAAGCCGCGGGCTTTTTTCTTGCGCGGCCCCGGACGGCACGGTTTGATGCACCCTTGAGCGTGCGTGATAGGGCGTTGATCATTGCCGAGTGAGATTTTTCATGGCCCTGCGATTTGTCCTCTTCGCGTGCGCGATCCTGGTGGCGACGCCCGGCAGCGCCGGCGCCTTTTCCATCTCGTTCGATTGGTCGGGGCTGAAGCTCTGCAACACCGGGCGGCCGAACAGGGTCGGGAGTCCCGCCTTTCGGGTGACGGGGCTCCCACCGGGGACCAAATCCGTCGTCTTCAAGCTCGTCGACCTCGACGTGCCCCGCTACAATCACGGCGGCGGCACGGTGACGATGACGCGCTCGGGAACCGTCCCGCCGGGCGCCTTCCGCTACCAAAGCCCATGTCCGCCGGGTGGGCGGCATACCTACGAATGGCGGGCGACGGCCAAAGCCGGGCCGAACGGGCGGGGCGCGACGCTCGGGACGACCAGCGCGCGGCGCCGCTATCCATGACGGGCGCCGGGGACGAAGCCGTTGTCGGCGACCGGATCGGGCTCGGCACCGTCGAAAACGAACGGCATTCGAGGGCGGCCGCCCGAACCCGATCGCCGCTGACGCGTTTTCGCACGGGGCGGCGTGCTCGCGGCGAAACGCTATTGTGCGGAGCGCTGCGGAGTGCGAGGAAGGTGGCGCAATAGTGGCGAGGGAGGCCACCCGCTGGGTCGGGACGAGAACCCCATGAATGTCATCGACATGCGCGATCTCGTGGTGGAGTACCACGCCGACGGCGTGATCCGTGCGGTCGATGGCGTGTCGTTGGCGGTCCCGTGCGGCAAGACCGTGGCCGTGGTGGGCGAATCGGGGTCGGGCAAGTCCACCGTGAGCCAGGCGGTGATGGGCCTCCTGCCGAGCGCCGCGCGCATCGCGAGCGGCAGCATCATCTTCACTGACCCGGCCACCGGCGAATCGGTGGATCTTGCCACCCTGCCGCGCGACGGCAAGGCGATGCGGGCGATCCGCGGCAACCGCATCGCCATGATCTTCCAGGAGCCGATGACGAGCCTGTCGCCGCTCCACACCATCGGCGATCAGATCGGCGAGGCGGGCCGGCTCCACCAGGGCATGGACGCGGCGCAAGCCCGCGAGGCGACGCGCGACATGCTGCGTCTCGTCCAGTTCCCCGATCCCGACCGGGCGCTCGGCAACTATCCGTTCGAGCTGTCCGGCGGGCTGCGCCAGCGCGCGATGATCGCCATGGCGATGATGTGCCGTCCCGCCCTTCTCATCGCCGACGAGCCGACGACGGCGCTCGACGTCACCATCCAGGCGGAAATCCTGAAGCTCCTGCGCGACGTGCAGGCCGAGCTCGGGATGAGCATCCTCCTCATCACCCACGACTTCGGCGTCGTCGCCAACATGGCCGACGAGGTGGTGGTGGTCTATCAGGGCAGGGTGATGGAGCGCGGGCCGTCGCGGGAGATCTTCAGCGCGCCGGAGCACCCCTATCTCAAGGCGCTGCTCAACGCCGTCCCCACCTTCGACATGCCGGAGCGGCTGGAGCCGATCCGCCCCATCACCCCCAAGCTCGACGCCTTCGGCGAACCTTGCGCAGTACCGCGCGGCACGCCGCTCCTCCAGGTCGACCGTCTCGAAAAGGTCTTCCATCTGAAGCAGGGCGGCTTCTTCAGCGCGGCGAAGACGCTGAAGGCGGTCGATCAGGTGTCGTTCGACGTCAACGCCGGCGAGTGCCTCGGCATCGTCGGCGAATCGGGATCCGGCAAGACCACCGTCGCGATGATGGTGCTGCGCGCCTTCCCGCCGTCCTCGGGCGCCGTGCGCATCCGTGAGGGCGACGCGTGGCGCGACATATCGACACTCGAGGGCGACGATCTCCTCGCCTACCGCCGCCGCGTGCAGCTCGTCTTCCAGGACCCGTTCTCCTCGCTCAATCCGCGCATGTCGATCAACGAGATCATCCGCGAGCCGCTGGTGATCCACGACGTCGGCACGGCGGAGAGCCGCGACCGCCACGTGCGCGACCTGATGGAGCTCGTCGGTCTCGACCCCAAGATGCTGCGGCGCTATCCGCACTCGCTGTCCGGGGGGCAGCGCCAGCGGGTGGGCATCGCGAGGGCGCTGGCGCTGAAGCCCGACATCCTCGTTTGCGACGAGCCCGTCTCCGCGCTCGACGTGTCGGTCCAGGCGCAGGTCCTGAACCTCCTGTCGGACCTCCAGCGCGACCTGAACCTCACCTACATCTTCGTCAGCCACAATCTGGCGGTGGTCGACTATCTCGCCACCCGCATCGCGGTGATGTGCAAGGGTCGCCTCGTCGAGCTCGGCGAGACGCGGGCGATCATCGACAACGCCCAGCACCCCTATACGAAGGCGCTGCTCGCCGCCGTGCCCGACGCCAATCTCGATCGGCCGCTCGACTTCTCTCTGCTGACGGCCGGACGTGCGTCGATTCCCGAGCTCTGGCCGGCGCCCTATACCTTGAAGCCTGGCGAGGCTCCGGTGATGGTGGAGCGCTATCCGGGCCACTTCGTCTGCGCGCCCGGCGAGGCGTCGGGTTTTGAGGAAGCTGCATGATGATCCGCGTGTTCGTTGCCTGTCTCGCTCTGTTGCTGCCGGCCGTCGCCTCGGCACAGCCGACGCTGGTGGAGATCCCGACCCTCGCCAACACCCACGAGGGGTTGCCCCCCATCGCCGAGCGCGTGCCCCAGGAGCCGCTGGTGGTGGACCTTGCCGCCACCGGGCGGACCGAGGGTAAGTACGGCGGCGAGATCAACACCCTCATCGGCCGCGCGAAGGACGTCCGGCTGATCAACGTGTGGGGCTACGCCCGCCTCGTCGGCTACGACGAGAACTACAATCTGAAGCCCGACATCCTGCGCGCCGTCGACGTGGAGGGGGGGCGCGTCTTCACCTTCCATCTGCGCCGCGGGCACAAATGGTCCGACGGCGAGCCGTTCACGGCCGAGGACTTCCGCTACTTCTTCGAGGACGTCGCCACCAACACCGAGCTGACGCCGACCCCGCCGCCCTACCTCCTCGCCGACGGCAAGCTGCCGAAGTTCGAGGTGATCGACGACGTCACCGTCCGCTACACCTGGGACGCGCCCAACCCGCAATTCCTGCCGACGCTGGCACTTGCCCGGCCGCCCTTCATCTACCGGCCGGCCCACTACCTGAAGCAATTCAATCCGAAGTACGGCGATGCCGACGCCATCGCGAAGATGGTCGACACGGCGCGCGTGCGCTCCTGGGCTCCGCTCCACAATCTGCGCGACGAGATGTACGACGCCACCAACCCGGACCTGCCGTCGCTGCAGCCTTGGGTGCCGACGGAGAGCGCCACCGACCGTCGCTTCGTGCTGGTGCGCAATCCCTATTTCCACCGCATCACCAGCGAGGGCCATCAGCTGCCCTTCATCGACCAGGTGATCATGTCGGTGGTGGACGGTAGCCTGATCCCCACCAAGGTGCAGGCGGGCGAGGCCGATCTTCAGTCGCGCGGCCTGGTATTCGGCGATCTGCCGGTGCTGAAGCGCGGCGAGACCAGCCGCAACTACGCGACGCGGCTGTGGCCGGAAGCCAACGCCTCGGCGATCGCGATCTACCCGAACCTCACGGTGGCCGATCCGGTGCTGCGCACGCTGTTCCGCGATCGCCGTTTTCGTGAGGCGCTGTCCCTTGCGGTCGACCGCGAGCTTCTCAACCGCGTGCTCTATTTCGGCCTCGGCCGGCCGTCGGCCAACACGGTGCTGCAGGAGAGCCCGCTCTACGTCTCCGGCAAGATGGACCCGCCCGCCTTCGACCTCGAGAAGGCCAACGCGCTGCTCGACGAGATCGGCCTCACCAAGCGCAATCGCGAAGGCGTGCGCCTCCTCAGCGACGGTCGTCCGCTGGAGCTGATCGCCGAGACCGCCGGCGAGAACCACATCGAGATCGATGCGCTGGAGCTCATCAAGGACGGGTGGAAGGAGATCGGCGTCGGCCTCTACGCGCGTCCCTCCCAGCGCGACGTGATGCGCAACCGCGCCTTCTCCGGCGAACTCGCGATCGCCGTGTCGGCGGGCTACGACAACGGCCTGCCGTCCGCCGACATGTCGCCGGACGAGCGCGTGCCCGTCTCCACCATCTTCTTCACCGGGCCGGCCTGGGGCGCCTATTCGATGAGCGGCGGCGAAAGCGGCGAGGAGCCGGACTACGAACCCGCCAAGCAGCTCATGAGCCTCTACGAGGATTGGCTCCACTCCGAGAGCGATGCCGACCGGGCAGCCGCCTGGGAAGGGATCCTGAAGCTCCACGCCGAGGAGGTTCTCACCATCGGAACCGTGGAGGGCGTGATCCAGCCCGTCGTCGTGAAGAACACGCTGAAGAACGTCCCCGAGAAGGCGGTCTACGGCTGGGACCCCGGGGCCCAGTTCGGCCTCTATCGCATGGACGAATTCTACTTCGACAACGCATCCTGACGGTCTGCAGGGGACATGCTCGCCTACATCCTTCGCCGCATCGCCGGCATGATCCCGACACTGTTCGTCATCTCGCTCCTAATCTTCCTCATCATCGAGCTGCCGCCCGGTGACTATCTGTCGAACCAGATCTCGCAGCTTCAGGCGCAGGGGGAGGCCGCGTCCGTCGCCAAGCTGGAGTTCCTGCGCCGCGAGTTCGCCCTCGACCGGCCCTTCATGGAGCGCTACGGCGTCTGGGTCGGGCTCTGGCCGGGGCCCAACGGCTTCGACGGGCTGCTGCAGGGCAACTGGGGCTGGTCGTTCGAATATTCCAAGCCCGTGGGGGAGGTGGTGTCGGGAACGCTGCTTCTCACCGTGATCCTGAACCTCGCGACGATCCTCTTCGTCTACATCGTCTCCTTCCCGATCGGCATCTACTCGGCGACGCGGCAATATTCCTGGGGAGACTATGGCTTCACGCTGCTCGGCTATTTCGGCCTCGCGGTGCCGAACTTTCTCCTCGGGCTCATCCTGCTCTTTCTGATGAACCAGTGGTTCGGCGTGTCGGTGGGGGGCCTCATGGCGCCGCGCTTCATCGACGAGCCGATGAGCTTCGGCAAGTTCCTGTCGATCGTCTCCCACCTCGTGGTGCCCACCGTCGTGATCGGCACGGCGGGGACGGCGGCGATGATCCGCCGCCTCCGGGCGAACCTTCTCGACGAGCTGCACCGGCAGTACGTCACCACCGCCCGGGCCAAGGGGCTGTCGGAGCGCCGTGTGGTGCTCAAGTACCCGCTCAGAATGGCGCTCAACCCGTTCATCGCCGACATCGGCAACCTCATCCCGTCGCTGGTGTCGGGCTCGGTGATCGTGTCGGTGGTGCTCAACCTTCCCACCGTGGGGCCGATTCTGCTGTCGGCGCTGCAGTCGCAGGATCAGTATCTTGCGGGCTTCATCCTGCTCTTCGTGGCGATGCTCACGCTGATCGGGATGCTGGTGTCCGATCTCCTCCTCGCGCTTCTCGATCCGCGCATCCGGCTCGGCAAGGGGGCGGCCGCCTGAGGCGGTCGGGGGTGCGATGAAGGAGATCACCCGCGTGGATCCCGCCCGCAACGCCGAGCTGGAGGCGCTGGAGCCGCTTCCGTCGCACTATGTCGACACGAGCCCGTTCGACCCCGGCGAGGCGGAGCGCCTCACCCCGGAGCAGGAGCGCTACTTCCAGGCCTCGCAGTGGCGCATCATCTGGTGGCGCTTCCGCCGCCACAAGCTGGCGCTCATCTCGGCGATCGTGCTCGTCTTCTTCTATCTCTGCGTGCCCTTCGCCGAGCCGATCGCGCCCTACGATCCCAACACGCGCGATTCGCACTTCCTCTACGCGCCGCCGCAGCCGATCCACCTCTTCCACGAGGGGAGCTTCGTCGGCCCGTTCGTCTACGCCATGACGTCGGAAGTGGACCTCGAAACGCTGCAATGGGTCTATAAGGCCGACACCTCCACCCCCCATCGGCTGCGCTTCCTGTGCCTTGGGGAGGAGTACACCTTCTGGGGGCTGGTGAAGAGCCGCTTCCACCTCGTCTGCCCGCCAAAGGGGAGCACGATGTTCCTCCTCGGCACCGACCGGCTCGGGCGCGACGTCCTCTCCGGCCTCGTCCACGGTGCGCGCATCTCGCTGACGGTGGGCCTCGTCGGCGTTGCGATCTCGATCATCCTCGGCATGTTCTTCGGCGGCATCGCCGGCTATCTCGGCGGTATCGTCGACAGCCTGATCATGCGCCTCATCGAGATCCTGCGCTCGCTGCCGGAGCTTCCGTTGTGGATGGCGCTGTCGGCGGCGCTGCCGGTCACCTGGTCGCCGCTGTGGATCTATTTCGGCATCACCATCATCCTCGGGCTGCTCGACTGGCCGGGCCTTGCCCGCGCGGTGCGCTCCAAGCTCCTGTCGCTGCGCGAGGAGGACTATGCGCGGGCCGCCGTGTTGATGGGCGCGCCGCCGGGGCGGATCATCCGCCGCCACCTCCTGCCCGGCTTCTCGAGCCACATCATCGCCTCGGCCACGCTGTCGATCCCCACGATGATCCTCGGCGAGACGGCGCTCTCCTTCCTCAATCTGGGACTGCAGCGGCCGGCGATCTCGTGGGGTGTTCTCCTCAACGAGGCGCAGAACATCACCGTCGTCACCATCTATCCGTGGCTGATGGCCCCCGTCATTCCCATCATCATCGTGGTCCTCGCCTTCAATTTCCTGGGTGACGGCCTGCGCGACGCGGCCGACCCATATAAGTCGTGACCGTTGCGCAGCCGACCCCGCCGGTGGTAGGCGAACGCGACCTTTGGAGCGACCTTCATGTCCGTTGATCTCGAAACGGTGCGCCGGGTGGCGCACCTCGCCCGCATCAAGGTGGGCGACGATGAGGCTGTCCGTCTGCAGGACGAGTTGAACGCCATCCTCGGCTTCGTCGAGCAACTCAACGAGGTGGACGTCGACGGCGTCGCGCCGATGACCGCCGCGGTCGACGCCTCGCTGCGCCGCCGTGTCGACGAGGTGACGGACGGCGGCAACCCCGAGCGCGTGCTCGCCAACGCACCCGCGGCCGACGACGGCTTCTTCGTCGTGCCGAAGGTGGTCGAATGAGCGCGCTCACCGACCTCACCATCGCCGAGGCGCGCGACAAGCTCGCCGCCAAGGAGATTCGCGCCACCGAGCTCACCGAGGCCTACCTCACGGCGATCGAGGCGTCCGACCTCAACGCCTTCATCACGGTCACGCCGGAGCGGGCGCACGAGATGGCCGAGGCGTCCGACACGCGGCTCGCCGCCGGGACGGGGAGGGCGCTCGAGGGCATCCCCCTCGGCATCAAGGATCTCTTCTGCACCGAGGGCGTGCGCACCACCGCCGGATCGAAGATCCTCGGCAACTTCACGCCCACCTACGAATCGACCGTCACCCAGAATCTGTGGGACGCCGGCGCCGTCCTCCTCGGCAAGCTCAATCTCGACGAGTTCGCCATGGGCTCCTCCAACGAGACGAGCGCCTTCGGCCCGGTGCTGAACCCCTGGGGCGAGAATCTCGTCCCGGGCGGCTCGTCCGGCGGCTCGGCGGCGGCGGTGGCGGCGCACCTTTGCGCCGGCGCGACAGGCACCGACACCGGCGGCTCGATCCGTCAGCCGGCGGCGCTGACGGCGACCGTCGGCATCAAGCCCACCTACGGGCGCTGCTCGCGCTGGGGTATCGTCGCCTTCGCCTCCTCGCTCGACCAGGCCGGTCCCATCGCCCGCACGGTGAAGGATGCAGCGATCCTCCTGCGTGAGATGGCCTCGCTGGATCTGAAGGATTCCACCTCCGTCGACCGCCCCGTGCCGGACTACGAGGCGGCGCTCGAGGGTGGGGTGAAGGGCAAGCGCATCGGCATCCCGAAGGAATATCGGGTCGACCCGATGCCGCCGGCCCTCGATGCCCTCTGGCAGCAGGGCATCGACTGGCTGAAGGACGCCGGCGCCGAGATCGTCCCCGTGTCGCTGCCCCACACGAAGTATGCGCTGGCGGCCTACTACATCGTCGCGCCGGCCGAGGCCTCGTCCAACCTCGCCCGCTACGACGGCGTGCGCTACGGCCTGCGCGTCGAGGGCGACGACATCATCGGCATGTACGAGGCGACGCGCGCGGCCGGCTTCGGCGACGAGGTGAAGCGCCGCATCCTGATCGGCACCTACGTCCTCTCGGCGGGCTACTACGACGCCTACTATCTGCGGGCCCAGAAGGTGCGCAGCCTCATCGCGCGCGACTTCAACCGCGCCTTCGAGAAGGACATCGACGCGCTCCTGACCCCCACCGCGCCGGGGCCGGCCTTCTCGATCGGCGGCAAGCCCGACCCGGTGGAGATGTACCTCAACGACGTCTTCACCGTGCCGGTGAACATGGCCGGGCTGCCGGGCATCTCGGTGCCGGCCGGGCTGTCGGAAACCGGGCTGCCGCTCGGTCTGCAGCTCATCGGCCGTCCATTCGAGGAGGACGGGTTGATGCCCATCGCCCGCGTGATCGAAGAGGCCGCCGGCCACTTCCAGCCGCCGGCCCGCTGAGGCCGGCGGAGAGGGGGAGGGAGTGACCCGCCGGGGCGCTCAGGACGCGGGCTTGGCGTTCTTCCACACCTCTTCGACCCGCGCGTCGCGGCCGCAGTTCCAGCGATAGTAGCGGTAGCGGAGCGGGTTCTTGAGATAGTAGTCCTGGTGGTAGTCCTCCGCCGGATAGAACGGGGTCGCGTCGACCACGGGCGTCACCACGGCACCCTTCAGCGCGTCGTTCGCCGCCGCCTTGGCGGCCTCCGCGGCGGCGCGCTGCTCCGGCCCGTCCACGAAGATCGCGGTGCGGTAGCTGTCGCCGCGGTCGCAGAACTGGCCGCCGGCGTCGGTCGGGTCGACGTGGTGGAAGAAGTAGTCGGCCAGCGCGCGGTAGCTCACCTTCGCCGGATCGTAGGTCACCTTCACCGCCTCGTAGTGGCCCGTGTCGCTATAGGCGACGTCCTTGTAGGTGGGGTTCGCGAGCCTCCCGCCGGTGAAGCCGGAGACGGTGTCGGTCACCCCGTCGACCTTGTCGAAGTCGGCCTCGACGCACCAGAAGCAGCCACCGGCGAAGACCGCGCTCCGCGTCTCGGCGGATGCCGGACCGGCGAGGGTGAGAGCGGCGAGGGCGAGAGTGGCCGCCGCCGCGGCGAGACTGGAGCGAAGACGTTGGGCCATGGGGCGATCTCCTTGTTCGCCGGGGATGATAGCGCTGCGGCGATCGGCACCAAGTCACGATAGGTTCACCTTCCCGGCACCCGCGACGGGCCTGCCTCGGCGGGACGGCCCCGTGCCGACCGTGCTATGCCACGCAACAACGACGGCACCCCGGTCGGTGCGGCGACGGAGCATCATGGACGATACCGACATCATCCTCTCGGTCGACGGTGTGGCAAAGACTTACGCCGATGGACCGAAGGCTCTCGACAGCGTCTCCCTCTCGATCCGGCGGGGCGAGATCCTCGCCCTCCTGGGTCCGAACGGCGCCGGCAAGACCACCCTCATCTCGATCATCTGCGGCCTCGTGAGCCCGTCCGCGGGATCGGTGATCGTGGATGGTCACGATATCGTCAGCGACTATCGCGCCGCCCGCGCCGCCATCGGCCTGGTGCCGCAGGAAGTGCAGCTCGAGCCGTTCGAGAAGGTGCTCGACGCCGCCCGCTTCTCCCGCGGCCTCTTCGGCAAGGCGCGTGACGACGCCTACCTTCAGCGGATGCTGACGGCGCTCTCCCTGTGGGACAAGCGCAGGAGCGAGGTGAAGGCGCTCTCGGGCGGCATGAAGCGGCGCGTGCTGATCGCCAAGGCGCTCGCCCACGAGCCGCGCATCCTCTTCCTCGACGAGCCCACCGCAGGCGTCGACGTGGAGCTCAGGAAGGACATGTGGGCGGTGGTGGAGGAGCTGCGGTCGAACGGCGTCACCATCATTCTCACGACCCACTACATCGAGGAGGCGGAGGCGATCGCCGACCGGGTGGGCATCATCAGCGGCGGTCGGCTGGTGCTCGTGGAGGAGAAGGGGTCGCTGATGCGCCGTCTCGGGCGGCGCGAGCTGGTCCTGACGCTCGGCGACGGCGAGGACCTGCCTCCCGCGCTCGCCCGTCACGGTCTCAGCCGATCGGCGGACGGGACCTTCGTCTACACCTTCACCGAGGAGGGGTCGCTTGCTGCGCTGTTGGCCGATCTTGCCGCCGCCGGCGTCACCGTGCGCGACCTCGAGACCCGGCGCCGCTCACTGGAGGACATCTTCGTGGAGCTGGTGAAGAACGGAGCGGACGCATGAACTGGCTGGCCGTCTGGACGATCTATCGCCACGAGATGATGCGGGCGCTGCGCACCATGCTCCAGTCGCTGATCTCGCCGGTGATCACAACCTCGCTCTATTTCGTGGTGTTCGGCACGGCGATCGGCTCGCGCATCGAGCAGGTGGAGGGGGTGAGCTACGCCACCTTCATCGTGCCGGGGCTCGTGATGCTCACGGTATTGGTCCAGGCGGTGAACAACGCCTCTTTCGGGATCTTCTTCCCGAAGTTCGTCGGCTCGATCTACGAGCTCCTGTCCGCACCGGTCTCCTATCTGGAGATCGTCATCGGCTTCGTCGGGGCGGCGGCGACCAAGTCGTTCATCGTCGGCTCGGTCATCCTCATCACCGCGAGCGTCTTCTTGGAGCTCCACGTGGCGCATCCGGTGATGATGTTCGTGATGCTCGCCGTGACGTGCGTGGTGTTCTCGCTGTTCGGCTTCATCATCGGCATCTGGGCGAGGAACTTCGAGCAGCTCCAGCTGGTGCCGCTCCTCATCATTACGCCGCTGGTGTTCCTCGGGGGCAGCTTCTATTCGATCTCGATGCTGCCGCCGGCCTGGCAGACGGTGACCTTCTTCAACCCGGTGGTCTACCTGATCTCCACCTACCGCTGGACCTTCTTCGGTGAGGCGGATGTCAGCCTTCCCTTCGCCCTCGCGATGATCGGCCTCTTCGCGGCGGTGTGCCTCACCGTCATCTGGCGCATGTTCCGCACCGGCTACCGCATACGCGCGTGAATGTGTCAAGCTAGTACCGAAGCAGTTTTTCCTTGTGAATAGTGTTCATGCTTGCTAAAATTAAAACTCAGTTAAATTTAGGTGTTTCTAATAGAGATCTCTCACGAGCTGGTTGCTATTGAGATTATAACAGTCAAATATTTTTAACGTATATAAAAAATGCAGCCCCAATAATAAAAGCCTATCAATCACAGAAATGTCGTGGAACGTGGCATTAATACTGGGCGAATTTACGCAAAACGCACATAATAGTGAATAATTATGCAAGAAATTCTAAAATCAATAATTTCTGCTGCTTCAGTTGGACTAGTGTTATACGGAATTGAGCTTTCCGGTTTTGGACAAGAAGGGAAAAGACCTGATGGATACAGGCAATTTCTTATAATCACATATATCGTTAGCGCACTTTTGTGGATTCTTGTGTATGTAGCTCTAACCTTTGTACGACATTCGTCTTGGTTTAGGCGATTATTTAATTCATCAGCGCTTCGTATGGAGGGTGTTTATTTTGAAGATTTTTATCAAGTTTCACAACGTTCATCCAAAACAACCACTGATCCTCTTACGGCAGAAACTGAAAATGATTCTGAGCTCGCTCGTGGATTTGCGATAGTCTCGATTAAATGGTCTAAACATACAGCGGAGCTGAAAATCGAAGGCGCCGCTTTTACGCCAAAAGGTATATTGCATGGACATTTTAATTCTGTAAACGTATCCAGGAATGAATTTGATTTAAATTACATATATTCAACTAATACCGCAGGAAGAAATATATATGGATATGGGTACTTTCGTTTTTTCGGCCCTCGGTCAAAAGCTGGCAAAATAAGTTATGATGGCGGATTAGGGCAATTCATCGACAATTCGGCTGAATTTAAGAAATTCGAACTTTCATTCCAGAAAATAGATAGCGATATCGTTTCTTACTTTGAAGATAAATATAAGTACATAGAATATTGTAAGGAAATTATCAGAGTATATAATAATTATCGCCACGAACAACTAAGCAATGAGATTGCTGAAGGTGCAAGGTCTATAGAGCAGATAGAATCGATAAATCGTATATTGAGAGATAAGGTTATTCCCACTGACAAATAATGAACTGCACCAGGTATGGGCGAATGTAGACCTGATTCGATTACAACAACACCCAAAATAAATATAGAAACCATTTCTATAGTGAGTTCGCGCAAACGTTATTTTGAATTCTTTATTGCGATTAAGTGGATAAGAGTTACGGGGTAGTTCTATATATTAGAATTTCTTTATATTAACGTATAGAGAGCGCTGTTGAGCTATAGAACAACGGTCACAACTCGTCGTCAAAAGCAATCGTGGACGGTGAAGTCAGGTGTTTGAAACGCACTTCACGCCACGCAGTGCGCCCACAACCTCATGGCAGTGATCATTTTCCGAGCGTCAGAGACATAAAGCCGCATAATTTAAATCTCCTCGGCCTTTCTCCGGCGCCGGGCGAAAAGGGCGACTCGGTGAGCCGCCCTCTATCTGCTCAGGCCGCGGTGTCGCGGGTGGGGATCCCGGCCCCGGCGAAGTGCTCCTGCAGCTCGCCGGCCTGGAACATCTCGCGGATGATGTCGCATCCGCCGATGAACTCGCCCTTCACGTAGAGCTGCGGGATCGTCGGCCAGTTGGAATAGTCCTTGATGCCGGAGCGGATGGCGTCGTCCTCGAGGACGTTCACGGCGCCATATTCCACGCCGAGATAGTCGAGGATCTGCACCACCTGGCCGGAAAAGCCGCACTGCGGAAAGTTCGGCGTGCCCTTCATGAAAAGGAGCACGTCGTTGGACTTCACGGCTTGGTCGATGGTCTCTTGCGCGTTGCTCATCATTGTTCCTCGCGGATATCTGCGGAACTTAAGCGTCCGGAGCGGCGGTTTGTAGGGCGAGGGCGTGCAATTCACCGCCCATGCGACCTTTGAGGGCGTCGTACACCAGTTTGTGCTGGGCGACGCGCGTCTTGCCTCGGAAGGATTCGGAGACGACGATGGCCGCATAGTGGTCGCCGTCGCCCGCGAGATCGCGGATCTCCACCCGGGCGTCCGGGATCGCATCCCGGATCAGACGCTCGATTTCGTGCTGGTCCATCGCCATGGCTAGCTCTCCGTGGATACCGTCAGGCGATCTGACGCGCCATGTAGGTCGGCATCCAGCCCTCGTGTGCTTCTTTCAGTTGGCGACACGATACACTGAAGCGGCCCGGAACGGTCAATTCCTCACCGCCCGTCACCCCGAGCGGGGCGATGCCTGCGCCGGCGTCGACCGCCATCGCGATGAGGGCGTCGGGCTCGCGCGTCGTGACGACGTAGCGGGCCTGGTCCTCGGCGAAGAGGAGAATGTGCAGCGGGTCCGGGATCTCGAGCAGGGCGCCGATGCCGGACGCCGCCGCCATTTCCGAAAGCGCCATCGCGAGGCCACCTGACGACACGTCGTGGCAGGCGGTGACAGTGCCGGCAAGGATCGCGGCGCGCACGAAGTCGCCATGCCGCTTCTCGCGCTCGAGGTCGACAGGCGGCGGCGGGCCGGGGCGGCGAGCCTTCGTCACGTCGAGATAGAGCGACTGGGCGATGTGCTCGCCATGGCCCCCTACCAGGAAGATGCGCTCGCCGGCCGCGGGGAAGGCGAGACCCACCCGCTGGTCGATGTCGGCGAGGCGGCCGACGCCGCCGATCGCGGGGGTCGGCAGGATCGCCTGCCCGTCGGTCTCGTTGTAGAGCGACACGTTGCCGGAGACGACGGGGAAGGCGAGGGCGCGGGCCGCCGCGCCGATCCCTTCGATGCAGCCCACGAACTGGCCCATGATCTCCGGCCGCATGGCGCTGCCGAAGTTGAGGTTGTCGGTGATCGCGAGCGGCTCGGCGCCCACCGCCGTCAGGTTGCGCCACGCCTCGGCGACGGCCTGCTTGCCGCCCTCCACCGGGTCGGCGAAGCAGTAGCGGGGGGAGACGTCCACCGTCATCGCGAGGGCGAGCGGCCCGGAGCCGATGCGCACCACCGCCGCGTCGCCTCCCGGCCCGGCGGCGATGTTGCCGGAGATCACGTGGTCGTACTGCTCCCACACCCAGCGGCGCGAGGAGCCGTTGGGGCTGCCGACGACCTTCAGGATGGTGGCGGCGATGTCCTCCGGCGGCTCCGAATCGGCGTTGGTGAGGGGCGGCGGCGCGGGCGGGGCCGAATGGGGGCGATGATAGACGGGTGCCTCGTCGCCGAGCTCCTTGATCGGAAGATCCGCCTCGACGCGCCCGTTGTGGCTGATCTTGAAGCGGAGGTCGTCGGTGGTCTCGCCGACGATCGCCGAATCGAGCGTCCACTTCCTGAAGATCGCCTGCGCCTCCTCCCAATGGTCGGGATCGAGCACCATCAGCATGCGCTCCTGGCTCTCCGACAGCATCATCTCGTAGGCGCTCATGCCCTCCTCGCGGCAGGGCACATGGTCGAGATTGAGGTGGATGCCGAGGTTACCCTTGGCGCCCATCTCGACCGCCGAGGAGGTGAGGCCGGCCGCGCCCATGTCCTGGATCGCGATGACGGCGCCGGTCTGCATCAGTTCCAGGCACGCTTCGAGGAGGCGCTTGCCGGCAAAGGGGTCGCCCACCTGCACGGTGGAGCGCTCGCTCTCGTCGTCGCTCTCGAAGGTGGCGGAGGCCATAGTGGCGCCGTGGATACCGTCGCGCCCGGTCTTCGACCCCAGATAGACGATGGGGCGACCGACACCCTTCGCCTCCGACAGGAAGATCGCGTCCTGGCGGGCGATGCCGACGGCCATCGCGTTGACGAGGCAGTTGCCGTCGTAGGAGGCGTCGAACTCCACCTCGCCGCCCACCGTCGGCACGCCGAAGGCGTTGCCGTAGCCGCCGATGCCGGCGACGGTACCGGCGAGGAGGTGGCGCGTCTTGGGGTGATCGGGCTTGCCGAAGCGCAGCGCGTTGAGGATCGCGATCGGCCGGGCGCCCATAGTGAAGACGTCGCGCAGGATGCCGCCGACGCCGGTGCCCGCCCCCTGATAGGGCTCGATGTAGGAGGGGTGGTTGTGGCTCTCCATCTTGAAGACGACGGCGAGCCCGTCGCCGATGTCGACGACGCCGGCGTTCTCGCCGGGGCCGTGGATGACGCGCTCACCGGTGGTGGGCAGCGTCTTCAGGTGCGGCCGCGACGACTTGTAGGAGCAGTGCTCGTTCCACATGGCCGAGACGATGCCGAGCTCCGTCAATGTGGGCGTACGGCCGATCAGCTCGCAGAAGCGGTCATATTCGTCGGACGTCAGCCCGTGGGAGCGGACGAGCTCCGGCGTGATCTCAGGTTCCATGGCCCCTCGCTCGAAGTTAGTGCGCGCATATGGGGGCTTGGGCACAACGTCAAGCTATGCGGTGTCGGTCGCGCAGGGCCGCGCCCGCCCACGCCGGGGCGAGACGGATCGCCGGCGCCGCCGATGGGGGCGCCGGCCGCCGCGCGGTCCTGCGAGCCGTGGCCTATTCGGGCGGCTGCTATTCCGCTTCGGCGGGGCCGCCGCCCGCCTTCTCGGCCGCTACCTGGCGGATGGCGTTGACGAGAACCTCGGCGGGTTGCGCCCCGCTCACCGCATATTTGCGCTCCAGGATGAAGCAGGGGACGCCTTGCACGCCGATCGCCTGGGCGTGCACCACGTCCGCCTCCGTCTCGGCGAGGTCGGCGTCGCTCGCGAGAAGGCGCGCCACCATCTCGCCGTCCATGCCCGCATCCTGCGCCGCGCTCACCAGCGTCTCGGGCTTGGTGAGGTCGGCACCCTCGATGAAATAGAGGTTGAAGAGGCGCTCCACCACGGCGTCCTGGACGCCCTCGATTCCGGCCCAGCGAATCAACCGGTGCGCGTCGAGCGTGTTGGGCGAGCGCGTGATCCTGTCGAAGGCGAAGGGGATCTCCTCCAGGTCCCCCGCCGCCTTCACGTTCTCGTAGAGCGAGGCCGCCCTTTCGACGCTGCCGAACTTCTCCGTCAGATATTGCTGGCGGTCCTTGCCTTCAGGGGGCAGCGTCGGGTCGAGCTGGAAGGGATGCCAGGAGACGGTGACGTCGACGTCCGCCGCCTCCTTCAGAGCCTTTTCGAGCCGTCGCTTGCCGATGAAGCACCAGGGGCACATGACGTCGGACACGACGTCGATGGTCAACGGCTCGAGCGCGCTCGCGTCGATATGGCCGAGGCTCATGGGTTCACCCACCATGTTTCGAGTTCAATGCCGGAAAGGCTCTGCCGCTCGGGTCGCCCGAGGCGGCGCGCCCGCGCCACCCACTGATCGGGGCTATGGTAAAGAGGTATGACATAGCTTCCCGACAGCAAGACCCGGTCGAGCGCGCGCACCGCGTCGACGAACGCGCCTCGGTCTTCGGCGGCGAGCATTTCGGCGATCATCGCGTCGATGGCGGGCTCCTTGGCGCCGGCATAGTTGAAGGAGCCCTCGACGTCGGCCGCGGCGCTCGACCAGCGGTGCAGCTGCTCGTTGCCGGGCGAGAGGGAGGCCGGCCAGAAGACGCGCGCCATGTCGAAGTCGAAGGCGAGCATGCGCTGGGTGTACTGACCGGAATCGACGTAGCGCACCCGCGCCTCGATCCCCACCGGGCGCAGCAGGCGTTGATAGGCGAGGGCGAGGCGCTCGTCCTCCCGCGTCGCCACCAGGATCTCGAAGCGGAACGGCTCGCCGGCGCCGTCGACGAGGCGGCCACCATCGATCCGCCAGCCGGCCTCGGCGAGGAGGCCGAGCGCCGCCCTCACATTCTTGCGATCGCGGCCCGATCCGTCCGAGGTCGGCGGCCGCCAGGTGCCCGCCATGATGGCGTCGTCGACGACCCCGCCGTAAGGGGCGAGCATCCGTGTCTCGGCTTCGCTCGCCGGGTGCCCCGTCGATTGCAGCTCCGAGCCGACGAAGAAGCTCGTGGTGCGTGTGTAGGCGCCATGAAAGAGCTGGGCGTTGATCCACGGGAAGTCGAACAGGAGGTTCATCGCCTGGCGCACCCGCTCGTCGTCGAAGGGCGGGCGGCGGGTGTTGAAGACGAAGGCGAACATGCCGCGCGGAATGCCGGTCGGCACGCTCTCGCGCACGATGCGGCCGTCGTAGACCGCCGGGAACGCGTAGCCGGAGACCCAACGCCCGGCATCACTCTCGAGGTAGGCGTCGATCTCGCCGGCCTTGAAGGCTTCGAACATCGTCGTCTCGTCGCGATAGAAGACGAAGCGAATCTCGTCGGCGTTGTAGCGTCCGGCGTTGAGGGGGTGGTCGTTGCCCCAGTAGTCGGGGTTGCGCTCGTAGGTCACGCTGCGTCCGCCTTCGACGTCGCCGATCACGTAGGGGCCGGTGCCCGGCGGCGGTGACAGCGTGGTGTGCGAAAAGGCCTCGGGGTCGGTGGCGTGCTTCGGCAGGATCGGCATCAGACCGAGGATCAGCGGCAGCTCGCGGTCGTCGGCGTTCGGAAAACGGAACACGACGGTGCGATCGTCGGGCGTCTCGATGTCCTCCACCTTGGAATAGTAGGTGCGGGCGTAGGGCCAGCCTTCCTTGCGCAGGAGCTCCAGCGAGAACACCACGTCCTCGGCCGTCACCGGCTCGCCGTCGGAAAAGCGCGCCTCGGGGTCGATGGTGAAGCGCACCCAGTCGCGCTCCGGCGGCACCTCCACATCCGAGGCGAGAAGCCCGTAGAGGGAGAAGGGCTCGTCGTAGTTGCGATCGAGGAGGCTCTCGTAGACGAGGTTGCCGTAGAGCGGATCGCGGGCGCCCGGGGCGCGCGTTCCGCGCGGGATCAACGGGTTGAGGCTGTCGAAGGAGCCCAGCGCGCCGAAGGTGATGCGGCCGCCTTGGGGCGCGTCGGGGTTCGCGTAGGGGAGGGGGTCGCCCTCGGAAAGGGCGGGCCGACCGTGCATGGCGATGCCATCCGCCGCATAGGCCGGCAGCATCGACCATGCGAGCGTGAGGGCAACGACGACGAGGCGGGCAAGCCGGTGCGGAATGGCAAGGCGGGGCGTCGGATCGATCACGGCGCACCTTTCTGTTTCACAATGGCACAGTGTTTTTTCGCCGTCTCGGGGCACGGCGTTCTAGCCAATTTGCTCCACGCGGTCTAAGCGTTCGGTGAATGGCGGGGCGCGACCCGCTGCAACGATCTCTTTGAGTACGGGGGAATTGACCATGCGTCTGGTTCAACTGATGGCCATGATGGCGATCGCGACCGCCGCGGCCTTGCCGACGGCACCGGCGTCGGCTCAGGACGACAACGCCTGGGTGAAGATCTGCAACACGGACCCGAAGGCAAACAAGCAGCTTTGCCTGATCACGCAGGAGCTGCGGACCGACTCCGGCCAGTTCCTGGCGTCGGTGGCGATCCGGGAGACCCCCGGCGAGGCGCGCAAGAGCCTGCTGGTGTCGGTGCCCGTGGGGATGCTGATCCAGCCCGGCGTCCAGTTGCAGATCGACGGCAGCAAGGCCGAACAGGCGCGCTACTCGATCTGTTTCCCGAATGCCTGCTATGCCGAGCTCGCCATCGATGCGGGCTTCGTCACCCGCCTGAAGGCGGGCGGCAAGCTGCAGCTCACGACGGTCAACCAGCAGGCCAAGCCCGTGCGGTTCGACCTCACCCTGATCGGCTTCACCTCCGCCTACGACGGGGAAGGCATCAACCCGCAGGAGCTGCAGCAGAAGCAGGCGGACCTTCAGCGTCAGCTCGAGGACAAGGCGCAGAAGATGCGCGACCGTCTCGTCGCCGAACAGCGCAAGGCGGTGGAAGAGTCGAGCCAGTAAGGCCGTTCGAGCGGCGGCGCGCGACCGCCGCTCCTCTTCTTTCGGGGTCCTCGCGGGTCTTTCGGGAGCCTTGCGGAGACCGTCGATGTCGACAAAAAAGCGCCGGAGCCACGCTCCGACGCTTTTTTCGTTTCTGTCGGTCGGTCGCGGGTGCGGCTTCAGTGGAAGTTGCTGCTGCGGGCGCAGTAGGCGCCGTCGCGGCGCTCGAACATGTCGCTCACCTGGGGGTGACGCACCGGCTCGCCCGTGTCGTCGGGCAGGAGATTCTGCTCCGACACGTAGGCGATGTACTCGGTCTCGTCGTTCTCGGCGAACAGGTGATAGAAGGGCTGGTCGCGGCGGGGCCGAATGTCCTCGGGGATCGCCTCCCACCACTCCTCGGTATTGGAGAAGGTGGGGTCCACGTCGAAGATAACACCGCGGAAGCTGAAGACGCGGTGGCGCACCACCTGCCCGAGCTGAAATTTCGCAGTCTTGATTTTCTTCATGAGTGCTACCCAACGCGCGGCCGCACGGCGACCTTAACATGGAACTGAGATGGCGCTGCATGCGCCGGCCGACCCCGGACTGCCATCACTGAGCCGCTGCAACCCCGGTGCCACGTGGCTGCCGCGTCCTCCGCAAAACCGATCCGGTACACTGTCTGACCCTCATAATGTGGTTCACCCATGACCGGTTCAGCTCCATGGTCAGCTTCGCACAAGGCGCGGCTGCTAAAGATCATACGGTTACTTGTGGCGTGGTACGGGCGCAAGTCTCCTCAGGGGTCAACCGTTATTCATCGTGAACGTGCCGCCCGCTCCGGTTCCGGCGCGGATTGCGCGGGGAGGGGGCCGGGAGGCGCCACCACCTCGGCGTGATCCGGTGCGGTGTCGGAAGACGCGGCCGCCTCGTCCGGCTCGGCGGTCGCCACCGTGAGCTCTCGCCGGCGGGAGCGGGCCCACTTGCGGTGCGTCCACATCCACTGCTCCGGGGCCTCGCGGATCCACCGCTCGTAGACATCGTGCAGCGCCTGCGTCGCCTCCGCGATGTCGCGCTCCCGATCGTCGGTCTGCTTCACCGGAACGTGAGCGAGCACGCCGCGGAAATGCACCCCATGGGTGCGGATCACCGCGCCCGCGATGATCGGTCGCCCCGTCGCCCGCGCCAGCATCGCCGGCAGCGGCGTCGCGAAGGCGGGCTGGCCGAAGAAGGTCACGCCCACGCCGCGCATCTCGCGGAAGTCGGCGACGAGGCCGATCCCCGCCCCCTGCCGCACGAGGTTGACGAGGGTGTGCCCCACCTTCGGCCCCTTGGCGAAGAGGCCGGCGGGGTAGGCGCTCGCTCGCAGCGATTTCAGATAGCGTTCCACATAGGGGTTGTGCAGCGGCTGGTAGACGCCGGCGAGCTGCAGACCCGCCGCCCGCGGCATCACCCCGCCGATCTCCCAGTTTCCGAGATGCACGGCGGCGTTGATCGCCCCGTCGCGGCAGAGTTCGCGGAAATGGTCGAAGTCGGGCGGCAGGCTGACGCGGCGCGTATCGGCCATGATCTTGTCGATCTGAAACGACTCCCCGGCGACGCGGCCGAGGTGCACCCACATCCGCCGGGCGATGGAGCGCCGCTCCGCCTCCTCTAGCTCGGGGAGGGCGAAGCGCAGATGCTCCAGCGCCCGCGCATGGCGCGCGGTGAGCGGCATCACCAGCCCCATGATCGCCCCCATCAGCCCGGACGCCATCTCGACGGGAATGTGGCGCAAGCCGAAGCCCACCACGCGCACCAGGACATATTCCAGACGATAGCGCAGCCCCAGGAGGGTGCGCTCGAAGCCCCGCTTCGCATGGCGGCGTTTCGGCGGGGCGCTGTTGGCGGACTGGGTGGGCACGCGGAACTCCTATTGCGGCCGGTAGATGGCATCGCGTGCGGGTCGGGTAAAGCCTCGGCCATGCCCGCGAGCCCGGCGCCGCCCGAAGGCGCGCCGAAGCCTTTACCGGGGGCCTCGCCGATGCTCTAACGCTCCCCGCCCGATCCTCCCCCTTGGAGCCGATTTTTCATGCGCGAGGTGCTCTCGCTCACCGTGCCCTTCTTCGGGCTGATCTTCCTCGGCTTCGTCGCGGGACGGATCGTGCGCCGACCGGCGAGCGGCCTCGAGTGGCTGAACATCTTCATCCTCTATCTCGCCCTGCCGGCGCTGTTCTTCCAGCTGCTCGCCGAGACCCCGTTCGAGGAGCTCTCCAACATCGCCTTCATCGTCGCCGTGGTGGTGACGACGCTGACGATCTTCGTCGCCGGCTTCCTCATCGCTCTGGTCCGTACCGGGCGGGACGTGGAGCTTGCCACCCTCCACGCCCTCGCCGGCTCCTACTCCAACAACGGCTATCTCGGGCCGGGTCTCGCGATCACCGCCCTCGGCGCGCCGGCAGCGGTTCCGGTGGCGCTCATCTTCGCGTTCGAGAACACCATGTTCTTCATCCTCACGCCGGTGCTGATGGCGATCGGCGGGGCGAAGACGGGCACGCCGATGGTGACGGCGTGGCGCATCCTGGTGCGCATCTTCACCCATCCGTTCATTCTGGCGACCATCGCCGGAGCGCTCGCGGCGGCCTTCGCCTGGGAGCCGCCGGTGATGGTCGACCGTCTCCTCACCATGCTGCGCGGGGCGGCGGCGCCCTGCGCGCTCTTCGCCATGGGCGTGACCGTCGCCCTCCAGCGGCCGCCGACGCGCGAGGTGGTGGGCGACCTGACGCTCTTCCTCTCGTTCAAGCTGCTGCTCCACCCGATGCTCGCCTTCGTCTTGGTGGGGATGGTGCATGCCGACCCGCTGTGGCGCACGACGGCGGTGCTGATGGCGGCGCTGCCCCCGGCGACCAACGTGTTCGTGCTCGCCACCCAATATGGCCGCTTCGTGGAGGGGGCCTCCAACGTGGTGCTCGTCGGCACGGCGGTGTCGGCCGTCACCGTCACCGCGATCCTCTACGCGATCAGCAGCGGGCTCCTCTAGCGCGACGCATCGTGCGGGGGGCAGCGCGTCAGAAGAGCGGCTCGGCGAGCCCCGCGCGCATCATCGCTCGCCGCACCGGGCCGATCTCGCGGGCGGCGGTGAGGCCGGCGGTGCGCAGCAGCGTCAAGGGGAGGGCGCTCGTCAGGAGCGAGCGGTTGAGGAGGTCGACCCCGGTGGAGCGCACCCCCACCTCGAGCCGGCGATGGGAATCGTAACGATCGGCGAGACCGGCGAGGCTGCGGCCCGGTCGGGCCCGCTCCAGAAGGTTGGACAGAATCGCGACGTCGCGAATGCCGAGATTGAGGCCCTGCGCCCCGATCGGCGGCAACCGGTGACCGGCCTCGCCCACGAGCACGGCGCGCCGGACGCCGAAATGGTGCGCCACCATCCCCTCGAGGGGGATCACCGCGCGCGGCCCGTCGATCTGCATGCGGCCGAGCACGGCGTGGGCGCGCCGCTCCAGCTCGCGGGCGAGGGGGCCGGGATCGGCGCTCGCCCACTCGTCGATCACCTCCGGCCGCTCCACGAACACCAGCGAGGAGCGCTCTCCGGGCAGCGGCACCAGCGTGAACGGCCCGCCCGGCGTGTGGAACTCGATCGACGCGTTGCCGTGCGGGCGGGCGTGCGACAGCACGGTCACGAACGCGCTCTGATTGTAGCGCCAGCGCTTCACGGCGAGGCCGGAGGCGGCGCGGACCACCGAATCGATGCCGTCCGCGCCAACGATCAGCTCCGCCTCCACCCGCGTCTCGCCGGCCTCCACCGAGGCGATCTCGCCGTTGTGGACGCGCTCGGCGAGCTCGTCGACGTGCCTCACCCCCGCACTCGCGAGCCGGTCGGCCAGCGCAGCGTTGAGATGGTCGTTCTCCACGTTGAAGCCGAACTGGTCGAGCGAGATCTCGTGAGCGTCGAAGGCGATCTCCGGCGCGCGGGGGAGGCGGCCGGTGTCGTCGATGATGCGCATGCTGGTGAGGGCCGCCGCATGGGGGGCGACGCCCTCCCAGACGCCGAGCCGGTCGAGGAGGGCGACGGAGGGCATCAGGAGCGCCGTCGTGCGCGGGTCGCGGGCGGGGGCGGGGGCGACGAGGGCGACCCGCCAGCCCGCCTCGGCGGCGACGAGCGCGGCGAGCGCGCCCGTCGGCCCGCCCCCCACCACGGCGACGTCCACGACCAGCGTCTCGCTCGCTCCCATCGTGTCGTTCGCGTCCATTCGATCCTCCTCGCGCCCGGCCGGCTTGATTGCCTTGCCCGGCAAAACTAACGTCCGATCCTGAAAATCGGAGAGCGATTATGACGCACGCCATCCTCGTGGAGGAGGTCGGCGGCCCCGACGTCCTCACGTGGCGCGAGATCGAGGACCCTACGCCCGCAGAGGGCGAGATCGTGGTGCGCCATACGGCGATCGGCCTCAACTATCTCGACACCTATTTCCGCTCCGGCCTTTACCCCGCGCCGGGCGGGCTGCCGCTCGTGATCGGCAACGAGGCGGCCGGAGTGGTGGAGGCGCTCGGTCCCGGCGTCACCGGCTTCGCCGTCGGCGATCGGATCGCCTACGCGGCGCCGATCGGCTCCTACGCCGAGCGACGCGCGATGCCGGCGGCGACGGCGCTCAAGCTGCCCGACGCGATCGACGACCAGACCGCCGCCGCGATGATGCTGAAGGGCATGACGGTGCGCTACCTCCTCAAGGAGACGTTCGCCCTCGGCCCCTCCCACACGGCGCTCTTCCACGCCGCGGCGGGCGGCGTCGGCCTCATCGCCGGCCAGTGGGCGAAGGCGATCGGCGCGCGCCTCATCGGCACCGTGTCGACGGCGCAAAAGGCCGAGCTCGCCAAAGCGAACGGCTACGCCGAGGTGATCAACTACCGCGAAGAGGACTTCGTCGCCCGGGTGAAGGAGCTCACCGACGGGGAGGGGGTCGACGTGGTCTACGATTCGGTGGGCAAGGACACCTATCCGGGCTCGCTCGACTGTCTGAAGCCGTTCGGCCTGTTCGCGAGCTTCGGCCAGTCGTCGGGCCCGATCGAAGGCTTCAACCTCGGCCACCTGGCGCAGAAGGGCTCGCTCTTTGCCACCCGTCCGACCCTCTTCACCTATGTCGGCACGCGCGCGCGGCTCGAGGCGAACGCTGCTGATCTCTTCGAGATGGTGGGCTCCGGCAAGGTGAAGATCTCGGTGGATCAGACATTCCCGCTGAAGGACGCGGCAGAGGCCCACCGCGCCCTCGAAGGACGCAAGACCACCGGCGCCACGGTGCTCCTCCCATGAACGAGGACCCGTCAAGTCCCGCCGCGACCGCTCCCAACGGGGCGGTCGCCTTCCTGCAGGACCTCGTCCGCCTCAACACGGAGAACCCGCCGGGCGAGGTGGGCGAGGCGATGGAGTGGCTGGCTGTCTCGCTGGAAGGGCGCGGCTTCGAGGTGGAACGCCACCCGGTGCCGGCTCCCTTCGCCCGCCACTATGGCCGCTCCGACGTTCTGAACCTCATCGTGCGCCACAATTTCGGCTCCGGGCCGACGGTCGCCCTCCACGCGCCGATGGACACGCTGCCGGCGGGCTCCGGCTGGCGGCGCGACCCGTTCGGCGCGGAGATCCACGACGGGTTGCTCCACGGCCGCGGCGCGCGCGATTCGAAGGCCGACGTCGCCGCCTACGTGGCGGCCCTCGAGCATCTCGTCGCCGAGCCCGCGGGGCTCTCCGGCACGCTGGAGCTCCATCTCACCGCCGACGAGGAGACCGGCGGCTTCCTCGGCCCCGCCTTTCTCCTCGGCCACGAGCTGACGCAGCCCGACGCCGTGATCGCCGCCGGCACGTCCTACCAGGTGGTGGTGGGGCAGGAGGGGGTGCTGCACCTCGAAGTGCTCGTGCGGGGCGTGCAGGCCCACGCCTCGCGCCCCGAGGACGGGGTCGACGCCATGGCCGCCACCGCCCCGCTCCTCGATCGTGCGCTCGAGGTGGCGAAGCAGGCGCCTCGCCCGCTCACCATCTCCACCATCGAGGGCGGGCGAGGGGTGAACCTCGTCGCCGACAGAGTGCGCTTCACCATCGACCGCCGCCTCGCGCCGGACGAGGACGGGGAGGCGGTGGAGGCCGCGCTGATCGGGACGCTGGAGGGGGCGCACTCCGGCCCCGCCGAGCTCGAGTGCCGCCGCCTCCTCCTCGCCGAGCCCGTCACCCCGACGCCGCCGAGCGAGCGGCTCGCCGAGATCCTCTCCCGCCATGCCGAGGACGCCATGGGGCGGCCCGTGCCCGTCGTCTCGGCGCCGGTCGTGAGCGGTGCCCGCCACTACGCCCTCGCCGGCATTCCGACCGCCCTCTTCGGCGTCGGTCCGCCGATCGTCGGCGAGGGGGTGGACTTCACCGGCGACGAGGCGGTGAGCCTTGCCGACCTCGGTGCCGCGACGCGGGCGGTGACGGACGCCGTCGCCGAGCTCCTCGGACGGGGCTGAGCCTCAGCCGACGGCCTCGCCCATCGTCCCACCGCTCTCACGCGGCTTCAGGCGGACGAAGATGAACGGCAGGAAGGCGAGGAGGTGGAGGCCGAGCACCAGCGACAGGGCGAAGCTGTAGCCCTCCGGCGTCGCCCCGCCGGTGGGATCGGGGAAGAGCTCCAGCACCAGCCCGAAGCCCCACTGGAAGATGAAGGCGAGCGTGAACACGCTGAAGTTCAACAGCGTGTTCACGCGTCCCGCCATCTCGGGGACGAACTCGCGCGCGATGAGGTTGTAGGTGATCACCCCGACGGTGCCGACGGCGGCGAAGCCGATCCACAGCGGCGCCGCCGTCGTCGGCGGCAGGACGATGAGGAGGAGGATCATCAGCGCATAGAGCGTCGCCCCGCCGATGAAGACCTGCATCGTGCGCCCGACCCGGGCCGCCCAGCTCGACAGGATGCCGAACCCCCAGAAGCCGACGACGAGACCGCCGGCGGCGATCGACACCCACTGCGCCGCCACGCCGGAGGAGAGGTCCGCCGCCTCGCGCAGCCACGGCCCCATCCACAGGCTGAGGATGCCGAGCATGCCGGCCTGCGTGGTGGTGGCGAGAGGGGCGAGGCGCCACAGCGCGCGGGAGCGCAGCACGGCGCCGAGCTCACGGGTGAGCTGGTGCACCGGCACCGACGTCGACGGCTCGTGCCGGCGCGGCACCACGAAGAAGGTCATCGCCGCGACGATGGCGACGAGCACCGCCACCACCAGGAAGAGGCCGCGCCAGCCGACGACGTCGATGAGCGCCGCCGTCGGGATCCCCGACAGGGCGCTGCCGGCGGCGCCGAACGTCATGTGGGCGGCGACCACCAGCGGCACCCGCTCGGCGGTGAACCACTGGCGATAGGCGGTGAACGGCGCCATCAGCGCCATCGACGCGCCGACGCCGATGAAGAAGCGGCCGAAGACGAGGGTCTCGAAGCTCTCCGCGACGGTGAAGACGAGGCAGCCGAGCGCCGCCACGGCGAACACCAGGGCCTGGACCCGGCGGGGACCGTAGCGGTCCATCAGGATGCCGAACGGGATCTGGCAGACCGCATATCCGGCGAAATAGATGCCGGTGAGGAGGCCCATGTCGCCCGCCGAAAGGCTCAGCTCCACCCGAATCGGCTCCCCGGCGACGGCGTTGATGGTCCGCAGCAGGAAGGAGAGGTTGAAGGCGAGAGCGAACGGGAGGAAGACGCGCAGGGCAAGGGCCATGCGGCCTCATAGCGCCGCCCGAGGGTCCCGACCAGCTCTTTCGGCGCCCCTCAGGGAGTGCGCAGACCGGCGATGAAGGCGCGGTCGAGACGGTCCTTGAGGCGGAAGGCCCACTCTCCCTCCGCGACGATGCCGTTGCGCGCGAAGAGGGCGCGCCGGTGGCCGAGCGAGACGAGCGCCAGCGCACGCCGCTGAAGCCTCACCTCCGGCGGAGCATCGCCGCGCGCGAAGGCGGCGATCGCGTCGGCAAGGTGTGGCCCTTGCCGCACAGCGAACACGCCGGCCTTGGGGCGCGGGTCGTCGGGCCGCGTGGCGACGTCGCCGACGGCGATCACGTTGGGGTGAGAGGTGCTCACCATCCGCCGGTCGACGGCGAGGAATCCGTCAGGAGCGCGGGCGAAGGGGGTGTCGTCGAGCCACTTGGCCGGCGAGGCGCCGGTGAGGGTGAGGACGGCGTCGGCCGGCACCACCTCGCCGTCCGCGAGGATGACGCGCCGCCCCGCCCGTACCCCGACCGAGGTTCCAATGTGCACCGCCACCCCGCGCGCCCGCAGCGCGGCGCCGAGGCGGCGGCCGAGGCGCGGCGCCGCGGGCAGGAGCGAGGCGCGCTGCTCCACCAGCGTGACGGGCGCTTCGGGCCGGCGCGCCCGCAGCGTCGCGGCGACCTCCACCCCGGCGATCCCGCCGCCGACGACGACGAAGGCGGGGTCCGGCGCGGCGAAGTGGAAGGACAGCACCGTGATGAGCCGGTCGAACGGCTTCGCCGGCACCACCTCCGCTGGATCGAGGGAGGGGATCGGCCGCGGCACCGCGCCGGTGTTGACGACGAGGAGGTCGTAGGGGATCCGTTCGCCGCCGCGCAGGTGAAGCGCCGCCTCGTCGGCCCCCACGACGTCGCCGCGGACGAACGTGGCGCCGGTCGCGGCGGCGAGCGGGGGGAGGGGGATCGAGCACTCCGCCTCGTCGTAGATCCCTTCGATCCAGCCGGGCACCATGCCGCTATAGTGGGCGACGTCGGCGCGCGAGACGAGCGTGATTCGCGTCCCCGCGGGCGGCGCACCGAGACGTTTCAGCGCGATCAGCGCGGCATGCCCCGCCCCCGCGATCACCACATGCATGGTAGGAAGTTCCGCAATCGCGCGTGTCGAGGCATCAGTCGCTTGCTTGACCAGACCATAGAGGCTCACATACGAGCTGTCCGCTCGTTGTCGAAGTGTAGGAGCGTCGAATGAGCGACGCCACGGTTCCATATAAGCCACCGTTCGATTCGCCCGTCCGCGGGCTCGGCATCGTGGTCATTCCGCTCGCCCTCGTCTCGGTGGCGGCCACCTTCCTCATCCTCACCGGCCTGACGCCCATCGAGCCGACGTCGCGGGTGATCACCATCGCTCTGGTGATCAACGCAATCCTCGTCCTCGCGCTCCTCACCGGGGTGGCCTACGAGGCGGTGAAGCTCCTCAAGGCCCGCAGCGCCCGGCGCGCCGGCGCCCGCCTCCACATGCGCATCGTCGCCCTCTTCTCGGTGATGGCGGTGATGCCGGCGGCCCTCGTCGCCGTGGTCGCGACGCTCACCCTCTCACGCGGCCTCGACCGCTGGTTCGAGGACCGCACCCACGCCATCGTCGAGAACTCCGTCGCCGTCGCCGACGCCTACGTGGGCGAGCATGCGCGGGTCCTGCGCTCCGACCTCGTCGCGATGGCCCGCGACGTCGATCGCGCCAAACCCATCTACGACTACGAGCCGACCCGCTTCGACGGCTTCCTGCAGACCCAGGCGGGGCTGCGCCAGCTGCCCTCCGCCTTCCTCCTCAACGGCGCCGGGGAGGTGCTGACGAAGGCGGTGATCAATCCCGAGATCCACCTGAGGATGCCGCCGCCCGACGCCATGCGCGAGGCGCTGAAGGGCAAGCCGGTGCTGATCGCACCCGGCGAGGCCGACCAGGTGGGCGGCATCATGAAGCTCGAGAGCTACCGCGACACCTACCTCTACATCGCCCGCCTGATGGACCCGCAGGTGAACGGCTTCCTCCGCCTCACCCGCGCCAACGCCCAAGAATATATCCAGATGGAGAATTCGCGCCTCGGCATCACCGTGGCGTTCGGGCTCGTCTACGCGGGCGTGACGCTCGTTCTCCTGGTGTGCGCGATCTATATCGGCTTCGGCTTCGCGAACCGCCTCGTCGCACCGATCCGCGATCTCATCGGCGCCTCCGACCGCGTCGCGAGGGGCGACCTCGACGTGGAGGTGCCCGTCCACTTCTTCGACGGCGACATCGCCCACCTCGGCGAGCGCTTCAACGCGATGACGAGCCAGCTGAAGTCCCAGCGCGAGGATCTCGTGTCGGCGAACGACCAGATGGACCGTCGGCGCCGCTTCACCGAGGCGGTGCTGGGCGGCGTCTCGGCCGGCGTCATCGGCATCGACGCGGAAGGGGTGGTGACGCTCGCCAACCATTCGGCGCAGAAGATGCTCGACATTGCGGAGGCGGACATCGTCGGCCACCGCCTGGTCGACGCGGTGCCCGAAATGGCGCCGATCCTGTCGGCCGACGGCGGGCTCACCCGGCTGCGAGTGAAGCCGGAGCAGATCAGCCTGCCCCGCCGCGGGCGCGAGCGCACCATCTCCGTGCGCGCCACCAACGACCGCGGCGACATGGCCCGACCGGGCTTCGTGCTGACGCTCGACGACATCACCGACCTCGTCACCGCCCAGCGCACCTCGGCCTGGGCCGACGTCGCCCGCCGCATCGCCCACGAGATCAAGAACCCGCTGACACCGATCCAACTCTCGGCCGAGCGCATCAAGCGGCGCTACGGCAAGCAGATCAAGCCCGACGACCACGAGGTGTTCGACCAGTGCGTCGAGACGATCATCCGCCAGGTCGACGACATCGGCCGGATGGTCAACGAGTTCTCCAACTTCGCCCGCATGCCGGCGCCCGCCATGGAGCGGCGCGACGTGCGCGACGCCGTGCGCGAGGCGGTGTTCCTGCAAGGCGTCGGTCACCCCGACGTGGTGACCGAGACCGACATTCCCGATGCACCGATCATCGCGAATTTCGACCAGCGGCTCGTCGCGCAGGCGCTCTCCAACCTCGTCAAGAACGCCGCCGAGGCGATCGAGCAGACCACCGAGGAGGATCGCGGCGGCGAGCCCGGCCGGATCCGCGTGCGCCTCTACCGCAACGAGGTGGGCGAGGTCGTCACCGACATCATCGACAACGGCATCGGTCTGCCCAAGGCGGGTCGCGAACGGCTGCTCGAGCCCTATATGACGACGCGCGAGAAGGGGACGGGCCTCGGTCTCGCGATCGTGAAGAAGATCGCCGAGGAGCAGGGGGGCCGGATCGAGCTTCTCGACGCCTCTGCGGTGAGCGACAATGTGCGGGGCGCCTGCATCCGATTCGTTCTGCCCGCCGACGAAGTCGCTGCGGCGGACGAGACGGCGACGGCGAGAAAGGTCGCGGACGCCCCCGCGGCCCCGGCCTCACTTGACGCCGGGCCGGAGGCGAGCGACGAACAAGCGTCCCCCGACGCTGCGGACGGATCGTTGTCCGCCGCGCCGGGCGGAGACGAACGTCAGGTGGAGTGCTGATGGCATCCGACATCCTTGTCGTCGACGACGAGATCGACATCCGCAATCTCATCGCCGGCATCCTGGAGGACGAAGGCTACGAGGTGCGCACCGCGGCCGACAGCGACGAGACGCTGGCGGCGATCGGGGCGCGTCGTCCACAGCTCATCTTCCTCGACATCTGGCTGCAGGGCTCCAAGCTCGACGGCCTCGCCCTCCTCGACACCATCCGCGCCCAGCACAACGCGCTGCCCATCGTGATGATCTCCGGCCACGGCAACATCGAGACCGCCGTGTCGGCGATCAAGCGCGGGGCTTACGACTACATCGAGAAGCCGCTGAAGGCCGACCGGCTGCTGCTCGCCGCCGAGCGAGCGCTGGAGCACTCGCGCCTGCGCCGGGAGGTGGAGAGCCTGCGCACCAAGACCGGCGAGCATCAGGAGCTAATCGGCGGCTCGGCGGTGATGAACCAGCTGCGCAACACCATCGAGAAGGTGTCGCCGACCAACTCGCGCATCATGATCATGGGACCCTCGGGCTCCGGCAAGGAGCTCGTGGCGCGCACGATCCACAACAAGTCCGCCCGCGCGGACGGACCGTTCGTGGTCCTCAACAGCGCCACCATCACGCCGGACCGCATGGAGGTCGCCCTTTTCGGCTCGGAAGCGCGGCCGGGGCACGAGGCCTCCGTCGGCGCGCTCGAGGAGGCGCACGGCGGCACCCTCTATCTCGACGAGATCGGCGACATGCCGCTCGAGACGCAGGCGCGCATCCTGCGCGTCCTCGTGGCGCAGGAGTTCAACCGCGTCGGCGGCACCCAGAAGGTGAAGGTGAACGTGCGCATCATCTCCTCCTCGGCACGCGATCTCCAGGAGGAGATCACCGAGGGGAGGGTGCGTGAGGACCTTTTCCACCGCCTCTCGGTGGTGCCGATCCGCGTGCCCGCCCTCGCCCAGCGGCGCGAGGACGTGCCGATGCTGATCGACTACTTCCTGCGCCAGACCGCCGAGAATCAGGGGCTGCCGCGGCGCATCATCGGCGAGGACGCGATGGCCGTGCTCCAGGCGCACGACTGGCCGGGCAACGTGCGCCAGCTCAAGAACAACGTCGAGCGGCTCCTGATCCTCACCCGCGACGGCGACGCCAACGACCCGATCTCGGCCGACTTCCTGCCCAACGAGATCGGCGCGATCGTGCCGCCGCTCTCCTCGCAGACGGGGGGCGAGCACATCATGGCGCTGCCGCTGCGCGACGCGCGCGAGATCTTCGAGCGCGACTATCTGAAGGCCCAGATCAACCGCTTCTCGGGCAACGTCTCCCGCACCGCCGAGTTCGTCGGCATGGAGCGCTCGGCGCTGCACCGCAAGCTGAAGACGCTCGGGATCGCGTGACCATCATGACAGGCGAGGGGGATCGACCGCGCTCCGCCTCCCACGGGCTCGGCGCGTGAAGACCATCGGCCTCATCGGCGGATTGAGCTGGGAATCGACGGTTCCCTACTACCAGCACCTCAACCTCCTCGCCCGCGACACCTTCGGCGGTCTCCATTCCGCCCCGATCGTGCTGTGGTCGTTCGACTTTGCCGAGATCGAGGCGCTGCAGGCCGAGGGCGACTGGACCGGCGCCGCCGAGCGGATGGCCGACGCCGGCCAGCGGCTCGCGCAAGCGGGCGCCGAGGTGATGGTGATCGCCTCCAACACCATGCACCGGATGGCCGGGCACGTGGAGGCGGCGGCCGGCGTGCCGCTCGTCCACATCGCCGACGCCACCGCCGAGGCGATCCGCGCCGACGGCTCGCTCCACCCGGTCCTCCTCGGCACCAAGTACACGATGGAGGGCGCCTTCTACCGCGGCCGAATGACCGATCTCGGGCTCGACGTGCGCCTGCCCGACGAGGCCGGCCGCGCCCGCGTCCACGACGTGATCTACGATGAGCTCTGCCGCGGGGTGATCACCAGCGCCGCCCGCGCCGACTATGTGGACATCATCGACCATGCGGTGGAAAGGGGCGCCGACAGCGTCATTTTCGGCTGCACCGAGGTGGGTCTCCTGCTCGGTCAGGACGATGTCGGCGTGCCGGTCTTCGATTCCACCCGCATCCATGCCGAAGCCGCCTTCCGATTGGCCGCGGCCGAGGCCCTTTCGGGAGCGTCCTGATGCGCGTCGTCATTTGCGGAGCGGGGCAGGTGGGGTTCGGCATCGCCGAGCGCCTGTCGAGCGAGGGGCACGACGTCTCCGTCATCGACGTGTCGCCCGCCCTCATCGCCAACGTGCGTGACCAGCTCGACGTGCGCGGCGTGGTCGGCCACGGCTCCCACCCCGACGTGCTCGGCGCCGCCGGGGCGGAGGACGCCGACCTCCTGATCGCCGTCACCCAGGCCGACGAGGTCAACATGGTGGCGAGCCAGGTGGCCCACACGATCTTCCAGGTGCCCACCAAGATCGCCCGGGTGCGCGCCCAGTCCTACCTCGCGCCGGTCTACCAGAGCCTCTTCGCCCGCGAGCAGATGCCCATCGACGTGGTGATCTCGCCGGAGATCGAGGTGGGCGAGATGGTGATGCGTCGCCTCGCCCTGCCGGGCGCGGTCGAGACCGTGCGCTTCGCCGACGACGCCATCGTCGTCGTCGGCATCATGTGCCGGGAGGACTGCCCGGTGGTCGACACGCCGCTGCGCCAGCTCACCGAGCTCTTCCCCAATCTCGGCGCCGTGGTGGTGGGGGTCTTCCGCCACGGCAACCTCATCGTGCCGCGCTCGGAGGACGTGTTGCGGGTCGGCGACCTCGTCTACGTCGTCGCCCCGCGCGAGCAGGTGCGCCGCACCCTCGTCATCTTCGGCCACGAAGAGCCCCAGGCGAGCCGCGTGGTGATCGCCGGCGGCGGCAATATCGGCTTCTACGTAGCCCAGCAGCTCGAAAAGCGCGAGCCGCAGACCAAAGTGAAGATCGTCGAGGCCTCGCGCCCCCGCGCGCTCCAGATCGCCGACCAGCTCCATCGCGCCGTGATCCTCAACGGCTCGGCGCTCGACCAGAACATCCTGCGCGAGGCGGACGTCGAGGACGCCGACACGATGGTCGCCCTCACCAACGACGATCAGGCCAACATCATCGCCTGCGTGATGGCGAAGACGCTCGGCTGCGTGCGCAACCTGTCGCTGATCAACAACGTGTCCTATCCCGCGCTCGCGAACGCGCTGGGCATCGATGCCTACGTGAACCCCCGCGCCGTCACCATCAGCCGCGTGCTGCGCCACGTACGACGCGGGCGCATCGAAAGCGTGCACTCGCTGCAAAACGGATCGGCGGAGGTGATCGAAGCGGAGGCACTCGAGACCTCGCTTCTCGTCGGGCGTCCGCTGCGCGACCTGGAATTGCCCGAAGGGGTACGCGTCGGCGCCATCTACCGCCGCGGTAAGGCGGTGGAAATCAACGGCGATACCCAAATCGCCGCACGCGATCGCGTGATCATGTTCGCCCTCGCGAGCAAGGTGCACCAGGTGGAGCAAATGTTCCGGGTGAGCCTGGAATTCTTCTGAGCCGGCTCCGATATCCGCGGAGGGCAAAGCCCCGGCCACGCCTGCAGTGCAATGCTGCACTGCAGCAGAAAAGGGCGGCTTTTCATCCCAACTGGCAATATACTTGCGTAGCGTACCAGCGGCCGAGGCCGGCGAGCCGCCAAGAAAGAGACGAGGACAAGAATGAGTCGTATCGCCTACGTGAACGGACGCTACGTGCCCCATCGCACAGCGAAGGTGCACGTCGAGGATCGAGGCTTCCAGTTCGCCGACGGCGTCTACGAGGTGTGCGAGGTGTTCGCGGGCAACATCGTCGACGTGACGCGCCATCTCGATCGGCTCGGACGCTCGCTGTCGGAGCTGTCCATCGACTGGCCGGTCACACGGGCCGCGCTCGTCGCGATCCTGCGCGAGGTGGTCTCCCGCAACCGCGTGGTCAACGGCCTCGTCTACATGCAGGTGACACGCGGCGTCTCCAAGCGCGACTTCGGCTTCCCGACGCCGAGCGTGCCGTCGACATTGGTCGTCACCTCCCGCTCCGCCTCGCGGGCGGCGGCCGAGAAGATCACGGAGGAGGGGGTTCGCGTCGTCACCACCCCCGACATCCGCTGGGAGCGGGTGGACATCAAATCGGTGGCGCTGCTGCCGCAGGTGCTCGCCAAGCAGTTCGCCCGCTCGAACGGCGCCGCCGAGGCATGGATGTTCGACAAGGACGGCTACGTCACCGAAGGCGCCTCGTCGAACGCCTGGATCGTCACCGAGGACGGCACGCTCGTCACCCGGCCGGCCGAGCGCGGCATCCTGCGCGGCATCACCCGCGCCGCCATCATGGACTACGCCGCCGCACACGGGATCAAGGTGGAGGAGCGCGCGTTCACGGTCGACGAGGCCAAGCACGCCCGCGAAGCCTTCATCACCGCCGCCACCGCCATCGTCACGCCGGTGGTGCAGATCGACGAGACGGTGCTGGGGAACGGCGTCCCCGGTTCGGTGGCGTCGGCGTTGCGGGCGCACTTTCACGACGACGTGGAGCTCGTCCCCCTCCGACACTATTGATCGGTGTCGGCCGGGAACTTGCTTGCGCTCCGTCGGTGCCCGCTTAGGCTCGATACGGGAACCGCGACACTGGTGCCACTTTGACGTGTGTGTCGGCTACCGCGTGGCTCCCCTTGATGAACTATTGCATGCTGGAAAAAGAAAATGGCTGAAAAAGCTCAAAACCTACAGGACACGTTCCTCAATCACGTGCGGAAGTCGAAGACGCCGCTGACGATCTTTCTCGTGAACGGCGTCAAGCTCCAGGGGGTGCTCACCTGGTTCGACAACTTCTGCGTCCTGCTGCGTCGCGACGGTCACTCGCAGCTCGTCTACAAGCATGCGATCTCGACGATCATGCCGAACCAGCCCATTCAGCTGTTCGATCCGAACGAGGACGGAGCCTCGCGCTAGCGTGGGGGCAGACGAAGAGCGTGCGCGGCTCGGCAGCAAGCCCACCGCGGCGCCGAAGACGCGTGCCGTCGTCCTCCTGCCGGTCGTTCGCGGCGAGGAGGAGGACCGGCGGGAGCCGGAAGGCCGGCTCGCCGAGGCTGTCGGGCTCGCCGACGCCATCGCGCTCGACGTCGTCGAAGCGCGGGTCGTCGCCGTGCGCACACCACGCCCCGCGACGCTGTTCTCCACCGGCCTTCTCGACGAGATCACCGCGGCCGTAAAGGCGCTCGACGCGGAGCTGGTGGTGGTCGATCACGCGCTGACGCCGGTGCAGCAGCGCAATCTGGAGCGCGCCTGGGGCGCCAAGGTGCTCGACCGCACGGCGCTCATTCTGGAGATCTTCGGCGAGCGGGCGCAGACGGCGGAGGGCACGCTTCAGGTGGAGCTCGCCCATCTCACCTATCAGCGCAGCCGGCTGGTGCGGTCCTGGACCCACCTCGAGCGCCAGCGCGGCGGCTTCGGCTTCCTCGGCGGTCCCGGCGAGACGCAGATCGAGGCCGACCGGCGGCAAATCGCCGAACGCATCGGCCGCGTCGAGAAGGCGCTGGAGCTCGTGCGCCGCACCCGCGCGCTGCACCGCAAGCAGCGCCAGCGCAACAATCAGCCCGTGGTGGCGCTGGTCGGCTACACCAACGCCGGCAAGTCGACGCTTTTCAATCGTCTCGCGGGCGCGCACGTGGAAAGTCGCGATCTGTTGTTCGCGACGCTCGATCCCACCTTGCGCAAGCTCGACCTGCCGCACGGCCGCACCGCGCTCCTGTCCGACACCGTCGGCTTCATCTCCCATCTTCCGACCGGCCTCATCGCCGCCTTCCGGGCGACGCTCGAGGAGGTGACGCTCGCCGATCTCGTGATCCACGTGCGCGACATCTCCCACGAGGAGACCGACGCGCAGGCCGCCGACGTGGTCGCGACGCTCTCCGCGATCGGCGTGGAGCCCGGCCAACAGCAGGTGCTGGAGGTGTGGAACAAGGCCGACAAGCTGTCGGACGAGACGCGGGCGGAGCGGCAGGCCGCGGCTGCCGCGCAGGGCGCGGTGCTGATCTCGGCGGAGACCGGGGAGGGTGTCGACGCGCTGCTCGCCGCCATCGAGGCCCGGCTTGCGACGGGCGCGGAGGTGCGCGAGGTCACCGTCGCCTCGAGCGACGGCGCGCTGATCGCCTGGCTCTACCGCAACACCGAGGTGCTGTCGCGCCGCGACGAGGGCGAGAGCGTGCACCTCACCATCCGCATTCCCGAAGCGCAGGTGGCCGACACACGCCATCGCCTCGGCGATCCGCTGCCGAAGCCCGAGCCGCAGTCCGGCCCCTATCAGCCCTGAGCCACCTCGGCGGCGTCAGGCGGTCTCTTCCTGCTCGGCGGTCTTCGCCCGCTGCCAGGCGCGCTCCCAGGCGTCGGCGTCGAGCTCGTCCATCCGGCCGCCGTCGGCCTTCACCGCCTGTTCCATGTGGCGGACGCGGGTGGCGAAGCGGGCGTTCGTGCCCCTCAGCGCGGCGTCGGCGTCGAGGCCGAGGTGGCGGGCGTGGTTGACGAGGGTGAAGAGGAGATCGCCGAACTCCGCCTCCGCGGCCGTCATTTCGCCGGCGCGGACGGCCTCCGTCAGCTCGCCCAGCTCCTCGCTCACCTTGTCGAGCACGCCGTCGGTGTCGGGCCAGTCGAAGCCGACGCGGGCCATCCGCGACTGAAGCTTCTCCGCCCGCACCAGCGACGGCAGGTTGGCCGGCACGTCGTCGATTATCCCGTCGGGCTTCTTGGCGCGCTCCTCGGCCTTGATCTCGTCCCAGACGAGCTTGATCTCGGCGGGCGTGCGGGCCGCACCGTCGGAGAACACGTGGGGATGGCGGCGCACCAGCTTCTCGCAGATCGCCGTCGCCACGTCGTCGAAGTCGAAGGTCCCGTCCTCGGCCGCCATCTGGGCGTGGAACACCACCTGGAGGAGCAGGTCGCCGAGCTCGTCGCGCAGATCGTCGAGGTTGCCGCGCTCGATGGCGTCGGCCACCTCGTAGGCTTCCTCGATGGTGTAGGGCGCGATGGTCTCGAAGGACTGGGCGATGTCCCAGGCGCAGCCGCCGTCGGGGTTGCGCAGTTGCGCCATGATCTCGCGCAGACGGTCGATAGGGGTCGTCATGGCAGGCTCCTCGGCGCGGGTGGGTTCGGGCGCGTGTCGGGTCAGCGGTTCGCCGCTCGACCCGTCAGTCGCATAAGATGGATTATGGAACGAGCTCCAATGTCATCATGTCGTAGGCGGGCACCACGTTCGGGGGCAGCTCCGCCTTGAGGCTCTCGTAGTCGAGGTCCTGGTGGAGGTTCGTGAGAACGCCCGAGCGCGCGCCCATGCGCTGCAGCCAGCCGACGGCTTCCTCCACCGTCAGGTGGCTGATGTGCGAGCGGTAGCGCAGCGCGTCGATGATCCATACCGCGAGGTCCTCCACCAGCGGGATGGACGCCTCCGGCAGATCGTTGAGGTCGCTGGAGTATGCGAGGTCGCCGATGCGGAAGCCGAGCGACATGATGTGGCCGTGGAACTGCTCGAACGGCGTCAGCGACAAGGGTCCGCCCGCGCCGTCGATCACCACCGGGGTGCCGGCATAGATCAGATGATGATCGAGGATGGGCGGATAGCCCTCCGCCAGCGCCGCGAAGCAGTAGCCGAAGGCGGCGTGGGCCCGCTCCGCCGTCGGCTCGTCCATATAGACGTCGATGCGGCGGCGCTCGGCGAGCGCGAGGCCGCGCAGGTCGTCGATCCCATGGAGGTGATCGGCGTGGGGATGGGTGTAGACCACGCCGTCGAGGTGGCCGACGTTCGCCGACAGGAGCTGCTCGCGCATATCGGGGCCGGTATCGATCAGCACCGTGGTGGTGCCGTCCGGGCCGATCTGCTCGACGAGCATGGAGCACCGGCGGCGGCGGTTCTTGGGGTTCTCGGGGTCGCACGCGCCCCAGTCGCCGCCCGTGCGCGGGACGCCGCCGGAAGAGCCGCAGCCCAAAATGGTGAAACGATGGGTGACGCTCATTCCGCGTGCGCCGGAGCCTTCACCTTGGAGAACAGGCGGTAGAAATTCTGCGTCGTCGCCTCCGCCAGCGCCTCCGGCTCCATGCCGAGCGCCTTGGCGAGGCCCGTCGCCGTATCGGCCACGAACGCCGGCTCGTTGCGTTTGCCGCGATGGGGCTGCGGCGCGAGATAGGGAGCGTCGGTCTCCACCAGCATGCGGTCGAGCGGAACGATGCGGGCGACGTCGCGGATCGCCTCGGCGTTCTTGAACGTCGCGATGCCGGAGAAGGACACCGTCAGGCCGAGGTCGAGCCCGCGGCGGGCAAGGTCCGGGCCGGCGGTGAAGCAGTGGAGCACCGCCTTGAACTCCCCCGCCCGCATCTCCTCTTCGAGGATCGCCGCGACGTCGTCGTCGGCCTCGCGGGCGTGGATCACCAGCGGCAGGCCGGTGCGCCGCGCCGCCTCGATGTGCCGCCGGAAGCCGCGCTCCTGCTCGTCGCGCGTCTCGTAGGTGTAGTGATAGTCGAGGCCGGCTTCGCCGATCGCCACCACCTTCGGCAGGGCGGCGATCTCCACGATCTCCTCCACCGTCACGTCCGGCTCCTCGTGGGCGTGGAGGCAGTGGGTGCCGATGGAGGCGTAGACGTCGTCGAAGCGGTCGATGATGGCGCGCAGCTGCGCGAACCGACGCACGCGGGTGGAAATTGTGACGAAGCGCTCCACGCCGCGCTCGCGCGCGCGCTGAAGCACCGCCTCGAGCTCCCCTTCGAAGTCGGGGAAGTCGAGGTGGCAGTGACTGTCGACGAGCCTCATGATGCGGCCGGCTCCTCCAGCTTCGGCACGATGGGACGGGGCGCCGGCAGCGGCGTCCCGGCGGCGACGGGCGTCGCGAGATCGGCGAACGCGCGGGCCTCCTGCGGCACGGCGAGGAGGTCGAGCAGGTCGCTCGCCGTCTGCGGCACGTAGGGCTGCAGGAGGATGGCGAACCAGCGCAGCGCCTCCGCCGTCACGCCGAGGACCACGGCCATGCGCTCCGGATCGCTCTTGCGCAGCACCCACGGCGCCTCGCCCGCGAAGTAGCGGTTCGCCTCCGACACCGCCTCGAACACGCTGCCGAGCGCGGTGTGGAGGGCCTGCTCGTCGATCGCCGCGCGGCAGATGTCGGGCAGCGCCGTGACGCGCGCCATCAGCGCGTCGTCCGCCTCCGTGCGCGGGCCCGTCGCCGGCATCACGCCGCCGCAGTGCTTGGCGATCATCGACAGCGAGCGCTGGGCGAGGTTGCCGATATCGTTGGCGAGATCGGCGTTGACGCGGTTGATGAAGCCCTCGACCGAGTAGTTGCCGTCCTGCCCGAACGGCACCTCGCGCAGCATGTAGTGACGCAAGGGGTCGGCGCCGAACGCGCTCACGAGATCGAACGGGTCGAGCACGTTGCCGACCGACTTCGACATCTTCTCGCCGGCGTTGAACAGGAAGCCGTGGCCGAACACGCGGCGCGGCACCGCGATCCCGGCGCTCATCAGGAAGGCGGGCCAGTAGATCGTGTGGAAGCGCACGATGTCCTTGCCGATGACGTGGAGGTCGGCCGGCCAGAAGCGGCCGACGCGCTCCATGTCGTCGGGATAGCCGACGCTGGTGAGATAGTTGGTGAGAGCGTCGACCCACACGTACATCACGTGCTCGGGATCGTCCGGCACCGGCACGCCCCAGGTGAGCGTCGTGCGTGAGATCGACAGGTCCCGGAGCCCGCCTTTGACGAAGGCGACGACCTCGTTGCGCCGCGTCGGCGGACCGACGAATTCCGGATGCGCCTCGTAGAGCGCCAGAAGGCGCTCCTCGAAGGCGGACAGGCGGAAGAAGTAGCTCGGCTCCTCCATCCACTGGACCGGCGCACCGCTCGGCGCGCGGCGCACGCCGTCCTCGCCGAGCGTCAATTCGCTCTCGGTGAAGAAGGCCTCGTCGCGCACCGAGTACCAGCCGCCATATTGGCCGAGATAGATGTCGCCCGCCGCCGCCATCGCCCGCCAGATCGCCTGACTCGCCTCGATGTGGCGCGGCTCGCGGGTGGTGATGAAGTCGTCGTGCGAGGTGTTCAGGACCTCGGCCATCTTCCTGAAGAGCGGCGTGTTGCGGTCGGCGAGCTCGGCCGGCGTGATGCCTTCCTTGGCCGCCGTCTCGACCATCTTCTGGCCGTGCTCGTCGGTACCCGTCGAGAAATGGACATCGTAGCCGTCGAGACGCTTGAAGCGCGCGATGGCATCGGCGGCGATCAGCTCGTAGGCGTGCCCGATGTGCGGGGCGCCGTTGGGATAGGAGATCGCGGTGGATATGGTGAAGCGGCGGCTCATGGCTGACTGATCTGCCTCAGGGGTAGCCCTTGTCAAGCCGCGGCGGTGTCGCCGTCAAGCAGGATCAGCCGACGCGTTGTGCAGCGCGGTCGGCCTCGGCGAGACGGGCGCAAAGCGCGAGCACCATCTCCTTGCGATCGAGGTTGAACACTTCGATGCGCCGCCGCTCCGAGGTCGCCGCCAGATAGGCCTCGGCGTAGGCGTTGAGAGCTGGAAGCGGCAGGCGGTCGGCGCCTTCGCGCACCCGCGCCGCCATCGCCTCGAGCACCAGGTCGAGGACGGTGGCAAACTGGTCGTCGCGGCGCTGCGCGGCGAGTTCGGCGAGGGTGTGGTGATGGCGCACGTCGCGCATTTCGGAGGGGCGGAGGAGGCGGCGCGCGGTGCGCACCATGTCGGCCCCCGCCTCCGCCAGCATCAGGGCGCGGCGCGGCGCCCCCTCCCCGGCTTCGGCGAGCGCCGGGTCGACGCCGAGATGGTTGAGCGCCGCCACCATGTCGTCGTGGCCGAGCGGCCGCAGCCGGATCACCCGGCAGCGCGAGCGGATGGTGGCGAGCACCCTCCCCGCCACGTGCGACACCAGAATGAAGAGCGTACGCCGCGGTGGCTCCTCCAAGCTCTTCAGGAGCGCGTTGGCGGCGTTGAGGTTGGCGTCGTCCATAGCATCGACGATGACCACTCTCCACCCGCCGTCGGCCGCCGTAGAGCCGAGAAAGGGCACGATGCGACGCACGACATCGACCGTGAGCTCCCCTTTGAAGCGCTTCGCCCTCTCGTCCCACGGCCGGGTCAGGTGGAGAACGCCCGGATGGGTGCCGGCGCTGACCTGCCGCGCGGCCCGTCCGTCGGGCTCGCTCGCAAAGTCCGGGGGCAGGGCGCTGCCCGGCAGCTGCCCCAGAAGCGCTTTGGCGAGGCGGAAGGCGAAGGTCGCCTTGCCGATCCCCCGCGGGCCCTCGAGAAGGATCGCCTGGGGCGGCGCATCGGCGAAGGCGCTCGCGAGGCGCGCGGCCGCCTCGCGATGGCCGAACAGCGCGGTCGCCTCGCGCGGCGGCGGCGCGTTGTCGAGAAGGTCGGGCTCGGCGGGAACGCCCTCGTCCGCCGCCGCTCTCGGCGCGCGGGCCATCAGCGCCGCCTCACGATCCGTCCAGCACGCCGAGCCGCTCGGCGACGGCGGCGTCGATGCGCTGGGCGACGTCGTCCGGCGAGCCGGATGCGTCGATCACGGCGCACCGCTCCGGCTCGCGCGCCGCGATTGCGAGGAACGCGTCCCGGCGCTTCGTCTGCACGGCCTCCTCGTCGCGCTCGAAGGCGTCGAGAGCGGTACGCTGCTCCGCCCGCGCCCGCCCGACGTCGGGCGGCACATCCAATATGAGCGTGAGATCGGGCATCAAGGATCCTACCGCCACGATGCGCAGCAGCGCCAGCAATCGCTGAGGGGCGCCGAGGCTTCCCTGATAGGCCTCGGTGGAATCGGAGAAGCGGTCGCAGATCACCACCTGACCCGCCCGCAGCGCCGGGGCGATGACGGTCTCAACGTGGTCCGCCCGGGCGGCGGCGAACAGGATCGCTTGCTGGGTGGCGTCGAGGCCGCGGCCGCGGTCGCTGAGGAGCGCCTCGCGCAGCCGCTCCGCCCACGGGGAGCCGCCCGGCTCTCGGGTGAGGGTCACCGCATGGCCCGCTTCGCGCAGGCGGTCGGCGAGCCGCTCGGCCTGGGTGGACTTGCCGGCCCCTTCCCCGCCCTCGAATGTGATGAATGCGCCGCGCATCGCTATTCCGCCCGGCCCGCTTCGCCTCCGCGGTACGGGACCGCCGGACTATTGCGGCTGCGCGGACGTCGACCCGTGCAACTCGCCCGCGCCGCCGGTGGTAGTGTCAATGGCGGCGAAGAGATCGTGCGCCCCCATCACGCGCTCCTCGCTATGCTCCAAGGCGGTCGCCGGCAACGGCTTGATCGCCACCGGCTTCTTCGATTCCACCATCGGCATCTCTTCCTCGCCGTCGGCGTTCATGGCGATCACCGCGTCGATGGCGCCGCTCTTGGCCTCCTCGGTCTCCTGGAAGGCGACGGCGGTGACGGGCTCCGGACGGTGCACGATCGGCACGTTGACGCCCGGCAGCGGCGAGCCCGCCGGAGACGGCGTCGGCGCCGCGGCGGCGAGCCGCACCTCGACGGGCTTCTCGTCCTTCTCCTCGCGCTTGCCGAAGCCGAACAGGCCACCGCTCCCCGACTTCGACTTCGACTTCTTCGACGTGGTGCCGTACTTGAGCGCGGCCATGTGGGTTTCCTTGTCGCCCCCGCCGATCTCCGCCTCGCCGAGATATTCGACGCGGACCTTGGCCCGGCCCGCCCGGCGAATGCCGAGCTCGTCGGCCGCGGCGCGCGACACGTCGATGATGCGGCCCTTGTGGAACGGCCCGCGATCGTTGACGCGCACGACGACGGACTTGCCGCTCTTCACCGCGGTGACGCGCACATAGGAGGGAAGTGGCAGCGTGGGATGGGCCGCGCTCAAGGCATTCTGGTTGAAGCGCTCGCCGTTGGCAGTGCGCTTGCCATGGAAATCCGCACCATACCAGGAGGCCATGCCGACCTCGTCGTAGTCCTTGTCTTCCTGCGGGTGGAACCAGCGGCCGCCCACCTTGTAGGGCTTGCCGATCATCTTACGGCCCTCGCCATCGCCGCCGTCGTCGTCATTGGACGCGGTGGTGGTGGAGAGCGCCGGCTCGAGCGAGGCGATCGTGCCGTTGCAGCCCGCAAGGCTCACCGCGCCCATCAGAAGGGCAAAGGGCAATAGCCACCGACATTGGACGCTGGACACGACGCGGACACCTCCGTCTGGGCGACGACTCACTACACTTTCGCAGCCGGAACACTAGTCTGAGGAAAACCGACTGCCCACCGTGTTGTCCAAAGTCTCTCAACAGAAACTTAAGAGATCGACATAATTGCAACAGTCGGCGCGACTCAGCTGAAACCCATGCGGTCCATGGCCGAAAGCCAGGGGAAGATGAGCTGCGCGCCGGCCGCCTTCAGCCGATGCCAAGGGATCACGGCGGGCCCCTCATGCACCTCGAGAGGCAGGTCGTCGAGGGCGGCCCCCTCCCCCATGACCGCGCCAAGTGCCGCACCCGTCATCTGCGACAGGCAGACGCCGCGCGTCGCGTATCCGGCGAGTGAGAAGATGTTGGGTCCAAGCCGCTGAATTCGTGGGATGTGGTTGTCGGTGGCGGCGCACCATCCGGTCCAGTAGGCGACGAGCGGGGGATGGCCGATGTTGGGGAAAATGTCGCGCATCCGGCGATAGGCGTGCCGCTCGCCGGTCCGGCGCGTGGCGCTCGGGGCGAAGACGAGGCCGCCCGACAGGAGCCGCCCGTCCCGATCGTAGCGGCCGAACCCGCCGGACTTGCGGATATCGGTGAAGCAGGCCCGCCCCGGCAGGAGCCAGCCGCGCATCTCTTCGGACAGCGGCTCCGTCATCGTGTGGAAGAGCTGGATCGGCACGAGCGCCCTCGCCTCCTTGCCGACGAGCGGCTCGGTGTAGCCGTTGGTGGCGAGCGCCAGGCGGCGGGCGCGGACCCGGTGGCCGTTGACGGTGAGGATCGGCCGGCCGCCCTCCTCCTGGGCGACGTGGCTCGCCGGGCTCTCCTCGAAGAGCAGCACGCCCTCGTTGGCCGCGGCGCGCGCGATGCCGCGCACCAGCGCCGTGGGGTTCACCGTCGCCCCATTCGCCCGCTGCCAGCCGCCGACATAGGTGGTGGAGCCGATGGCGGCGCGGATGCCCTCCCCGTCGAGCCAGTCCACCGGCGCTCCGAAGGCGCGCCAATCCTCGTAGGCGGCGCGGATCTTCGCGAGCGAATCGTTCGAATGGGCGGGCTGGATCCAGCCGTTCTGTTCCGCGTCGCACGCGATCTGATAGCGGCGCACGGTCTCCATCACCCGCGACGGCCCCTCGGTGACGAGGGTGGCGAGCGCCTCGCCCTTCTTCTTGCCGAGCCAGCGCACGACGTCCGACACCCGGATCGCTCCGGCAAAGTGCGGCACCGCGAAGCCGGCGTTGCGTCCCGATGCGCCGTTGCCGATGCGGCCGGCCTCGAACACGGCGACGCGCGCGCCCGTCGCGGCGGCGGCGCGGGCGATCGAGAGGCCGCTGAAGCCGCCGCCCACCACGGCGATGTCGACGTCGAGATCGTCGTCGAGCGTCGGCCGCGGCACGTGGGGCTCGCGCGATTGGGCGGCCCAATGAACGCCCGCGAGCGCCTTGTCCGGCCGCGGCGGCCTGCCGAGAACGCGGTTCATCATGGCCGATCGCGGCGGCTGGCGGCGGCGGTGGTGTTCGATCGGTGGGCGAAGGGCACGCTGATCCCCTTGCGTTGCGGGCGGAGCGGTCCGGTCGGCGGTCGGCTGCCTGAGAGAGGTCGCGCTCGCGGTCGCGGCATCGTCAGAGGGCGTGGGCGGCCAAGGCGTCGTAGTAGGGGGCGGCGCGCTCGGCGAGGGCGCGGGCGTGGTCGGTGAGCAGCGGCTCGGCGACGCGGGCGGGCGCGAAGCCGGTGGAGTTCTCCACCGAGGCGTACCAGTGGGCCGCCCATACCCCGTCTTCCGGCCGCGACCCGGCGGGCCAGGCGAGCATCGAGGAATCAAAAGGGATGCCGATGGCGCCGCAGAGAGCCGTCAGCGTCGCCTCCGGGGCGTTGGCGATGCGCGTCGCGTCCACCACCGGCGGCGCGTGACCGAGGCGGTCGGCCTCGCGCTCGAACAGCTCGCGCTGGCGCCGCACGCCGAGATCGTCGAGCGTCGCCTCCTCCCGCTTCGCCTCGTAGCTCGCCGCCACCAGATGCGGCTCGCGAATGAGGAAGACGTTGGTGACACCCGCGGTCCAGCCGAGATCGAAGCCGTCCACCATGTGGTGGGTCATGTGCTTCTGATAAAATACCGGCTTGCCGCCCGGCACCGGGCCCAGGCATCGCGCGGCGATGACTTCGGGGTCGGTATCGTAGTTGGCGATGATGTCGGAGCGCATCGGATGATCGAGGCCGGTGGCGAAGAGGTAGGCGGCGTAGAAGGGCTCGTCCCACACCGCGGTGTCGGCGCGGGCGCCGAACGAGCGCATCATCGCGGTCGAAAGGTTGCGCGGCCCCGACCACATCGCAATCCGCACCGTATCGTCCGCCATCCCCCGTCCTCTCGCCTCGCAGGTCCGATCATCCACCGGCACCTTGCGTGATCAGCAGCCCTCGTCAACACGCAATGCCGCGCCGACGCACACGTCGCGAGCAAGCGGCGTGCCGGACACGCCCGCATCGTGCAGGAAGTTGCGGAAGAGATAGCGCCGGCCGAAGGCGACGCCGCCGACGTCGTCGACCTCCGTCTCGGTCATCGCCGGCAGGTCCCCTTCCGCGATCGGTTCGAGGCCGAGCGTCGCATAGGCGAGCGGGGTATTGAGGTCGACGCCCTTGCCGCTTTCGCTGCGGTGATATTCCACGAGGCCGAGCAGCACCTCGCCGACGAGCGTGCCGCCGACGGGACCGAGCGTCGCGCCCGTTGTGTGGCGCACCCGCGCCTCCTGCGCGCTGCGCGACAGCGATACCGCCGCCGGCAGCGCCATCGCCGCACCCGGATCCTGGGCGAGGCTTTCGGCGCCCGGAACGTTGGCGTCGTAGGACGCGCCGAACGCGTTCGCCTCCTGCAGGATGTAGTACCAGAGCGGCGTCACGCCGAGGGCGAGGGTCTCCCGCGTCACCGCGTCGGCGGGCAGGATGTAGTCCTCGACGCCGTCCGCGCCGTCGGACGGATAGACCTTGTCGAGCACGCCGCGCTCGGCGAGGCGCTGCAGGATCACCGCCGCGAGCGCCTGGCCGCTCGGCAGCTGGTAGGTGAGGCCGCGGGTGAGGTTGCGGCTCGCGAGATTGCCGAGCCCGCCCGGCCCCACCACCCCCACGCGATGGAGATGGGCGAGCGGATCGGCGAGCGTCGTGTCGAGCCGCCGCGCCCGCTGCACCAGCCCCGGATTGCCGTGGATCGGGATGAAGAGGTTCCAGTCGATCGCCAGCGAGCCGATGTCGAGGCGGGTGGGGGTGAAGCCGTCGGGCTTCAGGAAGTTGGGCGACTGACCCGCCTTGTCGGCGCTGAAGAGCTCGGCGAGCACCGCATCGGAGCGGCCGCCGCGCAGGCGCATCAGCCCCGGCACCTGGGAGTGGCCGAAGCGGTAGGCCGCCGCGGCGAACTCCAGCGGGATGAACGGCTCGGTCACCGTGCCGTCGGCGGTGCGGAAGCCGTTCGGAAAATAGAAGTCCCGCCCGTTCTCCAGGATGTCGCGGGTGCGGGCGATGCCGATGATGCGGGGGATGAAGTCCTCCGCGATCACGCGGTGATAGTGGTGGATGGTGAGCTCGCGGGCGAGTTCCAGGATTTCTCCGACGCGCCCCGACTCCTCGGCGATCTGCAGCACGAAGGCGCGGTCGATGGTGCCGCCCGGGCCCGCTGCCTCGGCGCCGCCGCGCGCCCGTGCCGCGGCGACGATCTGGGAGAGGCTCGCCCCCTCCCCGGCCGCGCGCGCGCCGACGTGCGCCTCGCGGCCGACGCCGCCACCCGCGGCCTGATAGCGCCGCACGACCTCACGCGCCGCTTCCGCCTCCCCTTCCAGAACGCGGTCGACCATGCGGTTGTGGTAGGCGATGAAGGCCTGCTGCACCTGGGAGACGATGAAGTTCTCGTCGTTGCGCGGATCGCCGATGACGGCGGTGGGCTTGCCGGGCGGGCTCGCGCGCAGCACGTCGTGGCGCTCGCGGGCGGGATCGCCGGCCTGCACGGTGATCGCGCCGACGCGCAGATAGGGGCCGTCATAGAGATAGGGGGTGCGCTCCGGCCCGCCGCCGTAGACGCAGTCGAGGTCGAGATCGGCGGTGCGGGCGTTCTCGATGTCGCCGGTGGCGGCGATCTTGTCGAAGCCCGTCACCGTGTCGAAGGTGATGTCGTGGTCGATGAACTGGCCGAGGAAGACGTAGCCCGCCGGCATGTTGGAGGGCGCTTCTCCCGTCTCCTCAACGGTCATGCGCTCGCCGAGCCGCTGCAGGTCGTAGCGCGGGCTCGGGTGCGGCAGGAGGCCGCCGGGCGTATCGGGCGCCCGCACGGGAAAGAGGCGGCCGAAGCCGCCGATGTTCGCCCCCTCCCCGGCGCGCTGAAACGCCTCCGGACTCGGATATTGGGGGTTGGCGTGGGAGCCCTGCGCGCTCGCCGTCGCCGTCAGCGCCAATAGCGCCACGCCACTCAGTAGGACCCGCCGCATGAAAATCGATCTCCCTGGAAATAATATGGTTCCAGGCGAACCATACGATGCCTTCCAGGTAGAACAATGGGTGGGCGAGAGCGCGCGGCGTCAGGCCGCCGCTTTGGCGTCCCCCTCGGCAAGGCGCGCGAGCTTGGCGAGGATGTTGGCGACGCCCTTGGTGCGCTTGTCGGCATCCGGCCAGTCGCGCACGAACACGATGCGCTGATCGGGCCGCAGCTTGGCGAGCGAGCCCTCCCCCGCGATCATCTGCACGAGCCCCGCCGCATTCTCGAATTCGTTGTTGCGGAAGCCGATCACGCAGCCCTTCGGCCCGGCGTCGATCTTCTCGACGTTGGCCCGGCGGCAGAGGCTCTTGATGTAGACGATCTTCAGAAGCCACTCGACCTCTTCGGGGATCTTGCCGAACCGGTCGACGAGCTCGGCGCCGAAGGCGTCGATCTCGCGGGCGCTGTCGAGGTCGGCAAGGCGGCGATAGAGCGACATCCGAAGCTGCAGGTCCGGCACGTAGTCCTCCGGAATGAGCACCGGAATGCCGATCGAGATGTGCGGCGACCAGTGGTCGTCGGCAACCTCCTCGCCGCCGTCCTTGAGGGCCGCCACCGTCTCCTCCAGCATCGACTGATAGAGTTCGAACCCCACCTCCTTGATGTGGCCCGACTGCTCCTCGCCGAGAAGATTGCCGGCGCCGCGGATGTCGAGATCGTGCGAAGCGAGCTGGAAGCCGGCGCCGAGCGTGTCGAGGCTCTGGAGAACCTTGAGGCGGCGCTGGGCGGTCGCCGTCAGCGTCTTGTCGACGGGCGTCGTGAGGAGCGCGTAGGCGCGCGTCTTGGAGCGACCGACGCGGCCGCGGATCTGGTAGAGCTGGGCGAGGCCGAACATGTCCGCCCGGTGCACGATCAGCGTGTTGGCGGTCGGAATGTCGAGGCCCGATTCCACGATGGTGGTGGCGAGAAGCACGTCGTACTGGCCGTCGTAGAAGGCGTTCATCACGTCGTCGAGCTCGGTGGGCGACATGCGGCCGTGCGCCACCGCCACCTTCACCTCCGGCACATGCTGGTCGAGGAACTCCTTCTGCCCCGCAAGATCGGAGATCCGCGGGCAGACGTAGAAGGACTGGCCGCCGCGATAGCGCTCGCGCAGCAGCGCCTCGCGGATCGTCAGGGCGTCGAAGGGGGCGATGAAGGTGCGCACCGTCAGCCGGTCCACCGGCGGCGTGGCGATGAGCGACAGCTCGCGTACCCCCGTCAGCGCCAGCTGCATCGTGCGCGGAATGGGTGTCGCCGAGAGCGTCAGCACGTGGACGTCCTGCTTCAGCGCCTTCAGCCGCTCCTTGTGCTTCACGCCGAACTTCTGCTCCTCGTCGACGATGAGGAGCGCGAGATCGCGGAACTCGATGCCTTTGGCGAGCAGCGCGTGGGTGCCGATCACGACGTCCACCTCGCCGGACTTCAGCCCGTCGCGCACCTTCTTCATCTCCTTCGCGCCGACGAGGCGCGAGGCTTGGGCGACGCGCACGGGCAGCCCCTTGAAGCGCTCGGCGAAGGTCTTGAAGTGCTGGCGGGCGAGCAGCGTGGTGGGCACGATGAGCGCCACCTGGCGCCCCGTCATCGCCGTCAGGAAGGCGGCGCGGATCGCGATCTCGGTCTTGCCGAAGCCCACGTCGCCGCAGATGAGCCGGTCCATCGGCCGGCCGGCGGCGAGATCGTCGGCCACCGCCTCGATGGCGGAGAGCTGATCGTCGGTCTCGTTGTAGGGGAACTTCGCCACGAACTCGTCGTAGACGCCGGTCGGCGGCTCGATCACGGGCGCCTTCCTCATGAGGCGGGCGGCGGCGGTCTTGATCAGCTCGTCCGCGATCTCACGGACCCGCTCCTTCATCTTCGCCTTGCGCGCCTGCCATCCCGCCCCGCCGAGACGGTCGAGGATCACCGCTTCGGAATCGGAGCCGTAGCGCGACAGGAGGTCGATATTCTCGACCGGCAGATAGAGCTTGTCGTCGTTGTGGTAGGCGATCTCCACGCAGTCGTGCGGCGCGCCCGCCGCCTGCAGCGTCTTAAGCCCGATGAAGCGGCCGATGCCGTGGTCGACGTGCACGACGAGGTCGCCGGCGGCGAGCGATGCGACCTCGGTGAGGACGTCGGCGTCGCGCTTGCGTCGCCGGGCGGATGAGACGAGGCGGTCGCCCAACACGTCCTGCTCGGCGATCACCGCATAGTGCGGCGTTTCGAAGCCTTCCTCGAGCTCCAGGACGGCGAGGGCGGCGTGGCTCTTGGTCAGCGCCTCGACCTCGGCGAAGGAGGCGACGAAGTCGGCCTGCTTCAGCCCATGGTCCTTGAGGACCTGCGAAAGACGATCGCGGGAGCCCTCCGACCAGGCCGCGACGATCACGCGCAGCCCCTCCGCGCGCAGCCTGTTCACGTGCTCGATGAGGGCGGTGAAGATGTTGACGTTGCCCGCCGCCCGCTCTGCAGCGAAGGAGCGGCCGACGCGCCCGCCGGCCGGGACGCGGTGGACCTTGCCGTCCTCGGGCGTTGCAAACGGAGACAGACGGATCTGCGCGTGCCCCTCGAACACTCTCGCCTGCGCGTCGCAAAAATAGAGCGTCGCGGGCGGCAGCGGGTTGTAGGGGGTGCCGGACTTGCCGATGGCGCTCTCGCGCGCGGCGAAGTGGTCCTCGATCTCGGCGATGCGCTTTGCCATCGCGTCCTCGGCGAGGTGGTCGATCACCACCGGCGCGTCCGGCGCGTAGTCGAAAATGTTCGCCAATTCCTCGTGGAAGAGCGGCAGCCAGTGCTCCACGCCCGTCGCCCGCACCCCTTCCGACACCGAGTGGTAGAGGATGTCGTCCTTGGTGGCGGCCCCGAAGCGGCGCAGATAGCCTTCGCGGAAGCGGCGAATGGCGTCGGCCGTCAGCACCACCTCGCTCATCGGCACGAGGTCGATCGCCTGCCACTGCCCCGTGGTGCGCTGGCTCTCGCGCTCGAAGGGGCGGATCGTCTCCAGCGTATCGCCGAAGAAGTCGAGCCGCACCGGCTCGTCCGCCCCCGGCGCGAAGAGATCCACGATGCCGCCGCGCACGGCATATTCGCCCGCCTCGCGCACCGTCGGGGTGCGCAGGAAGGCGTTGTCCTCGAGCCAGGCGACGATGTCCTTCATCGCCACCTCCGAGCCCGCCTTGTAGTGGCGCGCGGCGGCGCGGATGACCTGCGGCGTCGGCACCCGCTGGAGGACGGCGTTGGCGGTGGTCATCACCACGGCCGGCCCCTTCACCCCGGCCGCGAGGCGGGCGAGGGCGGCGGTGCGCCGGGCCTGGACGATGTTGGAGGGCGAAGCACGGTCGTAGGGGATGCAATCCCATCCCGGCAGGCGAATCATCTCCACCTCCGGCGCGAAGAAGGCGAGCGCGTTCTCCGCCGCCTTCTGCCGCGCCCCGTCGCGGGCGACGAAGATCACCGGCCCCGCGCGCGCCGCGGCAAGGCGCGACAACGCCTCCCCTTCCATGCCGTCGGGGATATTCTCGATGGTCAGCTCGGCCGGCAGGTCCCGTTCGGCGAGGACCTTGAGGTTCGGCTTCGCGGCCTCTTTGATCTCGGCGATTGACTTCGCCTTGGCCTTCGTCGCCATCAGGCGCCCTTGTGAAAGGCGATCACCCGGTCGAGAACCGGGGATCTGTGGTTGGGGGGGACCTCGTCCTGTTCGGTGATCCAGCGATAGAGCTCGGTGTCGGGCACGCGCATCAAGGCTTCCATCTGCTCGACTTCCGCGTCGGTCCAGGTGGTGATGGTGGCGTCGGTGAAGCGTCCGAGGAGGAGATCCATCTCGCGCGTGCCCCGGTGCCAGGCGTGATAGAGCAGGCGCTTGCGCCGCGGCTCGAGATCGGCGGAGGAGCGTGTCGTGCCGGTCATTGAGGGTCTCCAAACGAATTTCCGGCGCACGGGAGGCGGGGCCGCGCACGCCGTTTCGCCGCCGCCCCGCTGAGGACGTCGGTATGACTGCCGTCTTCGATATCGGTCCCCTGATCGCTCCGGTCAATCGTCTCCAAGGGGTGGGGCCGGCCCGGGCGGAGCGTTTGGCCCATCTCCTGTCGCGCGAAAGCGCCGCCGAGACGCGCGTCTTCGACCTTCTCTCCCACATACCCACCACCGTCATCGACCGGCGCGAGATGGTGAGCGTCGCCGACGTGGTGGAGCGCACCGTCGCGACGCTCACGGTGAAGGTGCTGCGGCACGAGAAGTCCCGCCGTCCGGGGGGACCCGCCCGCATCATCGCCGCCGACGACACCGGCGAGCTCGTCATCGTCTATTTCCGTGGCGGCGGCGCGTGGCGGGCGGCGCACTATCCGATCGGCGAGTGGGTGCGCGTGTCGGGCCTCGTGGAGATGTGGGACGGGCGGCCGCAGATGGTGCACCCTGACCAGTCGGCCCGCGTCGAGGGGCCGGAGGCGCCGGCGGACACCCAGTTCGGCCTGGAACCCGTCTATCCGCTCACCCAGGGGATCACGCCCGGCGTCCTCGCCGGCCTCATCGGCGAGGCGTTGGGCCGGGTCCCCGACCTCACCGAATGGCTCGATCCCGCGTTCAAGAGCCGCGCCGGGCTGCCGGACTTTACCGCCGCACTCAAGACGGTCCACCAACCCCAGGAAGGCCGCGACATCCTGCCGGCCTCCCCCGCCCGCCGCCGCCTCGCCTACGACGAACTCCTCGCCAGCCAGCTCGCCCTCGCCGTGGTGCGCGACCGCGACCGAACGAAGAAGGGCGTCGCGCGCCATTGGGACAAAGCGATCGTGGAGCGGCTGGAGGCGAGCCTTCCCTTCGCCCTCACCCCGTCGCAGCGCACCGCCGTCGCCGAGGTGTCGGCCGATCTCGCGAGTCCCCACCGCATGATCCGCCTCGTCCAGGGCGATGTCGGATCCGGCAAGACCATGGTCGCCCTGTTCGGCGCCGCGATGGCGGCGGGCGACGGCGGCCAGACCGCGGTGATGGCCCCCACCGACCTCGTCGCCCGCCAGCACTACGAGACCCTCGCCGCCCTCCTGGAGCCGCAGGGGATCGGGGTGCGCCTGCTCACCGGCCGCATCTCGGACGCGGAGCGCGCCGCCACCCTCGCCGCCGTCGAGGACGGCAGCGCCAAGGTGGTGGTCGGCACCCACGCCCTCTTCCAGTCGAGCGTCACCTTCAAGGACCTCGCGCTCGTGGTGGTCGACGAGCAGCATCGCTTCGGCGTCCACCAGCGCCTCGCCCTCTCGGAGAAGGGGCCGCGCTCGGACCTCCTGGTGATGACGGCGACGCCGATCCCCCGCACCCTGGTGCTCGCCCAGTTCGGCGACATGGACGTCTCCCGCCTCACCGACAAGCCCGCCGGCCGCCAGCCGGTCGAGACGCGCGCGGTGTCGATCAGCCAGATCGATGCGGTGATGGACCGCCTCGCCGCCGCCCTCGCCCGCGGCGAGAAGGCCTACTGGGTCTGCCCCCTGGTGGAGGACAACCCGGCGCTGGAGGTGGAATCGGCGACCGCCCGCCACCGCACCCTCACCAAGCGCCTCGGCCCGGTGGTGGGTCTCATCCACGGCCGCACCCCGACGGCCGAGCGCGACAACGTGATGGCCGAGTTCCGCGACGGGGCGCTTCAGGTACTGACGGCGACGACCGTGGTGGAGGTGGGGGTCGACGTGCCCGACGCCACCATCATGGTCATCGAGCACGCCGAGCGCTTCGGCCTCTCCCAGCTCCATCAGCTGCGCGGCCGCGTCGGGCGCGGCTCGCGCCCCTCCACTTGCCTCCTCCTCTACAAGGGGCCGCTCGGCGAGATCGCCCGCCAGCGTCTCGACACGATGCGCGCCACCAACGACGGCTTCCGCATCGCCGAGGACGATCTAAAGCTGCGCGGCGAGGGCGAGCTTCTCGGCACGCGCCAGTCCGGCGCGCCGAGCTTCAAGTTCGCCGACCTCGACCATCACGCCGACCTCCTCGCCATCGCCTCCGACGATGCCCGCCTGGTGGTGAACCGCGACCGCGACCTCACGAGCGAGCGCGGCCGGGCGCTCCGGGTGCTCCTCGCCCTCTTCGAGCGGCGCCGCGCCATCGAACGGCTGCGGGCGGGCTGACAGGCCGCAGCGGCTCGTCGATACTCCCGGGGCCCGCCGCTCCGGAGCGCCCCTTGAGCGACCTCACCCAACCCTCCGCGCCGCCGCGCTTCTCCCCGCTCACCCTCGCCTTCCACGATCGCTGGGCCGAGCGGCTCTTCGTGGTGGAGAACAATCGCCGGGCCGTCTCACCGGTGCGGGTGCTCCTCCTCCTCTATCTCGCGACGACGCTCGCGGTGACGCTGTTCGACGCCGTCGTCGCCTCACCGCTCTTCATGGAACTTCTGCCCTACCGGGTGGGCGGGATCGCCGGCGCCGCGATCGGGCTCGCCCTGTCGCGGACGGAATGGGCGGTCCGCCATGGTCAGATGGTGTTCGGCGGCTTTCTCGTGATGCTGCACGGCGGCCTCTACGTCGCGATCGGGCTGTTCGGCGAGCACATCGGCGTGCTCTCGCCACTCCTCATCATGATGCTCGCGATGACGCTCGCCCTGCCGGCGCTCCTCTTCCGCTTCGCCCTGCCCCTCGCTCTTCTTGCAAGCCTCCTCTACGCGCTGCGGATGGCGGCGTTCATGCCGGGCGTCACCTCCACGATGCCGATCTTCTTCCTCGGCACCACCGTGCTGGTGCTCGTCTGGGGCAACTACGCCTCGGAGCGAGCCCGCAGGACCGCCTGGGCGGCGAGCCGCGCCCTCGCCAACGAGAAGGCACGCTCCGAGGCGCTGCTCCTCAACGTGCTGCCGCCGTCCGTCGCGGCCCGCATGCGCGCCGGCGAGCGCCTCATCGCCGACAGCCACGCGTTCGCCGCCGTGCTCTTCGCCGACATCGTCGGCTTCACGCCGCTCTCCGAGACGATGCCGCCGGCCGAGCTCGTCTCGCTGCTCGACCGCGTCTTCACCCGGTTCGACGCGATTGCCGACGCGCACGATCTCGAGAAGATCAAGACGATCGGCGACGCCTACATGCTCGCCGCCGGCGCGCCGTCGGAACGGCCGGCCGAGCCCGCCCGCATCTGCGAGGCGGCGCTTGAGATGCGCGCGGCGCTCGCCGAGGTCTCGGCCGAGGCGGGCGTCGCCCTCGGCATGCGCATCGGCATCCACGCCGGCCCCATCGTCGCCGGGGTGATCGGCCGGCGGAAGTTCGTCTACGACGTCTGGGGCGACACGGTGAACACCGCGAGCCGCATGGAATCGACCGCCCCCGCCGGCGAGATCCAGGTCAGCGAGAGGGTCGCGACGGCTCTCGCCGGGCGCTTCACCTTCGAACCGCGCGGCGAGATCGACGTGAAGGGCAAGGGGCCGATGAGCGTCTATCTGATGCGTTCCTGAGCGGCGCGGCCGCCACGCGCCAGGAAGCACGGCCAGAGGGGGCACGGGCGGCGGAAGACAGCCAGAGGGGGCATGCGTCAGGGCTTCGGCGCCGGGGCGGTCTCGAACGAGGCGAGCGGGTATTGGAACGCCGCCGGATCGAACCCGAAGAGCTCGGGCACTCGCTCCACCACCGCCACCCGCACGGCCTCGAAGGGAAGGAGGATCGCCGAGCGGGCGGTGGTCGTCGCTTCACCCTCGAGCGCCACGCGCCCCTCCTCCACGGCGTCGGCGATCGTGTCGAGGAGCGCCTGCTGGGGCGCGCTCGCGTCGGTCATGATGGCGATCGTCCCAGCCTGACGGGCGAGCGCCGCGGCAAGGCCGTCGAGCAGCAGGATCATGTGATCGCGATCGGCGAACGGCAGCTCCCGGTTGTCTTCCGCCTGGCGCGTGAAGGCGACGACGAGGCGATCCAACCGATCGACGGTGGCGATCATCCCCTGGATCACGTCGCGCAGCCGCAGCCTGTCGGCAAGCTCGGGCGGCGCCACGCCCCAGTGCGCCGTGAGCCGACCGGTGCGCCACGCGCGCTCCATGCCGAGCCCCGTCAGGCGCAGGCTCGCGACGATCATCCGCGCGTGGCGGCAGCGATAGCTGATCGTGTCGGAGACCGCATCGTCGGCGTCGATCAGGAGATATTCGAGCGCCGAGAGGCCGACGAGCGCCGGGTGCTCCAGGCGCAGCGAGGCGAGCGACTGCTCGGCCTGCAGGCGGCCTTTGACGATCGCGTCGATCTGGCTGCGGCTGAACGCGGTGTCGGCGACGTGGGTCAGAAGAAGGCTCGGCGCGTTGCGGCTCTCCGCCGCGCCGAAGGCGAGCGGAACCACGCCGCCGGCGGCCTTCACCGTCGCGGTGAAGGCCTCGTGCATCGCGCGCCGGCTCGTCTCGTCGCCCACCATGCAGCGGCGCAGGACCGCGTTCTGCAGGGTCAGCGCCGCGTCGGAAAAGCCGATGATCGAGGGGAGGATGCGCGTTTCGATGATCTCGCGCGAGGTGACTTCGGAGGTGATCGCCGCGGCGGGCTCGTCCGGTAGCGCGGCAGGCTCCGGCGCGACGGCGGGTTGTGGGTCGGCCGGTTGCGGCTGGGCGGGTTGCGGCTGCGAGGGCACCTGTGGCGGCGACGCGGGCTCGGTCTCCGCCGCCGGTGGGTTCGACGGGGGACCCGGAGACGGGGCCGACGGGGCTGGCACCGTCTCGGGCGCGGGTGCGGCCGCTGCCGGAGGCGGCGTCGGGACGGCGGGCGCGCTCGGCGGAGCGTTCGGCTGTGGCACCGCGGTCGACGGCGAGGGCACGATCGCCACACCGGGAGAGGGTGTGGCGGGGGTCGGCGGGCTCGTCTGCGCCAGCGCGAGGGAGGCGAAGCCCATCGCCGCACATCCGACGATCGCGGCCCACCGCCTCATGCCGACGCCGTCGCCCGCGCGGCCTCAGCCCGCGTCGAGCATCGCCATGATCTCGTTGAGCCGCTTGGCGTACTTGCGGGCCTGCGCATCCAGCGAGAAATTCTCCCTGACGAATTCCAGAGCGTTGTCGCGGCGCCGGGCGACCTCGTCGGGCCGATCGCGAACGGTGCGCAGGACCTGCGCCGCGCTCTCGATCCGGGGCGCCGCCCAGACCTGACCGCGCTCCACGAAAATGTACTCGTTCGAGGCCGGCTCCACCAAGTCATAGTCGACGAGCCAGGCGTTGTCCGGCTTGGTGAAGTCCATGTTGCCGGAATAGCCGGTGGAGACCACGGGCGTGCCGAGCGCCATCGCCTCGATGAGGCCGAACCCCCACCCCTCCGAGCGGTGCAGCGAGACGTAGCAGTCCGCCCCCTTCTTCAGCTTCATAAGATCGCCATAGCGCAGCGTCTCGTTGAGGATGACGATGCGGGGATCGGAGGCCGCGATCTCCATGATGCGCTCCCAGCGCATCGACTGATGGGTGTCGAGCACGAAGTCGCGATTGTGCGTCTTCAAGACGAGAAGCACGTCCTCGTCGGGGGCGAAGGCCTTGCGGAAGGCATCCACCAGCCCGTGCGGGTTCTTGCGCTCCAGGAAGGAGAACGAATCGAACGTCGCAAGGCACACGAACGTGTTGGGCCCGATGGGCAGACGCTCCGCGCAGTAGGCCCGCGCCACCTCGCGCCCCGGATCGGGGACCGGCTCCACCGCCATCCCCACGTTGGTGACGGTACCCTTGAAGTGCGGCGTGTAGATCTCGACGCCGTACTCGGTCGCCACCCACACCTCGTCGAGGAGATCGAGCGCGAGATGCTGGGCCGGGGCGGGTGTCGACAACTCCCAGAAGAAGTAGCCGATATTATAGGCGCCGTTGAAGACGTCGGGCATGTAGGCGAGCGCGATCGGCACCGACTCGCCGTTGAGGTGGATGAGGTTCACCCGCGCCGGCTTCGGGGCGTCGTTCTGGCCGAAGGCCGAGCTCATCCCGACGGGCGCGGGATTGTCGAGGCCGAAATCCACGTAGTTCGCGTCGATGCCGGCCCGGCGGATCGTCTCGGCCGACAGGCGGGACGCCTGGCCGAGGCCGGACGACTTCTCGAACGGCCCGATCACCTGGAGCCCCACCCGCTCCGACGGCGCCGTGGTCGCGGGGGCGAAGCGGGCCGATTCGAAACGATTGCCCTTGGCGTCGGTGAAGATGTAGCGCCGCCGGGTGAGGTCGAAGCCGAGCCGCCACAGGAGATCGCTGAACCGGGCGGCGTCGAACACCTCGCGCAGCGACGCCCCGTTCTCGTGCACCGACTGGACCACCTTGTCGAAGAGGGTGTCGCCGGGGTTGCCCTCGAAGAGGGCTGCGACGTTCTTCGCCGGCAGGAAGCGGATCAGCCCGGGCTGCTCGATCGCTTCCAGAATGAGCCAGACGTGCATGAGAATGCGGTCGGCCTCGGCATAGATGTTGAGGATGTGGAAACGCTGGTCCCGGTTGAACCGCTGCAGCATGTAGACGGACGGCGCGAAGTTGTTGCCCATGAAGTTGCTGGGCATGCGGCGCAGCACCTCGACGAAATAGTCGGGTACCAGGCAGTCCTCGCAGTGGAGCGCCGCGGCCTGCTCGGTCGACCACCAGGCCACGAACTTCTCGTAGCTCGCGACGTCCTTGATGGGCAGGAGCGCACTGCCCGCCTCGACCGTCGTCGCATAGGAGAACGACGCCCGCGACACCTTGTAGGGCTGCCCGATGAGGGACACCGGCGCGTTGAGATAGGCGATCTCGTCGGCCCCGAGGGGAATGCGGTAGGGTCGGCGGTTGGGGGCGTAGTGGTCGAGATACCAGCGCAGATAGGCGTTCTTCGCCGTCTCCGAACCGTCGAGCGGGTGCGTCTCGTTCTTGCGCAGGCGCTTGTGGGTGTAGTCGAGATAAGGCGACAGGGCATGGCGCACGTCGCCGGCGGCGATGCCATCGAAGGAGAACATCCGCTCGTGCAGCGGATAGCGGCCGGGGTCGCGCCGCTCGAGCGGAGCCCCGCCCGCCTCGAGCGCGCCGACGGTGCTCTTGACGATGGCGGCGTCGAGCGCCGGCCGCAGCGCGTCGCGGAACGCGGCGGTCAGCGTCGGATCCTGCTGGATCGTGAGGCTGCGCAGCGGCGTGCGGTGACCATTGGGACCGAGCGCCACGAGCTCGACGGCGCGGCCGGTGTCGGCGAGCATCTTCGCGACCGCCGGCGGCAGCATCCAGGAGAAGCCGCAATTGCGTGAGCCGCGCCCCGCCTTTTCAACGTCGATGCGCACGATGTCGGCCCTGACCACCCCGATCGGCACGCCATCGACCAGAAATTGCACCGAGACGATGCGGGACATGTCCTGAGGGTCGGAAATCCAACCGGCAATCTCGGCAGCGGTAAAGCGATCGACGTGAAAATTGTATCGGGATTCGGTCAATGATCTCTCACTCGGTTCGGTCGGCTTCGGGCGTGACCGAAGCAGGCGCAGATATCGCCGCCGCATCGCCTCACCTCCGCCGTCAGCGCGGCCGTTTCAACCAATACAGCACAGCACCGATAGACAACGCTCGCCGCCGCGACAATGGTTGACAGCAACGGCGTCGAAAAGTCTTCACCCGGCCGCCCGCCGGGCCGCGCTGTCACGAGGTGTTGACGATGCGCGCCCGCTGATCGTCGAGGACACTTTGCAACGTTTCGTCGAGTGAGTGGCTCGGGTGCCAATCGATGAGGCTCGTCAGACGGTCGGTTCGCGCGGTCGCCCGGGGCACCTCGTTGGGGCGCACGCGGGCCGGGTCGACCGAAACGGTGACGTCGAGCCCGCTCAGCGCCACGAGGCGGTCGAGAATGTCGCGGATCCGCACCGCCTCGCCACGCGCGATGTTGACGACGAGACGCCGCGGCAAGCGCTCTGCCGCAGCGAGCAGGCGCACATAGGCGTCGGCGACGTCGCGCACGTCGAGAAAGTCGCGCTCGGTCTCGAGGTTGCCCACCACCATGCGCGGCGGGATCAGCCCCTTCTCGATCCGCGCGAGCTGGGCCGCGAAGGCGGGCACCACGAACGTCTCGGTCTGCCCCGGCCCGGTGTGGTTGAACGGGCGCGCCACGATGAGGCGGCTGCTCTCGGGCAGATCGCGGGCGAAGATCACCTCTGCCGCCCGCTTGGAGTTGGGATACGGCCCGCGCGGCAGCGGCGGGGTGTCCTCGCTCGCCGGGCCGAGATTGAGGCTCGCGCCGTAGACCTCGGCCGTGCTCGAAAACAGCACGACCGCTTCGGGTGCGTGCCGGCCGATCGCGCGGGCGAGGCACCATGCCGCGTCGCGGTTGTTGTGCCACACCGCCGAGGGCGCGGTGCGCGCCAGGGCGACGGAGGACGCACCGGCGAGATGCACCACGAGGGACGGCTTCACGTCGCGGATCAGCCGATCGGCGTCCGCGGCGTCGGCAAGGTCGACCGCGACCACATCAGGCGCGGCGCGAAGATCGCCCGCATAGCGCACCGTCCGGACGATGGACCGATCGGGGAAGCGGGTGGCAAGACGATCGGCAACATAGGGGCCGACGAGGCCGGCCCCTCCCGTCAACAGGATCGGACCGGCGCTCACCAGCTCAGCTCAGCCGCGCGAGATCGGCGTCGACCATCTCGCGGATCATGTCCTCGAGCGATGTGGTCGGGTGCCAGCCGAGGGCCTGTACCGCGCGGGAGGGGTCGCCGAGGAGAACGTCCACCTCCGCGGGTCGGAAGAGGTCCGGGTCGATCACGAGGTGGTCGGCGGGCGAGAGGCCGACGTGGGCGAAGGCGATCTCCACCATCTGGCGCACCGACGTCGTGCGCCCGGTGGCGACCACGTAGTCGCTCGGCTCCGGCTGCTGCAGCATCAGCCACATCGCCTCCACGTAGTCGCGGGCGTGGCCCCAGTCGCGCTGCGCATCGATGTTGCCGAGCCGCAGCTCGTTGGTGAAGCCGAGCTTGATGCGGGCGACGCCGTCGGTCACCTTGCGGGTGACGAACTCCACGCCTCGCAGCGGCGATTCGTGGTTGAACAGGATCCCCGAGGAGGCGTGCAGCCCGAAGCTCTCGCGGTAGTTCACCGTCATCCAGTGGGCGAAGAGCTTCGACGCGCCGTACGGCGAGCGCGGATAGAACGGCGTCTTCTCGTTCTGATGCGCCTCCTGGACGAGGCCGAACATCTCCGACGACGAGGCCTGGTAGAAGCGTGCGTCGGGCTGGGCGATGCGCACCGCCTCGAGCACGTTGACGGCGCCGACGCCGGTCACGGTCGAGGTCAGCACCGGTTGCTGCCACGAGGAGGCGACGAAGCTCTGTGCCGCGAGATTGTAGACCTCGTCCGGCTTCGCCGTCTCGACGGCGCGCAACAGGCTCGACAGGTCGGTGAGGTCACCGTCGATGAAGCGCACGTCCCGGTCGATGCCGAGCCAGCGCAGCCGGTGGTCGACCACGCCGAAGTGGCTCGATCGGCGCACCACGCCCCAGACGTCGTAACCTTTCACCAACAGATTGTTGGCGAGATAGGCACCGTCCTGACCAGTGATGCCGGTGATGAGGGCAGATCGTGCCATTCAGAGCCTCGCGGATCGCCGGTACCGACATCCGACGAGAAGTCTCGATACACAGCATGCGCCCCAAACAGACGGAGCGGCACGGGCCATAACAAAGGCCGACGCGGCAAACAACTGTCCATGCCACCAGACATGGCAAACAGCAGTTTCGCACAAGCAAGCGGTGCCCAGCGGATTGCGGCGGATATGCCACGCCGCCCATGGCAAGTGGACTAGTTTTTCAATCGCGGGTCGCAAATTGATACCCGAATGGACAACAATGACGCGGTACGCCTTGCCTCCCTCCCCTATCATCGCACCGAGAGATGGGGCATAGGCACAGGCAGACGCTGATCAGTGGACGGAGTGTGTCGACCGGCCGATGGGAGTGCAGACGTGCAACTTGTGATTTTGGGATATCACCGCAGTGGCACGTCTGCCGCGACGCAGCATCTTGCGCACAATGGCCTGTTCATCGGCGACGATCTCCTCGGTCGCAAGGCGTCCAACCCCCACGGCCACTTTGAAGATCGCGTGTTTGTGAACATCCACGAGCGAATCCTCAAGGAAAACGGCGAGCGCTGGCTCGCGCCCAACCCGTTCGTGCCAATCATCACCCCTGCGGTGCGCAACCACGCTCAATCGGTGGTGGCACGGCGCGACGCGGCCCATGCGGACTGGGGCTTCAAGGACCCGCGCGCCTGCCTCTTCGTGGACCTCTGGCGCACCATCCTGTCCGACCCGCGCTTCCTCGTCTGCCTTCGGCACTACACGGCGTGCATCGATTCTCTGGTGCGCCGAGCGCTCGAATCGGTGCGCACTACGGCCGAGCGGCCACTGTCGCAGATCCATATGCGCCTCGCGGCCGACGAGGATCGGGTCGCCCGCTCCTGGATCGCCCACATGCTCCCGCTGGTGCGGCTGATTCGGCAGAATCGCGACATCGTCCACGTCGTGACCGTCGGCAACCTGGAGCCGACGGACTCGATCACCGCCGACCTCAACGCCCGCTTCGGCTTCCGGCTCGACGAGCGGCCACTCGCCGACACCTTCGACGACAACCTCTTCCGCGCCGACGCGCAGGCCCGCTCCCGCCTCTCGCCGGAAACCAAGGCGATCGCCGAGACCGTCTGGCAGGCGCTGACGGAGGCGGCGACGCCCGCCGCCTCTTCGGCGCCGGCCCGCCCCCTCGCCCATGCGGTGTAGGGTCGTGGTGACCGATCGCCGAGCGGACCGATGAGCGAAGCCCTCCTCAGCCGTGACGATGCGGTCGTCGGCCGCCTCGCCGGCTATTGCGCGCCCGGCACTCACCCCTCCTTCGTCGACGACCGCATCGAGTGGACCAACGACGAGGCGCTCCTCTATGTCAGCGGGTGGGACGGCTACGTCATCCAGGACGTCCGCCGGCTCAGCGACCTCACCCTCATCCTGTTCGCCGGCCGGCCGATCCTGATCGTGCTCGACGAGCCGCGGGACTTTTCCCACCTGCGCCTGCTCCTCGGCGAGCGCGCCATCCTTCTGACGCCCGCCGACGGCATCCACGTCACGGCCAAGTGGCCGCACGACACAGCGCCGATCCTGCCGGGCATCCCCGATGTCGTCGTAAACCCCGCCGAGTGGATGGCCGCCGGCGGGCGCGCCCGCCGCGTGCCGCCGACGCTCGCCCCCTTCCAGCGCCTGCGCAAGGCGCGCCTCACCGAGTTCGCCCGCCGCGTCGGCCAGCTGCCATTGCCCCGGGTGCAGCATTTCTGGCGACCGGTGGGCGACGTCGGCGCCTTCGCCGGCCTCGTCCTCGCTCACGGTCCCATGATCCGCGTCGGCGCCGGCGGCCCGTTCCACACCATGACGCCGACCCTCCTCCTGGTGGATCCTGCGGAGCTCGACCGCCTCTCGGCGCTCACCCTCTCCCAGTCCACCATCGTCGCCGCGCCGTTCGCCCTGCCGAGAGGCCGCCCGATCGATCACCTCCTCGCCGACTTCGCGGACGCTCGCCACGAGCCGTTCCACCTTCACGAGGTCGCCGTCCTCGGAGACGTGGGCGAGGTGACTGTGGGCTGCCTCTATGGCGAGTACGTGGTCTGAGACGATGTCCTCCTGCATCATTGTCGCCAACATGCTGCCACCGCATTTCGGATGGGGCACCCGCGCGCCGGGCCTGCGGGCCGAGCAGCTCGCCACCCAGGCGCGTCCGCACTTCGACGAGGTGCGCTTCCTCCTCTTCCTGGAGCGCTACGGTCTGATGCGGACCGAGCGCGGCTTCGCCATCCTCACCCCCCAGCGGGCCGACACCACGGTCATCCATCAGGGCGACTTCAAGACGTTCGCCGAGCGCATCGAGCCGGCGACCTTCGTGTTCACCCAGGCCGACTTCACGCCGCTGGCGCGCCAGGCGGCAACGCGGCACGCCGTCGTCTACGACATCCTCGCCCCGCGCTGGCTGGAGCTCGGCGAGGCGGGGGCCGACGAAAGAACGCTGGAGCGCTACCGCAACCAGCACAGGGCGATGCTGCAGCTCGCCCGGCGGACGCTCGTCAACGGCCCCAAGACCGAGCGGCTCCTCGTGAGCGATCTCGCCGGCGTCGACTGGGTGCCGAGCCATCTCGCCCCGACGCCGCTGGAGGTGCCGGCGGCGGAGCGCACCCACCTCCTCTTCGGCGGCAAGGCGCAGCGCTGGACCGACGTCACCTTGAGCTTCAACGCCATGGCGGCTTTCGCGCAACGGCAGCCGAGCGTGGGCATCTTCATGGTTTCGGAGCGCGTCGACGAGCGGGCGCCCCACGCCGCGGCCTTCGGCACGCTGGCGATGCTGCCCAACGTCGCCACCCTGTGGAACCTCTCCTCGCGCAACTATCACGAGCTGATGGCCCGCAGCTTCGGCTTCGTCGACTGGGCGCCCCTCAACGAAGAGCGCATCTACGCGACCTCCACGCGGGTGCTGCAGGCGATCGCGGCGGGTGTGCCCGTGCTGCACCAGGCCGGAACGGGTCTCGACGAGTTCTTCGACGCCTTTCCGGGCGAGCGGATCGGTGGCACCATCCAGCCCGAGGACGTCGCCCGCTTCGTCGAGAAGGCGCGTGCGGGAGCCTATCGGGAGGCCGTCGCCGCGGCGCGGGACCGGCTCGCCGCCTACCGCTCCGACACCGCCCCCTTCGCGGGGCTGGGGCTTGCTCCATGCGCCTGATCGTTCTCCTCTCGCCCGGCGATCGCTGGTCGGCGACCGCCCTTCTCGTCGCGGCGGCGCGCAATGCCGCGGCCGCCGGGATCGAGACGATCGTCGCCACCCAGACGAGCTACGAGGACCGCGAGCGGCCGCCCCTGCCGCGACCGGCGGCCCCGCCGGGCGAGCACGCCTACCTCGACCTTGCCGCGACCGTGCCGGCGCGCGGCGACTGGGTGCTGTTTGCCGACCCGCTCGCCCATCACGCGGCGCTCGCCCACTACGGCCGCACGGCGCCGCGCTTCGTTCAGCTCATGATGCACGACCGGGCTGCGCCCACCGGCACGCAGCACGGCTACGCCTATCGCCTCTTCGCAAAGCCCATGGACTGGCTCGCCCCGACCGCCACGACCCTCGCCCTCGGCCGCCAGCTCGCCGAAGTGCCGGAGCGGGTGCGCCCCGTCGCCCTCCCCAGCCGACTGCGCGCCTTCGCCGGCGCGCCGCTATCGGACGGACCGCCCGATGTCGCCTTCCACGCCGGCGACGGCGACTTCGTGACGCGCGTCGCCGACGCTCTCGGCGCGGCGGGCGTGCGCGTGCGGCGCGTCGCGCCCGCCGACGTCGTCGCCAAGCGCGTGGAGATCCTCCAGTCGGCCGCCGTGGTGCTCGCCGCCCCCGGCGCACGCGAGGCGCTGCACCTGCCCACCCTTGAGGGGATGGCCGCCGGCACGATCGCCGTCATCGCTCAGAGCCCCGCGGCGCAGGCCCTTCCCGGCGACGGGCGCGGCATCGTCACCTATCCGGCGAACGACCGCGCCGCCGCCGTCGCCGCCGTCAAGGACGTGCTACAATCCTACCCGGTGGACGGCTTGGCGATGCGGCAGGCGAACGCCAGCGCCGCCGCCGGCCTCGCGACCGGCTGCGAAGCCCTCCTCGATCTCCTCGCGACCTCCGATCCGACAGGGAGCCCAGCATGATCCCGCGCTTCCTCGAACGTCTCTTCACCCGGCGGCGGCCCGCGCCTGCGGCGCCCCCGGTCGAGCCCGACCCCGCGACCGGCTGGATCGCCGCCGTCGATCCGCTGATGGACGAGCACTACTATCTGAAGAAGAATCCGCACGTGCGCTCGCTCGACCAGTCGCCGGCCGAGCACTACGTCAAGGAAGGGTGGAAGAGCGGTGCCGACCCCGCGCCGTGGTTCTCGACCAGCCGCTATCTTACCATCAATCGGGACGTCGCCGCGGGCGAGATGCCGCCCTTTGCCCACTATGCCCTCTACGGCCGGCGCGAAGGCCGCACGATCGCGCCAACGGACGATCTCGTGCCGTCCCCCTCCCCCATCGCGAGCGGCGCGCCGGCGCCGCAGGTGAGCCAGGATCTTCTGAAGCTGCGCGAGCGGGAGATGCTGAACGGCGTGGAGTTCGCCGCCGTCTACGCCGAGCGCCGCCTGTCGCGCCTCGGCTGACCGGCCCACCACGCGCCGCGGCGGCGAGACGCCCCGCCGAGGGGCGCCGTCGCGTCCGTCAGGCGGTGTAGGTGACCGCCTTCACCGCGTCGATCACCTCGCCCACGTTCGGCAGAGCGAGCTTCTCGAGGTTCGCCGCGTAGGGCATCGGCACGTCCTTGCCGGTCACGCGCAGCACCGGGGCGTCGAGATAGTCGAACGCCTTCTCCATCAGCTGATAGCCGATCTCCGACGAGATGGAGCAGGTCGGGAACGCCTCCTCGACGGTGACGCAGCGGTTGGTCTTCTTCACCGACTTGATGACCGTGTCGATGTCGAGCGGACGCAGGGTGCGCAGGTTGATCACCTCCGCGTCGATCCCCATGCCGGCGAGCTCCTCGGCCGCCTTCATCGCATAGGTCATGCCGATGCCGAAGGAGACGATGGTGACGTCCTTGCCCTTCTTCTCCACCTTGGCCTTGCCGATGGGCAGCACGAAGTCGTCCATCACCGGCACGTCGAAGGAATGGCCGTAGAGGATCTCGTTCTCAAGGACGATACAGGGGTTCGGATCGCGGATCGCGGCCTTGAGAAGGCCCTTGGCGTCCATCGCCGAGTAGGGCTGGATCACGCGGTGGCCGGGCACGTGGGCATACCAGGCGGCGTAGTCCTGGCTGTGCTGGGCGGCAACGCGGGCGGCCGCGCCGTTGGCGCCGCGGAACACGATGGAGCACTTGATGAAGCCGCCGGACATATAGTGCGTCTTGGCGGCGGAGTTGATGATCTGGTCGATCGCCTGCATGGCGAAGTTGAAGGTCATGAACTCCACGATCGGCTTGAGGCCGGCGAAGGCGGCACCGACGCCGACGCCGGTGAAGCCGTGCTCGGTGATCGGCGTGTCGACCACGCGCTTGGAGCCGAATTCCTCGAGGAGCCCTTGGGATACCTTGTAGGCGCCCTGATATTCGGCGACCTCCTCGCCCATCAGGAACACGTCGCCATCGGCGCGCATTTCCTCAGCCATCGCATCGCGGAGCGCCTCGCGCACCGTCATCTGCTTCATCTCGGTGCCGGCGGGCACCTCCGGCTCGTCGGGCTGATCGTCCGGCATCTCGGCGACGCCGGGGGCGGAGCGCGGTGCGGCCGGCGGCTTCGGCGCATCGGCGGACAGGCTGCCCGTGGGCGAGGGTGCGCTCGCTGCCGGTGCGGCCTCGGGTTTCGGCGCGCTCTTCGGAGCGGCGTCGAGATCGGCCTCGCTCTCCCCCTCCGCGAGCAGCAGGGCGATGGGGGTGTTGACGGGAACGCCCTCGGTCCCCTCTTCGATGAGGATCTTGCCGAGCTTGCCCTCGTCGACCGCCTCCACCTCCATGGTGGCTTTGTCGGTTTCGATCTCGGCGATGACATCGCCAGCGGAAACATCGTCGCCCACGGCCTTCAGCCACTTGGCGAGCTTGCCCTCCTCCATGGTGGGCGACAGGGCGGGCATCAGGATTTCGGTGGGCATCGGGTCGATTTGGCTCCAACAGGGGGCGCAGCCCCGGCGATGTCTTCTTGGCCTCCCGCGGCGCACCGCGGGCGCGGCGATAACAGGCCGGGCGCGAGCGCTCGGCCGGTCTCGGTCAGCGGACGACGTCGGTCCAGAGCTCGGCGGGATCGGGCTCCGGCTCGGACTGGGCGAATTCCGCGGCGGTGTTCACCTCGTCGCGCACGCGCTTGTCGATCTCCTTGATCTCGTCCTCCGATACCTTGTGCGTCTCGAGCAGGATCTTGCGGACGTGGTCGATGGGATCGTGCTTCTGGCGGTACTCGTTGACCTCCTCGCGGCTGCGATACTTCGCCGGATCCGACATCGAATGGCCGCGATAGCGGTAGGTCAGCATTTCGAGGATGTAGGGCCCGTTGCCGGAGCGCGCATATTCGAGCGCCCGCTCGACGGCGGCGTGGACCTTCTCGACCTCCATCCCGTCGACCTGCTCGCCCGGAATGTCGAAGGAGCGGCCGCGCTGGGAGAGGTTGGTGGTGGAGGAGGCACGGTTGATGCTGGTGCCCATGCCGTACTTGTTGTTCTCGATGATGTAGACGACGGGCAGCGACCAGAGCTTGGCCATGTTGAAGCTCTCGTAGACCTGCCCCTGGTTGGCGGCACCATCACCGAAATAGGTGAGCGCCACGGCCCCGTTCTCGCGATAGCGGTTGGCGAAGGCGACGCCGGTGCCGAGCGAGACCTGGGCGCCGACGATGCCGTGTCCGCCCAAGAAATTCTTCTCGACGGAGAACATGTGCATCGAGCCGCCCTTGCCCTTGGAGTAGCCGGAGGCGCGTCCCGTCAGCTCGGCCATGACACCCTTGGGGTCCATGCCGGTCGCGAGCATATGACCGTGGTCGCGATAGCCGGTGATGACCTGGTCACGCTCCTGCATCGCCATCTGGGCTCCGACCACCACGGCCTCCTGGCCGATATAGAGGTGGCAGAAGCCGCCGATCAGGCCCATGCCGTAGAGCTGGCCGGCCTTCTCCTCGAATCGGCGGATGAGGAGCATCTCTTCATAGGCCCGGCGATAGTCCTCGACGGAAAAATCCGACGCGGTCTTGGAGGTCGCAGCCTTCGGGCCTTTCGCGTCTCCGGTCACCTTCGCCTCGGCTTGCATCACTCGTCCTCCCGCACATCACGGCTCTTCTCGCGGCGACACTATCCTACCGGGTCGCGCCGCAAAAGGGCATGGCGCCGGCGAATTGCCGCCCGGCTGCCATGCAGGCGCATATCACGGCTGCGAACGAATGCAGTTCGCGGCCGCAAATCGTCCCGATCTCGGCATCGGGACGCCCCGTCGAAGAAGGTTCTGAAGAGCTTTGTTCAGCGAGCGCCGACCGCGACGCCGGGCTCCAGACGCGCCGTCGCGCCGGCCCGCTCGTCGTGGAAGATCACCACCTCGTTGGGGTGGGCCATGTTGAGCTGCGCCCGGGCGCGCTCGTCGAGAAGGTCGGCGTCGAGCGCGTCGGTGCGCAGCCGGCGCACCCGGTCCTGCAGGTCGGTGCGCCGGGTGACGAGGCTCGCGAACTCCGCCTCGCGCGCGGACCGCTCCGCCTTCAGCTCGGCCCGCGCCTCCTGGCTGAACTCGCCGCGCGTGCTCTGCCACACGAAGTAGCAGGACACCGCGCCGAAAATCAGCGGGAACAGCAGGAAGGCGAAGCGAGAACGTCGGCGGTGGCGCGTGGGCATCGATGGGATCCGTTGCTGCCCGCACTATCCCTCGCCCAACCTTAATGCGGGGTTGAGGGAGCGTTGCAGAAAGATCGCGGTGCAACCGGAATAGGTGGCCCGCCCGTGCGTTGTTCCGGTGGATCGGGCGGACACCTCCTGCAGCCCGCCGGTCCATCGTCCGGCAAGGGGCGGCAGCCTCGAGACCGGGCCGTGCGGAACGGCCCCAAAGTCTCGCGCCCGACCGGCTCCATCGCGCGTCGCGGCGGCCCCTCGCGGTCGCGCTTCACTCGGGCGGGCGGCCCGGCTGCGCCCCCGCCCGCTTTTCTTGCCGCAATCCCCCTCTCAGGCAGCCCGAGATCAGGCCGCGGCCTTCTCGAACCCGCCCCCCGCGGTCTGGAGGTAGGCGGCGCCGCATTCCTTGGCGAGCGCCCGCACCCGGCCGATATAGCCCTGCCGCTCCGTCACCGAGATCACCCCCCGCGCGTCGAGCAGATTGAAGATGTGCGAAGCCTTGATGCACTGGTCGTAGGCCGGCAGCACCTGACGGTGCGGCTCGCCCTCGCACGGCACCCCGGCGGCGAGCAGCGCCTGGCACTCGGCCTCCGCATCGCGGAAGTGGCGCAGCAGGATCCCTGTGTCGGCGTGCTCGAAATTATACGCCGAATATTCCTGCTCGGACTGCAGGAACACCTCGCCGTAGCGCACCGCAGGACCCGCCTCACTCGCCGGCACGTAGACGAGGTCGTAAACGTTCTCGACCCCCTGCACGTACATCGCGAGGCGCTCGAGCCCATAGGTCAGCTCGCCGGACACGGGACGGCAGTCGATGCCGCACACCTGTTGGAAGTAGGTGAACTGCGACACCTCCATGCCGTCGCACCAGCACTCCCAGCCGAGCCCCCAGGCGCCGAGCGTCGGGCTCTCCCAATCGTCCTCGACGAAGCGCACGTCGTGGAGCGCGAGGTCGATGCCGATCGCCGCGAGGCTCTCCAGATAGAGGCGTTGCAGGTCGGGCGGGTTCGGCTTCAGGATCACCTGGAACTGATAGTAGTGCTGCAGGCGGTTGGGATTTTCGCCGTAGCGCCCGTCGGTCGGCCGGCGCGAGGGCTGCACGTAGGCCGCCCGCCACGGCCGCGGACCGAGCGCACGCAGCGTCGTCGCCGGGTGAAAGGTCCCCGCCCCCACCTCCATGTCGTAGGGCTGCAGGATCGCGCAGCCGCGCTCCGCCCAGAAGGTCTGAAGCGCGAGGATCATCGCCTGAAAGGAGCCGCGCGGGTCGGTGTCGGCGGGTTCCGCCATTCGATCAACTCATCTTTGTTGGGACGTCGGGAATAACTCCTACAGCGCTGCGTTCTCCAGACAAGCCACCGCGACATGGCCGACCCCGCAAAACCAGGCGGGCCGGCGACGGCGGCGACAACATGCCCGAAGCGGCAACACCCAGACCCAGGAGACGACAATGACCAAGACGACCATCCTGCGCGCCACCATCGTGGCCACCGCGACCCTCATCTCCGTGAGCGCCATGGCCCAGAGCGCGGGCAGCACCGGCGGCCGCGGCGGCGGCGGCACGAACGACGACGGCGGCAGCGATTCGATCTCCGTCCTGCGCAGCTACAATCGCACCGTCGACCAGCGGCGCCGGCCGGACAAGAACTTCCAGGACCAGTGCATCCACCGTGTGCGCACCGGCACCGCGACGCTCGTCTTCCTGCGCCGCTGCGACGATCTCGACGGCCTCGGCAACTGAGGTGGCCGGCCGCACCGTCCGCCCTGCCACCGCGCAGGGCGGATAGAGGCGAGGCCTACGCCGCCGAGGTCGGGTCCGCCTCCTCGTCGACGAGGCGGCCGCGGACCGGAACCTTCACCTCGCCCCGCTCGGAAGGGGCCGGGTGCGTCGGAACCGACGACGTCGCTCCGCCGCCGCGCGGACGAGGCGGCCACTGCGGGGTAATCAGCCCCGCCGAAATCACGAGCTTCGCGGCGTCCTCCACCGACATGTCGAGAACGAGCACGTCCCGGCGCGGCACGAACAGGAGAAAGCCCGAGGTCGGGTTGGGCGTCGTCGGCAGAAACACCGAGATCGCATCGTCGTCCTCCGGCAGGCGATGGCTCACCTCGCCCTTCGCGTCGGTGGCGATGAAGACGAGCGCCCACAACCCCTTGCGCGGATATTCGATGAGCCCGGCCCGCCGGAAGGTGCGGCTGCGCTCCGACAGCGCGGTTTCGAAGATCTGCTTCAGAGCCGCATAGAGATTGCGGATGAGGGGCATCCGATTGAGGATCCCCTCGCCGATCGCGATGATCGTGCGGCCGAAGATGTTGGCGGTGAGAAAGCCGAGCGCCGTCAACACGATGATCGCCACCACGAGGCCGAACCCCGGCAGGGGGAACGGCACGTAGCTCTCCGGATTCCAGCGCACCGGAATCCACGGCTTTACCCAGCTGTCCACCCAATTCACGAAGGAGGCGGTCAAAAGCACCGTGATGGTCAGCGGAGCCGCCACCACGATGCCGGTCAGAAGATAGTTGCGCAGTCGGTTCAGTATCCGACGTCGCCGGCCGATCTTCGGTTCACCCCGTGATTTGTCGTCATCCATCGGCCAGTCTCGCACACCACCAAGACTATACTAGGGGCTGCCGTCGAAGTTTGAAGCGGGGTTTACTCAACCGTGACCGACTTGGCGAGATTTCGCGGCTGATCAACGTCGGTGCCGTTAATGATTGCGGCGTAGTAGGCGAGAAGCTGCAGCGGGATCGTCATCACCAGCGGGGCGATGAAGGCCGGCGCGTCGGGCAGCACGATCATCTCCTCCGCGGTGGTGCCGATGGCGTGCGCGCCCCGCGCGTCGGTGACGGCGATGATGCGCCCGCCGCGCGCCGCGATCTCCTCCATGTTGGAGACCGTCTTGGTGAAGAGGTCGTCGAACGGCGCCACGACGATCACCGGCACGGTGTCGTCCACCAAGGCGATGGGACCGTGCTTCAGTTCGCCCGCCGCGAACCCTTCGGCGTGGATATAGGAGAGCTCCTTCAGCTTCAGCGCGCCTTCGAGCGCCACCGCCATCGACGGCCCGCGTCCCATGAAGAGCGCGGTGGAGGCCGGCGCGATGATCCGCGCGATGCGCTCGATCTCGGCTTCGAGATGCAGCACGTCGGCCACCGCCCGCGGCGCCTCCACGAGCCCGTCGACGAAGCCGCGCGCATTGTCGCGGGTGAGAACGCCCCGGTCGACGCCGGCCTTCACCGCCAGCGCGGCGAGGGTCGCGAGCTGGCAGGTGAACGCCTTGGTGGAGGCGACGCCGATCTCGGGGCCCGCGAGCGTGGGCAGCACCACGTTCGCTTCGCGCGCCATCGTCGACGTCGGCACGTTGACGATGGTCGCGAGCCGCTGCCCCGCCGCCTTGCAGGCGCGCAGCGAGGCGAGGGTGTCGGCCGTCTCGCCGGACTGGGAGATGAAGAGCGGCAGCTCGTCGGCCGGATGAATCTGGGCGCGGTAACGGAACTCGGAGGCGACGTCGAGGTCGACCGGCAGCCGCGCGAGACGCTCGAACCAGTGGCGGGCGACGAGACCCGCATAGTAGGCCGTGCCGCAGGCGGTGATCGACAGCCGGCTCACCTCGGAAAAGTCCACCGGGATCGTGTCGTCGCGGATGCTGCCGGCGCCGACGTCGATGTAATGACCCAAGGTGCGGGCGATCACCTCGGGCTGCTCGTGGATCTCCTTGGCCATGAAGTGGCGATAGTTCCCCTTCTCGGCGAGCGACACCTGGAGCGGCACCGGCACCCGCGGCCGCACCACGGGCCTGCCGTGGCTGTCGAAGATCTCGGCCTGATGGGGCGAGACGATCGCCACGTCGCCGTCCTCGAGGTAGATGATCTCGTCGCAGAAGGGCGCGAGGGCGATGGCGTCGGAACCAATCATCACGCTGTCGGCGGAAAAGCCGATGGCGAGGGGGCTGCCGGAGCGCGCCGCGGCGAGACGGTCCGGCTCGCCCTCGAAGGCGAAGGCGAGCGCGTAGGCGCCTTCGAGCTCGTCGAGCGTTTCCATCAGCGCGTCCTTCATCGCCTCGCCGGAGGTGAGGCGGGCGGCGAAGAGATGGGCGATGAGCTCGGTGTCGGTGTCGGAGGAGAGTGTCGCGCCGGTGGCGAGGATCTTCTCCCGGAGGGCGCGAAAATTCTCGATGATGCCGTTGTGCACCACCGCGACCGGCGCGGCCACGTGGGGGTGCGCGTTGGCCTCGGTCGGCGCGCCGTGGGTCGCCCAGCGGGTGTGGCCGATGCCGGTGTGGCCGATCAGCGGGTCGGCGTCGAGCCGGGCCTCGAGGTTGCGCAGCTTGCCGGCGGCGCGGCGGCGGCTCAGCGTCCCGTCGCCGCCGACGGCGGCGATACCGGCCGAATCGTAGCCCCGATATTCGAGCCGTTTCAGGGCATCGAGCAAAAGCGGACCGGCCTCACGCGGTCCGATGACACCGACGATACCACACATAGGGCTCCCCCAAACGCGCACACCACAAGGGCCGGAGCCGACGACGAGAGACGGCGGCCGACCCCACCTCCATAAAGCAATCTGGGGGGCGGGACCTTCACATGGAGTTACATTTCGCGACCGCGAACAAAGGCGCCGCCTTACCGGCGGCGATCCTGCGGCGACCGCGCTCGCGCGCGGCGGCCGTCAGCGCCCGCCCTCGACCGCGCTGCGCTTGGGGGCGGGCTCGTTGGCGCGAATCGCGTCCTTGCGCGCGGTATCACTGCCATCGACGAGCTCGGAATGGGGCGCCGGATGGGGATTGGCGAGAACCACCTCTTCCTCGGCGTCGACGAAGTCGGCCACCGGCTCGGCGGCGAGATGGCTGCCGTCGACCTCGTTGGCCGATTCGGCCTGCTGGCGGGCGCTCTCGCTATCGTCGGCGAAGTCGTCCTTCATGGTGACGTCGGGGCGGGCCATCGCCTCGGCAGCCTCGGCGCGGGCGAAGTCGGTGTCCTCGGCGAGCTCGGCCTCGCGCACCTGTCCAGGTGGCTGCATCGCCCCCATCGCCTCGCGCCGCTCGAAACCGCTCATGCGGGCGGGATCGGGGTCGTGGGCGTGCACGGCGAACAGCCGCTTCAGCATCCGTTCCAGGGTCTCCTTCATCATGACGAGCTTCCCTTCTTCGCCGACCTGTCGGCACCGGGGCGAGCCGGCGAGCGGCCTTCCTTGGTCACCTGCCGGCCGCGGCCGATGGCGAGCGCATCGGCCGGCACGTCGTCGGTGACGACGCTGCCGGTGCCCACGAAAGCGTACTCGCCGATGGTGACGGGGGCCACCAAGGCGCTGTTCGACCCTATGAACGCGCCGGCCCCGATCTCGGTTCGATATTTGTGAACGCCGTCATAGTTGCAGGTGATGGTGCCGGCGCCGATGTTGGCGCCCGCCCCGACCGTGGCGTCGCCGATATAGGAGAGGTGATTGACCTTCGCACCCGGCGCGATGGTGGCGTTCTTCACCTCCACGAAGTTGCCGATGCGGGCGTCGGCGCCGATCGTGGCGCCGGGCCGCAGCCGCGCGTAGGGCCCGACGACGGCGCCGGGGGAGACCACCGCACCCTCGAGGTGTGAGAAAGCGCGCACCCGCGCCCCCTCGCCCACCGACACGCCGGGGCCGAACACCACGTGAGGCTCCACCGTCACGTCCTCGGCGAGCACCGTGTCGTGGCTGAAGAACACCGTCGCGGGGGCGAGGAGGGTGGCGACCTCCAGCGCCTTGCTGCGGGCGCGACGCTGGAACACGGCTTCGGCCTCGGCGAGCTGGGCGCGGTCGTTGACCCCGAGCACCTCCTCCGCGTCGGCGAGCTGCCACACCATGTCGAAGCCGCGCTGCCGGCCGAGGGCGACGAGGTCGGTCAGATAGAACTCGCCCTTCGCATTGTCGCTGCCGATATCGGCGAGGGCTGCGAACGGGGCGCCGGTGCGGATCGCCATCACGCCGGAATTGCACAGGCGTACCGCCCGCTCCTCCTCGGTGGCGTCGCGCTCCTCGCGAATCGCCGCGACCCGGCCGCTCTCGTCGAGGAGGACGCGGCCATACCCCGTCGGGTCGTCCGGCTCGAAGGCGAGGACGGCGACGTCGGCGCCCTCCTCGACGCGGGCGAGCACGCTCGCGATGGTCGCTGGTGTGATCAGCGGATTGTCGCCGAAGAGCACCACCACGGCGTCGTGGTCGGGTCGAACCGCTTCGGCGGCGGCGAGCACCGCGTGGGCGGTGCCGCGCGCCTCGCTCTGCACGTAGACGGCGGCCTCGCCGGCGAGCTTCTGCGGCCACGTCGCATCGGGGGCGACGACGAGCGCGGTATCGCCCACCCCCGCCGCCCGCGCGGCGGCCAGCACGTGGCCGATCATCGCAAGGCCGCCGACGGGATGCATCACCTTGGCGAGCCGGGAGCGCATGCGGGTGCCCTTCCCGGCCGCCAGAACCACCGCTAGGGAGCGTGAATTCACGTCAGTCCTCGATCTTTCGTTGCCGCCCCGCGTGCCGTTCACCAACGGCCCGGGCGATGGGGTGTTCCCTCATCTTGTCCTCGCGGGCAAGCCGCCCACTTTGACAGCCCCCCGGATTGGTCCATATCGCGGAGACGCGATTTTCCCGTCAGGACGGTTCCATGCGCTCGGTCATCCTCGCCCTCCTCCTCACCGCCGCCACGCCGGCCGCCGCATTCGAGGCCACCGGCAACGTGGTGGCCGATGCTCTGCTCGGCGCGCTGGAGCGGGGCGGCTATCAGAACCTCGCCGCCCAATCCGTCGACCGGTCCGGCTCCGCCATCGTCATCGAGGGGGTCACGGGCACCGGCCCCGGCACCGTCGAAGGCGCCACGACCGACATGACGATCGACACGATCACCATCTCGAGCGGCATCGTCGACGCCGACAACACGCTGATCGCCGACCGCGTGGTCTACTCCGGCACCCGCCTCACCGAAGCGGGCACCGACAGCACCTCCAGCGTCGACACCCTCACCGTCGACGGGCTGCGGCTGACCTCCGACAGCACGACGAGCGGGCTGATGGCCCTCCTCGGCTCCTTCGACACGCTGAGCGTCAGCGGCATCAGCGCCGCGGCCCCCGAGGGGCGCAGCATCATCGTCGACGCCATCTCGGCGACGGTCGACGAGCGCGACGTCACCGAGGCCACCAGCGGCAGCCTCTCGGTGACCGGGCTGCGCTTCGACACCGCGATGTGGACCGAGCCCGCCCGCAGCCAGATCCAGTCCCTCGGCTACGACACGCTCGACATCGACCTCTCGGCGGCGGGCCGCTGGGAGGCCGACGGCGGCCGCACCACGATCCGCGACCTCACCCTGTCGGCGGCCGACTTCGGCAAGCTTTCGCTCAAGGCGACCGTGTCCGGCCTCACCGGCCCATTGATGCAGAGCCTCCAGGCGAGCGCCGGGGATTTCGCCGTGCTCGTCGCGGCGCTTCAGAACGTCGTCGTCTACGACCTCTCCCTCTCCTATCTTGACGAGGGCTTCGCCGACCGTCTGGTCGACCAGACCGTGACCCGCAACAACGTGCCGCGCGAGGCGCTGGTGGAGCAGCTCGTCGGGATGCTGCCGACGCTTCTGGAGCCGATCGGCGATCCCGCCCTCCTCGCCGCAACGAGCGAGGCGACGCGCAGCTTCCTGACCGACCCGAAGCGGATCACGCTGAGCATCACCCCCGACACGCCCCCGACGGTCGCCCAGATCCTCGCCGCCGGGCTGATGGGGCCGCAGGCCCTCCCCCGCCTGCTGAACCTCGAGATCCACGCCGGCGAATGAGTCACATTCTCGATGTACCCGGCGTGCGCTTCGGCCACGCCGCCGATCCCGACGCACCGAGCGGGGTGTCGACGCTCGTCCTGGAAGAGCCGGGCGTTGCCGGTGTCGCCGTCCACGGCGGAGCGCCCGGAACGCGCGAGACCGACGCCCTCGCCCCCGGCCGCCTCGGGCCCGGCGTCGATGCCATCTGCCTCTCCGGCGGCTCGGCGTTCGGCCTCGCCTCGGCCGACGGCGTGCAACTCGCCCTCGCCGAGCGGGGCCGCGGCTACGAGGTGCGCGGCCACCGCGTCCCCATCGTGCCCGGCGCCATTGTGTTCGACCTCGCCGGGCCGCGACCGGACTATCGCGCCCTCGGCGCGGCGAGCCTCGCCGCCGCCCTCGACGGGCCGCCCGACCGCCGTCTCGGCACCGTCGGCGCCGGCACCAACGCCATGACGGCGGGCCTCAAGGGCGGCTTCGGCTCCGCCTCCGCCCGCTGCGGCGCGGCGACCGTGGGCGCGGCCGTGGTGGTGAACGCGGTGGGCTCAGTGACGGCGGCGGACGGACCCTGGTTCCGCGCCGCCCCGTTCGAGGTCGACGGCGAGTTCGGCGGCCTCCACGCCCCGCCGAGCGCCGACTTCGCCACCATCCGCACCAAGTCGGGCACCCTTCCGCGCGAGAACACGGTGATCGCGATCGTCGCCACAGACGCAACGCTGACGAACGCCGAGGCGAACCGCCTCGCGATCGCCGCGCACGACGGTCTGGCGCTCGCGATCTACCCGTCCCATACCCTCCTCGACGGCGACACTCTGTTCGCCGTCTCCACCGGGAAGGCGGCGGCGCCGGAAAGGCCGCTCGGCCACGTGGCGCTGGCGGCGACGGCGGCCGCAGTGCTCGCCCGCGCCGTCGCCCGCGGCGTCTATTCGGCGACCCCCGGCGCGAGCGACCGCTTCCCGACCTGGCAGAGCCTTTACGGCTGACGCGGCCGGCGCCGACCGGAGGGGCGACGGCCCGCGCGCATCGGGGGGGAGCGGCCGCGCCTTCCGCGTGGAGTGGCTGCGCCTGCCTTGCCGGCCGCTATTCGGCGGCGATCGCGAGCGGCGGCGTGCTGTCCTCGGCGAGCTGAGCGAGCAGCACCTGACGCTTCTTGAGGGCGGCCTCGCGGTTCGCCTCCTTCACCGGGCCGTAGCCCTTCACCGTGGAGGGGATGCGCAGAAGCTCGCACAGGAGCCCGTAGGGCGCCGAGCCCACCTCGCGGCAGGCACGGGCGACGTCGGCGAACGCCATCTCCACCAGCGCGCGCTCGTGGCGCCGCTCCTCGCTGCGCCCGAAGGGATCGAAGCGGGTGCCGCGCAAGCCCTTGCCGTGGGCGATGAGGCGCAGCAGCGGGAAGACCCAGGGGCCGAAGGCGCGCTTCTTCGGTCGCCCCGTCGCCGGATCGATCGGTGAGAGGATCGGCGGGGCGAGCATCAGGCGCACCTTCTTGGGGTCCTCAAACTCCGCCTTCAGCGCGTCCCAGTAGGCGGGCGCGGAATAGAGGCGGGCGACCTCGTACTCGTCCTTGTAGGCCATCGCCTTGTAGAGGCTCTCGACGGCGAGGGTGGTGAGGCGGTGACCCTTCTGGCCGCGCGCCTCGTCGGCCTCACGCAGCGCGGCGATGGCGGCGCGAAAGCGGTCCGCATAGGCGGCGTCCTGGTAGGCTGCGAGCTCCTTGGCGAGGAAGTCGATGCGCTCGTCGAGCCCCATCGGCTTCAGCTTCGCGCGGCTACCGACGGCGGCGCGGATGCGCTCCGGATCGGCGGCGAGCACGCGCCCCGCCCGGAAGGCGGCGATGTTGGGCTTCACCGCGGCCCCGTTGAGGCGGATCGCCTCGACGATCGCCTCCTCGCTCAACGGGAGCCCGCCCGCCTGATAGGCGACGCCCACGAGCATCATGTTCATGAAGATCTGATCGCCGAAGAGCTGCTCGGCGACATGGGCGGCATCCACCGGCACGAAGGTGCGCGCCGCCTCTTTCAGAGTGCGCGTCATCCGCGCCTCGTCGAAGGAGAGCACGCGCTTCATCACGAACTCGGCGGTCGGTTGCACCTTGGTGTTGGCGACGGCGAGGGTGCGGTCCGAGGCCGTCATCGACAGCGAGTCGGCGTTGCAGGCGACGAGCATGTCGGAGGCGATGAGGGTGTCGAGCGAGGCGGTCGGCACCCGCGGACCCGAAATGGCCGTGTCGGCGGGGGCGAAGCGCAGATGGCTCGTCACCGGGCCGTTCTTCTGAGCGAGGCCCGTCATGTCGAGCGTCGAGGCGGCGATGCCGTCGATGTGGCCGGCCATCGCGAGCACCGCGGCCACCGTCGTCACGCCGAAGCCGCCGATGCCGGTGATCAGCACGTTGTGGGTCGCCGCGATGTCGGGCTTCGTCGGCGCCGGCAAGGCGGCCGCGAGCGCTTCGACATCGAGCGTCACGGTGTCGACTTTCTTGATCGCCGCGCCTTCGACCCAGGCGAAGGACGGGCAGAAGCCCTTCACGCAGGAGAAGTCCTTGTTGCAGGTCGACTGGTTGATCACCCGCTTCTGGCCGAACGGCGTCGGCAGCGGCTCCACCGAGATGCAGTTGGACTGGACCGAGCAGTCGCCGCAATCCTCGCAGACGCGCTCGTTGATGAAGAGGCGGCGGTCGGGGTCCGGATAAGCCCCCTTCTTGCGGCGGCGGCGCTTCTCGGCGGCGCAGGTCTGATCGTAGACGATCGCCGAGACGCCTTCGTAGTCGGCGAGCTCGCGCTCGATCGGCATCAGCTCGTCGCGGTGGTGGACGGGCACGCCGTGGCCGAGATCGCGCCGCCCCTCGTAGAGCTCCGGCCGCTCGGACACGACGACGATCCGCTCCACCCCCTCGGCGGCGAGCTGGCGGGCGATCATCGGCACCGTCAACGGCCCGTCGTGCGGCTGGCCGCCGGTCATCGCCACGGCGTCGTTGTAGAGGATCTTGTAGGTGATCGGCACATTCGCGGCGACGGCCTGGCGAATCGCGAGAATGCCGGAGTGATAGTAGGTGCCGTCGCCCATGTTCACGAACACGTGGCGGTCGCGGCTGAAGGGGGCCTGGCCCACCCACGGCACGCCCTCGCCGCCCATGGCGATCTGCCCGTCGGTGGTGTTGCCGTTGATCTCGGTCATCGCGTGGCAGCCGATGCCGGGCAGCGCCCGCGACCCTTCCGGCACCTTGGTGGAGGTGGAATGGGGGCAGCCGGAGCAGAAATAGGCCGAGCGCTGGCTCGCCTCGGCGTGGCCGGCGGCCCAGGCGGTGCGCTCCACCATCGCCATCGCGACGCGGCGCATCCCCTCGTCCTCCTGCGCGCCGGGGATCACGCTCATCAGCGCCTGCACGAGGTCCTGCGGGCGCAGTTCCAGAACGTCGGACAGGAAATGCTCGCCGTCCGGCCGGCGCTTGCCCCACACCTCGGGGCGGCGGCCCTCGGGAACGTGATAGAGCGCTTCCTTGATTTGCGGCTCCAGGAAGGGGCGCTTGTGCTCCACCGCCACGAGCTTTTCCTTGCCGCGGGCGAAGCGGACGAGGGTCTCGGTGTCGAGCGGCCAGGGCATCGCGACTTTGTAGACGGCGAGGCCGAGCGCCTTCGCCCGCTCCTCGTCGATGCCGAGGAGCGCGAAGGCCTGCAACAGGTCGCGATAGGCCTTACCGGTGGCGACGAAGCCGATGCGGGCGGCCCGCTCGTCGCCGAAGGCGACGCCGTCGAGCCCGTTCGCCCGCACATAGGCGGTGACGGCGGGAAGGCGCACGTCGCGCAACAGGCGCTCCGTCTCGAGGCGGTTGCCGAGGAGGAAGGTGCGGTTGAGGTCGTGGTCGCGCCGCGGGTCGGCGCTCTCCGGAAAGACGAAGGAAAGGCGCTCCGGGTCGACCGAGACGAGGCCCGAGGCGTCCATCGTGTCGGCGACGCACAGAATGCCGGTCCAGTTGCTCGCAAAGCGCGACAGCGCGAGGCCGTGCAGGCCGTAGTCGAGCACGTCCTGGAGGTCGGCCGGGTTGAAGAACGGCATCTCGAAGTGCTGCAGCGCGAATTCCGACTGCGCCGGCAGGATGGACGACTTGGCGAGAAGATCGTCGCCACAGAGGGCGAGCGCACCGCCGTAGCGCGCGGTGCCCGAGGCGGTCGCCTGATGCAGCACGTCGCCGGCGCGGTCGACGCCCGGCGCCTTGCCGTACCAGATGCCGAACACGCCGTCGTAGTCGGAGCCCTTGCCGTGGAGCCCCACCTTCTGCGTGCCCCACACGGCGGTCGCCCCGAGCTCCTCGTTGACGCCCGGCTGAAAATGGATGTCGAGCGGATCGAGCCGCTTCTTGTTGCGGATCAGCTCCTGATCGACGCCGCCGAGCGGCGAGCCGCGATAGCCGGAAAAGAAGCCCGCCGTCTTGAGACCCGCCGCCTCGTCCATCCGCCGCTGATCGATGGCGATGCGCAGCAAGGTTTGGATGCCGGTCATGTACACCCGGCCACGGTCGAGATCGTATTTGTCGCTCAGGCTCACGTTGCGCGTCATGGCCGTTCTCCCCGAGTCGCCAATTGTGCTCAATAATTGTTCTCTAAGCCTCGAACTTTCCATGCTATTTTCAGTTCTAAACGGCACGCAGGCGCAAAATGGTTCCGATGTGACGCTCACTTCTGAAAAATTTTTGCTCGATCCGATGGACCTCAAAATTTTGACCGCCATGCAGCTCGACGCCGGCCAATCGGTCGGCGACATCGCGAGCACGGTCGGGCTCAGCCAGACGCCGTGCTGGCGACGCATCAAGCGCATGAAGGACGCCGGCATCATCACCGCCATCATCGCCACCGTGGATCGCGAGGCGGTGGGTCTTGGCTTCACCTCGTATGCTTTCGTGAAGCTTGCGATGCCGAGCCGGGAGAACATGTCCACCTTCGACGCCCTGGTGATGGGATGGCCCGAGGTGGTCATCTGCGAGCGCGTCACCGGGGCGGTGGACTATCTCATCAAGGTCGTGACCACCGACATCAAAGCCTACGACGTCTTTCTGCGCGACAAGCTGCTCGCCGGCGACCTCGTCAGCGACGTGCAGTCCCGCATCGTGGTATCGACGGTGAAGGACACCCCCGCCCTCCCCCTCTCCCTGCCGTCTCGCTGAGCATGGCGGCGCCCGGATCGGCGGCAGCCGCCGGCATCAGGGCTCGGGTCGAGGGCGTGTCAGGGCGCGGTGCGACGCCTCACCACGAGCTTCGCCGTCAGGCGCTGCACCACCTCGTCGCGCTGATTGAAGGTCTCCGCCTGCATCACCACGAGGCCCTGCATTGGCTTGGAGCGGGAAGGGATGATCTCCACCACCTCGCTCTCCACGCGAAGCGTGTCGCCGGGGCGCGTCGGGCGCGGCCAGGCGATCTCCCCGCCCACCCCGATGATGCCGCCGTCGATCGGGGCGCCGCCGTCGACCAGCATGCGCATGGTGAGGGCCGCCGTGTGCCACCCGCTCGCCGCGAGGCCGCCGAAGACGCTCGCCTCGGCCGCCGTCTCGTCGAGGTGGAAAGGCTGCGGGTCGTAGGCGGCGGCGAACGTCTTCACCATCTCGCTCGTCAGGGTCACGCTGCCGTTGGCGAAGCGTTGCCCGACCTCGAACTCCTCGAACGCCAGCCGTCGTCCCTCACCCATCGATCCACTCCACCTCTTGCCGCACCGACGCGCGCGGCATCGTCGCTCCCGCGAGCCGTTCGGTGCCATAGCAAGTGTCGCCGGAACAGACTAGCGTGTTCGCCGACACGGGCGTCCGCGCGGCGCCCCCAAGATCGAGGCAGCAAGAGCGATGACGACACTCTACGATCCCTTGAAGGTCGGCGCCTGGGCGCTCTCCCACCGCGTGGTGATGGCTCCCCTCACCCGCATGCGCGCCGCCCGCCCCGGCAACATCCCGACGCCGCTGATGGCCGAATATTACGCCCAGCGCGCCTCCGAAGGCGGGCTCATCATCTCGGAGGCGACGCAGGTGGTGCCGGAAGGCCAGGGCATGCCCGCCACCCCCGGCATCCACTCCGCCGCGCAGGTGGAGGGCTGGCGCGCCGTCACCGACGCCGTGCACGACAAGGGCGGCCTCATCGTCTGCCAGCTCTGGCACGTCGGCCGCATCTCCCACTCCTCGGTGCAGCCCGACGGAGGGCTGCCGAAGGCGCCCTCGGCGATCGCCCCGCCGAGCGGCATGGCGCTCACCGCCGACTTCGAGCGGGTGCCGTTCGAAACACCGGAGGCGATCCCCACCGAGGCGCTGCCCGTCCTCGTCGAGGCCTACGCGCAAGCCGCCCGCAACGCCCTCGCCGCGGACTTCGATGGCGTCGAGATCCACTCCGCCAACGGCTACCTCCTCGAGCAGTTCATGCAGTCGGCGAGCAACCAGCGCACCGACCGCTACGGCGGGTCCATCGAAAATCGCTGCCGCCTGCCGCTCGAGGTGACCGAGGCCATCGTCGCCGCGATCGGCGGCGACCGGGTGGGCATCCGCCTCTCTCCTTTCGGCGTCGCGAACGGCTCCGGCGAGCCGGACCCGATGCCGCTCTATACTCATCTCGTGGAAAAGCTCGCGCCGCTCGGCCTCGCCTACGTCCACTTCATCGAGCCGCGCGCCTCCGGTGCCGGCCAGGCGGAGGTCGACCATCAGGACACCCCGTCCGCGGCCGACCTCTTCCGCCCGCTCTGGCCGGGCGTGCTGATCACCGCGGGCAACTTCACCCGCGAGAGCGCCGAGGGGGTGGTGGAACGCGGCGCCGCCGACGCCGTCGCCTTCGGCCGCCACTTCATCGCCAATCCGGACCTGCCGAAACGGCTCAAGCAGGCCGCGCCGCTCAACCCCTACAACCGCGCCACCTTCTACGGCGGCGGCGCCGAGGGCTACACCGACTATCCGGCCCTCTGAGACTATCCGCCCCTCTGAGCGGGGCGAACCGATCCGGCGCTCCGGCGCCGGATCATACGCGGGATCACCAGCACACGAAGCCGCCGTCCACCAGAAGGTCGACGCCGGTCACGAAGCTCGCCGCCTTGGAGGAGAGGAAGATCGCCGGGCCGACCATCTCGTCGACCTCCGCCATCCGCCCCATCGGCGTGGTGTCCTCGAAGATCTTGCGCTGCTCGGCGACCTCGGGGCGCAGGTTCATCGGTGTCAGCGTGTAGCCGGGGCTGATCGCGTTCACCCGGATGCCCTTCTGAGCCCACTCCATGGCGAGGCTCTTCGTCAGATGGATCACGCCGGCCTTGGAGGTGTTGTAGTGCACCTGCAGGAGCCCGCGGTTGACGATCGAGCCCGACATCGAGGCGATGTTGACGATGGAGCCGCGCCCGTTCTTGAGCATCGCCGCCCCCTCCGCCTGGGAGGAGAGGAAGATGCCGGTGAGGTTGATGTCGAGCATGGTGCGCCACTGCTCTTCCGGCATCTCCTCCGCGGCGGTGGCGTTGGCGATGCCCGCGGCGTTCACCGCCGTCGTCAGCGGGCCGAGCTCGGCCTCGGTGCGGGCGACGGCGGCCTCCACGGCCGTCTTGTCGCGCACATCCGCCTCGATGGCGACAGCGCGCCGGCCGGCGGCCTCGACGGCGGCGACGGTCTCGCCGAGACCCGCGCTGCCCGCCCGGTCGAGGCAGGCGACGTCGGCGCCCGCCTTGCCGAGGCCGATGGCGATCGCCTGGCCGATGCCCGATCCCGCGCCGGTCACGAAGGCGATGTCGCCGGAAAGATCGAAGAGGTCCATGATCACGTTTCCCGTGGGCGCTTCGGCGCCGTTGCTCAGGTGGTGGCGCGTTCCATGATGGCGACGTGGGTCGCCTCGCCGCGCTCCAGAATGCCCCGGCTCTCCCCCCGCGAGAGCACCATCACGCGGTGCGACAGGCCGATCACCTCGTCGAGGTCGGAGGAGACGACGATCACCGCCATGCCCGCCTGGGCGAGCTCGGCGATCGCCTCGTAGATCTGCGCGCGGGCGCCGACGTCCACGCCCCGCGTCGGCTCGTCCATGATGACGAGGCGGGGCGAGCGGGCGAGCCACTTGGCGATGATCACCTTCTGCTGGTTGCCGCCCGACAGGCGGCCGACGAGCTGCTCGGGAGTGCCCTTCACGCCCATCGAATCGATCGCCTGGGCGCCGAAGGCGCGCGTCTGCGAGGGCCTCACCCAGCCGGCGTTGCCCACGAGGTCGAAGTTGCCCACGGCGACGTTGTCGGCGATCGGCATGCCGAGGAGCAGGCCCTGGCCCTTGCGGTCCTCCGGCACCATCACGATGCCGGCGTCGAGCGCGTCGCGCGGCGAGGTGAGCGTCACCGCCTCGCCGGCGAGCCGCACGGTGCCGGCGGCGAGCGGGTCGATGCCGGCGATCGCCCGCACCAGCTCCGTCCGCCCGGCGCCGACGATGCCGGCGATGCCGAAGATCTCCCCCGCCCGCACCGAGAAGCTGATGTCGCGGAAGTCGTTCTGCGCGCCGGTGAGGCCGTCGACGGCGAGCACCTCCGGCCCCGTCGGGGCGGGAATGTCGGGAAAAAGCCGCTCGACGCTGCGCCCGACCATCTCCTCCACGAGCTGGCGCACGGGAACGTCGGCGGTGTCGTGGACGGCGACGAGCGCTCCGTCGCGCAGCACGGCGATGCGGTCGGCGACGCGCGCGATCTCCTCGAGGCGATGGGAGATGTAGACCGAGGAGACGCCCTCCGCCTTCAGCCGGTCGATCTGCTCGAACAGGCGGTCAGTCTCCTCCCCGCCGAGCGCGGCGGTGGGCTCGTCGAAGATCAGGAGGCTCGCCTCGAGCGTCAACGCCTTGGCGATCTCCACCTGCTGCTGCGCGGCGACGCGCAGCGCCTTCACCTTGGTGGTCGCCGGAATATCGAGGCCGAGCCGGCGCAGCTGCACTTCCGCGCGGCGGTTCATCTCGCGCCGATCGATGCGGCCGTTCTTCATCAACAGCCGGCCGACGAAGACGTTCTCGGCGATGGAGAGCTCCGGCAGGAGCCGCATCTCCTGGTGGATCAGGCCGATGCCGTGGCTCAGCGCCTCGGCGGGCGAACGCGGCGCGTAGGGCGCGCCGTTCCACGTCATCTCGCCGGAGGACGGCGGAATGACGCCGGCGATGATCGCCGAAAGGGTGGACTTGCCGGCCCCGTTCTCGCCGAGCACGGCGACGCACTCGCCGGGCCGGATGTCGAGATCGATGCCCTCGAGCACGCGCACCGGCCCGAAGGATTTGGTGATGTTGCGGATCGAGAGGCCCGTTGCCGTGATCGGCGGCGTCTCGGTCATGGCGACTGCCTCGGCGCTCACGGTGGCCCTTTCTTGCGAGATGGCGTTGCGATCCTCACCCGGCCGCGGCCGGGGGACGGCGGGCGGGAATTTCGTCCCGCCCGCCGGTGTCGATCAGGGATGTTCCTTCAGGAACGGCTCGACATTGTCGGCGGTGGTGAGGGTCGCTTCCTGGAGCTGCTCGGCGGGAACCTCCTCGCCGTTGGCGAGCTTGATCGCCGAGGCGAGCGCCATGCGGCCCATCAGCTGGGTCTGCTGCGTCATGGTGGCGTCGAGGGTGCCGGACTTGACCGCCTCGAGGCCCGCGACGTCGCCGTCGAAGCCCACCACGATGACGTCGCCGAGGTTGCCGACCTTGGCGGCCTGGGCGGCGCCGAGGGCGAGTGCGTCGGCCTGACCCCAGAAGACGGTGATGCCAGGATCGCGCTGGATCATCGCCTGGGCGATGTTGAAGCCCTCGTCCTGCATCCACATGTTCGAGGCCTGCTGGGCCACGCGCTCGATGCCGGCGCAGTTGGCGAGCGCCTTGTCGAAGCCCTCGTCGCGGTCGATCTGCGGCGTGGTGCCGATCTGGCCCTGGATCTCGGCGAGCCGGCCCTTGCCGCCGGTCTGCTTGCACACCCAGTTGCCGAGGGTCTCGGCGGCGGCGACGCTGTCGGTGGCGATGAAGGTGTCACCCGGCGCGTCCGGCGGGTTGCGGTCCACGGCGACGACGGGGATGCCGGCCTCGCGGGCGGCCTTCACCGGCACCGAGGCGGCGGTGGCGCCGGCCGGAATATAGATGATGGCGTCGACGTCGCGGGTGATGAGGTCCTGGATCTGGCTCACCTGGCGGGCGGAGTCGCCGCCGGCATCCACGGTGATGATCTCGACGCCGAGCTTGTCGCCTTCCTTCTCCACCGACTGCTTGATCTGGTTGAAGAAGTCGGCCTGCAGGTTGGCCACGGCGAGGCCGACCGTGAGGTCGTCCTGGGCCTGGGCGGCGCCGATGGCCATGGTGCCGGCCATCACGGCACCGGCGAAAGCGATGCGAGTGGATTTGAGCATGTGATCCTCCCTGGATGCTCAGTTTCTGGAAGATCCCGCGGCCGTCGGGCCGTCGCGGGATCAGTTCTTGTTGCGGCTCATCGTGTCGAAGGCGACGGCGAGCGCGATCACGGCGCCGATCACGACCATCTGGAAGAAGGGCGAGACGCCGACGAGGTTGAGGCCGTTGCGCAAGACGCCGATGATCAGCACGCCGATGAGCGTGCCGGCGATGGAGCCGACGCCGCCGACGAGGCTCGCGCCGCCGATGACGACGGCCGCGATGGTGTCGAGCTCGATGCCGAGACCGGCGGAGGGCTGCGAGGAGTTGAGGCGGGCGGCGAGCGTCACCGCCGCGACGCCGGCGAGCGCGCCGGCGATGGTGTAGGTGACGAGCGTGTACTTGCGCACGTCGATGCCGGCGAGGCGCGCCACCTCGGCGCTGCCGCCGATGGCGAAGAGGTTCCGCCCCGTCGCCCGGTAGCGCAGGAAGATGCCGGCGATCACCATCAGCACGATGAACAGCGCCACCGTCACCGACAGGAAGCCGAAATGGCGCACCGTGGCGAGATTGGTGAACCAGTCCGGATAGCCCACCACCTGGCGCCCGTCGGTGAGGATGTTGGCGAGACCGCGGGCGATCGACATGATCGCGAGGGTCGCGATGAAGGCGGGCAGCTTGGCGAAGGTGATGAGGCATCCGGAGACCAGGCCGCAGGCGGCGCCCGTCAGGATGCCGAGCACCATGGCGATGGGCAGCGGCACCCCGCCGAACTGGTAGAGCCAGCCCATCATCATCATCGAGAAGGCGAGCACGGAGCCGACCGACAGGTCGATGCCGCCGATGATGATGACGAGCGTCATGCCGATGGCGAGGATGCCGAGCACCGTCACCTGATCGAGGATGTTGATGGCGTTGCGCACCGACAGGAAATATTCGGACGCGAACGAGAAGCCGACGCACAGGAGCACCAGCCCGACGAGCGGGCCGAGCACGCCGCCGTCGAAGGCGAGGCGGAAGGGACGGCTGGAGCGTTCCGGCGTGGTGCTGGCGGCCTCGGTCGTCATGAATTCCCCCAGGGACGTCAGGCGCCGACGACGCGCACGGCGCGCGGTGTCGGAGTGGTTTCGGATTGTGAGTCGGTCTCAGATTGTGAGTCGGTCGCGGCGGGGCTCGTGGCGCGGGCGACCGCCGCATGCCACTCGTCCCGCCGCGCCTCGCGTGCGTCGGCGGCAAGCGCCGGGGTGAAGGTGCGCTCCACCACGCCGTTGCCACCGAGGAGCGGGAACATGCCGGCGGCGACGCCGGCGAGACGGGCCGCGCCGTAGCCCGACAGCGCGGTGATCTTGGGTCGGACCACCTCGCATCCGGCAAGGTCGGCCTGGAGCTGCATCAGGCCGTCGTTGGTGGACGGCCCGCCGTCGGCGTGGAGCGATTCCACCCGCGCGCCCATGGTGCGCTCCACCGAGGCGACCACGTCGGCGACCTGGTGCGGCATCGATTCCACCCCCGCCCGCAGGATCGCGGCGCGCGGAGTGCCGAGCTTGAAGCCGGCGATCAGCGCCGTCGCGCCGTCGTCCCAATAGGGTGCCCCGAGGCCGTTGAAGGCGGGCACCAGCGACACGCCGCTCGGGGCGGCAGCGAGCGCCTCCTCGATCAGGGCGTCGACGGAGAGGCCGAAGACGTCGGCGAGCCAGCGGAAGGTGGAGCCCGAAGAACGGATGTTGCCTTCGGCGGCGAGCGAAGGCGGCGCCCCCTCGATCTGCCAGGCGACGGTGAGGCAGGTGCCGCGGTCGAACTCCTCCGTCGCCGGCCCGATCAGGCCCATGACCGAGGAGCCGGTGCCGTAGGTCGCCTTGACGGCGCCCGGCGCGCGCACGCCGTGGCCGAAGAGCGCGGCGTGGGAATCGCCGAGGACGGCGAGGAGTGGCGTCCCGTCGAGGAGCGGGGCGAGCCCCGTCACCGCCGGGAACGGCCCGGTGGAGGGCAGCACCTCGGGCAGCGCCGCCATCGGCACGCCGAAGATGTCGGCGAGCTCCTCCGACCACACCCCGTTGGCGGTGTCGAGGAGCTGGGTGCGCGAGGCGTTGCCGATCTCCACGACGTGGCGGCCGCCGAGCTTGGCGAGAAGCCACGAATCGACGGTCCCGAGCGCGAGCTCGCCGGCCTTCGACCGGGTCCGGTCCGGATCGTAGGCGTCGAGCAGCCAGCGCGCCTTGAGGGCGGAGAACATCGGGTCGAGCGGCAGGCCCGACAGGGTGCGCACCCGCTCGCGCACTCGCGCGGTGCCGATCCGATGGGCGAGATCGGCCGTGCGCTGATCCTGCCAGGATAGAAGCGGCGAGATCGCCTCCCCCGTCGCCTTCTCCCAGAGGAGAAGCGACTCGCGCTGGTTGGCGAGGCCCACGGCGGCGACGCGCTTCGGATCGTGCCGCGCCATCAGCGCCGCGACGGCCTCGGCGACGGAGCGCCACACCCCTTCGGGGTCCTGCTCCACCCAGCCCGGCCGCGGGCAGCTCTCGGCGAGCGGCGCGGTCGCGCTGTCGACGACATCCCCGTCGGAGCCGACCAGCAGACACTTGGTGGAGGATGTGCCCTGGTCGATCGCGAGGATGAGATCGGCCGCCATAGTGTCAGGCCACCAGCTCGCGGGCGGCCTTCGCAATGCCTTCGGCGTTGAGGCCGAAGTGATTGAGAAGGAACGCCGCGTCGCCCGTCGGCGCGAACTCGTCGACACCGAGGATCTTCATCTTGGCGGGATGGCTCTGCACCACGATCTCGGCGACCGCACCGCCGAGACCGCCGCTCGGCACCCCTTCCTCGGCGGTGACGATCCCCTTGGTCTCCTTGGCGGCACGGATCACCGCCGCGGTATCGATCGGCGCGAGCGAGGAGATGTTGAGGACGCGGGCGGCAATGCCCTCTCCCTTCAGGATCTCCGCCGCCTCCACGGCACGCGAGACGAGCGTCCCGGTGGCGATGAGCGCCACGTCGTCGCCGGAGACGAGCTCGTCGGCGCGGCCGACCTCGAAGCCCTCGCCTTCCTTCGACACCGCCGGCACCTTGAAGCGGCCGACGCGCATGAAGACGGGCCCATCGGTCGCCGCCGCCCAGCGCACCGCGGCGTCGGTCTGGAACGGGTCGGCGGGCACCAGCACCGTGAGGTCGTGGATCGCCCGCATCCAGGCGAGATCCTCGATCGAATGGTGGGTGGGGCCGAGCTCGCCATAGGCCATGCCGGGGCTCATGCCGCACAATACCATGTGATAGCCGTTGTAGGCGGCGTCGACCTTCACCTGTTCCATCGAGCGGCCGGTGAGGAAGGGCGAGGCGGAGCAGACGAAGGGGATCAGCCCGGCGTTCGCGAGACCCGCCCCGACGCCCACCATGTTCTGCTCGGCGATGCCGACATTGACGAGGCGATCGGGAAATTCCTGCTGGAACCCCTTGAGGTTCGAGGACGAGACCGAATCGTTGCACACGGCGACGATCCGCCCGTCCTGGCGCGCGAGATCCTGCAGCGCCTCGGCGAATGCCTTGCGACAGTCGTAGGTCTCGGCGAGCGCGATCGTGTCGGCCATGTTATGCGAGCTCCTTCAGCGCCTCGACGACCTCGGCGTCGCTCGGCACCTTGTGGTGCCACTCCACCCGGTCCTCCATGAACGACACGCCGCGACCCTTGGTGGTGTTGGCGAGCACGAACACGGGCTTGCCCTCGCCCGGCCGGCCGAGCGCGTCGAGCAGCTGGGTGTAGTCGTGGCCGTCGATCTCGCGCACCTCCCAGCCGAACGCGTCGAACTTGTCGCCGAGGCGGGAGAGCTCGTTGGTGTCGGCGGTGCGGGCGCCCTGCTGCAGGCGGTTGCGGTCGACGATGGCGGTGAGGTTCGACAGCTTGCGGTGGCCGGCGTACATCGCGGCCTCCCAGTTGGAACCCTCCTGGAGCTCGCCGTCGCCGGTCACCACGAAGGCGCGATAGTCGAGCCCGCGGATGCCGGCGCCGATGGCGGTGCCGACGGCGATCGGCAGGCCGTGGCCGAGCGGGCCGGTGTTCGCCTCCACCCCCGGCACCTTGCGCCGGTTCGGGTGGCCGTTGAGGGCCGAAAGGGGCTTCGCGAAGGTTGCGAGCGCGCTCTCCTCGATGAAGCCGCGCCGCGCCAGCACCGAATAGAGCGAGGCCGCGCAGTGGCCCTTGGAGAGGATGAAGCGGTCGCGGTCCACCATGTCGGGGTGCGCCGGGTCGAGCTTCATGACGCCGAAGAACAGCGTCACGAGAATGTCCGTCACCGACATGTCGCCGCCGACATGGCCGATGCCGGCCGCCTGGATGGTGGTGAGCACGTTGCGACGCACGACCTTCGCCTCGGCGGCGAGCTCGTCGGCGTTCAGGAACGCGAAATTGGCGGGTCCGGTCTCGGGCGGGTGGGCCTGCGCTATTGACATGAGAGCGTCCTGAATATTTATTCAATACTGGATCGTTATTCAACGCTAAGATCTGCGGGATTTTGCGTCAAGTGGCAAATTTCTTGTGCACTGCAACAGCGCCCGCTCGCGGGCCCCGGACGCCGGGCTGATGGCCAAGCTGCACGACCTCCGTCTGATGGCGCGCGTCGCCCAGCTCTATTTCCAGGAGCGGCACACCCAGTCGGCGATTTCGGGCGAGTTGAACGTCTCGCAGGCGACCGTCTCTCGCCTCCTGAAGCGCGCCCAGGAAGAGGACATCGTCCGCATCACCATCAACACGCCGCGCGGCACCTTCTTCGATCTCGAAGCGGCGCTGCGGCAGCGCTACGGCCTCGCCGAGGCGGTGGTGGTGGAGGCCGACGAGGCGAGCGAGGATTCGATCCTGTCGGCCCTCGGTGCCGCGGCTGCCCACTATGTGCGCACCACGCTCGCCCGCGACGAGGTGATCGGCCTCTCCTCCTGGAGCGCCTCGCTGCTACGCATGGTGGACAACCTGCAGCCGCCCCAGGCGCCGGCCGACCGCGTCATCCAGCTCCTCGGCGGCACCGGCAACCCGGCGGTCGAAAAGCATGCCAATCACCTAACGATCCGCCTCGCCCAGATCACCGGCGCGACGCCCCATCTCCTCGCCGCCCCCGGCCTCACCCGATCGGCCGAAGGGCGCGCCATCTTGATGGCCGAGCCCTATGTGCGCGAGACGCTCGCCCAGTTCGCCGACGTCACCCTGGCGCTCGTCGGCATCGGTGCGCTGGAGCCCTCCCCGATGATCGCCGACTCGGGCAATCGCCCCACTCCCGCCGAGCGCGCCGCCCTCGCCGCGCTCGGCGCCGTCGGCGACATGGGGCTGCGCTTCTTCGACGCCGAGGGACGGCAGGTCCGCTCCACGATCGACGGGCGCATCATCGGCATCGATCTTCCCGAGCTCGCGAGAATCCCGCGCATCGTCGCGGTGGCGGGCGGGCTACGGAAGGTCGCGGCGATCCGCGCCGCGATGCTCGGCCGCTACCTCACCGTGCTCGTCACCGACAACCACACCGCCGCGGCGCTCCTCAGCGACTGACGCGGCCGTGCCGATCCACACCCCGAAGGGAGGAATAGAATGACGCGATTCGCCAACAAGACGGTGGTCATCACCGGCGGCAGCCGGGGGCTCGGAGCGGCCGTCGCCGAAGCCTTCGCCCGCGAGGGCGCCAGCGTGATGGTGAGCGCCAACGAGGACGCGAGCCCCGTCGCCGACAAGATCGTCGCCGCCGGCGGCAAAGCGAAGAGCTTCACCGCCGACGTCACCCGCAAGGCGGAGGTCGCCGCCCTGTTCGACGCCGCCGAGGCGGCCTTCGGCCCCGTCGACATCGCCTTCCAGAACGCCGGCATCATCACCATCGCCAAGGTGGAGGAGCTGACCGAGTCGGAATGGCGCAAGGTGCTCGAGGTGAACACCACCGGCGTCTTCCTCGCCTGCCAGGAAGCGATCGCCCGCATGCGCAAGGCGGGCCGCGGCGGCCGCCTCATCAACACCGCCTCGGGCCAGGCGCGCGAGGGGTTCATCTACACCCCCCACTACGCCGCCTCGAAGTTCGGCGTGATGGGCCTCACCCAGAGCCTCGCCAAGGAGGTGGCGAAGGAAGGCATCACGGTCAACGCCATCTGCCCCGGCATCATCGACACCGACATGTGGGCCTACAACGACAGCGCCTGGGGCAAGCTCCTCGGCGACTATAAGCCCGGCGAACTGATGGCCGAGTGGGTGAAGAACATTCCGATGGGCCGCGCCGGCACCGGCGAGGACGTCGCCGGCCTCGTGACCTTCCTCGCCTCCGATGCCGCCGCCTACATCACCGGCCAGACGATCAACGTCGACGGCGGCCTCATCATGTCCTGACGTCGCGACGGGCGTCGGGTTCGCCCGGCGCCTCCCGCTCGCTCGCGCGCCTCACCCCTTTCACCCCTCGGTGAGGATGGTGCCCTCCACCTGGATGCCGAAGCCGGTGAGGCCGACATAGGCGCGTTCGTGCGAGGCGATCTCCATGATCGAGCGCACGCCGAGATCGCGCAGGATCTGCGCGCCGACGCCGACGTCGCGCCAGCGCCGACGCCGCACCAGGGCGCTCGCGTGGCGCTCGCCGTCGGCGTGGTCCACCACGCGGCCCTCGAAGTCGTCCACCCGCGCCGTGCGCAAGAGGACGAGCACGCCGCACGGCCGACCCGCGAGCTTGCTCACCGCCGTCTCCACCCAGGTGCGCGCCCCGCTGGTGCGGCCGAAGAGGTCCGTCACCGGCTGCTCGCGATGGATACGCACCGGCACGCTCATTCCGTCGCCGAGGTCGCCGAAGATCGCCACCACGTGCTGCATCTCGTCGAACGGCGTCTCATAGACCCTCACCACCGCCTCGCGGCCGCCGACGAGCATCGTCTCCTCGCGCACCGCCTTCACGAACGTCTCGCGACGGATGCGGTAGGAGATGAGGTCCTCGATGGAGACGATCTTCAGCCCGTGCTCGCGGGCGAAGGGCACGAGCTCCGACAGGCGCTGCACCGTGCCGTCGTCGTTGACCACCTCGGCGAGCACGCCCACCGGCTCGAGCCCGGCAAGGGTCGCGAGGTCGATCGCCGCCTCGGTGTGGCCGGAGCGGGTCAGGACGCCGCCTTCCCGCCCGATCAGCGGAAACACGTGGCCGGGGCGCAGGAAGTCGCGGTCGTGGGCGTTGTTGTTGGCGAGGGCGCGCACGGTGTTGTTGCGCTCCTGGGCGGAGATGCCCGTCGTCATGCCGATCTTATAGTCGACCGACACGGTGAAGGCGGTGCGCATCGGGTCGATGTTGTTCGCCACCATCGGCGGGAGGTTCAGCGTCTCGGCCCGCTCCACGCTCATCGGTGCGCAGATGATGCCGCTCGTGTGGCGGATCATGAACGCCATCGTCTCGGGGGTCGCCTTGGAGGCGGCCATGATGAGGTCGCCCTCGTTTTCCCGATCCGTATCGTCGACGACAACCACGAGTTCCCCGCGGGCCACCGCCGCGATCGCATCCTCCACGCTATCGAGGGTCAGCTCTTCACCTGCCACGTCTTCCTGACTTTCGTATCACTCCGAATGCCGTCTCATAGAAGAGCGCGGCAGGATGAAGCAATGCAGGGCGTAGACCAGCCGCCATGCACTGAAAGTGCAGCTGTGTCGCACCCGCCTTGGCCCGGTCGTTGCAGCGCGGGCCCGGCCGGGCGATGCTTGCGCGATGGACCTGCCCGCCGCTTTCGACATTCGCGCGATTCGCATCTTCCTCACCGTCGCCGACGCGGGCGGGATGACGGCGGCCGGCCGGCGCCTCGGCCTCACCCAGTCGAGCGTCTCGCAGGCGATCGCGACCTTGGAGGAGGCGGCGGGCGTCGCCCTCTTCGACCGCAACCAGCGCCCCATCGGGCTGACGCCGGCCGGCGCCGTCCTGCGCGACCGGGGCGCGGCGCTGATCGCGGCGGCGAGCGACGCGTTCCTCGCCGTCGCCGGCGGCACGGGGCGGCCGGCCTCGCTGACCCTTGCGATGGCCGAGAGCGTCGCGAACACCGTCGGGCCGGCGCTCGTCTCGCGCATGGCCCATGCGGCGGACCGGTGGCGCATCTGGTCCGGCATCTCGCCCGACCACCAAGCCGCCCTCCTCAGCCACCAGGTGGACATGATCGTGAGCGCCTCCGGCGAGCTCGACGGGGTGGAGGGGCTCGAGCACCACGCCCTCGTCACCGAGCCGTTCGTGCTCGTCTTCGCCCGCGACCAGGCCCCCGACGACGCAGGCGAAGCCGTCGACCTCGCCCGCCTCGCCGCCCGGCCCTTCGTGCGCTATTCGCAGCGCTCGGCGATCGGACGCCAGATCGAGCGCCAGCTCACCCGCCTCGGCCTGGAGCTGCCCTTTCACGCCGAGTTCGACACCGCCACCGGCCAGCTCGCGGCGGTGGCGGCGGGCATGGGCTGGAGCCTCACCACCCCGCTCTGCCTCGCCCAGGAGGCGGCCCGGCTCGACGCCCTCCACATCGCGCCCATGCCGCGCGGGCGCTTTTCCCGCACCATGAGCCTCCTCGCCCGGCGCGGCGAGCACGGCACGCTGACCGCCGCCGTCGCCGACACCATCCGCGCGATCCTCAGCGCCGACGTCCTCGGCCCGCTCCTCGCGCGCTACCCCTTTCTCGGCCCCGCCCTCCTCGTCGCGCCCGCCTCCTCGCCCGAGGGCGCGGTGGAGCGCGACTTGCATGCGAGCGTGACGGCGCGCCGAGAATCCGCTTAGCTCGCGCCGCGCGTGACACGGGAGGACGGGCCTGCGGATGAACCGCGACACACTTCTTTCGACCGACCGCCTCACCAAGACATTCGGCGCGTTGACGGCCTGCGACGGGATCTCGATCCGGCTCGGCGAAGGCGAGATCGTCGCCCTCCTCGGCGAGAACGGTGCGGGCAAGTCCACTCTCGTGAAGATGCTGTTCGGCGCGCTGCAGCCCGACAGCGGCGGCATCGCCTGGAAGGGCGAGAACGTCGCCCTCACCGAGCCGCGGCTCGCCCGCCGCCTCGGCATCGGCATGGTGCATCAGCACTTCTCGCTGTTCGAGGCCTTCACCGTCGCCGAGAACATCGCCCTGGTGCTCGGTGAGGAGAAGATGTCGGGCCTCGCCGCCCGCGCCCGCACCCTTTCAGAGGACTACGGGCTGCCGCTCGACCCCGGCGCCCTCGTCGCGGACCTCTCGGTGGGCGAGCGCCAGCGCATCGAGATCGTGCGCTGCCTGCTGCAGAACCCCACCCTCGTCATCATGGACGAGCCGACCTCGGTGCTCACGCCGCAGGAGGCGGACCGGCTCTTCGTCACCCTGCGTAAGTTGAAGGCGGAGGGGCGCACCGTCCTCTACATCTCCCACAAGCTCGAGGAGGTGCGGGCGCTGTGCGACCGGGCGGTGGTGATGCGGGCGGGCCGCGTCGTCGCCGAGGTGGACCCCAAGGCGGAGACCGCCGCCTCGCTCGCCGCCGCGATGGTGGGCGGCGAGGTCCCCGCCGTGAGCCAGCGCGCCGCTCCCGCCGCCGACGCCCCCGTGGCGCTCGCGATCAACCATCTCGACCATCCCTCCGACCGCCCCTTCGGCGTCTCCCTCGCCGACGTGTCGCTCACCGTGCTCGCCGGCGAGGTGGTGGGCATCGCCGGCATGGCGGGCAACGGTCAGGGCGAGCTCTTCGAGTGCCTGTCCGGCGAGGTGGCGCTGAGGGGCGACGCCGGCGAGGTGTCGATCCTCGGCACCGTCGCGGCACCGCTCGGCGTCGACGCGCGTCGCCGGCTCGGGGCCGCTTTCGTGCCGGAGGAGCGGCTCGGCCACGCGACGGCGCCGAGCCTCGACCTCACCGACAACATCATCCTCGCCCGGCATCAGCGGCGCGACCGCACCGTCGGCCCGCTGGGCCTCCTCCACAAGGGCGCGGCGCGGCGGGCGATGCGCCGCATCGTCGAGGCGATGGACGTGCGCGGCGCCGCCGACGATCCGCCCGCCCGCGCGCTCTCCGGCGGCAACCTGCAGAAATATGTGGTGGGCCGCGAGCTCGACTGGTCGCCCCGCCTCCTCGTCATCAATCAGCCCACATGGGGCGTCGACGCCGGTGCCGCCGCCAACATCCGCCAGGCGATCCTCGACCTCGCGGCCTCCGGCGCCGGCGTCCTCGTCATCAGCCAGGACCTCGACGAATTGTTCCTCCTCGCCGATCGCATCGCCGTCATCTCGGAGGGGCGGCTGTCGACGCCCGCCCCGGTCGCCTCCCTCACCCGCGAGGCGGTGGGCCTCCTGATGGGCGGGGCGGAAGGACACCACCATGCGGCTTGAGCTCACCCGCCGGCCCCGCGTCAGCCCGCTCGGCGAGGCGCTCGCCCCCGTCGTCGCCCTCCTCGTCACCCTCGTCATCGGCGCGATCCTCTTCGCCGTCCTCGGCCAGCCGCCGCGGCGCGCGCTCCACGCCTACTTCGTGGAGCCGCTGTCGGAGATCTGGTCGCTGCACGAGCTCGCCATCAAGGCGGCGCCGCTGATCATCATCGCCGTCGGCCTCTCGGTGTGCTTCCGGGCGAGCGTCTGGAACATCGGCGCGGAGGGCCAGTTCATCGCCGGCGCCATCGCGGCCTCGGCGATCCCGGTGTTCGCGCCGGACGCCTCCGGCCCCTGGGTGCTGCCGGCGATGATCGTCCTCGGCATGGCGGGTGGGGCGGCCTGGGCGGCGATCCCCGCCGTCCTCAAGACGCGCTTCGGCGCCAACGAGATCCTCGTCTCGCTGATGCTCGTCTACGTCGCCCAGCTCCTTCTCGACTATCTGGTGCGCGGCCCCTGGCGGAACCCGGAGGGCTACAACTTTCCCGAGACGCGCTCCTTCTCCGCCGCGGCCACGCTGCCTGAGGTGATCGCCACCGGCGACTTCGGCGGGCGCGCCAACTGGGGCATCGTCATCGCCCTCGTCGTGGCGGTCGCGACCTTCGTCCTCGTCCTGCGCACGCTCAAGGGGTTCGAGATCAGCCTCACCGGCCTCAGCCCTCGCGCGGCCCGCTTCGCCGGCTTCGACGCGCGGGCGACGACGGTCTTCGTCTTCCTCTTCTCCGGTGCGCTCGCGGGGCTTGCCGGCATGGTGGAGGTGTCGGGCGCCATCGGCCAGCTGCGCCCCTCGATCAGCCCCGGCTACGGCTTCACCGCCATCATCGTCGCCTTCCTCGCCCGCCTCAATCCGCTCGCCGTCATCGTCGCGGGGGCGATCCTCGCCCTCACCTATCTCGGCGGCGAGGGGGCACAGATCACCCTCGGCATGTCGGATCGCTTCACCCGCGTCTTCCAAGGCGTCCTGCTCTTCTCGGTCCTCGCGAGCGACACGCTGGTGCGCTACCGCGTCCGCGTCGTGCACGGCTCCGCCGGAAAGGCCGCGGCATGACCGAATCGATCATCCTCACCATCATCACCGCGGCGACGCCCCTCCTCCTCGCCGCCATCGGCGAGCTCGTCGCCGAGCGCTCCGGCGTCCTCAATCTCGGCGTGGAAGGGATGATGGTCACCGGCGCGGTCGCCGCCTTCGCCGTCTCCTACTCCACCGGCTCGCCCTATCTCGGCCTCCTCGCGGCGGCGGCGACGGGGATCGCCATGGCCGGCATCTTCGCCGGCCTCACCATCGGCTTCGCCACCAACCAGGTGGCGACCGGCCTCGCCCTCACGATCTTCGGCCTCGGCGTCGCCGGCATGGTGGGCGAAGCCTTCGTCGGGCGGCCCGGGGTGGGCATGGAGCCGATCGCCATTCCCGTCCTCTCCGAGCTGCCGGTGGTCGGCCGGGTGCTCTTCGCCCAGGACCTCCTCTTCTACCTCTCGGTGGTCCTCACGGTGGCGGTCGCCCTCTTCCTGTTCCGCAGCCGGGCGGGGCTGCGGCTGCGCTCGGTCGGCGACCGGCCGGAGGCGGCCCACGCGCTGGGGCTCCATGTGGGACGCATCCGCACCCTCGCGGTGCTCTTCGGCGGGCTCTGCGCCGGGATCGCGGGTGCCCAGCTCACCCTCGTCTATACGCCCCAGTGGATCGAGAACATCACCGCCGGGCGCGGCTGGATCGCCCTCGCCCTCGTGGTGTTCGCCAGCTGGCGGCCGCTGCGCCTCGCCGTCGGGGCCTACCTCTTCGGCGCCGTCACCATCGCCCAGTTCCACGCCCAGGCGCTCGGCGTGTCGGTACCCTCCCAGCTCCTCGCCGCGCTCCCCTACCTCGCCACCATCCTGGTGCTGGTGCTGATCTCGCGGAACCGGCGTTTCACCATGATCAACACCCCCGCCGCCCTCGGCCAACCTTTCGTGCCCGACCGCTGAGGCGGCGCTTGCACACGGTCGCGGCCGGTTTAGGCTGCGCAGAGCATCGACCACCGGCGCCACCCGGCCCCACAAGGATGAGACTTATGAAACGACTGGCCACATCCCTCGCCGCTCTCCTGCTTGCCGCCGGCGGCGCGGCGGCGCAGGACCCCACCAAGGCCTGCTTCATCTACGTGGGCCCGATCGGCGACTTCGGCTGGTCCTATCAGCACGACCAGGGTCGCCTGCAGGTCGAGGAGGCGCTCGGCGACGCGGTCGAGACCGCCTATCTGGAGTCCGTCCCCGAAGGCGCCGACGGCGAGCGCGCCATCGAGCGCTTCGCCCGCTCCGGCTGCGACATCATCTTCACCACCTCGTTCGGCTACATGGACGCCACCAACAAGGTCGCCGGCCGCTTCCCCGACGTGAAGTTCGAGCACGCCACGGGCTACAAGCGCGATCACCCCAACGTGTCGACCTACAACTCGAAATTCTACGAGGGGCGCTACGTCATCGGCCAGATCGCGGCCAAGATGAGCCAGTCCGGCGAGGCCGGCTACATCGCCTCCATGCCGATCCCCGAGGTGGTGCGCGGCATCGACGCCTTCCTCCTCGGCGCCCAGTCGATCAATCCCGACTTCAAGGTGCGCGTCGTGTGGGTGAACTCCTGGTTCGACCCCGGCCGCGAGGCCGACGCGGCGAAGGCGCTCATCGACCAGGGCGTCGACATCCTCACCCAGCACACCGATTCCACCGCGCCGATGCAGGTCGCCGCCGAGCGCGGCATCAAGGCCTTCGGCCAGGCCTCCGACCAGATCGAGTTCGGACCCGAGACGCAGCTCACCGCCATCGTCGACGACTGGGGCCCCTACTACATCGAGCGTATCAAGGCGGTGCGGGACGGCACCTGGGAGCAGCAGGACACCTGGCACGGCCTCGCCGAGGGCAACGTCGCGATGGCCCCCTACACCAACATGCCCGACGACGTCGCGGCGATGGCGGCGGAGACGGTGGAGAAGATCAAGTCCGGCGAGCTCGAGCCCTTCACCGGCCCCATCAACAAGCAGGACGGCACCGAATGGCTCGCCGAGGGCGAGATGGCGAGCGACGGCGAGCTCCTCGGCCTCAACTTCTATGTCGAGGGGGTCGACGGCACGCTGCCGCAATAATCCTCGCCACCCCCGGTCCGCGAACGCCCGCCGGAGGGGCTCGATGGGCAAGGGCTACGTCCTCGACGCCGACGCCGCCGTCCTCTACGAGGCGCAGAAGGTGCCGGCGATCTTCGCCCCGCTCGCCGCGGCGACCCTTGCGGCCGTCGCGCCCTCTGCCGGAGCCACGCTCCTCGATCTCGCCTGCGGGACGGGAATTCTCGCCCGCACCGCGCGCCGGCGCCTCGGGTCGGCGGCGCGCGTCGTCGGGCTCGATCTCAGCGCCGCGATGATCGAGGTCGCGGCCGGGGTCGACGATCCCGCCGCCGGCGCCTGCGAGTGGGTCGTCGGCAGCGCGCTGGCGCTCCCCTTTGCCGACGCCTCCTTCTCCGACGTCCTGTGCCAGCAGGGCATGCAATATGTGCCGGACGTGGAGGCCGCCGCCGCCGAAATCCACCGCGTCCTGAAGCCCGGCGGCCGCGTGGCGCTCACGGTCTGGGGGCCGCCCAACCTCTTCTTCACCGCCACCGCGGCGGCACTCGAGCGCCACGCGGGCCCGGAGATCGCCCGCGACTGGCTCTCCCCGTTCGACTTCGACGGTCGCAGCGTGTTGCCGGCCGCCCTCCTCGCCGCCGGCTTCGGGACGATCGAGACGGCCCCGCTCGTCGTCGAGCGCGTGATGGCCCTCCCCGAGATCAGCTTCCCCGCCGAGATCCTCTCCAACCCCATCGGCCCGAAGGTCGCCGCGCTCGGCGAGGACGTGCTGCCCCGCGTGGTCGCCGATGCCGCCCCCGCCGTCGCGCGCCACGTCGCCGGCGATCGGGTGGTGATGCCGCAAGAGGCGCTGATCGTCACCGCCACGCACGCCTGAGGGCACCGCGACGGACCGGGAACGGCGCGTGGCGGATGCGATTCGCAGGGTCTTCACAAGGAGAACATTTCGTGTACATTGGCACGTGCGCCGGCCGAAGCACGCCTCTTGACGTTAGGCCGGCCTTAACTTTTGGCCGGTCATTTAGTTGGTCGCCGGAGGGTGAGACACCATATATGGTGGGCTGAGGACAAAACGAAGTTGCGGGGATAACTTCCGTCCATCCACAGGGAAGCGCCGCCGGGAGGGTTCCCGCACGGCGCCGAAGCCAGCACCTTCCGAGCCAGAGTGTGGCGACGAGCCTTTGCGAAGGAATAGGTAATGCGGATCGAACGGCGATACACCAAAGACGGTCAGTCTCCCTATGACGGCATCGAGTTCCGCACCGCCGTCTCGGAGATCCGCAATCCGGACGGCTCGACCGTCTTCCGTCTCGACAACGTGATGGTGCCCGCCTCCTGGTCGCAGGTGGCGACCGACATCATCGCCCAGAAATATTTCCGCAAAGCCGGCGTGCCGGTGAAGCTGCGCAAGGTCGCCGAATCGAGCGTGCCCTCCTGGCTGCGCCGCTCGGTGCCCGACGAAAAGAACATGACGGACTTCGCCGAGGACGAGAAGACCACCGGCGAGACCGACAGCCGCGCCGTGTTCGATCGTCTCGCCGGCGCCTGGACCTACTGGGGCTGGAAGGGCGGCTACTTCGACACCGAGCACGACGCCAAGGCCTTCTTCGACGAGGTCCGCTTCATGCTCGCCACCCAGAAGGTGGCGCCCAACTCGCCGCAGTGGTTCAACACCGGCCTCCACTGGGCCTACGGCATCGACGGTCCCGGTCAGGGCCACTTCTACGTCGACCCGCTCAAGAAGACGCTGCAGCGCTCCACCAGCGCCTACGAGCACCCCCAGCCGCACGCCTGCTTCATCCAGTCCGTGGGTGACGACCTCGTCAACGAGGGCGGCATCATGGACCTCTGGGTGCGCGAGGCGCGCCTCTTCAAGTACGGCTCGGGCACCGGCTCCAACTTCTCCGCGATCCGCGGCGAGGGCGAGCGCCTGTCGGGCGGCGGCAAGTCGTCGGGCCTGATGAGCTTCCTCAAGATCGGCGATCGGGCCGCCGGCGCCATCAAGTCGGGCGGCACCACGCGCCGCGCCGCCAAGATGGTCGTCGTCGACATCGACCACCCGGACATCGAGGAATATATCGGCTGGAAGGTGCGCGAGGAGCAGAAGGTCGCCGCCCTCGTCACCGGCTCCAAGGTGGTCCGGCAGCACCTCACCGCCGTCATGAAGGCCTGCGTCAACTGCGAGGGCTCCGGCGACGACTGCTACGATGCCAACAAGAACCCGGCGCTGAAGCGCGAGATCAAGGCCGCCAAGAAGGCGCACGTGCCGGAGAACTACGTTCGCCGCGTCATCCAGTTCGCGCGCCAGGGCTTCACCGAGATCGAGTTCCCCGAGTTCAACACCGACTGGGACTCCGAAGCCTACCTCACGGTGTCCGGCCAGAACTCCAACAACTCGGTGCGCGTCACCGACGACTTCCTGAAGGCCGTCGAGACCGAGAAGGAATGGCACCTCACCTCGCGCACCTCCGGCAAGGTGGCGAAGACGGTGCAGGCCCGCGACCTCTGGGATCAGATCGGCTACGCCGCCTGGTCGTCCGCCGACCCCGGCATCCAGTTCCACACCACCATCAACGACTGGCACACCTGCCCGGCCGGCGGCGAGATCCGCGCCTCCAACCCGTGCTCGGAGTACATGTTCCTCGACGACACGGCCTGCAATCTCGCCTCGATCAACCTCCTGCAGTTCAAGTCGGAAGACGGGGCCTTCCACATCGGCCTCTTCGAGCACGCGGTGAAGCTGTGGACGATGGTGCTCGAGATCTCCGTCACCATGGCGCAGTTCCCGTCCGCCGAGATCGCCCAGCGCTCCTACGACTACCGCACGCTCGGCCTCGGCTTCGCCAACATCGGCGGCCTGCTGATGGTATCGGGCATTCCCTATGACTCGGCCAAGGGCCGCGCCATCTGCGGCGCCATCACCGCGATCATGACCGGCACCGCCTACGCGACGTCGGCGGAGATGGCGCGCGACCTCGGCGCCTTCCCCCGCTATGAGGAGAACTCCGGCGCGATGCTGCGGGTGATCCGCAACCACCGTCGCGCCGCCCGCGGCGAGACGGTGGGCTACGAGCGCCTCTCCACCACCCCGGTGCCGCTCGACATCGAGGCCTGCCCCGATCCCAAGCTCGTGGAGCGCGCCGCCGCGGCATGGGACCGCGCGCTGACGCTCGGCCAGAAGTTCGGCTATCGCAACGCCCAGGCGACGGTGATCGCCCCCACCGGCACCATCGGCCTCGTGATGGACTGCGACACCACCGGCATCGAGCCCGACTTCGCCCTCGTGAAGTTCAAGAAGCTCGCCGGCGGCGGCTACTTCAAGATCATCAACCGCGCCGTGCCGCAGGCGCTGCGCGTGCTCGGCTACGAGAAGGAGCGGCGCGAGGCGATCATCAACTACGCCGTCGGCCACGGCACGATGGAGGGCGCGCCTCACATCAACCCCGAGGCGCTGTCGGAAAAGGGCATGCCGCAGAAGGCCATCGACGCGGTGGAGGCGGCCCTCGCGAGCGCCTTCGACATCCGCTTCGCCTTCAACAAGTGGACCATCGGCGAGGAGGTGCTCGCGCGCGTCCTCGACGTCGATCCGGCGGTGCTCGGCGACCCGAAGTTCGACGTGCTCGACGCCCTCGGCTACACCAAGGCCGAGATCGAGGCGGCGAACATCTATGTCTGCGGCGCGATGACCCTTGAGGGCGCCCCGCACCTCGAAGAGGCGCATCTGCCCGTCTTCGACTGCGCCAACCCCTGCGGCCGGCTCGGCAAGCGCTACCTGTCGGTGGACAGCCACATCCGCATGATGGCGGCGGCCCAGCCGTTCATCTCGGGCGCGATCTCGAAGACCATCAACATGCCGAACGACGCCTCGGTGGCGGACTGCACGGCGGCCTACGAGCTGTCCTGGAAGCTCGCCCTCAAGGCCAACGCCCTCTACCGCGACGGCTCCAAGCTGTCGCAGCCCCTCTCCGCCCAGCTCATCGCCGAGGACGAGGAGGAGATCGAGGAGATCCTCGCCGAGCCCGTCGCCAAGCGCGCCGCCCACGTCGCCGAGCGCTTCGTGGAACGCGTCGTGGAGCGCGAGGTGATCTCGCGCAAGCGCGAATCGATGCCCGACCGGCGCAAGGGCTACACCCAGAAGGCCATCATCGGCGGCCACAAGGTGTATCTCAGAACCGGCGAGTTCGACGACGGCCGCCTCGGCGAGATCTTCATCGACATGCACAAGGAGGGCGCCGCCTTCCGCGCGATGATGAACAACTTCGCCATCGCCATCTCGCTCGGCCTCCAGTACGGCGTGCCGCTCGAGGAGTTCGTCGACGCCTTCACCTTCACCCGCTTCGAGCCGGCGGGCCTCGTCCAGGGCAACGAGGCGATCAAGAACGCCACCTCGATCCTCGACTACATCTTCCGCGAGCTCGCCGTCTCCTATCTCGGCCGCAACGATCTCGCCCACGTGCAGCCGGACGACACGGGGGCGACCGGCGTCGGCCGCGGCGTCGCGGGCGACAAGCCGGCGCCGCAGATGGTGTCGCACGGGCTGGTGCGCGGCCAGCGCTTCCGCCTCATCCGGGCCGACGCGCCGGAGGCGAAGGCGGTGGACGTGATCGCCAACGCGATGAGCCGGGTGCAGCACGCTTCGCCGCGCACCGCGGTGGCGGAGGCGCACGCCGAGCCGGCGCAGATCACCCAGCGCGCCGCCCCCGCGACGATGCGCGACGCGGAGGAGGACGACGCCTCCCCCCTCGACGAGATCCGCGCGGAGGTCGCCGCCCTCCTCGGCCTCGTCGGCGGCGCGGCGGTGGTGGACGATGCCCCGCTCGGCTCGGCCGCGGCGAGCAGCGCCCCGCCGAAGGAGACCAACGCGGAGCGCTCGATCCTCGCCCGCCTCAAGGGCTTCGAGGGCGACCCGTGCGGCGAATGCGGCAACTTCACCCTGGTGCGCAACGGCACCTGCCTGAAGTGCGACACCTGCGGCTCCACCTCCGGCTGCAGCTGAGCGAAAACACCGACAGTCCCGCGAGAAAAGAAGGCCGGCCCCCGCCGGCCTTCTTCACGAGAGCGGACCCTCGAGCACGGCATCGAGCGGT
>NZ_JAEKJA010000019.1 GCF_016411865.1 Acuticoccus mangrovi | reverse complement strand
CGCCCGCGTGCTGGCGGTGTGGCAGGGCGACTGCGACAAAGAGGTAGCCGCCCGCCGCTAGAGCCGGGTCAATGAACCCGCGTTCACCGAACCGTCTCCAGCTTTCTTATCTGCGCGCGTTCCGAGCGGAAAACCGGCTCCATTTTTCCCGAACGGGCTCTGGGGTGCGCTGCGATGGGCGCGGCTCCGCCCGGCCGCGGCGGCGATACGAGCGTGCCGCGGCTCAGTCGTGCTTGTGACGGGCGTTGAACGCCTGATTGGCCGCCTCGGCGTCGACGTAGGCTTCCTGGTCGTCGACGCTCCAGTAGCGCAGCTCGGACAGCGGGATCGGGCGCCCTGTGACGGCGCAGCGCACGAAGGTGCCGGGGCTCAGCACCTGAAAATCCCCGTCGAGGTAGCGCACCTTCGCCTCGGCGCCCGGCCGGCCTGCCATCTCGTGCCGGTTCATGCCGCGGCCGGGGCGGGGTTGAGGCGCTTGAGCACGGCGAAATGCTCTTCCGCCTGCACCTTCATGACCTGACGCATCTGTCGGGCTGTATGGTCCACTTGGGCCTCCGGAATGATCTTGAGGGGGAGCCCCGTCGACTGGGCGAGCACCTGCTGGCGGGCGGCGCGCTCGAGATAATAGAGATCGTCGAACGCCTCGGCCACGGTGGCGCCGCATACCGTCACCCCATGGTGGGCGAGGAAGAACACGTCGATGTGAGCGTCGTTGCGGGCGGTGGTGGCGATGGAGGCGCCCTCCGACTCGTCGAGCGCCAGGCCGCCGAACTCTTCCACGTAGGCGATCCGGTCGTGGAAGCGGCAGGCGGTCTGATGCGCCATCTCGAGCCGGCCGCCCTCGACCATCGTCAGCGCCGTGCAGTGGGGCATGTGGGTGTGGAGCACGGCGGCGTGCCGCGGATTGGCGCGATGCGCCGCGACGTGGATGAAGCGGGCGGTCGCCTCCACCACGCCGTCGCCCTCGACCACCTGACCGTCACCGTCGATCAGCAGCAGATGGTCGGGCCGCATCTCCGACCAGTGGATGCCGTAGGGGTTGATGAGGTAGCGCTCATCGTCCCCCGGCACCACGACGGAGAAGTGATTGCAGATGCCTTCGTTGAGATCCATCGCGGCCGCGGTGCGGAAGGCGGCGGCGAGATCCTCGCGCAGTTCGGTGGTCAACGGCGGCCTCTCGTCGATCGGGAAAGCGGAAAGGGGCCGGACGGCGGCCCCACCCAGCCCCTTTACCATCCCATGGACGGCTGTCGCGAGCAAATGTGCCGGCGACAGCCGCGCGGGCGCCGGTCAGTTCGCCGCGGCCGGCTCGATCGCGAAGACGAGGAGCTGGTTGTCGCGCTCACCGTCGTTGTCGTTGAGCATGATCAGGCTGCCGCGTCCGTCCGCGAGGGTGGGGCCGAAGATCAGCGCCTCGTAGCTGAGGACGCCGTCGACGCCGTTGTCCGGGCCGACGAGATCGTCGAGGTCGAGCACCAGGCGCTTGGCGACGGGGTCGAACTCGGCGCCCTCGAGCGAGGCCGCGCCGATCACGTCGGTCGCGCCGGAGAGGTCGATCTCGAAGATCTTGATGTTGCGGCTCGGCGGGTTGGTGCCGGGCGTGTCCGGCCATTCGCGCTCGAGGGCGAGGAGGGTGGTGTCGTCGACGGCGAGGAGGTCGACGAGCGAGTTGGCACCGTTGCCCGACGTCGTGTCCTCGCGCGCGGAGACCACGTAGACGTACTCGTGCGCCGGGGCCCAGGTGCCTTCTGTGCCGTCGGTCTCGGCATATTGCACGATGCGGGCGTGGCCGATGGCGCCGTTGCCGGACTTCGAGGCGGTCCCGTCCTGCACCAGCGTGTCCTCGGGGGCGACGAAGAAGCTTCGGAAATCGGGTGCGAAGGTGAGCGACTCGAAGCCCGCCGAGCCGAAGATGCCCTGGGTGAGGCTGCCGTCGGCGCGCTGGTTCAGCGTGTGGTCGAACTTGTCGTCGATGGCGATCTCGCGGACGAAGGCGCCGTCGGTGGTGGTCTCGTGCATGAACACGGGGGTGCCGGTGCCGCCGCGGCTTTCGGAGACCCAGAGCAGCGTGTCGGTGTTCGGGTTGTAGGCGATCGCCTCCGGATCGAGGCTGCCGGGGGCGAAGCGGCCGTCGTCCGCGGTGGGGTTCTGGAAGCGGCGGCGCTCGACCCAGCTGAGGCGCGGGCTGGTGCCGTCCTCGCCGAGGTCGATGTCGAGGACGTAGAAGAGGGAATCGTCGGTGTCGTCGGAGACGCCGTAGAAGCGGCCGGGCTCGGCGGCGGCGGTGAGGCCGGAGATGCCCACCACCGGCGCGCCCTCGAAGGCCTCGGCGAACGGAACGGTGGTCTGGCCGACGAGCTCGAGCGCACCGATGGACTCGGCGCAGGCGGGGGCCGCCGCCAGTACGAGGACGGCGACGACGACGGGGCAGCGCACGGGAACAGTCATGGCGGACTCTTCGGGAGGGTTGCGTGTGCGCCGTCCCTAGGGCTTCCGCATGACACGTGTTTGAAGCCCGCTCCGGTTGGGTGACGGGCGCCCCCGCCCTCGGGTCCCCCCCTCAGGTTTCGGTGCCGCCCACCGTCATCTCATTGATGCGGATGGTCGGCTGACCGACGCCGACGGGCACCCACTGGCCCGCCTTGCCGCAGGTGCCGATGCCGTCGTCGAGCGCCATGTCGTTGCCGACGGCGGTGATGCGGGTGAGGGCGTCCGGCCCGTTGCCGATCAGCATGGCGCCCTTCACCGGCTCGGCGATCTTGCCGTCGCGAATCCGGTAGCCCTCGGTGCATGAGAACACGAACTTGCCGGAGGTGATGTCGACCTGGCCGCCGCCGAAGGAGACCATGTAGAGGCCGTCCTTCACGCCGGCGCGGATCTCCTCCGGGTCGTGGTCGCCGGAGCGCATGATGGTGTTCGTCATGCGCGGCATGATGGTGTGGGCGTAGGACTGGCGTCGCCCGTTGCCGGTGGGGAGCATTCCCATCAGCCGGGCGTTCTGGCGATCCTGCATGTAGCCCACCAGGCGGCCGTCCTCGATCAGCACCGTCTCGTGGGAGGGAGTGCCCTCGTCGTCGATGGTGAGCGAGCCGCGGCGGTCGGGATGGGTGCCGTCGTCGACCACCGTCACGCCCGAGGCGGCGACCTTCTCGCCCATGAGGCCGGCGAAGGCGCTGGTCTTGCGGCGGTTGAAGTCGCCCTCGAGGCCGTGGCCCACCGCTTCGTGGAGGAGGATGCCCGGCCAGCCGGGGCCGAGCACCACGTCGAAGGTACCGGCGGGGGCGGGCACCGCCTCGAGGTTCACGAGGGCGCGGCGCAGCGCCTCGTCGACGCCGCGCTGCCAGTGACCGTCGGCGAGGAAGCGGGCGAAGGGCTCGCGCCCACCGCAGCCGTAGGTGCCGGTCTCCTGCCGGTCGCCCTCGCCCACCATGATGGTGACGGTGAAGCGCACCAGCGGCCGCACGTCGGCGAGGCGGTGGCCACCGGCCCGCAGGATGTTCACCACCTGCCGCTCGGCCGTGAGCGACACCGACACCTGGCGCACGCGCGCGTCCTTGGCGCGGGCATAGGCGTCGACAGTGGCGAGCAGCGCCGCCTTGTCGACGAAGTCGGGGGCGGCGATGGGGTCGAGGTCGGCATAGAGACGGCGGTTGGTGCCGGCGGGGGCGACGTCGAGGGTGCCGGCCCGGTTGTGGCCGACGACGCCCACCGAGGCGACCGCCCGCGACAGGGCGTCCTCGGTCACGTCCGAGGAGTGGGCGACGGCGACCGCCTCGCCCGCCACGGCGCGCAGGCCGAAACCGTCCGACACGTCGAAGGCGGCCGACTTCATGCGCCCGTCGTCGAACACCAGGCTCTCGGAGGTGCGGTGCTCCAGGAACAGCTCGCCGTCGTCGGCGCCCGTCAGCGCCTCGTCGACGAGAGCGCCGGCGCGGGCGATGTCGAGACCGTGCCGTTCGAAGAGGTCGTCGCTCATTCGTCTACTCCTTGTGGCTGCGGCCCGGGCGCGGACGGTCTCGGCGTCCTCCTAGTCGCCGCGGGAGGGGCGGGGGCGCTGAGCAGTGGGCATCCGACCCGGCCGCGGACCGGGACGATCGGGACGGTCGGGCCGCCGGCGGGGCCCGTTGCGCGCGGGCTCGCGCCGGGGCGGCACGTCCTCGTCCTCATCGTCCGGTAGGTGGCGTTCGGGGGAGGGCGGCGCAAGGCGCGGCTGCCGGCGGTGCGCTCCGGTCAGGCGGCGCGGCGCGGTCAGATCCTCGTCCTCCTCGTCGTCATCGTCGAGCGCCTCCAGCTCGTCGAGGTCGTCGTCCTCATCGTCCTCGTCGTCGTAGCCGTCGTCGCTGTCGCGGCGGCGCTTGCGGCGGCGTCCGGCCCGCACGATGAGGGTGATCGCGCCGACGATCATGATGACGAAGATGGCGACGGCGCCGGCGACGATCGGGAAGAGGTCGTCCTCGAGCAGGCGGTCGAGGTCGGTGCGGTCGTCCGGCGGCAGCGTGAAGGAGCTGGGCTCGATGGGGGTCGCCGGCCGGTCGACCACCTCGGTGGCGGTCGCCACGGGGCCGGTGGGCGCGTCGTCGTCCACCGCGGCGCTCGGCGGCGGCGGATTGTCGAGGGCGGCGAAGCCGCTGGTGAAGCCGTTCAGCGAGATCGGGATGCCGATCCCCTCTTCCGGCGTCTGGAAGATCACGAAGGTCGCGGTGTTGCCGGCCTCGAAGCGCTCGATGAGGCCGTCGTCGAGCTCCACCTCGGCGATGCACCCTTCCGGCAGGCAGCGCACGAAGCCCGCGAGGCCGACCTCGTTGTTGTCGATGGAGAGGCCGAGGCCGGAGGGCAGCAGCACGCCGAGCGGGGCGAGCACGCGCAGGATCCGGGCCTGCCGGTCGGCGGTGCGCAGGAAGATGACGGTGAGGCCCACGTTGGCCCGGTCCTGCGCCTCGACATTCTGGACGAGGGCGCACTGTTCGGAAGGAGCACCGACGGGGCGCTCGCATCGGATTTGCCAATCGCCGTGGCGGGCGGCGATGCGGCCTTGGGCCGCGGCATCGCCGGTCGAGCCCAGCACGCCGGCAAGGAGCGCCAGGACGGCGGTGATGAGGAACACGATACGCGACATAGAGGACATCCTTCAGCGTCGCCTCATCCCCTAGCACACGTTCGCGGGCATGGTCAGGCTCTTGCGGCGAGGTCCACGACGTTGGTGCAACAGGACGCGTGACAGGTAATTTCGAAATCGTCTAAGTCTGGTTTGTCGTTCCTTCCGTCGCGGTGAGGGGGTCGGGGCGGCCCGGTGCGAAGCTTGCCCGAAGCTGGCTTTCGCGACGGTGTGTTGCGGGCCTGTCGCAGCGGATCGGCACGGCCTGTGGCAATGCTGGTGCGACGACGGTAAGGGATAAGTGTGCGGCGGTGTGCTGGCGAGCGCGGTCGAGAGGCTGATGGACGTCGGCGCGGCTTGTCGCTAGGTTCAGTACGTACCGAAATTCTTGTGATACCAAACTGCACGGCGCGCGTGCGGTGGGAGAGGATGAGGCTAGGGATGACACGAGCGCTCGCAAGGGGTGGGCTTGCCGCGGTGACGATGCTGGTGGGCATGGTCGCCGGGCTGACGGGCGCGCTGGCGGCGCAGCCTGAGCCGTGGGGCACGAGCTTCCAAGAAGCGGCCACCGACATCATGGCCCAGATCACGTGGTTCGAGCACTACACGCTGGTGATCATCACGGTCATCACGCTGTTCGTGCTCGCCCTCCTGGTGCTGGTGATCGTGAAGTTCGGCGCCAAGCGGAACCCGACGCCGAGCACCAACGCCCACAACACCATGATCGAGGTCGTCTGGACCATCGTGCCGGTGCTGGTCCTGGTGGCGATCGCCTTCCCGTCCTTCCGCCTGCTCTTCAGCGAGACGACGATCCCCGATCCGGACATCACGGTGAAGGCCTCGGCCGGCCAGTGGTACTGGAACTACGAATATACCGACGAGGCGCAGGCCGACCTGCCCAAGATCCTCTCCTACATGCTGGACGACGATCAGCGCGCCGAGCGTCAGCAGCAGTACGGGTTGACCGACCACGAGGTCCCGCGCCTGCTCGCGGTGGACTACCCCCTCGTGGTGCCGGTGAATTCCGTGGTACACGTGCTGACGACGTCGACCGACGTGAACCATTCCTTCGCGGTGCCGGCCTTCGGTGTGAAGGTGGACGCGATCCAGGGGCGCCTCAACGACACCTGGTTCGAGGCGAAGGCGCCGGGCGTCTACTACGGCCAGTGCTCCGAGCTGTGCGGCCGGTCGCACGCCTTCATGCCCATCGAGGTGCACGTCCTCACACAGGACCGCTTCGACACGTGGGCCGGTATGGCGCGCGAGGATCTCGACGACGCGACGGCGCAGCTGCTGCAGTGGCAGGCCGAGGACCGCGAGCAGGCGGTCGCGGCGCTGACCAACACGTAGTCCGGTCGGCGGCGCGGGGGTCGGCCTCGCGATCGGCGGCCAGAGGGCGGTCCGAGACCGTCCCGGAACGAGATGGCGGCGGAGCCGGTGGCGGCTCCGCGATGGGTTGACCGGGGTGCGGGCTCCGGCCGGATGACCCGGCCAGCGCACCCGGCCGAAGATGTCCGGAGTGGTGGCTCCGGCGGAATGTGAGAAACGGAGACGGTGATGGCGGACGCGGTAGCGGACCACGCACACGACCATCCGACGGGATGGAAACGGTGGGTCTATTCCACAAACCACAAGGACATCGGGACCATGTACCTGATGTTCTCGATCTTTGCCGGCTTCGTGGGCGGGGCCCTGTCCGTGGTGATGCGGATGGAGCTGCAAGAGCCCGGCATGCAGATCTTCTCCAACGCGCACCTCTTCAACGTGTTCACCACGAGCCACGGCCTCATCATGATCTTCTTCATGGTGATGCCGGCGATGATCGGCGGCTTCGGCAACTGGTTCGTCCCGATCATGATCGGCGCGCCGGACATGGCGTTCCCGCGCATGAACAACATCTCCTTCTGGCTGCTGCCGTTCTCGTTCCTGCTCTTGGTGATCTCGCTGTTCATGCCGAGCGCGCCGGGCAGCCACGGCTTCGGCGGTGGCTGGACCATCTATCCGCCGCTCTCCACCACCGGCAGCCCCGGGCCGGCGCTCGACTTCGGCATCCTGGCGCTGCACATCGCCGGTGCCTCGTCGATCCTCGGCGCCATCAACTTCATCACCACCATCTTGAACATGCGCGCGCCGGGCATGACGCTGCACAAGATGCCGCTGTTCGCCTGGGCGGTGCTCGTGACGGCGTTCCTGCTGCTCCTGTCGCTCCCGGTGCTCGCCGGCGCGATCACGATGCTGCTGACCGACCGCAACTTCGGCACCACCTTCTTCAATCCCGCCGGCGGTGGTGATCCGATCCTCTACGCGCACCTCTTCTGGTTCTTCGGCCACCCCGAGGTGTACATCCTGATCCTGCCGGGGTTCGGCATCATCAGCCACATCGTGTCGACCTTCTCGAAGAAGCCCGTGTTCGGCTATCTCGGCATGGCCTACGCCATGGTGGCGATCGGCGTCGTCGGCTTCGTCGTGTGGGCGCACCACATGTACACGATCGGCCTCTCGCCCGACACGCAGGCCTACTTCACCTTCGCCACCCTGGTGATCGCGGTGCCGACGGGCATCAAGATCTTCTCGTGGATCGCGACGATGTGGGGCGGGTCGATCGTCGTCCGCACGCCGATGCTGTGGGCGATCGGGTTCATCTTCCTGTTCACCCTCGGCGGCGTGACGGGCATCCAGCTCGCCAACGCCGGTCTCGACCGCTCCTTCCACGACACCTACTACGTGATCGCCCACTTCCACTACGTGCTGTCGATGGGCGCCGTGTTCGCGATCTTCGCGGGGTGGTACTACTGGTACCCGAAGATGTTTGGCCTGATGTACTCCGACTTCATCGGCAAGCTGCACTTCTGGGTCATGTTCGTGGGCGTGAACCTGATCTTCTTCCCGCACCACTTCCTGGGCCTGCAGGGCATGCCGCGCCGCTATGCGGACTATCCGGACGCCTTCGCCGGGTGGAACTTCGTGTCCTCCATCGGCTCCTACATCACGGTGGTGGCGATGATGATCTTCGTGTGGGGCATCGTCGACTCGATCGTGAAGAAGAAGAAGGCGGCGGACAATCCGTGGGGCGAGGGTGCGACGACGCTGGAGTGGACTCTCTCCTCGCCGCCGCCCTACCACCAGTTCGAGACGCTGCCGCGCGTGAAGTGAGGCATCTGCGGCGCCGCCGGAGCGCGGCGCCGCACCGCTGCCGATACCGGCGTCCCCACGGCCTGGGGACGTCGGCCCGTTTCCAAGCGAGCATGGGTGCCGGACGTCCGGCGTCCCGCTCCGAGAGTTTCCCGGTGATCGCCGCCCGCCGGCGCGCCGGAAGAGCGAAGGGATAACGAACGAATGTCGATCCGGGACACCGACGCCGCCGCTCTGGTGATGGAGGCGACCCCGCGCGACTTCTTCGATCTGTTGAAGCCGCGCGTCATGTCGCTCGTGGTGTTCACGGCGTTGACCGGCATGTACCTCGCGCCGGGCACGCTGCACCCGGTGCTGGCCGCCATCTCGCTGCTCGCCATCGCGGTGGGCGCCGGCGCGTCGGGCGCCCTCAACATGGGCTACGACGCCGACATCGACGCCGTGATGACGCGCACCGCCAAGCGCCCCGTGCCGGCCGGCCGCGTGTCGCGCGAAGCGGCGCTCGGCTTCGGCACCATGCTGTCGGCGGGCTCGGTGCTCCTCCTCGGCATGACCTCCAACTGGCTGGCGGCGACGCTCCTCGCCATCACCATCCTCTTCTATGTCGGCGTCTACACCCTCTATCTGAAGCGCCGCACGCCGCAGAACATTGTCATCGGCGGCGCCGCCGGCGCGCTGCCGCCGGTGGTCGGATGGGCCGCCGTCACCGGCGACGTCACCTGGGCACCGGTGATCCTCTTCGCCATCATCTTCCTCTGGACGCCCGCCCACTTCTGGGCCCTCGCCATTCTGAAGAAAGACGACTACGCCCGCGCCGGCATCCCGATGCTGCCGGTGGTGGCGAGCCGGACCGAGACGCGGCGCCAGATCCTGATCTACGCCGTGCTCACCGCCGTGTCGGGCGTGCTGCCCACGCTCTTCGGCTTCGCGAGCCCGTTCTACGCGGTGGTGGCGGCCGGGCTCGGCGCCTGGATGGTGACGCGCGCGCTGGTGCTGCGCAGCGCCGACGAGGCCGGCGAGCGGCGGGCGGCGACGCGCCTCTTCGCCGTGTCGATCGTCTACCTCTTCGCCCTCTTCGGCGCGCTGATCGCCGATCACGCGGTCGCCGGGCTCCTGTGGTGATGGCGGCCTCCGATCCGCACGGCCCCGCGTCCGGCGACGGACCGGCCGACGTGCCCCACCCCGCGATCGAGCGGGAGCGCAAGCGCCGTCAGCGCGGCCGCTCCATCGCCATCGCGCTGGTCCTCGGCGGGCTCGTGGTGATCTTCTACGTCATCACCATCCTGCAGATGGCGAACAACGCGGCGCCGGTGCCCCAATGAGCGGCGAGGCCAAGGATCGCCGCCACGGCCGCATCGCCCTCGCCTGCGCCGGCTTCGTCGCCGTCATGGTGGGCGCCGCCTTCGCCGCGGTGCCGCTCTACAGCATCTTCTGCAGCGTGACCGGGTTCGACGGCACGCCCTCCATCGCCAAGGTGGAGGCCCTGCCCGGCATCAAGGTGGGCGAGCGCAAGGTGAAGATCCGCTTCGACGCCAACGTGGCGAACGACCTGCCGTGGACCTTCACCCCGGAACAGCGCGAGCAGACCGTCCACGTCGGCGAGCTGACCGAGGCGAAGTACCGGATCACCAACACCACCGGCAAGGCCACCTTGGGCGCCGCCGTCTACAACGTGACGCCGTTCCAGGGCGGCGGCTACTTCACCAAGGTGGACTGCTTCTGCTTCGATCAGCAGCCGCTCGGCCCCAATGAGACCCGCGAGGTCACGGTGCTCTACTACGTGGATCCGGCCTTCGCCGACGATCGCGACGCGAAGGGGGTCAACGTGATCACGCTGTCCTATACCTTCTTTTCCGTCGAAGCGGGGAGCTGAGGCGGACGTGGCGAAGGGCATGACCGATGGGGCGCGGGGGTGGCGGCGCAGCCCCGGCACAAGGTCTTCGGTCGACGGGCGAGGGCGCCCGTGGCAAAAGACCACGAGGGAATTGAAGGATCGCGGGGGCGACCCCGTATGGTGCGCAACGGCCGGCCGGTGCGACACGGTCGGAAAGGGATAAACGATGGCAGCCGCGACGAAGCCGAATCACGACTATCACATCCTCCCGCCGAGCCCGTGGCCGTTCACCGGCTCGCTGGGAGCGTTCATCATGGCGATCGGCGCAGTCGGGCTGATGCGCTGGAACAAGGGCGAGTCGGTCCTGATCCTGGGCGTCGACGTCGCCGGGTGGGGAATCTTCGCCATCGGCCTCGCCATCGTGCTCGGCACCATGGCCGGGTGGTGGACCTCCACCACCCGCGAATCGCTGCACGGCGAGCACACGCCGGTGGTGAAGCTGCACCTGCGCTACGGCATGATCCTGTTCATCGCCTCGGAGGTGATGTTCTTCGTCGCCTGGTTCTGGGCCTATTTCGACGCCGCCCTCTTCCCCGGCAGCGCCGTCGAGTTCAGTCGCATGGACCTGACCGGCGGAGTCTGGCCGCCGCAGTCCATCGAGACCTTCGACCCCTGGCACCTGCCGCTCTTCAACACGATGATCCTGCTCCTGTCCGGCACCACGGTCACCTGGGCGCACCATGCGCTGCTCGAGGGCGACAAGGAGGGCGTGCGCTGGGGTCTCATCCTCACGGTGCTCCTCGGCATTCTGTTCTCGACGGTGCAGATCTACGAGTACAGCCACGCCACCTTCGCCTTCGACGGCAACATCTACGGCGGCGTCTTCTTCATGGCGACGGGGTTCCACGGCTTCCACGTCTTCGTCGGCACCATATTCCTGGCGGTCTGCCTGATCCGGGCCTCGCTGGGTCAGTTCACCAAGGAGCGCCACTTCGGCTTCGAAGCGGCCGCATGGTACTGGCACTTCGTCGACGTGGTCTGGCTCTTCCTGTTCGTCGCCATCTACGTGTGGGGCGCGAGCCCGACCACGCACTGACCGGACCGGGTCGGCGCCAGGCGGTCGACCCGCTCCGACGGCGGCGCGCCGGCGGGGCCCCCTCCGGCCACCATCATTGAGGGGCGGCCGCCGATCGCCCCTCGGAGGCAGTCGTGGCATCTCAGACGTTCCGCGTGCGGCAAGCCGTTCTGGCGCTCCTCGTCGTCGGCGCCTTCGCCGTGCTCATCGGCCTCGGCACCTGGCAGGTGCAGCGCCTCGCCTGGAAGGAAGCGCTGATCGCGGCGGCGACGGAGCGGCCGGTCGCAGCCCCCGTCGCGGCGCCCGGCCCGGCCACCTGGCCGTCCTTCGATTTCGATCGCTGGGACTATCGTCGCGTCAGCCTGACGGGCCGCTTCGACCCCGGTGAGGTGCACGCCTTCTGGGTGCTGTCGGACCAGCGCGGTCCGCTGAGCGGCCCGGGCTACGCCGTCATCGTCCCGTTCACCACTGTCGACGGCTGGCATGTGCTGGTGAACCGCGGGTTCGTGCCGGAGGAGAAGGAAGACCCCGCCACGCGACCGGGCTCCGCTCCGCCGGACGGCACGGTGACCATCGAGGCGATCCTGCGCCGTGACGACCCGCCGAACTTCGTGACGCCGGCCCCGGACCTCGACGCCCGGCGCTTCTATTCGCGCGACATCGCGGCCATCGCCGCGGCGTTCGGCCTGCCGGGCGACGATACCGCCCCCTACCAGCTCGATCTCGTCGCCGAGGAGACGCCCGCGGGCGGGCTGCCGCAGGCGGGCGAAAGCCGCATCACCTTCCCCAACAACCACCTGCAGTACGCGGTGACCTGGTACGGCCTGGCGCTCTGTCTCGCCGGCGTGGTGATCGCCGCCCTGTGGCGCCGCCGCGGCCGCTGACGCCAGCCCTCCCGGCGACGGGGCCTAGAAGTTGACGGCCCGGTCGAGGGGAGAGAGCGGCGCGAGGTCGGCGAGAGAGGCGCGCGCGTCCGCTGCGTCCTGGTGCATCTGCGTCACGAGGGCGTCGACCCCGTCGAACTTCAGCTCCGGCCGGAGGAAGCGGACGAAGGTCACCGGCATCGTCCGGCCGTAGAGGCTGTCCTGGTAGTCGAACACGAAGGTCTCGAGGAGCGGCGCGCCGTTGTCGAATGTCGGGCGGCGGCCGAAGCTCGCCACGCCGTCGCGCCAGACGTCGTCGATCTTGGCGCGGACGGCGTAGATGCCGTTCCGCAGGCCGTTGTCGTCGCCGAGCGCCTGGTTGGCCGTGGGGAAGCCGATGGTGCGACCCCGCTTCTCGCCGTGCACCACCTCCGCCTCCACCGTGTAGCGGTAGCCGAGGAGGGTGGCGGCCCCGTCGAGCTCGCCCGCCGCGAGCGCCTTGCGGATGCGGGAGGACGAGACGATACCCTCGTCGGCGTCGCCGACGCCCTCCACCACGTCGACGCGGAAGCCGTAGCTCGCCGCGGCGGCCGCCAGCCATTCGGTGTCACCGGCACGACCGGCGCCGAAGTTGAAGTTGTCGCCCACCACCACAGTGCGGGCGCCGAGCCGCTCGACCAGGATCTCGCGCACGAAGCCCTCGGCGGTGAGGCCGGCGAAGTGGGCGTCGAAGCGGGCGACGACCAGCGCGTCGAGGCCGAGGGCGGCCATCACGCGGGCCTTCACCGCCGGCGGCGTGAGGCGGAAGAGGGGGCCGCGCCCGAAGAAGGTGCGCGGATGCGGCTCGAAGGTGAGGGCGAGCGCCGGGCGTGCTTCGGTGAGCGCGCGGGCGAGCACCGCCTGATGGCCGCGGTGGACGCCGTCGAAATTGCCGATCGCGACCGTGCCGCCCTTGAGGGAGGGCGGCAGATCGTCGAGGGCGACGGAGAACGGCAGGGTCGAACGGGGCGAAGTCATGCGCGCCTTGGGGTTACCAGACGAGCCGGGTGGCGAAGTGGGTGGCCGTCAACTCCTCGGCGGCGAGACGGGCGGCGACCTTGTCGAGATCGGGGTGGCCGGGCTCGCCGAGCTCCTCGGCGTGGATGCCGTCGGTGATGAAGAGCACGTCGAGACCCTGCCGGTTGGCGCCGGTCACGTCGGTCGGTAGGCCGTCGCCCACGGCGAGGATGCGCGTGGCGTCGGGCTTGAGGCGCTTCACCTCGGCGATCGCCGCCTCGTAGATCCGGTCGTGCGGCTTGCCGAACTGCAGCACGGTGCCGCCGAGCTGGTCGTAGAGCTGGCCGAGGGCACCGGCGCAATAGACGAGCCGCCCGCCGCGCTCCACCACGATGTCCGGATTGGCGCAGATGAAAGGCTTGTCGAGCGGCACGATGCCGGCGAGCTCGGCGCGATAGTCCTCCGCGCTCTCGGTGTCGTCGTCGCGCAGACCGGCGCACATGATGGCGTCCGCATCGGCGGGGTCCTCCACCAGCGTGATGGGCAGGTTCTCGTAGAGCGGCAAATCGCGCGTCGGGCCGATGTGGTAGACCGTCCGCACGTTCTTCTCGGCGAGGAATTTTCGCACCACGTCGCCGGAGGAGACCACCGAATCGAAGGTGGTCTCGGGAATGCCGAAGCTCTTCAGCTGCGCCACCACGGGATGGGACGGGCGTGGCGCGTTGGTGATCAGCACCACGGGACCGTTCTCGCGAAAGCGGGCGAGAGCGTCGGCCACACCCTCATGCGCGGTCAGACCATCGTGGAGCACGCCCCAGACGTCGCACAGGATGGCGTCGTAGTCGTCGGCGATGGAGGAAAGACCGGAAATGAGTGTCTGCTGCATGATGGATCGACCGGCGCGTCGGGCTCGGGCCGGACGCGGTGTGAGACCTGTGGACGGTTGGCGGATGGAGGGTGCACGAACGCTCACCCTCGCCGGGGTGGCCTAGCGCAAACGGCGCCAACATCATAGACCACGAGGGGCGCATGGCAGCCCTTACCGTCGGCATTCGGATCGCGAGGAGGTGATGGGCGACACCGCTGAGATCTCCCGGGCCACACGGCCGGTCCGCCGGCTCGACGATCGGCTGATCGACAAGATCGCCGCCGGCGAGGTGGTGGAGCGGCCGGCGAGCGTGGTCAAGGAGCTCGTCGAGAATGCGCTCGACGCCGGCGCGCGGTCGATCGACATCGCCATCGAGGCGGCTGGCGTCGGCCTCATCCGCATCGCCGACGACGGGCACGGCATCGCCGCCGACGATCTGCCGCTCGCCGTGTCGCGCCACTGCACCTCCAAGCTTTCCGACGCGGCCGGCCTGTCGGCGATCCTCACCATGGGCTTCCGCGGCGAGGCGCTGCCCTCGATCGGTGCGGTGGGGCGGCTCGCCATCACCTCGCGCCACCGGGAGGCGGACGGGGCGTGGCGGATCGCCGTCGATGGTGGACGCACCGCGCCGCCGGAGCCCGCCGGTCGCGGCGTCGGCACCACGGTGGAGGTGCGCGATCTCTTCCACGCCACCCCGGCGCGGCTGAAGTTCCTCAAGGCGGAGCGCACCGAGACGGCGGCGATCAGCGACACCGTGAAGCGCCTCGCCCTGTCGGCGCCCGGCGTCGGCTTCACCCTCGTGATGAACGGGCGCACCACCGAATATCCGCCCGGCAGCACAGCGGAGCGGGCGCGGCAGGTGCTGGGGCCGGAGTTCGCCGAGGAGGCGATCGCGCTCGCGGCGGAGCGGGAGGGGATCCGCATCACCGGCCACCTGGGGCTGCCGACCTCGGGGCGGGCGAGCTCGCAGCACGCCTATGCCTTCGTCAACGGCCGCGTGGTGCGCGACCGGCAGATCACCCAGGCGATCCGCGCCGGCTATCAGGACGTGATGGCGCGCGACCGGCACCCCGTGGCGGTGGTGTTCATCGAGATCGATCCGGCGGCCGTCGACGTGAACGTTCACCCCGCCAAGGCCGACGTGCGCTTTCGCGACACCCAGGCGGTACGGGGGCTCATCGTGTCCTCGATCCGCCGGCACCTCGCGGAGGCGGCGCCGCGCGCCTCGCGGGGGATCTCCAACGCTGCTCTCGCGGCCTTGTCGCAGCGCCCGGCGCCGGCCGCGCCGGCCGCGTCGTCCACCGAGGCCGATCCCGAGCTCGGCTTTGACGAAGAGGTCGCGGCCTGGCGCTCGCCGACGCCGAAGAAGCGCGAGAGCGGCGGCGGCAGCGCCCGCTTTTCACTGCCTCCCGGCGCGCGCGCCTTCATGCGCTCCCAACCCGCACCGGCGCGGCCCGAGCCTGCTGCGCCCGCTCCGGGCGGGGCGACGGCGCCGGGCGGGACGATGGACGAGGCGGGGGACGAGGCGGACCATCCGCTCGGCGCGGCGGTGGCGCAGGTCCACGGCAACTACATCCTCGCCCAGACCGAGGCGGGCATCGTCCTCGTCGACCAGCACGCCGCGCACGAGCGGATCGTCTACGAGGCGCTGAAGGAGGCGGCGGCGAGCCGCACGCCGGCTTCGCAGGGGCTGCTCATCCCGGAGGTGATCGAGCTCGCGGCGGACGACGTCGGCGCCCTCGAGGCGCACGCCGACACCTTCGCCGCCTTCGGGCTGGTGCTCGAGGCGTTCGGCCCCGGCGCCGTCGTCGTGCGCGAGACCCCGGCGGCGCTCGGCAATTTCGACGTCCCCCGGCTGGTGAAGGAGCTCGCCGACGAGATCGGCGAGTGGGGCGAAGCGATGGCGCTCGAGGCGCGGCTCAATCACGTCGCCGCCACGATGGCGTGCCATGGTTCGGTACGGGCCGGCCGGGCGCTGCGGCCGGAGGAGATGAACGCCCTCCTGCGCCAGATCGAGACCACGCCGGCGGCGGGACAGTGCAACCACGGGCGGCCGACCTTCGTCACCCTGTCGCTCGACGAGATCGAGAAATTGTTCGAACGGCGATGAGCTTTCGCTTCCCCATCCGCGTCTATTTCGAGGACACCGACTTCTCCGGCCGGGTCTATCACGGGGCCTACGTGCACTTTCTGGAGCGCGGACGCACCGAGTGGCTGCGCGCGAAGGGGGTGGACCACGTCGCCCTCGCCGCCGCCGATCCGCCGCTCTTCTTCGCCCTCCGGGAGATGACGCTGCGGTTCCGCGGGCCGGCCGTCATCGACGATCTCCTGGAGGTGGAGACGCGCGTCGCCGGGCAGAAGCGGGCGGTGATCCTCCTCGACCAGCGTGTCCTCAAGGCCGACACCGCGATCGTGGAGGCCCGCGTGGAACTCTGCCTCATCGACGCAGCCGGCCGCCCGGCCCGCCCGCCGCAGGCCGTCCGTCAGGCCGTGATGGACGGCTAGGCGCGCCCCCGAGGCGAGGTTCAGCTCTCCGGAAGCTCCCGGCCCTGCCAATAGGGGTCGGCGCACAGGAGGCCGACCTCCCTGGCGCCGGCCATCAGGTCGCGCACCAGCGCGGGGCGCTCCGATTGCGGGATCGCCTCGGTCGCGAAGGAGAGGGCGAAGCCGAGATCGCGGCCGCCCCCGCTGCTCACGGCGACGCCGGCCGCCGCGACGCGTAGCTTGCGGTCGTCCATGAGAGCGTAGCCCCGCTCGTGGATCGCGGCGATCTCGTCGAGCATGTCCTGGCGGCTCGCGTCGACGTCGCGATAGTCGAGGGCGAGGTGCTCCGGGACGATCCGCTCGAGCTCTTCCTGGGGGAGATGGGAGAGGAGCGCCCGGCCGACCGCCGTCGCATAGGCCGGAATCGTGTCGCCGGGCTCCATGATATAGCGCACCGGATGGCGGCCTTCGTGCCGCCGCAGGACGACGAGCTCGAACCCGCGCAACACCGCGAGATAGGCCGTCGCCGGGTAGCGCCGCAACAGCTCCTGGCAGATCTCGTCGACCCGCTCCTGCACCGGAACGCGGGCGCGGTAGAGCTGGCCGAGACGGAACACCTCCGACCCGATGTGGAAGGCGCGCCCGCCGGCCGCGCGCTCCACCATTCCCGCCTCGGCGAGTTCCTTGAGGAGCCGCGAAACGCTGCTTTTCGGCAGCGAGAGGGCGTTGGCGATGTCGGTGACACGCAGTTCGGTGCGCTCCGCACCGAACATGGCGAGAAGGCGAAGGGCGTTCTGAAGTGAGCTCATTGTTCCATATACGACAATATTGTGTTTCTATACGGCACACTCTTGTCGAACGTCAACGCATTGCGATAGCGTCTCGACCAATCGCCGGGCCCGACACCGGCGGACGAGAGGAAACGACATGCATTCATTCCGCACCGTGCGCAGGCGCGCATTGACGCTGGCGCTCACCGTTGCCGCCGTCGCGGCCACAGCGCTTCCGGCCGCCGCGCAGACGACGATCCGCGTCGCCCATCACGTCATGACGGATTCGGACCAGCACCGCGCCGCCCTCCGTTTCAAGGAGCTGGTGGAGGACTATTCGAACGGGTCGATCACCGTCGACGTCCTGCCGTCCGGCCAGATGGGTGGGCAGCGCGAGATCATCGAGTCGGTCTCGCTCGGCACGCTCGAAATGGGTTACGGCGAATCCGGGCTCTATTCGAACTATGTGCCGCAGTTCGGCATCCTGGCGCTGCCGTACCTCTACCGCAATCTCGATCACTTCGAGGCGGTGATGACCGGCCCGGTGGGCCAGCAGCTCTCCGACATGCTGTCGGACGCCGCGGGTCTGCGCATCGTCAACTGGATCAACGGCGGCTATCGCCACACCTTCCTGCGCACCAAGCCGATCGACACGCCGGAGGACTTCGCCGGGGTGAAGATCCGCGTGCCGGAAAGCCTGGTGTTCGTGCGCACGTTCACGACGCTCGGCGCGAGCCCGACGCCGATCCCGGCGCCGGAGATCTACACCTCGCTCCAGACCGGCGTCGTCGACGCGATGGAGGGCAGCCCCGAGACCGGCTACACCTACAAGATCTTCGAGGTGGCCGACTATCTGTCGCTGACCAAGCACATCCTGCTCGACGGCTCGTTCGTCATCAATCAGGCCTTCCTCGACGGGCTGTCCGACTCCGATCGCGACGCCGTCCTGCGGGCCGCTGCTGAGGCCGGGGACGAGCAGCGCGCTCAGTGGACCGAGCGCAACCAGTCGTGGCTCGACAAGCTCGGCGAGGTGGGCCTCACCATCAACGACGTCGACACCGCGCCCTTCCAGGCAAAGCTCGCCCCGTTCCAGGACGAGTTCGCCGCGAGCGCCGGCGCGACCGAGCTCCTCGAAGAGATCCGCGCGCAGTAAGGCGACCCATGAGCCGCATTGCCAGCGTCGTCGCAGACGTCCTGGGTGCCGTGGTCGTCGCGCTGTTCGCAACGCTCATGGCGCTCACGCTCCTGCAGGTGGTCAACCGCTACCTCATCGGCGCTCAGCTCTTCTGGACCGAAGAGGTGATCCGCCTGACCCTCGTGTGGGTCGTCTTGTTGGCGACGCCCGTCGCGCTCTACCGGCGGCAGGAAATCAAGGTCGATCTCCTGCCGCTCCCCGCAGGCCTGGAGCGCGGCAAGGTCTTTCTCGCCACCGCCGCGTCGGTCGCCTTCTGCATCATCCTCGCCCGCACCGGCTACGACTTCACCATGCGCGCGGTGAACGGGATGTCGATCACGCTCGGCGTGTCGCGGGCGTGGTTCTACGTGCCGATCCCGCTCGGGGCGGGCCTTTCCGTGCTCGCCCTCATCCTGCGCCCCGCGGAGTCCGCGTCCGACGGCGGGGTCCCCGCTCACCCCGAGACACCATGACCCTTGTCCTGTTGATGTTTGCGGCGTTCGCCGTTCTTCTCCTGATCGGCGTGCCGATCGCGTTCGCGATGGGGCTCTCGGCGGTCATGGCGCTGGCGGTGGAGGGAACCGTTCCGCTGCTCGTGCTGCCGCAGCGCTTCTACTCGTCGCTGGACGCCTTCTCGCTGCTCGCGATCCCACTCTACATCTTCGCCGGCGAGATCATGAATGTCGGCGGCGTGACGGCGGCGATCGTGCGCTTCGCCCGCTCCCTGGTCGGCCACATCCGCGGCGGGCTGGGGCAGGTGAACATCCTCACCTCGATCATCTTCGCCGGCATCTCGGGCTCCGCCGCGGCCGACTGCGCCGCCGTCGGGTCCATGATGCTCCCCGCCATGAAGCGCGAGGGATACAAGCCCGAGTGGTCCGTCGTCATCACCACCGCCTCGTCGATCCTCGGGCCGATCATCCCGCCCTCGATCCTGATGGTGCTCTACGGCGCGATGACCGGGCTCTCGATCGGCACGCTGTTCCTCGCGGGCATCGTGCCGGGCCTCTTCATGGCCTTCGTGATGATGGTTCTCGTCTACCTCAAGGCGGACACCATCGGCGCGCCGCGCCAGTCCCGCGCGCCGCTGTCGGAGGTCGCGTCCTCGCTGGGCGCCGCGGCGCCGGCCCTCCTGATGCCGGTCCTCATCGTGGGGGGCATCCTGTCGGGCGTGTTCACGCCGACCGAGGCGGGCATCGTCGCCGTCGCCTACGGGCTCCTCTACGGGATCGTCGCACGCCGCCTGACCTTGAGGGGGACCTACGAGTTCGCCCTTTCGACCGCGCTGTCGACCGCGAGCATCCTCATCATCCTCGGCGGAGCGGCGCTGTTCTCCTGGATCATCGCGCGGGCCGGCGTGCCCGCCGCCATCGCCACGTGGCTCTCGGAGGTGACCTCCAACGGTGCCGTCGTCCTGGCGCTGATCGTCCTCCTGCTGCTCGTCATCGGGATGTTCATCGAGACGATCTCGGCGCTCATCCTCGTGGTGCCTGTGCTGACGCCGATCGCCGGCAACTTTGGCTTCGATCCGATCCACTTCTCGGTCGTCACCGTCATCGCGGTGCTGATCGGGGCGCTGACGCCGCCGGTCGCGGTGCTTCTCCTTCTGACCTGCAAGATCGGGGGCGTGGAATATTCGCGCACGATGCGCCCGCTCGTCCCCTTCCTCCTCGTCCTCTTCGCCGGGCTCGTCGCCATCATGTACGTGCCCGCCCTCACCCTCGCCTTGCCACGCCTCTTCGGCTACGGCGGCTGAACCGGGAACGCTACGTGAGTACGATCAACGAAGTCGAAGTCATCCCCTTCACCTTCACGGTGCCCGATCTCGATCTCGGGGGACACCGGGCGATGGGCGTCTCCAACCTGCGCTACAGCAAGGGCGCCTCGCTCACCGTGATGCGCTACGCGATCCGCGTCGCGACGGACGACGGCCACGAGGGCTTCTATGCGACCCACTGGGTCGGCACCGAAGCCGCTCTCGGTCAGACGCTGATGCTGGCGCCGCACCTCCTCGGGCGTAATCCGGAGCAGCGGGAGATCATCTACGACGACCTGAAGCGCGAGGTTCGCGCCTATGACGGGATGGGTCACGGTCCGCTCGACATCGCGCTCTGGGACCTCGTCGGTCGCAAGTACGGCATGAGCGTCGCGACGATGCTCGGCGCCTACCGCACGAGCCTGCCGACCTACGCCTCCACTCACCATGGGCAGGAGACGCCGGGCGGTCTCGATTCCATCGAGGCCTTTGCCGAATATGCGCTCGCGTGTCGCGAGCAGGGGTTCGGCGGCTTCAAGATCCATGGCTGGCACGACGGCGACAAGCGGCGCGAGGCGGCGGTGGTCCTCGCTGTGCGCGAGGCTGTCGGCGAGGGCATGGAGGTGATGGTCGACCCGGGCTGCGAGCTGCGGACCTGGGCCGACGCGCTCTATGTCGGGCGCGCGTGCGACGAGGCCGACTGCCTGTGGTACGAGGACCCCTACCGTGACTCGTCCGTCTCCGTGCAAGGCCAGCTGTTGCTGCGCGAGAAGCTGAAGACGCCGCTTCTCGTCTCCGAGCACATTCGCGGGCCCGAGCAGAAGGCCGCGTTCGCGCTCGCCGGCGGCTGCGACATGATCCACACCGACCCGGAGTATGACGGCGGCATCACCGGGCTCATGAAGATCGCCCACATGGCCGAAGCGCTCGGGATGGACATCCAGGTGCACGCCTGCGGGCCGGCCCATCGCGCCTGCATCGCGGCGGTGCGCAACACTCACTTCTACGAGCTGGCGCTGATCGGCCCGGGCATGCGCAATCTCGTTCCGCCCTATACCTGCGGCTACAACGACCAGCCGGACGGTCTCGACGCGGACGGTCGGATGCCGGTCCCCACCGGCCCCGGGCTCGGCGTGACGTACGACTGGGACTATATCCGCGCCAACGCGACGTCCGCAGCGCGGAAGTTCACGCTGTGAGCCGCGCGCTCGTCGTCGGCGGCGGCACCGGGCTCGGGCTCGCGAGCGCCAAGGCGCTCGCGGCGAGCGGCCCGGTGTTCCTCACCGGCCGCCGCGCCGCTCCGCTTCAGGACGCCGCGCTCGCCATCGGCAGCCAGTGCGTCGGCACCGCGACGGGCGACGGGACCGTCGAGAGCGACGTTGCCGCCGTCGTCGAGGCGGCGGTCGCCGCGCTCGGCGGGCTCGACACGCTCGTCGTCAGCTCCGGTGCGACGTCGGTCGGCTCGGTCCTCGACGCGACGCTCGAGGACATGCGGCACGTCGGCGAATCGAACATCCTGCCGCTGTTCCTCTATAGCCGCGCCGCCGTGCCGCACATGACGGACGGGGGCGCGATCGTCGCCGTCGCCTCGATCGCCGGCAGCGTGCCGCACGCCGAGCGTATCGCCTACTGCACCTCCAAGGCCGCGGTGATCGGCATGGTTCGCCAGATGGCGCTCGACCTCGCCCCGCGCGGCATCCGCGTCAATGCGGTGAGCCCGAGCCTCGTGCTGACGGAGCTGTCGAGGGGGGCGATCAACGCCTCGCCCGATCCGGAGCGGACGCTCGCCGAGCGCCGCGGCCGGCACCCGATCGGCCGCCTCGGCAACGCCGAGGAGATCGGCGCGATGGTCGCCACTCTCGCCGGCCCGAACGGCGAGTGGATCACGGGGCAGGACGTCCGCCTCGACGGCGGCCTGTCGCTGCGGGCGGCGGCCGCTCCGCCGGGCTGAAGACCCCGGAAACGTCAGGGGGCCGCCTCGCCGGCGACCCCCTGAGACGAGCTCGGCGGCACGCCGGTGATCCGACATGCCTCGGATGCAGACGTGCGGTCTCCGCAGGGCGCTTCGTTTCCGTGGTGGCGCGGAGACGAGGAGCCGCTCACCCGAGGGGGAGCGGCCCGCCTCTGCCGGCGTGCCGGGTCAGCTGAACACGCGGCGGTTGACGACGTTCGCCCGGATATAGTCCCAGTCGTACGTCACGCCGAGGCCGGGGCCCGCCGGAACCGGGACGCAGCCGTCGGCTTCCACGCAGTCGAGCTGATCGCTGTAGCCGCAGGTGTAGACCGGGGCGATCATGTTCGGCGTGTCGGGGCCGACGAGCGCGACCTCGTAGAAGTTGGAGTTGCGCATCGCCGACATCAGGTGTCGGTGGGCGGGCCCGGCGGCGTGGATCTCCACGTCGAGACCGAAGGCCTCGCCGAGGTGCGCCGTCTTCAGCGCGCCGGTGATGCCGAGGTCGTACTCAGGATCCACGCGCACGAAGTCCGTTCCTTCGGCATGGATGATGTCGGCCTTCGGCTCGAGCCCGCGGACATATTCGGTGATGAGGATCGGCGTGCGGATCAGCTCGCGCAGCTTCTTGTGCGCGTAGGCGGAGCGGCCGGAGTCGCGGAACGGGTCCTCGTACCAGAAGTAGTTGCCCTCGTCGCAGGCACGGCCGACATAGAGCGCGTCGGCGAAGGTGCGCAGCTGGTTGGCCGGGTCGAGCATCAGCGTCATGCGGTCGCCGACCGCCTCGGCGACGTGGATGACGTTCGCCGCCTCGCGCTTGGCGTCGCCCTCGTTCCAGCCGTGGATCTTGAAGGCGCGGTAGCCGAGCTCGTAGCACTGTTCGGCGAAGGCGGCGTAGGCCTCCTTGGAGTCGAGCCCGCCGTTGTCGTCGCCGAGATAGGTCGACGCGTAGGCCGGCAGGCGCTTGCGATAGCCGCCGATGAGTTCCGACACCGACGCGCCGTACTTCTTGCCGGCCATGTCCCACAGGGCGATGTCGAGCGGGCCTTGTCCCATGCCCGACCACTGGCGGATCTCGCGCTTCAGATCGTCGTGGATGCCCTCGCGCTCCATCGGGTCGCGTCCGACGAGGAACGGGCAGAGCATGTCCATCTCGCCCCGCGTCGCCGCCGTTCCGCCCCAGTTGGTGACGTACTCGCCGACGAGGCCGTCGTCGGTGCGGATCGCGATCGCCTGGCGGACCGCCCGCGTCACGGCGCCCTTCTTGTAGCCGACGTGCTGGCCGACGCCGATCTGGCCGAGGTTCGGCACGTCGAAGCCGAAATCGATGATCTCTATTTCTGTAATCTTGCTCATGAGCGTTCTCTACTCGGGCTCGCGGCCCATTAGTTCAGGACGACCGATGGCAGCCACAGCGAGACGGCTGGCACATAGGTGACGAGGGCAAGGAGGATGAGGAAGGCGACGTAGAAGGGGATCGATGCCCGCTGGAAGTCGAGCGTCGACACCTTCCCGATGGCGCACGTCGTGAACATCAGGATGCCGAACGGCGGCGTGATGGTGCCGAGCAGAAGGTTCGCGGTGACGATCACGCCGAAGTGGACGGGATCGACGCCGATCGCCTTCATCAGCGGCAACAGGACGGGGACGACGATGAGGAGGACCGCCGTCGATTCCATCACCATGCCGAGGAGGAGCAGCACGACGTTTACGAGGAGCAGGATCAGGAAGGGGTTGGTGGAGATCGCGGTCGCCGCCTCTAGGATCGACTGCGGCACCTGCTCCGCCGTCAGGATCCATCCGAACGGGTAGGACGCGGCGACGACGAACATCACCGACATGGAGGTGACCACCGTCTCCTTCAGCGCGCTGCCGAGCCCGCGCCACGTCAGCGCCCGGTAGATCACCGCGCCGACGATCAACGCATAGGCGACCGCGATCGCCGCCGCCTCCGTGGCCGTGAACGCGCCGATGATGATGCCGCCGAGAACGACGACAGGCATCAGCATCGCCCAGACGGCGGACAGGAGGGCGCGCACGAACTCGCCGAAGGTCGGCCGCTCGTCGACGACGCCGAAGCGCTTGCGCTTGGCGATGATGAAGATCGTGACGACCATGAAGAGGCCGACGCACAGACCCGGAATGGCGCCGGCGATGAACAGGCGGTTCACCGACACGCTGGCGAGCCAGCCGAAGATGATGAACATGATCGACGGCGGAATGAGCGGCCCCATGGTGGCGGCGAAGGCGCAGATCGCGGCGGCGAAGGGGCGCGGGTAGCCGCGCCGCTCCATCTCGTCGATCGAGACGTGCGCGAGAGCCGCCGCATCGGCGATCGCCGCGCCGGAGGTGCCGGCCATCAGCATGCCCACGGCGACGACGACGTGCCCGAGCCCGCCCGGCACGCGGCCGAGCACCACCGAGGCAAAGCGGAAGAGGCGTCCCGTCATCCCGGTGCGGTTCATCAGGTTGCCCGCCAGGATGAAGAGCGGAATCGCGAGCAAGGGGAAAGACTGCGTGGTCGCGATGACGCGGGCGGCCGCGATGTCGAGCGGCATCCCCACTTGCCAGAAATAGAGCATCGACACCGCAAGCAGCGCGAAGGCGAGGCGGATGCGGATGAGAATGAGGACGATGAAGAGGGCGAGGATCAGACCGAACACGTCAGATCCCCTCTTCGGCGTGCGGGTCGGTGACCGGACCGCGCACCGCCTTCACGGCGTGGATGGCGAGATGGATGGCGCAGAGCGCGAGGCCGACCGGCGCGGCGGCATTGTAGACGGCGCTCGTCACGCGGAAGATCGGCGTCACCATCGCCGATGCGCCCACCGTGTAGCGCAGCGCGATCCAGGCCATCAGCGCGCAGATGACGGCGCCGACGGTGGCCGAGAACGCCTCCGAGATCCGGTCCATCCGCGAGCCGGCACGCGGCGTCACGAGGTCGATGAGAATGTGCATGTTCTCGCGGGCGCAGATCGCGGCGCCGAGGAAGAGGAGCCAGGCGAAGGCGATGAGGCTCGCCTCCTCGGTCCACGACAGCGGGCTGTCGAGCAGATAGCGGAACACGACACTCGTCACGATGAGCAGGGTGAAGAGGACGAGCGCCGCCGTGGCGCAGACATCCTCGATGCGGGCGATCACGCGCCACATAGGGGACCCTTCCCGTTTCGTCTGAATTTCGGGGATTGCCGCGCACGGGCGGCGAGGCGCGCTGGGATCGGCACAGGCCGCCCAGCGCGCCCGGCGACTAGTCCGCTTGGGCCGCCGCGATGGCGTCCTGGATCCTGGCGTAGAGCCCGTCGCTCCAGCTATCGGCCAGCGAGTCGTAGACCGTCGTCGTCGCCTCCCGGAACGCCGCCCGATCGACGTCCTCCACGAACGTGCCGCCGGCCGCCTCGATCTTCTCGACGAGCGCCGTCTCCGCCTCCATCTGCAGCTCGGTGTTGTATTTGCCCGCCGCGACGATCTCCTCCTGGACGATCGTTTTGAGATCGTCCGGAAGCGACTGGAAGAACATGTCGTTGGCGATGATGATGTTCGTCTGCAGGATGTGGTTCGTCATCGAGATGAACGGGTTCACCTCGTAGAAGCGCTGCGACCAGATGGCCGGGATCGGGTTCTCCTCGCCGTCGACGACGCCCTGCTGCAGCGCGGAGTAGATCTCCTGGAAGTTGACGGTCGTCGGATTGGCACCGAGCGAGCGGAACATCTCGACGAAGATCGGGATGTTGGGCGAGCGCATCTTGAGGCCGTCGAGATCGGCGACGGTGCGGATCGGCCGGTCCGCCGTCATCTCCCGCCAACCCCAGTACCAGAGCGGGTCGAGCACGCGGATGCCGGTCTGGGTCCGCAGCTTCTCGAACATCTCCTCGCCGAACGGCCCGTTGAGCACGGCCTTCGCCGTGTCCCAGTCCTCCCAAAGGAAGGGGCCGTTCAGAATAAGGAAGTCCGGCAACAGGTTGCCGATGGCGCCGGGGCTCATGAAGGCCAGCTGAATCCCGCCGATGCGCACGTTCTGCATGGCGTCCGGCTCGCCGCCGAGCTGCTCGGACGGATAGACGTTGACGTCGATGCGCCCGTCGCTGCGCTTCTCCACCGCCTCGGCGAAGCGCTCGGCGGCGAGGGTCGCGGGTTGATCCGGCCCCGTGCTGATGTGGAAGCGGATCGTGTAGTCGGCCGCGTTCGCCGCGGTGACAAGCATGGACGCTCCGGCCACGAGGCCGACGAACGAAATGACCTTCTGCAACATTTTTCCTACCCTTCTGGTCCTTGTTTTCGTCCACCGGGAGGAGTGACCTCGGTGGGAATGGCCTGTCGCGGCATGGACCTTCTAAGTTCGACCAACCTATAGTAAGTGAGTTTTGCACGCAATATGCAGTTTGGGGGAAACGAAACATGACACGACGTCTTCTCTTCGGGGCTGCCTGGCCGCCGGCCCTCGTCGCCAAGCTGCAAGCGGTGCTCGAGGGCTGGGAGATCGTCCTGTGGCCGGAGGTGGGCGAGGCCGAGCGCAAGGCGGCCGACGTGGTGGTGCCCACTGGCGCCAAGGTCGACCGGGCCTTTCTGGAGGGGTCGCGCGTGCGTCTGGTCCACCAGTTCGGCGTGGGGCTCGACACGGTGGACCTCGCGGCGGCGAAGGACCTCGGCGTGATGGTGGCGAATGCGCCGTCGGTGCTCTCAGGCGGTGCCGCGGCGGTCGCGGAAGGGGCGGTGCTCCTCGTGCTCATGTGCGCCCGCCTGCGCCCGCAGCAGGAGCGCTTTCTTGCGCAGCAGCGGTGGAACTGGCAGATGCCGTTGAACCTCGGGCTCGCGGGGCGAACGGTCGGGCTGGTCGGCTTCGGCAACATCGGCCGGCAGATCGCCCAACGCCTGCGCGCCTTCGACATGACCGTCCACGCCGTGCGTCGGTCCGGCGACCCGGACGGCGAGGCCGCCGGCCTCGGCCTCGCCTCGATCGGGACGATGGACGCCCTCGGCGAGATGCTGGCCGCGAGCGACGTCGTGGTGATCTGCGCGCCGCTCAACGAGGGCACGCGCAACCTCTTCGACGCGGCGATGCTGGCGCGGATGAAGCCGGGCGCGATCCTCGTCAATGTCGGGCGCGGCGGGATCATCGACGAGGCGGCGCTGATCGAGGCGCTCGACGCCGGCGCGCTCCATGCCGCCGGGCTCGACACCATCGCGACTGAGCCGGCGCCGCTCGATTCGCCCCTTCTGTCGCACGAGCGCATCGTCGTGACGCCGCACGACGCCGGCGTGTCGGACAAGGCGTTCGACGGCGTCGCCGCTATCCTGAAGGAGAATCTCAGGCGGATGGAGGCCGGCGAAGAGCTCCTCCACCGCGCCGTCTGAGGTCAGCTTTCGCGGATCATGTAGGCCGGCGGCTCGAAGTTGAGGTTCGGCACCCGCAAGGTCGTCTGGATCACCTGGCGGGCGGCCTTGAGGTGAGCCTCGAGCGCGCGCGCCGCGCCCTCGGCGTCGCCGTGCGAGAGGTGCTCCAGGACGGCGAAGTGCTCCTTGAGGGTCTGGTGCATGACGCCGTGCGCCTTGGTGTGCTTCAGCGAGAAGTTCGTCGCCATCAGGGGGAGCTGGCTCCGGCGGATCGCCTCGGCCATCTGCCGGTTCGGCGCGTGGAGGACGATGGTGCGGTGGATGTCCGTCTCGCTGCGGTCGAGCATCGCGAGCGTGATCGCCTCCGGGTCGGCGAGCGCGGCGATGGCGCGATCGAGCGCGGCGTCGAGCACCGCAGCCGGCAGCGTCGCGGCCGACTGGACGAGGGCGCAGGGCTCCAGGAGCCAGCGCATCTCGTAGTGCTCGTCGATGTCGGTTTCGGTGAGCGGGCCGGCGTACCACCGGGTCCCTTGCTGGCGGATGAGGCCGAGCCGCTCCAGGCGGACCAGCGTCTCGTTTGCCAACGTCCGGCTGACGCCCTTGTGGGCGGCGAACTGGGACACGTTGATCGCGAAGCGGCCGAAGGGGAGGCAGGCCGCGATTTCCTGCTCGGTCTGCGGATAGAAGCGCGTGCGCCAGTGGCGCTGCGTGAAGGAGCGCTGCGTACGGGCCGGCAGGCGCAGGCCCGCCGCGGCGAGATCCTGGCGGAACGGCGTGCCCGTGGGGCCGACGGCGACGCCGCGCCCCTGCGTCGGCCGGACGAGCCCCGCCTCCAGAAGCCCGTGCAGCGCCTCTTTGACCGGCGTGCGCGACAGGTCGAAGAAGCGGGCGAGCGGTGCCGCCTCGAGAATCAGCCCCGCGGGCAACGTGCCGCTCTCGATCTGATCGCGCAGCGTGACGAAGATCAGCTCGGACAGGCGCGGACGGTTGTTCTCGATCGCGGTCAAATGATGCTCCCCGGTCTGACGGCACGGCGGCGGGCGCGCGCCACCAGAGGGAGCAAGAGTTCCGATGAGCGTGTCCGTCAAGCTTCGGCCGCCCGAGGCGACCCTTGCGAACCGCCGGCTCTAGCGCGCTTGCCGCTCAGGTTGGATCAACCTGAGCAAAGAGCAATCGCGCCAGATTTGGAGAGCGAGCACGCTTTTCCCGCTCAACCTGATCCAGGTTGAGCGGGACGTGCTTGTCTCATG
>NZ_JAEKJA010000018.1 GCF_016411865.1 Acuticoccus mangrovi | reverse complement strand
GCCGCCTCCCATGCCGATACCAAACTTTGACACGAGAACGGCAAGGAAATGGTTAGGGCCGGAGCCTAAGGCAGAGGCGGGCGAGGCTGCGGTCGATTGCAGTCCTGCCGCGCATTGCCCGCCCTCGACGGCGGGCCTTTGAGAGCACATGTTCGCAGGATGTCGAAAACTGCCGTCCCCACCCGCGAAGAGATCCTGCGCTTCGTCGCCGAGAGCCCCGGCCGCGTCGGCAAGCGCGAGATCGCGCGCGCCTTCAATGTGAAGGGCGACGATCGCGTCGAGCTGAAGACGCTGCTCGCCGAAATGGCCGACGAGGGCCTGCTCGCAAAGTCCGGCAAGCGGCTCAGGAAGCCCGGCGAGCTGCCCCGCGTGACGCTGCTCGCCGTGACCGGCCGCACCGCCGACGGCGACCTCGTGGCCGAGCCCACGAGCTGGGACGAGGACGGGCCGCGCCCCAAGGTGACGCTGATCGGCAAGGGTCCGGCGCCCAGCATGGGCGATCGCCTCCTCGCCCGCATCTCCTACGACGACGACGGGCACCCCGTCGGCAAGGTCATCAAGGTGATCGAGCGGCGGCCGGCGGCGACGCTCGCCGTGCTGGAGCGCATCGGCGGCGTGCCGATGCTCGCGCCGATCTCCAAGAAGGAGCGCGACAGCTACACGATCGACCCGAAGGCGGTGCAGGACATCGCCGACAACACGCTGGTGCGCGTCGAGGTCGACCGCGGCCGCCATGCCCGCATCGTGGAGGTGATCGGCCCGGTGGGCTCCGAGCAGGCGGTGTCGATGCTCGCGATCCACGCCCACGGCATCCCCAACCGCTTTCCCGACAGGGTGCTCGCCGAGGCCGAGGCCGCCGAACCGGCGACCCTCGCCGGCCGTGAGGACTGGCGCGACGTCGCCTTCGTGACCATCGACCCGCCCGACGCCAAGGATCACGACGACGCCGTCTTCGCCGAGCCCGACCCGCACAACGAGGGCGGCCACGTCGTCACCGTCGCCATCGCCGACGTCGCCCACTACGTGACGGCGGGCTCGGCGCTCGACGACGAGGCGCGCCTCAGGGGCAACTCGACCTATTTCCCCGACCGCGTCGTGCCGATGCTGCCGGAGCGCATCTCCAACGACCTCTGCTCGCTGCGCGAGGGCGAGGCGCGGCCGGCGATCGCCATCCGCATGGTGTTCGCGAAGGACGGGCGCAAGACGCGCCACTCCGTCCACCGCGTGCTGATGCGCTCCGCCCGCCGCCTCGCCTATGCCGAGGCGCAGCGGATCGCCGACGGAGCGGAGAGCGACATCGCCCTCCGCATCGCCGATCTCTGGGCCGCCTACGCCTGCCTGAAGCGTGGCCGCGACGCACGCGAGCCGCTGGAGCTCGACCTTCCCGAGCGCAAGATCCTCCTGACGCCGGAGGGCACCGTTTCGCGCGTGACGGTGCCCGAGCGCCTCGAGGCCCACCGCCTCATCGAAGAGTTCATGATCCAGGCGAACGTCGCCGCGGCGGAGACCTGCGAGAAGGCGAAGATCCCCCTCCTCTACCGCATCCACGACGCCCCGGGTCCGGAGAAGGTGGACGCGCTCGCCGAGTTCCTGGCGACGCTCGACATCCGCTTCGCCAAAGGCACCCGCATGCGGCCCGACCACTTCAACTGGATCCTCGACAAGGTGCAAGGCACGCCGCACGCCCAGCTCGTCAACGAGGTGGTGCTGCGCACCCAGAGCCAGGCCGAATATGCGCCGGACAATCTCGGCCATTTCGGCCTCAATCTGCGCCGCTACGCCCACTTCACCTCGCCGATCCGCCGCTATGCCGACCTCGTCGTGCACCGCGCGCTGATCCGGGCCGAAGGGCTCGGCAAGGACGGGCTGAGCGACGAGGAGATCGCCGAGCTGCCGGAGATCGGCGAGGCGATCTCGGCCACCGAGCGACGCTCGATGGTGGCCGAACGCGAGACGCTCGACCGGCTCATCGCGGGATGGCTCGCCGAGCACGTCGGGGCGACCTTCGCCGGGCGCATCGGCGGCGTCACCAAGGCGGGCCTCTTCATCCGCCTCAGCGAGACCGGCGGCGACGGCTTCGTGCCGATTTCCACCCTCGGCGCCGAGTTCATGATATACGACGAAGCCGCCCACGCCCTCGTCGGAGAGCGGACGGGAACCACCTTCCGCCTCGGCGACGACGTGACGGTGCGGCTTCTCGAGGCGGCGCCCTTTTCCGGGGCGCTCCGCTTCGAGATCATCGACCACGAGACGAGCGCCCCTGCGGCCCGTCGCCCCCGGCGCAACCCGCGTCCGGCGCCGCGACGACATCCGGGCGGCGGCCGCCACGCGAAACGGGGACGCAGATGAACGACCGATCCATCGTCACTGCCATGGTGAACGGCTTCAAGGGCCGCTGCCCGCACTGCGGCGAGGGGGCGATGTTCAACGCCTTCCTCAAGGTCAACGACGTCTGCCCCCATTGCGGCGAGGAGCTGCACCATCACCGCGCCGACGACGCGCCGCCCTACATGGTGATGCTGATCGTCGGCCACGTCATCGTCGGGCTGATGCTGTCGATCGAGGTGGCCTTCCACCCTGCGATGTGGCTGCAGGGGGCGATCTTCCTGCCCTTGACGGCGGGGCTCTCGCTCGTGCTTCTCCAGCCCGTCAAGGGCGCCCTCGTCGGGCTGCAATGGGCGAACAGGATGCACGGATTCGGGGCGGAGAGCGAAGCGGGACTATGACGACTGCCGAAGAGTTGACGAAGCGACTGTCGGCGGCGGATCGCGACCGCAGTCATGCCCCGGTCAAGGTGCGCGACGCGGCGAGCCTGATCATCCTCGATCGCGAGGGACCGAGCGTGCTGATGGGCCGGCGCAGCATGAAGCACGCCTTCATGCCGGGGCTCTTCGTGTTCCCGGGCGGCCGGGTGGACCCGGCCGACGCGCGCGTCCCCGTCGCCACCGACTACGTCCCCGCCACCCTCGACAAGCTCACCACCAAGATGAAGGCCGGCCAGGGCGAGGCGCGCGCCCGCGCCCTCGGCATCGCCGCCCTGCGCGAGACCTACGAGGAGACCGGCGTCCTCATCGGCAAGAAGGACGCCGACCGGCTGCCCCAGGGCCCGCTGTGGGACGCCTTCGCAGCGCGCGGCCTCGGCGTGGACCTCTCGCCGCTGCGCTTCGTCCTGCGCGCGGTGACGCCGCCGGGCCGCCCCCGCCGGTTCGACACCCGCTTCTTCGTGGTCGACCGCTCGGCGATCGCCGACATCGACCCGGACCGGGTCGGCGAGGATGCCGAGCTCGAGGAGATCGCCTGGGTGTCCATCGCCGAAGCGAAGACGATGAAGCTGCCGCCGATCACCCTCACCGTGCTCGACGAGCTGCTCCTGAAGCTCGCCGAGACTCACGAGCTGCCGGCCGACGGCGACGTTCCCTATTATCGCTGGCAGCGCACCCACTTCACCCGTGTGACCCTTTAGGCACCCGCTGCCCCCCTCACACCGGCGAAGCTGACGCGAGGGCGCGCGAAGCCTTTGAGGGATCTAGTCTTGGACCCGAAATTGGGTCAAAGACAGCGAGTCGACGATCCTCTGATGCTCGGAGCCATGGACCAGACGTCTTCCCCTTCGCTGGCTACGCCGCGCGGCGCATCCGCCCCCGCGGCCTCCCGGCTCGGTGACGCAGTGGCCGCCGACCGTCCGATGGACGTAGCCGCCCTCGCCGCGGTGATCAGCGGTATCACCGGTGTCGGCCTGTCGCTCAGCCTCAGCCTGCCGCTGTTGTCGATCGTGCTCGAGGACCGGGGCGTCGCCCCTTCGCTGATCGGCCTCAACACGGCCGTCGGCGGCGTCTCCGCGCTGACCGTGCTGCCGTTCGTCGCCGTCATCGCCAAGCGCTTCGGCACGGCGCGGGTGATCATCACCTGCTTCCTGACCGTCGCGGTCACGCTGATGGGCTTCTACTACGTCCACTCCTACGCGCTGTGGTTTCCCCTGCGCTTCGTGTTCACCGCGGCGATGACGCTGATCTTCGCTTTGACCGAGTTCTGGATCAACTCGCTCGCCCCGCCGGCGCGGCGCGGGCTGGTGCTCGGCATCTACGCGACGTTCCTGTCGATCGGCATCTCGGTGGGACCGGTGATCCTCGCCCTCGTCGGGACCCAAGGGGTGCTGCCCTTCCTGATCGGCTCGCTCGCCCTCGTGAGCGCCGCCGCGCCCGTCATCATCGTGCGCACGCGCGAGCCCGCCCTGCCCGACCACGGCGAGCGCAACCTCCTGCGCTTCGTGCGCATGGCGCCGCTCGCCCTCTTCGCCGTCCTGGTGTTCGGCGCGGTGGAGTCGGGCGGCACGGCCATTCTGCCGCTCTACGGCACCGCCATCGGCCTCACCGGCGGGCACGCGGTGGTGCTGGTGTCGGCGATCGCCGCCGGCAACGTGCTGTCGCAGATCCCCATCGGCTACCTCGCCGACCGGGTGAGCCGGCGCCTGCTCCTCGTCGCCTCCGCCGCCATCGGCGCCGCCGGGGCGCTGATGATGCCGCTCGTCGCCGACATCTACTGGCTGCTCCTGGCGCTGCTCTTCATCACCGGCGGCATCGTGGCGGGCCTCTACACCATCGGCCTCACCCATCTCGGCGCCCGCTACACCGGCGCGGAGCTCGCCTCGGCCAACGCCGCCTTCGTGATGATGTACTCGATCGGCATGCTGATCGGCCCGCTCGCCCTCGGCAGCGGGCTGGACTTCTTCCCGCCGCACGGCTTCCCGATCGCCATCGCGCTGATCTTCGGCGCCTACGTGGCGATGGCATGCGTCCGAATCAGCCGGAGCGGGCTTGAGACTTGACTTCCCCCGTCCGGGCCCCCATTGGCAGGGTTTGGATCATTTCCCCACAACGCAGGCCGCCCGCGCGGCCCCGGAGACAGCACCATGGCGAAGGCCACCACCATCAAGATCAAGCTCGTGTCGACCGCCGACACCGGGTACTTCTACGTGACGAAGAAGAACACCCGCACGATGACCGACAAGATGACGAAGACCAAGTACGACCCGGTCGCGAAGAAGCACGTCGAGTTCCGCGAAGCCAAGATCAAGTAATCACGACGACGGCAGAAACGCCTTCACCGTGGAGATGAAACGGTCGATGGAGATGGGCTTCGAGAGATAGGCTTCGCAGCCTGCGGCGCGAATGCGCTCCTCGTCGCCCTTCATCGCAAAAGCGGTCACGGCAATCACCGGGATCGGCGCCAGATCCGGATCGGACTTGATCCGCTCCGTCACTTCCAGGCCGGACATTTCGGGGAGCTGGATGTCCATCACGATCAGGTCGGGTCGCTCGCGCTTGGCGACCTCCAGCGCATCGATCCCATTGCGCGTTTGCAAGATGTCCATCCCGCTCGCTTCGAGCAGGTCGTGGAAGAGCTTCATGTTGAGTTCGTTGTCCTCAACGATGAGCACCCTGTGGCCCATGCCGACTCCCGATCCTATGGCGCCCGTTCGACGCCTCCCCGTGTGTGTGAGGGTCTGAGGATGCCGTCAAGACGTCTCGACGATCTGCCCGACCCGGGCGCCATCGCCATCGCCGCTTTGTCGCATTTTGCGACCGAGCCGAAAACGCTCGATCGCTTCTTCGCCTTGACCGGCCTCGATCCCACGAGCCTGCGCGACGCCGCCGCCTCGCCGAGCTTCATCGCCGGCGTGCTCGACTTCGTGCTGGAGGACGAGAAGGTGCTCCTCGCCATCGCCGCCGCGCAGGAGACGACGCCCGAGGCGATCATGGCGGCCCGCCGGCGCATGGACCGCAAGACCATCGCGGAGGACGACTGGCCGCCCCGCGCGCACGACGACTGGGCGTGAGCCCGACGCTCTGCCGCGACTGCGCCACCCTCCTGGTGGCTCCCCTGCCCGCACGGGGCCGCTGCCCCCGCTGCAACAGCCCCCGCCTCGTCAGCCACCCCGAGCTCGCCCGCCTCACCATCGCCCACGTGGACTGCGACGCCTTCTTCGCGGCCGTGGAGAAGCGCGACGACCCGAGCCTCGCCGACGTGCCGCTGATCGTCGGCGGCGGGCGGCGCGGCGTCGTCTCCACCTGCTGCTACCTCGCCCGCATCCACGGGGTGCGCTCGGCGATGCCGATGTTCAAGGCGCTGAAGCTCTGCCCGGACGCGGTGGTGCTGCGCCCCAACTTCGAGAAATATGTGACGGTCGGGCGCGAGGTGCGCGAGCGCATGCGCGCCCTCACCCCGCTGGTGCAGCCGCTGTCGATCGACGAGGCGTTCCTCGACCTCGCCGGCACCGAGCGCCTGCACGGCGCGCCGCCCGCCGTGGTGATGGCGCGCTTCGCCAAAGCGGTGGAGACGGAGGTCGGCATCACCGTGTCGGTGGGGCTCGCGCCGAACAAGTTCCTCGCCAAGTTCGCCTCCGACGCGGAGAAGCCGCGCGGCTTCACCGTGATCGGTAGCGGCGACGCCGAGGCCCGGCTCGCCGACGAGCCGGTGACGCAGCTCCCGGGCGTCGGCCCCGCCGCGGCGAGCCGCCTCGCGAAGGCGGGCATCACCCACGTCCGCCAGCTGCAGCGCGCCGAGGAGGTGGAGCTGATGCGCCGCTTCGGCGAGACCGGGCAGCGGCTGAAGCGCCTCGCTCACGGCCGCGACGACCGCGCCGTCGACCCCGCGAGCGAGCGCAAGAGCGTCAGCGCGGAGACGACGTTCGAGGAGGACATCGCCGACCGCGCCGAGCTTCTCGCCCTGTTGCGCCATCTCAGCGAGAAGGTGTCGACGCGGCTGAAGGCGGCCGACATCGCCGGGCGGACGGTGACGCTGAAGCTCAAGACGCCGGACTTCCGCACCCACACCCGCGCCCTGTCGCTGCCGGCGCCGACGGCCATGGCCCATCGCATCTTCGCCGCCGGCAAGGCGCTGCTGGCGGGCGAGGCCGACGGCCGCCGCTTCCGCCTCATCGGCATCGGCGTGTCGCACCTCGTCCCCATCGCGACGGCCGACGCGGAGGAGCTGTTCGACCCCGCCCGCGGCCGCCTCGGCAAGGCGGAGAAAGCGATGGACGCGTTGCGCGCCCGCTTCGGCAACGACGCGGTGATCTATGGGCAGACCCTGTCGGACCCGCGCCGCCGCTCCGGCACCCCACCGCGCCGCACCGGCGAGTGAGCGCTCCCGCCGCCGCAACGCAGGCGGATCGCCGACGCGCCGTTTGGCAAGCCTCTATCGCGCCTCGCGGAGGGTGCCATTTGCGCGCAGAGGCATCCCACCACGGTCCACGCAAGCTTATGATGGAATATGTCTGGAGTCAGCTTCGTTCACAGTACGGGAGTAATGGTCTCCCGGCGAACGGTGCGGGAGGGCTCCATGCCGATCATCCGCTTTCTGAAGCCACGGCTCGACTACTGCGCCGCCGGCTTCCTCACCGCGGCGACGCTGGCGTCGGCGCTCGCGACTGTCTGGCATTTCGGCTGACCGGCCGCGACGGCCGCCGGTACCCTTCGGCGTCGTCCGCTCGGTTCGGACCGAACCGAGCGGATCGTTCGTGAGACGTCAGTTGCGCTCCTTGTCGACGAGCGCCTTCTCCTTGATCCACGGCATCATCGCGCGGAGATCGGCACCGACGCTCTCGATCGGGTGCGCGGCGGCTCTCGCCCGGGTCGCCTTGAACGAGGTCTGGCTGACCTTGTTTTCCAGCATCCAGTTGCGCGTGAAGATGCCGCCCTGGATGTCGGCCAGAACCTTCTTCATCTCAGCCTTGGTCTCCGGCGTGATGATGCGCGGCCCGGTCACGTACTCGCCGTATTCGGCGGTGTTCGAGATCGAGTAGTTCATGTTGGCGATGCCGCCCTCATAGATGAGGTCGACGATCAGCTTCACCTCGTGCAGGCACTCGAAATAGGCCATCTCGGGCGCGTAGCCGGCTTCCACCAGCGTCTCGAAGCCGGCGCGGATCAGCTCCACGAGGCCGCCGCACAGCACCACCTGCTCGCCGAAGAGGTCGGTCTCGCACTCTTCCTTGAAGGTGGTCTCGATGATGCCGGCCCGGCCGCCGCCGATCGCCGACGCGTAGGCGAGGCCGAGGTCGTGGGCGTTGCCGGTGGCGTCCTGGGCGATGGCGATGAGGCAGGGCACGCCGCCGCCACGCAGATATTCGGAGCGCACCGTGTGGCCCGGGCCCTTCGGCGCGACCATCAGGACGTCGAGGTCCTTGCGCGGCTCGATGAGGTTGAAGTGGACGTTGAGGCCGTGCGCGAAGAGGAGCGCGGCGCCCTCCTTCATGTTGGCGGCGAGCTGGTCGTTGTAGATGTCGGCCTGCAGTTCGTCCGGCGTCAGCATCATGACGACGTCGGCCCACTTGGCCGCGTCCTCGACGGTCATCACCGTGATGCCTTCCGCCTCGGCCTTCTTGGCCGAGCCCGATCCCGGCCGCAGACCCACCGCGATCTCGGCGACACCCGAGTCGCGCAGGTTCAGCGTGTGGGCGTGACCTTGGCTGCCATAACCGATGACGGCGATCTTCTTGCCTTTGATCAGGCTGATATCGGCGTCGCGATCGTAATAGACGCGCATGCGTGCTCCCTTTGTAGCGGGGTTCGGTGGGAGCTCTCGTGCCTCCCAGTTGCGCTTCGTCATAGACGGTTTGCAACAGGGATGTGAATGGCCCTTGGGCACGTTGGCGCGTCTGCGATCACGATTTGCGTCATCTGAGGCGATGACGCGGGGTCGCAGAGACAGATTGTTGCCGGAAGCGGCGATCCGTCAGGCGGTCGCCGCGACCTCGGCCGCCCCGACATGGGCGCGAAGGGCGTCGAGATATTCAGCCTTCTTGCGCGGCGTCGGCGCTTCCTGGAGCACCTCGGCGGCGATCACCTGAAGCTCGGGTACGCGCACCTTCTTATCCTTGCGCAGCTTCTCCACGAGCCCCACGCCGTCCGCCGGCGAACCGCAGGCACCGAACTCGGCCACGTAGAGACTCACCACCTCGCCGCGCACGCCCATCGGCACGATGATCGCGCCCGCCTCCTCCGCCGCAGCGGGCTCCACGGCGGCCGGTGTCGCCTCGGCGACGGCCATCGGCGCGGCCGGGGCCGGCTCGGCGCGGGGGCTGTCGTGCTCGTGTTTCGGCGCCGCCGCGGCGTCCTCGCGCGGCGGCGATGCGTCGGGGGCCGCGAACCGCAAGAAGGTCTTGGCGACGCTGCTCGTGTACCTCTCAAGGAGATCTGCGATGAACCACATGTCGTCCGCCGTCTCGAAATTGCAGGGAGCGCGCGGGCGACAGGCCGCCCGCCACACCCTCGACGATCCGCGCAAATGGTTAAGAATGTGTTGAGGTTACCAAGTTCAACCGTTGACGGTCACAATTGTGACGACCTCGCCGCTGCCGAAATCGAACCGTTATTGGAATTGATCTTGCGTGACGGCCCGATGCTGGAGAGTGAGAATTCGCACTCGCCGTCAACACCTTGACGGCCGGACGGGCGAAATCGATCAGCCGACCATCGTCCAGGCGATGATCAGCAGCGACAGCGCGCCGATCCACAGGGCGATGGTGGAGGCGACGGAGCCGCGACCGCTGCGCGACAAGAGGGTGACCTGCTCCGGCGACAGCGTGACGCCGCGCTCCAGGCTGTTGCCGAGGTCCTTCGACAGCCGGTCGACGCGGCTCGCGAGGTCGGGCGCCTGCAGCGCCGCGCGGGCGATGGCGGTGAACGAATCCTGCGCCTTGCGCAGCGTGCCGGCGGGACCGAGCTCGCTCGTCATCCAGTCGCGCACCACGGGCTCGGCCGCACGCCACATGTCGAGGTTGGGGTCGAGCGAGCGGGCGACGCCCTCCACCACCACCATCGTCTTCTGCAGCATGATGAGCTGCGGCTGGGTCGACATCTGGAAGAGCTCGGTGATCTCGAAGAGCTGGGTGAGGAGCCGCGCCATGGAGATGTCGGCGGCCGTGGAGTCGCGAATCGGCTCGCCGACGGCCCGCAGCGCCTGGGCGAAGAGGTCGACATCCTGCGATTCCGGCACGTAGCCGGCGCGGAAGTGCGCCTCGGCCACGCGATGGTAGTCGCGCACGATGAAGCCGTAGAGGATCTCGGCGAGAATCTCGCGCTCCTCGCGCGGCAGGCGGCCGGTGATGCCGAAGTCCACCGCCACCAGCGTGCCGTCGGGCTCCACGAAGAGATTGCCCTGGTGCATGTCGGCATGGAAGAAGCCGTCGCGCAGGGCGTGTCGCAGAAAGGTCTGGAGCACATGGCGGCCGAGCTCGGGCAGGTCGAAGCCCGCCTCGCGCAGCTCCCCGACGCGGCTCATCTTGATGCCGTCGATCCACTCCATGGTGAGGACGGTGCGCGCGGTGCGGGACCACTCCACCCGCGGCACGCGGAAGCCGGCGTCCTCGGCGGTGTTCTCGGCCATCTCCGAGATGGCGGCGCCTTCGAGGCGGAAGTCCATTTCGAAGCGGACCGACTCGGCGAGCGTCTGGACCACCGCCAGCGGCCGCAGGCGCCGCGTCGCGGGCACGCGCTTTTCGAGGAAGCGCGCGGTGACGAAGTAGCTTTCGAGATCCCGCTCGAAGCGGCGGGCGACGCCGGGGCGCAGCACCTTGACGGCGACGATGCGATCGCCGTTGGCGTCGGTGATGGTCGCGCGGTAGACCTGCGCGATGGAGGCGGCGGCGACGCAGTCGCCGAACTCGGTGAAGAGCGCCTCCACCGGGCGCCCCAGCGCCTCGGCCACGGCGGCGCGGGCGAGATCGTCGGGGACCGGCGGCACCTGATCCTGCAGCTTGGCGAGCTCGCCCGCCACCTCCTCGCCCACCACGTCGGCGCGGGTGGCGAGGAACTGGCCGAGCTTGATGTAGGACGGCCCGAGCCGGTTGAGCGCGAGCGAGAGACGGGCGGCCATGTCGCGCTTCTGCGCGCTGCGCCGCTCCACGAGACGGACGAGGCGGATGGCGAACTTGGCGGAGGCGGGCGCCTCCTCCAGCGGCACGATGGCGAACACCCCCTCGCGCGCCAGCACGAAGCCGGCGCTGAGCAGGCGCAGGATCGGCGTGATGGGCATCAGATCTTGTAGCCGGAGTGGATTGCCGCGACGCCGCCCGACAGCATGCGCACCTTCACCTCCGAGAAGCCCGCGCGCTCGATCTCGGCGGCGAAGCGGCCGGAATTCGGGAAGGTGCGGATCGATTCCACCAGATAGCGGTAGGGCTCGGCGTCACCCGCGAGTACCCGGCCCATGGCGGGGATCACGTTGAACGAATAGACGTCGTAGATCTTCTCCATCGCCGGCACGTCGACGTGGCTGAACTCCAGGCACATGAAGCGGCCGCCGCGCTTCAGCACGCGGTAGGCCTCGGCGAGGGCGACCTCGCGGCGGGCGACGTTCCGGATGCCGAAGGCGATGGTGTAGGCGTCGGCGGTGCCGGAGGGCATCGGCAGCGCCTCGGCGTTGGCGGCCACGAAATGGCAGGGGGTGCGCGGTCGCAGCCGTCGCGCGTCGCGCTTGGCGCCGACGAGGAGCATCTCCGGGTTGATGTCGCACACCATCACGGTGCCGTTGACCTCGATGCCGCGGGCGATGCGAAAGGCGATGTCCCCGGTGCCGCCGGCGACGTCGATCACGCGGTAGGGTCGCTTGGGCCGCCGCGGCGCGCCGAGCCACGACACCATCGCGTCCTTCCACAGCCGGTGGAGGCCGCCGGACATGGCGTCGTTCATCAGATCGTAGCGGCTCGCCACCGTGTCGAAGACGCGGTTGACGAGACCCTGCTTTTCCTCGATCGGCACTGTCTTGAAACCGAAGGATGTCTCGCTCATGCCGCCGCCTTTCCTCTTCAACGGCGTCACACATAGCGGCAGATTGGAGCCGCGGCCATGTCCTGGTGGGACGCAGCCACACGACGAGAGTGCGGGACGAGACGATGCCTGAGCTTCCCGAAGTCGAGACCGTACGTCGCGGGCTGGCGCCGGCGATGGAGGGAGCGCGGATCGCCGCCGTCCACCTCGCCCGCCCGGACCTGCGCTTCCCCTTCCCCGAGCACTTCGCCGAGCGCCTCACCGGCCGCCGCATCGAGCGGCTCGGTCGTCGCGCCAAATATCTCATCGCCACGCTCGACGACGGCACGGCGCTGATCGCCCATCTCGGCATGTCCGGTGCCTTCCGCGTGGAGGGCGAGACGGTGGGCCAGTTCGTCTATCCGCGCGGCAAGAGCGCGGCGCACGACCACGTGACGATCGATCTCGGGACGTGCCGCATCGTCTACAACGACCCGCGCCGCTTCGGCTTCATGACCCTCGCCGACGCCGCCACGCTCGAGGCGCATCCCTATTTCGCCCATCTCGGGGTGGAGCCGATGCCCGGCGCGCTGACGGCCGACGGGCTGGCCGCCGCCCTCGCCGGCAAGATGACGCCGCTCAAGGCGGCGCTCCTCGACCAGCACATCATCGCCGGGCTCGGCAACATCTATGTATGTGAGGCGTTGTGGCGGGCGCGCCTGTCGCCGCGGCGGATGGCCGGGTCGATCGTGCGGCGCGACGGGACGGCCGGCGATCGCGTCTCCCGCCTGGTGGCCGCGATCCTCGCGGTGATCGAGGAGGCGATCGCCGCCGGCGGCTCCTCGCTGCGCGACTATGTGGCCGCCGACGGCTCGCTCGGCCGCTTCCAGCACACCTTCGCCGTCTATGGCCGCGAGGGCGAACCGTGCGCTCGCAACAGCTGCTCTGGAGTGGTGACCCGCATCGTCCAGTCGGGCCGCTCCACCTTCTTCTGCCCCACCTGCCAGCGCTGAGGGGCCCGTCGGCTCAGTCGATCGAGGCGGCCGCCGGAGCGGGAGAGCCGGTGGTGGCGGTCGCCTCACCGGATTCGCCGAGAGCGAGGGCGAGACAGAGGGCGATCCCGATGGCGAGGCGGAAGATCATGGCGGGCTCCTGGCGTGTTCGCATCGCTGCGTGTTCTTGTCGTTGCGGCGGTCGTTGCCGCCGCGTCGATGAAGCAACGCCGCAGCCCGCGTTCTATTCCGAAAATTCTGCAAACTTTTGCGGGAAAGAGCTTTCGAGCCGCCGCGGATCGGCGCCGGAACGAAAAATGGCCCGGCGAGGAGAGCCGGGCCATTCGATCGGTATCTGAGCGTTCGGTGGGATGGATGCCCGCGGCGGGTTCCGCAGGACCACGGCATGGGACGCACCGTGCCATCGCCGAAGAGAAGATCTTGGAGTGAGAAGGGTTGGGGTTGAAAGGTCGTGAAGTGGTCCGAGTCGTAAAGTCCTGTCGCTCGGGGCGGCCCTGTCTCCTCCGGCCGTCCCATGTGAACAACGCCCCGGCTCCGCGCCTATTCCGCCCCCCTCCGATTTTTTTTCGGCGCCGTCGTCAGTGGCGGAAGTGGCGCATGCCGGTCATCACCATGGCGATGCCGGCGGCGTCGGCGGCGGCGATCACCTCCTCGTCGCGGCGTGAGCCGCCGGGCTGGATCACCGCCGTGACGCCCGCCGCGGCGATGGTCTCGAGACCGTCGGCAAAGGGGAAGAAGGCGTCGGAGGCGGCCACCGCGCCCTTGGTGCGCGTCTCGGCCTCGCCGGCCTCGCGGGCGGCGTCCTCCGCCTTCCAGGCGCCGATGCGGGCGGCGTCGACGCGGCTCATCTGGCCGGCGCCCACCCCCACCGTCGCCCCGCCCTTGGCGTAGACGATGGCGTTGGACTTCACGTGCTTCACCACGCGCCAGGCGAAGCGGAGGTCGGCCCACTCCGCCTCGGTCGGCGCGCGCTTGGTGGCGACCTTCACGTCGCCCGCCTCCAGCGTGCCGGCGTCGATGTCCTGCACCAGGAGGCCGCCGCCGACGGAGCGCACCATGGTGCCCCCCGGCGTCGGCAGCGTGTCGGCGAGGAGGACGCGCACGTTGGGCTTCTTGGCGAGCACGGCGAGCGCCTCGTCGGAGGCGCCGGGGGCGATCACCACCTCGGTGAAGATCGCCGCGATCTTCTCCGCCGTCGCCACGTCGAGCGGGCGCGACAGGGCGACCACGCCGCCGAAGGCCGACACGGGATCGGCGAGGCGGGCGGCCTCGTAGGCCTCGGCCAGCGTTCCGGCGACGGCGATGCCGCAGGGGTTCGCGTGCTTCACCACCACGCAGGCGACGTCGTCGGCGAAGTCGGCGACCGCCGTCCACGCGGCGTCGGCGTCGGCGACGTTGTTGTAGGAGAGCGCCTTGCCCTGGACGACGCGGGCGGCGGCGATGCCCTCGCCACCGGCGGAGCGGTAGAAGTCCGCCCTCTGGTGCGGGTTCTCGCCGTAGCGCATCTCGGCGACGCGCTTGCCGCCGAAGGCCTGCCACACGCGGTGATCGATGGCGGTGTCGTCGGCCGCGGTCACCCCGCCGAGCCACGCCGCGATCGCCGCGTCATAGGCGGAGAGGCGGGCGAACGCCTTCGCCGCGAGCCGGCGGCGCATGGCGAAGGGCACGGCGCCACCGTTCTGCTCGATGGCGTCGGCGACGGCGCCGTAGTCGTCGGTGTCGACCACGATGGCGACGTGGGCGAAATTCTTGGCGGCGGCGCGCGTCATGGACGGGCCGCCGACGTCGATGGTCTCCACGAGATCGGCCTCGCCGAGACCCTTCGCGATGGCGCTCTCGAACGGATAGAGGTTGGAGACGACGAGGCCGATGGGACCGATGCCGGCCTTCTCGATCGCCGCCACGTGGTCGGGCTTGGACAGGTCGGCGAGGAGGCCGCCGTGCACCCCGGGGTGCAGCGTCTTCACCCGCCCGTCGAGCATTTCGGGGAAGCCGGTGAGGCTGGCGACGTCGATCACCGGCAGCCCGGCGTCGGCGAGGGTGCGGGCGGTGCCGCCCGTCGACACCAGCTCGATACCGGCGGCGTGGAGACGCTCGGCGAAGGGCACCAGGCCCTCCTTGTCCGACACGGAAAGAAGGGCGCGGCGCACCGGGTGCGAGGTGGTCATGGCGTGTCCGATTTATTGGCGTTCCCGGCGTCGTTGTCGAGCGGCGCCGCATGGCGTGCGATGTGCCAGCGCACGGTGTCGTCGGTCAACGTGTTGCCGGCCATCACGAGCTGCACGGTGCGCCGAGCCCGACGCGGCCCGCTCAGCACGATACTCTCTTCAACACTGATCGGGGGCCCCTGGTCGAGACCAAAAAGCCATATGGCGCCGTCGGGTAGGCTGAAAAGGGCGCGTTTTCGGGTGCGCTCCACCCGCACCTTCACGTCGGGGTCGAGGTGGAAGCGCACTTCGAAGGGCATGCCTGCCAGTCGCTCGCGGCCCACCAGGCGATCCTCGCCTTCGAGCCACAACCCGTCCTCCGAGAGAGTGAGGCGGCGCTCGTGCAGGAGGCCGAAAGGGCGGCGATAGCCGTCGTGCACGGCGCGGGCGGTGAGCTTCTCCCGCTCCACCTCCACGCTGCGCGGGCCGCGATAGAGGAGCGCCCCCAGCCAGCCGGCGAGCGGCCAGCGTTCCAGGATCCGCGCCGAGGAGGTCTCGGCGACGACGAGGCTCGACTGGGCGGCAGTGGTGCGCGCCGCCCCCTCCCACTCCGGCCGCACCCGGTCGAGCGCGCCGCAATTCACCACGAGGCGATGCGGGCCATGCGAGAACTCGAACGCGAGGGCGCTCGCGTGGGCGTGCAGCGAATGCGCCGGCGGCGGGACGCGCCCGGTGTCGAAGATCACCGCCGAGGCGCCCGCCTCGATGCGCTGAAAGCCCGTGTAGCGGGCGTTGGCGGCCGGCTGGCCGGCGACGTCGTCGTAGGCGAGCACGGCTTCGACCGTCGCGGCGGACACATGGCCGGCACCGTGGAAGTGGGCGAGACCGCCGTCGCCGTGGCGAAAGAAGCGAACCATCGGCATCATGCGGTCGATGGCGTCGCGCAGCGGCGGCGGGGTCGGGAGCTGGCGGCGGGCGAGCGCCTCCGACAGCGGGATCAGTACCTCGAGCACCTTCACCAGCGCCTCGGGACTGCGCGAGGCGTGGCCGCCGTCGGCAAGCACGTTGCCGGGCAACTCGTCCGCCACCACGCCGAGCGCCCAGCGCAGAAGCTTCGCCTGGTCGGCGATCACCGCGCCGGCGATCCCGAGCGTCGCCGCCCCGAGCAGGCGCTGCATGCCCTTCGGCGAGAGCACCACCGCGCGCTCGAGCTGGCGCATATGGCGGGCGATCGCCCGCATGTAGCGCTGGCGGAAGGCGGCCTCGGCGCCATTCAGGAGGAGCGGCGACTGGACGAGCCAGACCGCCAGCCGCTCGGCGACCACCTCCATCTCGTCGGAGACCGGATCGGCCTCGCCGCGGGCGGCGAGCCACTCGTCGAAGAGGGCGCGGGCGTTGGAGTGGGAGAGTTCGGTGGCGTTGGCCTCGAGATGATGGAGCCAGGTGAAGCCGTGCAGCGCGCGCGCCCAGGCCTCCGACGGCGGCCGCATCAGGAAGGGCGAGCCGCCCGAGACGTCCACCACGTCGCCGGCGAGGGCGAACACGCCGGCATAGATGTCGGCGGCGACGGCGGGGTCGGCCTCGGCGAGCGTCTCCGGGGCGAAGAGCACCCGCGCCGGCACGCCCGACACCGGCCGTTTCCAGAGCAGCAGGGCGACGTTCGCGAGAGCCCGCGCGCCGAGGCGCCGCGCGCCGAAGCCGATCAGCGCCGGAAGGGTGGTGACGGTGGGGGATCGGCCGGATTGGGGCAACGGGTTCTCGTCGAGGCTCCTCGGCAGCGGGCGAATCGCATTGGATGACCTATCGCCTCACAATGGATTCGCTGCAACGCCCGATATGCGCCCGCCCATCATCAATGCGACGATGGGATGTCAGCGGCGGCGGAAGCGGGCGGCGAAGAAGCCGTCGAGGCCGGCGAGGTCGGTGCCGGGGATCGTCATCGACGGCAGGGTGCGCATCGCCCCCTCCGGCGTCGCAAAGCTCGCGGCGGGGCCCTCCGTCACGGGGTCGAGGGAGAGCTCGGGCAGCGCCTCGGCCACGAAGGGAAGATGCGCCTCGCCCTCCTCCGGCTCCATGGAGCAGGTGGCGAAGACCAGCGTGCCGCCGGGCGCGACGCAGCGGGCCGCCCGGCGCAAGAGGTCGCGCTGGACGTCGGCGAGCGCCTTGATGTCGGCGGCCGACTTCGACCAGGCGACGTCCGGCTGGCGGCGCATGGTGCCCGTCGCCGAGCACGGCGCATCGAGGAGCACAGCGTCGTAGGTCCCCTCGGCGGCGAGAGCGTCGCCCACCGTCACGCGCACATGCTCGGCAAGGTGGGTGCGGGCGAGGTTCTCGCCGATGCGGGCGGCGCGGTCGGCGTCGAGCTCCAGCGCCGTGACCCGCGCTCCGCGGGCGGCGAGCTGCATCGTCTTGCCGCCGGGAGCGGCGCACATGTCGAGCGCGGTGGCACCGGCGACGTTGCCGAACAGCGTCACGGGGAGCTGGGCGGCGGCGTCCTGCACCCACCAGCCGCCCTCGGCGTAACCTTCGATGGCGGTGACGGCGCCCGCCTTGAGCCGCGCGCCGCCCGTCGGCAGGGCGACGCCCCCTTCGGGCAGGAGGGCGACGGGGTCGGCGAAGGCGATGTCGAGCCCCGGCTCGGCGCGGTGGGCGGCGGCGATCGCCGCCGCCGTCTCGGCGCCGTAGTGGGCGACCCAGCGATGCCACAACCAGCCGGGGGTGTTGGCCTCCACCGGTAGCGCCGCGAGCAGGGCGTCACGCTCGCGGATGAGGCGGCGCAGGACCGCGTTGGCGAGGCCCGCGAAGCCGCCCGTCGCCCCCTCGCCCTTGAGGAGGGCCACGGCGACGTTGACGGCCGCGTGGTCGGCCTGCCGCATGAACAGGATCTGCGCCGCCGACACCCGCAGCACCGCCCGCACCTCGGCCGCCCGCTTGGGCAGCGGCTTCGCGAGCATCTGGGCGAGACACCAGTCGATGTCGCCCCGCCGCCGCACGGTGACGCGGCCGATGGCGCGGGCGAGCGCCTGGTCGCGGTCCGACAGGCGCGCGAGGGGGCCGTGCGCCGCCTCCTCCAGCACCCCGGCGAGCGGCTGATGGCGCTCGCACACCTCCGTTACGATGTGCTGCGCCGCGGAGCGGGCCGCCGCGCCCTCGATGGCGGGACCACGACGGCGTTGGCGCGCAGGGGCCGTCATTGGCAAGGGGTCATCCCCACGGCCCGCGCGGCCGGTTCGAGCGGGGGGCCGCGCCGCGGTTGCCCCACGGTCCGCGCGGCTGACGGGTCGGGAAGGCCGGCGCGAACGTCGCCGGCTGCACGCCGGTCATCTCGGCGGCGAGGTCCTGCAGCGCCGCGATGCGGTTCTGCGTGTTGGGGTGGGTGGAGAAGAGGTTGTCCATCCGTGCGCCCGACAAGGGGTTGATGATGAACATGTGCGCCGTCGCCGGCACCGCCTCGGCCTCCTCGTTGGGCACGGCGCGCCCGCGCTCCAGCTTGGCGAGGGCGGAGGCGAGCCACATCGGATCGCCGCAGATCTCCGCGCCGCGCCGGTCGGCGGCATATTCGCGGGTTCGGCTGATCGCCATCTGCACCAGCATCGCGGCGAGCGGCGCCACGATCACGGTGACGAGCACGCCCACGAAGCCCAGCGGATTGTTGCGGTTGCCGCCGAAGAAGAAGGCGAAGTTCGCCAGCATCGAGATGGCGCCGGCGATCGTGGCGGTGATCGTCATGGTCAGCGTGTCGCGGTTCTGCACGTGGGCGAGCTCGTGCGCCATGACGCCCGCCACCTCCTCCCGCGTCATCGAGCGCAAGAGGCCGCGCGTCGCCGCGACCGCGGCGTTGTCCGGGTTGCGGCCGGTGGCGAAGGCGTTCGGCTGGTCCTCGTCGAGAATATAGACGCGCGGCATCGGCAGCTGCGCCCTGGCAGCGAGCTCACGCACGATCTGATAATATTCCGGTGCGCTCCGCTCGTCGACCTCGCGCGCATTGTGCATGCGCAGAACAAGCTTGTCGGCATTCCAGTAGGAGAACGCGTTCATGCCCAGCGCGATCACGAACGCGATGATCATGCCTTGCTGTCCGCCGATGACGAAACCGACGCCCATAAACAGCGCCGTCAGCCCCGCGAGCAGCAGGGCTGTCCGAAAATAGTTCATCAGCCCTCTCGCCAGTTCAGGTCCTCTCAGACCCTAAAATATTTGCTGCGGCTGGAAATTATCAACGGGCGAGGGCGCGGCATCGACGTCGCAGCGGGTTCAGGCGGCGCGCTCGGCCGCCTCCGTCGGCGCCTCCCAGACGAGCACGACGAACTTGTGGCGGTCGAACACATGGCCGAGCGGGCCGAGCGAAACGGTCTTCACCGGCTTGGCGCCGACGCTCTGGTAGACGCGCATCGCCGCGTCGGCGGTGATCGAGGCTTCGGTGCGCCAGGCGCGCTTGCCGCGGCGGATCACCTCCGAGCCGAGCCAGTGGAGGAGCGAGGTGCCGATGCCCCGCCCGCGCGCCTTGGGGTCGACCTTGAAGCCTTCGAGGTAGAGCTCGTCCGGCCGCCCGCGGCGCAAGGTCGCCTCGGTCAGCCAGTAGCGGGCGGTGCCGCCGATGGACCCGAAATAGTCCCGGTAGCGGGAGGGGTCCGGCCACACCGAGCCTTCCCCGTCCATCCGGTAGGAGATGAGGCCGGCGATCTCGCCCTTGACGAGGGCGACGCAGATGCGATCGGGCCGCAGGCGGTTGCCGAGCACCTTCTCGCGCACCTCCGGCAGTCCCACGATGCGATTGAGCGTCGCGCGCTGCGCCACCGAGTAGGCCGCCGCCTCGGCGGCGAGGTGCTCGGGAACGGGCGAGACGAGCATCCAGTCGTCCCCTTGCTTCACGATGCACTCGGGCGGGATGTCGGGCGTGGCCCTCTCGGACGGGATCGCTTCGGACATGGCATTAACCTTCGAGTGCGATGGCGTGACGGGGAAGCGTTGCTTTACGACACCCCTGCCCACGGCTCAACAAAGCCGGCGGCACCATCAACGTCAACGTGCAACCTAGTTGTTGCCGGCGATGCCTTCGCGGTCGATGGCGAGCAGCGTCTCGCGGTCGAGGGTGAAGTCGGTGTCGCGCCAGATGCGCTCCAGCCGGTCGAGCCGCTCGCCGAGGTCCGGTCCGCCCTCCCCGCCTTGGCCGAGGAGATCGTGGCCGCTGACCGGAAAGCGGGGGCGCTGCCAGCGCCGCGCCTCGCCGAGGAGGTGGGGCACGTCGATCACGTCGACGCCCTGCGCGACGGCCACCAGGAGGCCGTCGGCGAAGGCCTTGGCGCCGTGCTCGTAGAGCAGGGCGCGCACATGGGGCACCGAGCGCGGCGGCATGGAGCGGGCGGCATCGATCGCCATCAGGCCGCGGCTCTTCTGCTTGCGCGAGAAGCGCAGCCGCGCCGCCACGTCGGCAAAGCGCGAGGCGGAGAAGCTAACGAGGGCGGCGATGCCGAGGACGGGCGTCGGCGTGCGCCCGGTCGTCCGCTCCGCCGCGGCGAGGGCGCGAAAGGCGGGAATGTTCACGGGCGGCGGAATGTAGGCGTCGAGCATCCCGTCGCCGGCGAGAATCTCCAGCATCGGCGCCGCGCCTTTCGCCGCCAGCAGCGACAGGATCTCGGTGTGGACCCGCTCGACCGCCAGGTCGCCGAGGAGGCGGCCGTGCGCGCGCACCGCGGCGAGGCTCTCGGCATCGGGCTCGCCGCACCCATAGGCGGCGTGGAAGCGGAAGAAGCGCAGGATGCGCAGATGATCCTCGTGGATGCGCGCCTCGGGGTCCCCGATGAAGCGCACCCGATGGGCGAGGCAGTCCTCGTAGCCGCCGACATAGTCGTAGCCGACGCCGCGGCGGTCGAGATAGAGGGCGTTCATGGTGAAGTCGCGCCGCCGGGCGTCGACGGCCCAGTCGGTGGTGAAGCGCACGCTGGCGCGGCGGCCGTCGGTCGAGACGTCCTCGCGCAGCGTCGTCACCTCGAAGGGGATGCCGTCGGACACGAGGGTCAGGGTGCCGTGGAGGATCCCGGTCTCGTGCACCCCGAGGCCGGCCGACTTCGCCGCGCGGGCGACCACGTCCGGCACCACGGTCGTCGCGATGTCGATGTCGCCGATCGCCTCGCCCAGCAGCGTGTTGCGAACGGCGCCGCCAACGACCCGAGCCTCGCCAAAGCGCTCCAACGCATCGAACAGGCGCACGATGGAGTCGCTCTTGAGCCAATAGGATGTGAGCTCGAACCGCTCCGTCACGCCATCCGCCGCCGATTGTTTTACCTACTTCTACATAACTAGGGAGCTTGAGAAAACTCGCCGGACCGCCGCCGCGCCAAACGGACGGCCGGCGCCGTCGGGCGCCGGCCGATGATCAGCCTCGGTCGAGCCGGAAGCTCCGGATGCTCAGCGCGGCTCGATGTCGATCTCGTCGAAATAGATGAGGTCGACGAGGTCGCCCGGCTTCAGGCCGGCCTTCTTCAGCATGCCGGGCGTCATCACGGTGGCGGTGCGATCGTCGCCCGCCGCCGCGAGGAAGACGATCTGATCGATGTCTTCCTCGATGTCCTTCACGGTGGTGGTCACCGTGATCTGGCGCACCAGCGTGTCCTCGGGGATGCCGTCGAGCACCTCGGTGTCGTCGAGCACGGTGTAGCTGAACGCGGGCGCCGGGCCGCCTCGACGGACGTCGGCGACGATGCCCTGGGTGATGACCACGTTGACGAGATCGTTCTTGCGCCAAGCGGCGAGGTCGGCGGGATCTGCGACCGGTACGGCGTACTGGTTGTCGTTGGGCAGCTTCACGAGCAGCTCGGAGCGCTCCTCGTACGTGCCGGCCACCTGCACCGGAATCACCACCTCCGTCGCATCCGCGAAGACATCCTCATACTTCAGCTTGCTCTCGGCGGCGTGCGCCGCGACGCCGAGCGACAACAGCGCGGCGGTGGCAATCAGGAAACGCTTCATTAGAGATCCTCTCACATGGCGGCACATCACCCGATGCACCGGAGACAGTGGCGTCGGACAGCCGGAGTCCGCGCGCCGTCGCACCGACCAATTGGAGCGGCGGGGCCGAAGTCAAGCGATCTTTCGCCTTGCGCTACATCCAGCGCCGCCAGCGAAAGAAAATCGCCATCAGGACGGCCGAGCCCACCATCAGCCCGACGGCGAAGACGAAGCCGTCGTGCCATCGCAGCTCCGGCATGTTGGTGAAGTTCATTCCGAAGATCGAGCTGATCAGCGTCGCCGGCAGGAACAGGGCGGCGAGGATGGAGATGATCTTCATGATCTGATTCTGGTCGAGATCGATGAGGCCGAGCATGCCGTCGAGAAGGAAATCGACCTTGCCGTCGAGCGCCTCGGCGAGCTCGTTGAGGATGCGCACGTCCTCGATCATCGCGTTGAGGGTGGCGATGTCGTGACGATCCTTCGCGAGGCGGTCGGAGTGCTGCTTCATGAAGGTCACGAGCCGCCGCAGGCCGATCAGGCTGTCCTCCATCTTGAGGAGCTGGCTGCCGTGGAAGCCGAGCGCCTTGATCATCGCATGGACCTCGCGCCCGGTCCGCGGCTGCGCGTCCTGCTCGCCGAACACCTCGATGAGGATCCGGTCGATCTCGTTGCGCAGCTGCTCCAGCCGGTCGGCGAGGTGGTCGATGTTGGCGCTGAGGAGGGCGAAGAAGACCCGCCGGGGGTTGGGGATGGCACCGGTCGCCACCAGCGCCTTCGGGTCGAGGCCGTCGAAGCTCGCGCAGCCGGCGGGGCGGATCGTCAGGATCTGCTCGTCGTCGAGCACGCAGGTGATCGGCACCTGGGCGACCCGGTCGCCGTCGTCGGCGATGGTGCTGTAGCCCATCATCAGCGCCGCATCGGTGGCGACGAGCCGGCTCGCGATGTCCACCCGGTCGAACTGGTCGCGGGTCGGCACGTCGACGCCGAGATAGCGCTCCACCCGCGCGATCTCGTCGAACGGCGGTGCCACGAGGTCGATCCACACCACACGGTCGCGGTCGAGCCCCGACAGGTCCGGGTCGACGAGCCGGTCGATGTGGGCGCCATCGTGGATATAGGCGGTGATCATGCTGGCTCCCTGCCCGACCGGCCGCTCGCGCGCGGCTAGTAGACGCCCTCGTCCATCAGCGACACGTGGGCGGCGACGATGCGCCAGCCCTCCGGCATGCGCACCCAGGTCTGGGTCTGCCGGCCGAGCCGGGCGTTGCCCTCGCGCACGAACTCGGTGTTGGCGGTGGCGAAGTCGCGCCCGTAGGTCATGATGGTGGTGTTGCGCAGCGTCCGCTGGGGGATGGTCTTGCGCGTCCGGCGATACGCGGCGATCGCCTCGTGGCCGTAGAGGCACTCGCCGGCGCCGTAGCGCAGCACCTGCGGATCCTGCCAGAAGTAGGCGTCGAGATTCTCGAGATCGTTGGCCATCAAGGCCGCTTCGTAGCCCTGGAAGGCGGCCTCCACTTCCTTCACGATCTCGGGGTCGTTGATATCGGCACGGTCCATGGGGTCTTCCAACGTGGCGGCGGCAGGATCGGCGCTACCCTAGCCGCCTGCGGCGTCGACGCAACCGCCGAAGCCCGTCGATCTGGAGCGCGTCCCGCTCGAGGGGAGCCGCCTGAGCGGGACGGACGGGCTGCCACTCGACGAGATCGGGCATCCTGTCCGCGCACGACGGTGCGCCGGGGGCTCTATGCCTCGGCGCGCAGCGTGGTGGTGTAGGTGAAGCGGCTCGCCGGGAAGATCTGGACCGAATATTCGAGCGGCCGGCGACCGGACCCGAAATAGCGCCGGGTGATCTGCATCGCGAGCTCACCGTCGTCCACCGCGAGCTTGGCGGCGATCTCGCCGTGCAGGACGGTGGGCCGAATCTCCTGGAAGATCTCCTCGATCTTCTCGCCGCTCTGCTTCTCGATCAGCGAGAAGATCGCGGTGCGGGCGCTGTCGATGTCCTTCACCGCGGCGCTGTAGCGGGCATCGATGTAGACCTGATCGTATGACAGCGGCGTCTTCTCGTCGGCCGGGAAGCGGGTGCCGGCGAGGCGCAGGAAGCGCCGCCCGGGTCGGCAGCCGAGCTCGGCGGCGAACTTGCCGCGGGCGCCAATCTCCTCGCGCTCTTCGATGAAGAGCTCGGTCTCGCGCGCGAACTCGAAGAGCTCCGCGCGCGAGGCGGCAACGAACTTGCGGCGCGATTCGGTTATGTTCGCCTCGACCTTGGTGCCCACGCCCTTGCGGGCGGAGAGTCGGCCGCCGCTGCGCAGCACCGCGATCGCCTGGCGCACCGTCTGACGGCTGACCGAGAGATCGCTCGCGAGATCGTTCTCGGTGGGCAGCAACGAGCCGACCGGATAGCGCCCCTCGCTGATCTGCGTGTCGAGGTGATGCGCGACCTGCAGATAGAGCGGCGCGGTGGAGATTGTCGGCCTCCAGTTCGCCTTCACCTCTTCCCGGCTCGACATGCGCGCTCTCCTCCTTTTCTTGGCCGCATCGGCGCGTCTTTGGATAGAAGCTAACGCGTTTCGCTCGCCGTTGCACCAGCCTGAATGACGGCGGCTCTGCACATCCCGTCTTATCTGTCGATTTTGCGAATTGCCACACCGCTCTAGCGCCGGTATGCATGGACAAATGCTGAGAAAGTGCGACCCATGATGCCGTCCCTGCCGGGCCTCGCGCCGGGGTCCAGGACCCTCTCTCCCGGCCTTTGGACGAGCCTCACGATCGTCACCCTCATCCAGATCGTGGCGACGGCGACGCTGCTCGCCCTCACCGCCCTCGCCCCGGCGGTCGCCGAAACGCTCGGCATCGGCGCCTACACCATCGGCTACCAGATCAGCCTTCTCTACGTCGCCGGGACGGTCGCCTCGGCCGTCGCAGGCACCCTCGTCGCGCGCTGGGGGGCCACCCACGTGCAGGCCCTCACCCTCGTCTGCTTCGCCGTCGGCTATCTGGGGCTCGCGTCGGCCAACGTGCCCGCCATCATCGCCGCCTCGATCATCATCGGCTTCGGCTACGGCCTCAACAACCCGGCGTCCTCGCAGCTTCTGAGCCGCGTCACGCCGTCCCGCCTGCGCAACCTGGTGTTCTCCATGAAGCAGAGCGGCGTGCCGCTCGGCGGCATCGTCGCGGCCTTCGTGTTCCCGGCCATCGCCAGCGTGGCGGGATGGCGCTGGGCGCTGATCGCCGGGCTCGCCGGCCCGGTGCTGATGGGCGTGGCGCTCGCCCTCACCCATGCCGACGCCCCGGAGGAAATCGACCGCACCGCGCGCCTGCGCACCGGCCTCGTCGCCGACCAGAAGCGCATCTGGCAAACGCCGGCGCTGCGTGCCCTCTCGCTCGTCGGCATGAGCTTCTCGGCGCTGCAGCTCTCGATCTCGGCGTTCGCCGTCGTCACCCTCGTCGAGGTCGCCGGATGGGGCATCGTCGCGGCCGGCTCCATCGCCGCCGCGATGCAGGCCGCCGGCGCCATCTGCCGCGTGGTATGGGGGGCGGCGGCGGACCGGATCGGCGGCGGCTTCATCGCCCTCGCCATCATCGGGGTCCTGAGCGCGAGCGCCACCGCCAGCCTCTCCATGATGGCCGAGCTGCCGTCGGCGGTCACCGTCGTGCTCTTCATCGTCGTTGGCACCACCGCCATCGGCTGGAACGGAGTGCTCCTCGCCGAGACCGCCCGCCACGCCCCGCGCCAGTCCGTCGGCGCCATCACCGGCGGGGTGCTCGTCTACACCTTCATCGGCGTCATCTTCGGGCCGAGCGGGTTCGCGGCGATCTACAGCCTCACCGACAGCTACCCCACGGCCTTCCTGGTGTTCGCCGCCTGCGGGCTGATCGGGGCCAGCGTCGCGCTCGGCGCCCATCTCGGCGAACGCCGCCGCGCCGCCATCGAGGACGGCGAGCGACCCGCCTAGGCCGGGATGGCGCTAGATGCGCGCCGCCGACGCCAGCATGGCGCGCGGCGCGATCATCGCCCGCTCCTCGTCGCGGCGCTTCAGGACCTGCCACATCGCCATGCCGTAGCGCGTGCTGTGCTCCTCGGCGAGGCGGGCCGCCCGCGGGGCGTCGCCCAGCAGGATCGCCGCGACGAGCTCCTCATGCATCGTCACGTGATCCTCGAGCGGCATGATCTCCTCCGCCAGCCAGTGGTAGAGGCGGATCTGCCCCTCGATCAGCCGATAGTGCTCGCGCAGCTGCCGATGGCCGGAGGCCTCTATGATCGTGAGATGCAGGCGGAAGTCGGCCTCGATGGCGGCGGCCCGATCGCGCTGGCGCACCGCCTCGCAGATGCGCTCGAAGGCGGCGAGCACGGCGGCCTTGCGCGCCGGCGTCGGATCGGAGGCGACGATGCGGGCGGCGAGAGCCTCGAGCGCATGACGCAGCGTCGACAGCTCCATCATCGCGTCGGCCGAGACGCTCATCACCGCGTAGCCCTTGTTGGGGATCTTCTCCAACAACCCTTCCTGGGCGAGGCGCCACAGGGCAGCCCGAACAGTGCCGCGACTAACCGCCAGCCGATCGGTCAGCGCCGCCTCGCGGAGGCGCGCGCCGGGCCCGAACTCTCCGGCGAGGATCTGCCCCCGCAGGACTTCGGCAACCCATTCGTCCATAGTCTGGTATGCGCTCGTATTCCCCGTGTAGCCCATGGACCCGCTCCCCGCCCCCGGCCCGGACTTTCGACTAATTCTAATACATGCCTCAGCCGATGTGCCTGCGCCAGGGGGTGGTCATCGAATTGTCATCAACGGCCCGCCATCCTATGAAGTTCCATGCTTAGGCGCCGTCTGAAGCCGCGGCGCCCGATCCTCGCCAATAGACCGTCACCAAACGGGACCAGCGCCACGCCCTCCCTCCTCGCCTCTCCCCGCCCCGCGGCACGGCCGACGCCGAGGACCCGCCCCCTCCGCCCGTGCGAGGCCATCCGATGAAACGCACCGACGTCGTCCGCGCTCTCCTCGCGGCGACGAGCATCGCCGCCTTCCTCCACGTGGTGCTGCCGTTCCCCTTCCTCGGAGATGCGGCAGCGGTGGCGCTCTGCGGCGTGATCGTGTCCGGAGCGCCGGGGCTGCGGCGGGGAACCGCCATCCTGTGCGCCGTCCTCAGCCTCGTCACGATCGGGGCGCTGGTGGCGGGCGCCTCCCCCGCCGCGCTGTGGCATCAGCTCATCGGGGCGGCGATGATCGCGGCCTTCTTCCACTGCTTGGTGGTGCTGCGCGCGACGGTGGAGAACCACCCGCGCCTGCCGGAGGTGAAGCAGCGCTTCTCCGCCATCGCGGACGGGGCGGGCGACGGCGGCATCGTGCTGATGAACCATATTCTCGGCGGCGTGATCTCGGTCGGAACCTTCACCATCTTCGCGCCGATCGTCGCCGATGCCGACGAGCCGCACCGGCGGCGGATGGCCGAGCTCTGCCTGCGCGGCATGGCGTCGATCGTGCTCTGGTCGCCGCTCTCGGTGGCGATGGTGACGGTCACCTCCAAGCTGCCCCAAATGCCGCTGTGGTCGGTGGTGCTCGTCGGCATGACCATCGCCTTCTCCACCTTCGCCATCCAGTCGATCGCCGGCGTCTATTCGCTGAAGGGCAGCGTGCTGAAGGCGGTCATCAACGCCATCATGCCGCTCTTCGGGCCGATGCTGATCCTCATCCTGGCGATCTTCCTGGCGGTCGGCGTCACCGGCGCGTCGGCGATCGCGGCGATGATCGTCTGCGTGCCGGCCTTCGCCCTCCTGTGGGCGACGCGCTGGGGCCAGCGCGCCCCGCGCCAGGTGCTGCGCGGCGCCTATCTCGCCGGCAACGTGCTCGTCAACGACGTCGCCCTCTTCACCGCCTCGCTGGTGACGGCGGGCGTGCTCGTCGACCTCCTCGGCGCGCCCGACGCCGTCGGCGCGGCAGGCGGGACGAGCCACCTCTCCTTCCTGATGATCGCGGCCGCCGCCTCCACGGTGGCGCTGCTGCCGCTCGCCGGCATCCACATGGTGCTGCCGGCCACCATCGTGCTCTCCTTCCTCGGGACGCAGGCCGACCTTGCGACCCAGCTCGCCCTCGGCACGCTGGTGATGACCGCCTGGGCCGTCGCCTCCATGTCGAGCATCGGCTCGATCTCGATGCTGTCGGCCTCGAGCCTCTTCCGCGTCTCGCGCAAGGAGCTCCTTCTCGGCTCCAACGCCCTGGTCACGGCCCTCACCGTCGCCGTCGCCCTCACCGTCGCGGGGCTGATCTTCGTGACCGCGGGCATCTTCGCCCCCGACGCGTGACGCCCCTCGGCCGCCGACGAGCCGCCCAGCCGTGCGCGGTGATCAGGCCTCGGACCGCAAGCCGTCGACCTCGATCACGCCGGGCGAGCCGATGATCGACACGGCGAGGTGGACGCGGTTGCGACCGAGCCGCTTCGCCGCATAGAGGGCGTCGTCGGCGCGGGCGAGAGTGGTGGCGACGTCGGCGCCCAGCCCGTCGGCCACCGGCACCAACCCCGCGCTGAAGGTGTGCTCGATGCGCTCCTCGCCGAACGCGGTGGGCGTCTCGGCAAAGCGGCGACGCAGCCGTTCGAGCCGGGCGGAGGCGTCCATGCCCGACGGGCTCGCGAACACCAGCAGGAACTCCTCGCCGCCGAAGCGCACCGCGAGGTCGCCCTGCTGCCTCTGCCGCTGCATGAGCCCGGCGAGATGCACCAGCACGGCATCGCCCGCGGGGTGGCTGTGACGGTCGTTGATCGACTTGAAGCGGTCGACGTCGATCATCGCCAGCCACAGGTCGCCGGGCCAGCGTCCGTCGGACATCAGCAGCGCGACGCTCTCCTCGAACCCCCGCCGGTTCATCAGGCCCGTCAGCGCGTCGCGGGCCGCGGCCTCCTCGGCGATGAGAAGGCGCTTGTCGAGCCCCCTCAGCCACTGGGCCAACGAGATGCTGAGGAGAATGCTCTCGCACACGGTGCAGACGAAGGTGAGCCGCACATAGTCGGTCGGCGTCAGCGCCATCCCCGGGACGACGAAGAGGCCGCCGAAGACGGCGAGCAGCAGGCTGACCGCCACCGCCGCCCAGCCGATCACCATCCAGCGGGCGTAGGCGATACCGTCCCGCCGCCACGCCTGCCAGCTGAGGAAGGTGATGTAGAGCGGCACGACGGCGAAGAGGGCGAAGGTGATCGGCGCCTCGATCTCCGGCCGCCGGGCGACGAGGGCGAAGATCATCGCGGCGAGGCAGAGCCGCACGCCGGCCTGCAGCACGAGATTGTGCCGCGGGTGGAGGCGGCCCACCTCCAGATGACGCCGGGCGAATTCGAGCGCCGCCGCGAGGGCCGAGAACATCGTCCAGTGATAGCCGAGGTCGCACAGCCACGACTGGTCCGGATAGAGGAGCGGATAGCCGATGCCGAAAAAGCTGCCGTAGGTGTAGGCGATGCTCAGCATGTAGAGCGCATAGAACAGCAGCCGCCACCGCCACATGACGATGCCGTAGAGCAGCCAGAAGAGCGCGTTGGTGAGGAGCGAGGCCGTCCAGAAGGCGTAGAGGGCGACTTGCCTCACCACATGCCGCTCGAACGCCCGCTCCGTCCACACCCGCACGCCGATGTGCATCGGGACGGCGAAGTCGTTGCGCAGCTTCACCACGACATCGCGCGCCTCGCCGGCCGGAATCGCGACCGGCGCCGCCGATCCGCCATAGGCGAGCGGACGCGATTCGAGCGGCATCGCGGGGGTGATCTCCATGCCCGCGCGCGTGCCGTCGTCGGCGATGGCGTAGACGGCGAAATGGGACAGCTGGGCGAGATCGTGGCTCACCACCAGCCTGCGGGCCATCGGCGTGTCGTTGACGAGGCGGAAGGCGATCCAGAAGGCGTCGGCGGAAATGCCCTGATTGAGCTCGGGGTGGGCGAACGGCTTCCATGCGCGGGACCGGAGCACCCCGGCAAGGTCGAGCCGATCCTCCGAGTCGCGCAGATAGACGGCCTCGCCGAAGAGGTCCGCCGCCCCGTCGAGAGTGCCGATGCGCACGGTGGGCAAGGAGAGCGGGAGCTCGTCCGCCGTCTCGGCGGACGCCGACGGCAGCGCCAGGGCGCTCACCCACCACACCAGTGACACGAGCGCAATCGTCCGGATCAGCATCGTCGCCCTCGTCGGCTTGGCTCCCAGTCGTCCTCATTCGTGCGAGCCGCCGACGCGGGATCAAGTCCTTGCCCGGACTGGCCCACGCCCTAAGAGGTCACGTCCTCGCGCGGTCGGACGCCTCCTTTTCGTCTCGGCACCCTTTCCTCTCGCCGCTCTTTCGTCCCGGCACCGGCGCCGACCTTGCGGGCCGGCGCCCAGTCGTCGTTCGCTCGCTCAGGCCGCGCCGGTCAGGAAGGCCATGCCGGCGATGGCGATCGCCCCGCCGGCGGCCCGCACCGCCACGCGCCCGGCGTTCCACCGCGCCGCGCTCCCCACGGCGATGCCGAGAAGATGGAGCAGGCTGGTGCCGACCACGAAGCCGAGCGCATAGGCGGTGGCATCCGCCGCCAAGGGCAGCTCGGCGCCGTGCGCATGTCCGTGGAAGACGGCGAAGATCGCGACCGCCGCGCCCGCGAGCCACAGCGGCGCCCGCCAACCCGACGCCACCGCGAGGCCGAGCACCACCGCGCTCATCGCGATGCCCACCTCGACGCCCGGAAGCGGCACGCCGGCGACGCCCGCCGCCCCGCCGAGCGCCATCACCAGCGGAAACACGATCGGCAGGACGAAGAGCGCCGGCGGGCCGAGCAGCGCGCCGAGAAGGCCGACCGCCACCATCGCCGCCACGTGGTCCCAGCCGAAGAGCGGGTGAAGGAAGCCGCTCGCGAAACCGCCGCTGAGCCCGACGCCCTCGACGTGCGCGAACGCCGGCCCCGCCGCCGCCACGACGACGCCCGCGATCACAAGGGCAGACGCCCGCCGAACAAGACAATCCATGGAAATCTCCTTCTGCCGCCCGGGCCTACCGGCTCCGTGTCTTAGTACTAGCAAACCGATACGCCGAGCGCGCCCCCCCGCCTCGCGCCATTCTGAGTGGGCCGCCGACCGTGCGTGACGAGTGCGCCGCCGCCGGGCTCCGACCGGTCACGGCGGGGATTCCGCGAGCCGGGGGAGGCGCTTGGCCCGTCATCAAACCGCAGCATCGGCGTCAGGAAGGTGTCACGGAGCGCCGCTAGGGTCCGCCCCAATCGAAGAAGGGGCGGCAAAGATGACGGCGATCTCGGTCGAGCACGTCTCCAAACACTTCGGTGCGCGCCATGCGTTGAACGACGTCAGCCTCACCATCGCGCCCGGCGAGATGGTGGCGCTGATCGGCGCCTCGGGCTCGGGCAAGTCGACCCTCATCCGCCACATCGCCGGGCTCGACCAGGGCGACACCGGGTCCGGCGTCACCACGATCTTCGGCAACGTCATCCAGAAGAACGGCCGCCTCGCCGCCGACGCGCGGCTCCTGCGCCGCGACATCGGGGTGATCTTCCAGCAATTCAATCTCGTCGGCCGGCTGCCGGTCATCGTCAACGTGCTCGTCGGGCTGCTCGGCCGCATCCCGGTCTGGCGCGGCACGCTCGGCCTCTTCACGCGGGCGGAGAAGTCTGCCGCCCGCGCCGCCCTCTCCCGGGTCGGCGTGGGCGAGGTCGCCTGGCAGCGCGCCTCGACCCTCTCGGGCGGCCAGCAGCAGCGGGCGGCCATCGCCCGCGCCCTCGTGCAACGCGCCCGCCTCCTCCTCGCCGACGAGCCCATCGCCTCGCTCGACCCGGCCTCCGCCCGGCGGGTGATGGACACGCTCGCCACCATCTGCCGGGAGGACGGCATCACCGTCCTCATCTCGCTCCACCAGGTGGAATATGCGCGCTTCTACTGCCCGCGCACCATCGCCATGCGGGCGGGCCAAGTGGTGTACGACGGCCCCTCCACCGCCCTCACCACCGATTTCCTGACCGAACTCTACGGCGAGGCCTCCGACGAGCTGGTGCTCCCGGAAGCCCCCCTCGCCGAGACGACGCCGGTGCGCTCCGCCGCCTCCGAGCCGTTGGGCATACCCGCCCCGGCGACAGCGGCGGCCACCGCCTGAAACCCCCTCCACACCGAAAGAGGATCCCCATGAACAAGACCGTGCAGGCGCTCGCCGCCGCCGCGATCGCCGCCGCCCTCGCCGGCCCGGCCGTCGCGGACGACATCGAGACGATCAACTTCGGCATCATCTCCACCGAGTCGCAGCAGAACCTTCGCGGGCAGTGGGATCCGTTCCTCGCCGCCATGGAAGAGAAGACCGGCTACAAGGTGAAGCCGTTCTTCGCCTCCGACTACGCCGGCGTGATCGAAGGCATGCGCTTCGGCAAGGTGGACGTCGCCTGGTACGGCAACAAGTCCGCCATGGAAGCCGTCGACCGGGCCAACGGCGAAGTGTTCGTGCAGACCGTCGACGTCTCCGGCAACCCCGGCTACTGGTCGCTCATCCTCGCTCCCGCCGACAGCAAGCTCGAGAGCCTCGACGACCTCCTCACCTGCGACGGTACGCTGAACTTCGGCATCGGCGACCCGAACTCCACCTCCGGCTACCTCGTGCCGATGACCTTCATCTTCGCCAAGAACGGCATCGATCCGAAGACCTGCTTCAAGACCGTGCGCAACGCCAACCACGAGACCAACGCTCTCGCCGTGGCGAACGGCCAGGTGGACGCGGCCTCGAACAACACCGAGAACCTCGCCCGCATCGAGCAGAACAACCCCGAGGCCTTCAAGAAGATCAAGATCATCTGGAAGTCGCCGCTGATCCCGGCCGATCCGATCGTGTGGCGCAAGGATCTGCCCGACGCCGCCAAGGAGAAGATCCGCACCTTCTTCCTCACCTACGGTACCGACGACAGCGACGGTGACGTCGAAGCCGAGCGCGACGTGCTCGCCGGTCTCGCCTGGGCCCCCTTCCGCGCCTCCAGCGATGCCCAGCTCCTGCCGATCCGCGTGATGGAGCTCTCCAAGGAGATCGCCCTGACGCAGGGTGACGGCAGCCTTTCCGACGAGGCGAAGGCCAAGAAGGTCGCCGAGCTCGAAGCCCAGCAGGCCGCCTATCAGGACGAGATCGCCGCTCAGCCGCAGAACTGAGCCGGCATCCGCCCACTTCTGAAGGGGCTTCGGCCCCTTCTCTTCTCGTCAGCCCGGAAGAGACCCGAATGAGCGACTCCCACGCCGCGCCCACCGCGACATTCGAGGTCGCCCGCGATCGCAGCCGCGACGTCTTCCGCTACCTCGTGTGGGGTGGCCTGATCCTCGCCCTCGCCTGGAGCTGGTACCCGGCGGAGATGGACCGCTGGACCTACCTCTTCACCGACGCCTCGAACATGGCCGAGTACGCGTCGGGCTTCCTCCACCCGAGCTTCCGCGAGTTCGACTACTACGTCAGCGAGATGATCCTCACCGTGCAGATCGCCGTGTGGGGCACGACGCTCGCGGTGGTGTTCTCGGTGCCCTTCGCCATCCTGTCGTCCAACAACATGGTGCCCTGGTACGTCTACCAGCCCGTGCGCCGGCTGATGGACACGTTCCGAGCGATCAACGAGATCGTCTTCGCCGTGCTGTTCGTCGTCGCCGTCGGCCTCGGGCCGTTCGCCGGGGTGATGGCCCTCTTCATCCACACCACCGGCATTCTCGCCAAGCTCTTCTCCGAGGCGGTCGAGGCGATCGATCGCGGCCCGGTGGAGGGGATCCGCGCGACCGGCGCCACCAAAGTGCAGGAGATCGTGTTCGGCGTGATCCCGCAGGTGCTGCCCCTGTGGATGTCGTTCGCCCTCTACCGCTTCGAATCCAATGTGCGCCAGGCGACGGTGCTCGGCCTCGTCGGCGCCGGCGGCATCGGCCAGGTGATGTTCGAGGCGATCCGCGGCTTCTACTACGCCGAGACGGCCACCATCCTGCTCGTCGTCATCGTCACCGTGACGATCGTCGACCTCATCTCCCAGCAGCTGCGCCGCATGGTGATCTGACGTCGCGGATCCAACGCACCCGTCGCCGGCCGCGCGCGGCTGGTCAGCGCGTTCGGCAGGGAGTAAGGCGTCGGCCGATGCGCACCGCCGACCCCGACCGCGCCCACGACTGGCGCGATGCCCTCGCCGTCTATCTGACGCGCCGTCAGCTCGTGATCTTCCTCATGGGATTTTCGAGCGGCCTGCCACTGCTCTTGGGCTTCTCCACCCTCTCCTTCTGGCTGCGCGAGGCGGGGGTGAGCCTCGCCGCGATCGGCGGCCTCCTCACCGTCGCCACCCCCTACAGCCTCAAATTCCTGTGGGCGCCGCTGCTCGACCATGTGCGCCTGCCGGGCGTCTGCCGGCTGCTCGGCCTCCGCCGGGGCTGGCTGCTGACGATCCAGATCCTTCTCGCCGGCGCCATCCTCCTGGTGGGGCAGGCCGATCCCACGACCTCGCTCGGCGTCCTCGCGGTCGCCGCCCTCGCCATGGCCTTCCTGTCGGCGAGCCAGGACATCGTCATCGACGCCTACCGCATCGAGATCCTCGACGAGCACGAGCAGGGCGCGGGGGCGGCGATGACCCAGGCCGGCTACCGCGTCGGCATGCTCGCCTCCGGCGCCGGCGCCCTCGCCCTCGCCGACGTCCTCCCCTGGTCCGCCGTCTACGGGGTGATGGCGGGGCTCATCGCGGTGGGCGTCGTCGCCACCCTCATCGCCGACGAGCCGGAGAGCCGCCGGCCGCCGCCGCCCGACCGCCCCCTCGCCTTCCTGCGCCACGCGACGCTCGACCCGCTGAAGGACTTCGCCACGCGGCGGGGGTGGCTCGTCATCCTGCTCTTCGTCCTCCTCTACAAGTACGGGGACTCGGTCGCGGGGGCGATGGCGAACCCCTTCTACGTCGATCTCGGCTTCTCCGGCACCGAGATCGCCAGCGTCACCAAGGTGCTCGGCGTGGTGATGACGATGGTCGGGGTGTTCGCCGGCGGCGCGCTGGTCGCCCGGCTCGGCATCCTACCGGCGCTCGCGGTGGGCGGCGTGGCGCAGGCGATCACCAACCTCACCTTCGCCTGGCTCTCCACCATGGGGCACGATCTCGGCGCCCTCGCGGCGGCCGTCGGCATCGACAGCTTCGCCGGCGGCCTCGGCTCGGCGGCGTTCGTCGCCTACCTGTCGGCGCTCTGCAACGTCGCCTTCACGGCGACGCAATACGCCCTCCTCACCTCGCTGATGGCGTTCGGGCGAACGGCGCTCGCCAGCACCTCCGGCCTCCTCGCCGAAGCGCTCGGGTGGCCGGGATTCTTCATCGCCACCACCCTCATCGCGGTGCCCGCGCTCGGCCTTATCGCCGTCATCGCCCGCCTCGAGCGAGCGGAGCGGGAGCAGGGCGAAGAGGCGCCGCACTGAGTGCGGCGCCCGTCGTCCGTCAGCGCGGCTCGTCCATCAGTCCGCGGATGATCGAGTAGCACGCGAGGAGCAGCACGATGGCGAAGGGGAAGCCCGTCGACACCGCCATCGCCTGGAGCGCGGCGAGGCCGCCGCCGACGAGCAGCACCATCGCCACCAGCCCCTCGAAGGTGCACCAGAACACGCGCTGTGACACCGGCGCATCGACCTTGCCGCCGGCGGTGATGGTGTCGATCACCAGCGATCCGGAGTCCGATGAGGTCACGAAGAACACGATGACGAGCACCACGCCCACCAGCGAGGTGACGGCCGACAGCGGCAACCCTTCGAGCATCACGAAGAGCTTCAGCTCCAAGGCCGCGTCAGCGATCTCGGTGAGGCCCGCCTGGTTGATGAGCGTGATCGCGGTGCCGCCGAACACCGTCATCCACAGCACCGACACGATCGCCGGCACGATCAGCACGGCGATGACGAACTCGCGCACCGTGCGCCCGCGGCTCACCCGGGCGATGAACATGCCGACGAACGGCGACCAGGAGATCCACCAGGCCCAGTAGAACGACGTCCAGCCCTGGCGGAAGTTGTCGTCGGCCCGGCCGAACGGCATCGACAGCGGCACCACCTCCTTGGCGTAGGCGACGAGATTGGCGCCGAAGCCCGACAGGATCGACAAGGTCGGCCCGACGAGGAGGACGAAGAGGAGGAGGAGCGCGGCGAGACCCATGTTGATCTCCGACAGCACCTTCACCCCGCCGTCGAGGCCGCGCAGGACCGAGATCAGCGCCATCGCCGTGATGATCACGATCAGCACGAGCTGGGTGTCGAGACCCGCGGGCACGCCGAACACGAAGTTGAGGCCGCCGGCCGCCTGCTGCGCCCCGAGGCCGAGCGAGGTGGCGAGGCCGAAGAGCGTCGCGAGCACCGCCAGAATGTCGACGATATGGCCGGGCCATCCCCAGATGCGCTCGCCGAAGATCGGATAGAACATCGAGCGGATGGTGAGTGGCAGCCCCTTGTTGAAGGAGAACAGGGCGAGCGCCAGCGCCACGACGGCGTAGATCGCCCAGGGGTGGAGGCCCCAGTGGAAGATGGTGGCCGCCATGCCGAGACGCCGCGCCGCATCGGCGTCGCCGACGGCCGCGCCGAGCGGCGCCCAGTCGGTGCGGACCCCGTCCTCGACCGCCACACCGCCGAGCGAGGAGGTGAAGTGGGAGATCGGCTCCGACACGCCGAAGAACATCAGCCCGATGCCCATGCCGGCCGCGAACAACATCGAGAACCAGCCGATGTAGCTATAGTCGGGCGTGGCGTCCTTGCCGCCGAGGCGGACCGCGCCGAGCGGCGTCACGATGAGGACGACGCAGACGAGCACGAACACGTTGCCGGCGATGAGGAAGAACCAGTCGAAGTTCGACGTCAGCCAGTTGCGCAGCGCCTCGAAGTAGGGATCGATGCTGCCGGCGAACAGCGCGCCGATGATCACGAACGCGACGATGACGAGCGCGGATACGACGAAGACGGGGTTGTGAATGTCGAGCCCGATCGGACCGAGCCGGGGCTGAACGTTGTCTTGACCGATCGAATAGTCGGTCTCGATGAGGGCCACCTCGCCTTCGGGGGCCGGAATTGAGGACTCGGGTGCGGCGTCAACCGACATCGGGGTCTCCTTGTTCGATGGGCGTGTCTCTCCGGGTGGATGCGATGCGGCTAGCGCACGAGAAAGATCGAAGCGTCGGTATGGCCGGCGAGAGTGGCCCCGTGGGAATGCCACAGGCGGTCGAGGAAGCCGGGCACGTGCGAGGCCATCACCACGAGGTCGCCGCCGAGCTCCTTGACAAGCTTCGGAAGCGCCTCGTCGAGGTCGATCGCGGGGTCGTGACTGAAGAAGGCGTGGGCCGACGCGGCAACGCCGTGGGCCGCGGCCTCGGCTTCGGCGAAGGCGGCGAGCTTCGCCTCGAACTCCGCGGGGCTATGGGCGACCTCCGTGGGCACGTTCGGCGACACGCCCACATAAACGATCGGCGCGTCATAGAGTTTTGCGAGTTTCCCGGCCACCTCGAGGGCGCGTGAAAGTCGATCCGCATGCGTCAGGTCGACCGGGACGATAATCTTGCTGAACACGATAATGATACCCTCAATCGATCGAGGAAAAGGGGCGCAGGGCACGCCCGCAATGGTGTCGCGACCGCTGCGCGACGGGGGCAAAACGCACTGATGCATGGCGCGTCGGCCGCTCGGTGGGTCAGCGTAACACAGAATATTGCAGAATGTTCAGATAGCCCGGCACCGGAGCGCAGCGGTCGGCGGCGCCGTCACGGCGCCGAGACGGGCTCCAGCGCGGTTTCGGCGAGCGCCGCGGCGGTGATGTTGTCCGTCACCAGCACGGAGATGAAGCCGCCGCGCATCGCCGCGCGGATGGCCGGCACCTTGCGCAGCCCGCCGGCGACCGCCACCACGCGCGGAATGCGCGCGAGCTCCGGCAGGTCGATGCCGATGATGCGCTCGTCGCAGGAGGAGCGCACCTGGCGGCCCTCCGCATCGAAGAAGCGCAGCCCCATGTCGCCGACGGCGCCCATGGCGCCAAGCTCGGCGAGCTCGGCCGGCGTCAGGCGGTTGCCCGAATCGGCGATCATCGGCGAGGGCTCCAGCGCACCGATGCCCACGAGGGCGAGGCTCACGTCGGCGAACTGGTCGAGGATGTCGACCACGAAGGGGTCGGTGATCAGCGCCGCGCGGCTCTCGACCGACTGGGTGATGCCCGGTGCCGTCAACAGCTGCGGCGCGGCCCCGGTGATCTGCGCCATGCGCAGCGTCAGGTGGGTGGCGTGCTTTTCCACCGCCGGATTGCCGGTCCCGCCGAGGAGCTGGATCACGCGGTCGGCCGGCACCTGCGGCGGCATCATGTTGTCGACGAGGCGGAGCAGCGACGCGCTCCAGGAGGAGAGGCCGATCACCTCGCCGCGCTTCAGCGTGGTGGACACATAGTGCGCCGCCGCGGCACCGATGGCGGAGAGGATCGCCTCCTCGCTGTCCTCCGTCGCCTCGACCACGATCGCTTCCGACAGGCTATATTGCGCCCGCAACGCGGCCTCGAGGTCGAAGAAGGTGCCGCGCGGCGCCTGGATGGTGATGCGTACGATGTCGCTGTCCTGCGCCCGCTTCAGGAGGCGCGACACGGTGGCCTGGCTGATCGACAACGAGCGCGAGATGGCCGACTGGGTCTGCCGTTCCATGAAGTAGAGCTGCGCCACGCGGGCGATCAGACGAACATCATGAATGCGGGCCATCGAACCCCTTTATGGTTGCTTTTGCCGGCGGACTAGCCGATGCCCGCCGCTCCCTGTCCGGACCTTAGCAAGCCGCGACCCATCTCCGCCATGTGGCGCTTCTGCAAGGGACCCTTCTGCAAACCGCGCGCCATGCCTCCGCCCCGCCTCAACGACGCCGGAAGAGATCGACGAGGATCGCGATCAGCACCACCAGGCCGACGATCACCCGTTCCCAGTAACCCGATACGTTGAGAAGAACGATACCGTTGGCGAGCACCGCCATCAGCAGCGCACCGAAGATGGTGCCGATGATGGTGCCCTGGCCGCCGCGCAGGCTGGTTCCGCCGATGATGGCGGCGGTGATCGCGCCCATCAGCCACCCCTCGCCCACCGAGGGCTGCGCCGAGTTCATGCGCGCGGCGTAGAGGATGCCGGCGAGCGAGGCGAGCATGCCGGCGAGGCCGAAGACGATGAACTCTATGCGCCAGACGCGGATGCCGACGAGGTTCGCCGCGTCGCGGTTGCCGCCGATCGCATAGATGTTGCGGCCGAAGCGGGTGCGGGCGAGGACGTAGGAGAGGATCAGCCCCGCGGCCAGGAAGATGACGACCGGCACCGGGATGCCGAAGATCTCGCCGCGGCCGAACCACTGGAAGGCGTCGCCGAGGGGGCGGATCGGGTAGCCCTTGGTGATGACGAGCGTCGCGCCGGCGAAGATCTCCCACGACGCCAGGGTGACGATGAAGGGATTGAGGCGGAGCCGGGCGGTGAAGAAGCCGTTGATGGTGCCGAGCAGGAAGCCGAAACAGGCGGTGAGCGGCACCACCAGGTAGGGGTGGATGCCGACGCTCGTCAGCATCAGCCCGCCGACGATGGCCGAGAGGCCCGCCGCCGCTCCGAGCGACAGGTCGATGCCGCCGATGAGGAGCACCAGCGTCTGGCCGAGCGCCACGAGGCCGACGAACGACGCCTGCCGCGCCACGACGCTGAGATTATATTGGGAGAGGAAGGCCGGCGCCGCGACAGCGAGCACCAGGCACAGCACGATGAGGGCGACGAAGATGCCGCTCGCGTCCCACTGGCGGAACTTCGCGAGGGCGCCGGCGAGACCCTGCGGCTTCCGACGCACGGACGATACGGCCGCTTCGCTCATTTCATTCTCCATCAGCTCATGGCGAGAGCGAGCAGCGACTCCTGCGTCGCGCTCGCGGCCGGTTCGATGCCCTTCACGAGACCCTCGTGCATCACGAGGATGCGGTCCGACACGTCGAGCACCTCCTGCAGCTCGGAGGAGATGTAGACGATCGACAGCCCCTCGTCGGCGAGGCCGCGCAACAGGTCCTGGATCTCGAGCTTGGCGTTGACGTCGATGCCCCGGGTCGGCTCGTCGAGGATGAGGATTCGGCTCTCCTTCATCAGCCAGCGGGCGAGAATCACCTTCTGCTGGTTGCCGCCCGAGAGGCTGGTGATGGGGTCGGACGGATCGCCGACCTTGATGGGGATGCGGCGGATGTAGGTCTCGACCTCGCGCACCATGTCGGAAAAGCGCATGCCGAAGACGCCGCGCCACTTCTCCATCGTGGCGATGCCCATGTTCTCGGAAATCGAGAGGAGCGGGAAGATGCCGTCCTGCTTGCGCTCCTCGGGAAGATAGACGAGGCCCGCGGTGATCGCGTCGGCCGGGTGATGCAGCTGGCGCGCCTTGCCGAAGATCTCGATGGTGCCGGCCTCGGGGCGCGTCACACCGAAGACGCAGCGCCCCACCTCGGTGCGACCGGAGCCCACGAGGCCGGCGATCCCCAGAATCTCGCCGCGCCGGAGCGAGAAGGATACATTGCGGAACTCCCCGGTGCGGGTCAGCCCGTCGACCTTGAGCACCACATCGCCGCGCTCGGTGGTGGCGCGGGTGGCGCTGCGCTCGGCGACCGCGCGGCCGGCCATCGCCCGCACCATCGCGTCCTTGTCGGTGGTCGTCGGATCGAGCTCGCCGACGAAGGTGCCGTCGCGCAGCACCGAGATGCGGTCGGACAGGTCGAGGATCTCGTCGAGGCGGTGGGAGATGTAGAATACCGCGCCGCCCTCCTCGCGAAAGCGGCGGATGAAGGCGAAGAGCCGGTCGGCCTCGCGCTGGGTCAGCGCGGCGGTGGGCTCGTCGAAGATGAGGATCCTGGCGTCCGTCGCCACGGCCCGGGCGATCTGGACGAGCTGCTGCTGGGCCTTCGAGAGGGTGAAGACCGGCACGTCCGGATCGATGGTGTCGTCGATCTGGGCGAGGCTCTCGAGGGCACGGGCGCGCGTCGCCTTCCAGTCGATGCCGAAGCTGCCGCCGCTCTGGGCGCCGAGCACGACGTTCTCCGCCACCGAGAGGCGCGGCACGAGGTTCACCTCCTGCGGAGCGATGGCGATGCCGGCGCGCTGGGCGTCCATCGGCGTCTCGAAGGTGACCGGCGCCTGATGGCGATAGAGGCTTCCCTCCGTCGGCTTCAGCCGGCCGCAGAAGAGGTTCATGAGGGTGCTCTTGCCGGCGCCGTTCTCGCCGATCACCGCGTGGACCTCGCCGGCGGCGATGCCGATCGACACGTCGTTCAGCGCGGTCACCACGCCGAAGCGCTTGGACACCCCACGGGCTTCGAAGTCGAGCTGTTCCATCGGTCCACCGCGCTGGCGGGCGCGGGACGAGCCTGCGCCGCGCGAAGGGTCCTGGCCGCCTATTGCTGGGCCAGGACGTCCTTGGTGAGGATCTGCGAACCGGTGGCATGCTCCATCGGCACGGTGTGGTTCTGGTTCATGGCGACGAGATATTTCACCGCCCAGTAGCCGATCTCCCACTGGCGCTGCGCCTTCACGCCGGCGATCACGCCGTCCTCGATGAACTGCAGCGTTTCGGGCAGATCGTCCATGCCGACGATGGTCACCTGATCGGTGAGGCCGGCGTTGTCGACGGCCCGGGCGGCGCCGATCGGGTTCGAGGCGTTGGAGCCGAAGATGCCGACGAGGTCGGGATTGGCCTGCAACGCGTTCTCGGTGAGGCTGACGGCCTTTTCGAGGCTGTCGTCGTCGGGCTGCTCGAACACGATGTCGATGTTCGGATGCTTCGCCATCTCGTCCTTGAAGCCCTGCACCCGCGCGGCGTGGTTCGCCGCCGTCAGGCTGCCGGCGAGGATGCCCACCTTGCCCTTGTCGCCGATCTTCTCGGCGAGGAAGGCGGCGAGATCGGCGCCGTCCTGCGCGTCGTTCTTGTGGCCGACGAAGTGGAAATCGTCCGAGCAGTAGGTGTCGAAGGTGATGACGTTGATGCCCGCGTCCACCGCTTCCTGGAGGAGCTGCACGTTGGTGGAGGGGTCGAGGCAGGAGACGGCGAGACCGTCGGGGTGACGGCCGATGTTGGTCTCGATGCGGCGGTTGTGGTCGGCGACGTCGGCCTGGGGCGGCTCGTCCCACCGCACGTCGACCTCGATGCCCTCTTTGGCGAACTCGTCGGCGGCGGCCTGCGCGCCGGCCTTCACCACCTCGTACCAGGGGTGAATCACCTTCGGGATGAACACCAGGGTGAGCGGCCCGTCGATCGGCTTGATGAGGCTGCCCTGGTCGAACGCGAGCGCCGAGCCTCCCGCCATCGCGAGCCCGGACGCCACCGCGGCGCCAAGAAGTGTTCTGGAGAATGAGCCCATCCGCGTTTCCTCTTCGATGCTTGATCGCGCAATGAATAAAAATTCATCGCAGGAAGTTTATTCACTATCGATATTCGAGAGGGCTTCGCGTTGTCAAGAATGTCCGTCGCCTCGATCGGTAGGCGCGACGGTGACCCACTCGTCGCCGATGAGCTCGGGGCGGTCGAAACGGCGGATCGCGTCGAGATGGGCGGGCCAGTCCTCCACGAAGAGGCGGCGCACGATGTGCTCGGCGACGCGCCCCGCGCCCACGCTGATCCCCGGAATGTCGCCGGCGATGCGGCCGTGGGTGGGGTCCGCGGTGTTGTTGAGGCAGTAGACGCGGGCGGGCCAGGCGGCGGGATCGCCGTCGTCGTCGCAAAACTCCATGCCGGGGCCGAGGGCGGGGGGTGCCGCGTTGGGCGGGCCCTCGCCGGAGCGGGCCGCGCGCGCCGCGAGCCGGGCGAGCTCCGGACGCAGCGACCAGTCGATCGCGAAGCCGGTGGCGAGGATGAGGACGTCGAACACCAGGCGCCCATGCGAGGTCTCGAGCACCACCCGGCCGGCCTCCTCCCGCGCCGCCGCGACGGTGCAGCCGACGCGCAGCGCGAACGCCTCGTGCCGGCTGCAGCGCAGCACCGAGGGGCGCGGCGGTGGCACGCCCGCGGCGGCCATGACGGCCTCCATCTCCCGATGCGCGCCCGCGGGCAGGTCGGCGTAGCCCTTGGCGTAGCCGGCGTGGTTCGCCCCGAGCGTCTTGTTGACCCGGGGGATGTCCGGCCGGCGCGCCAGCATGGTGACCGAGGCGCCCGCCTCGAGCGCCGCGCCGGCGTTGTCGAAGGCGGAGGAGCCGACGCCGATCACCCCGACCCTGCGACCCGCTAGGGCGGCAAAGTCGATGAAGTCGCTGGTGTGGGCGACGAGGCGGGGCGGCAGACCGGCATAAAGCGGCGGGCGGCGCGGACCACCGAGCCCGTCGCGCCCCATGGCGAGCACCGCGAGACGGCTGCGCACATGCCGCACGCCCTCGGTCCCAGCGTTGGCGTCGGTGAGGGTCAGGGAAAGACCGTCGCCGTCGCCCGCGAGGTCGCTGAGGGCGGTGCGCGAGGTCACCCGGATGCCCATCACGTCGCGATACCAGTTGAGATAGTCGTTCCACATCAGGCGGGGGATGCGGTCGAGCTCGTCCCAGGCCGCAGCGCCGAACCGCGCTTCGTGCCAGGCGCGGAAGGTGAGCGAGGGCAGACCGATCGCCGGCCCCGCAAGGTGCTTGGGCGAGCGCAGGGTGGGCATGCGGGCGTAGGTCGCCCATGGCCCGGCCCGGTCGGGCTCGCTGCGATCGACGACGAGGACGTTGTCGACACCGTCCCGAGCAAGGCTCGCCGCGAGCGCCAGCCCCGCCATTCCCGCCCCGACGATGACGACGTCGAGGATGCGCGTGCCGTCGGCCGCATAGCGCGGCGGCACCCAGGGTTCGGCGGGCTCCTGCAAACGCTCGAGATCGCGGCGCACCTCCCGCTCCAGCGCGAGGAGGCCCGCGCCGTCCGTTTCCGGCTTCACATTCAGGCTCCTGGTCAGGATCTCGCACTTGCGCGAACGCGCAGGCTCCCGCACCGTCAAGCAAGAAACATGCAATCGCGCGCCTCGCCGCCGGTGTGCGGTTTCATCCTCATTTTGGCGAGAATCGCGAGACCATGACCCTCGACGCGTTCGATCGGAAGATTCTGGATCTCCTGCAGGAGGACGCGACCGTCCCCATCGCCGAGATCGGCGAGCGGGTGGGTCTGTCGCACACGCCATGCTGGCGGCGCATTCGACGGCTGGAGAAGGAGGGCTACATTCGCGCCCGCGTCGCCCTCGTCGACCGCAAGAAGGTGAACGTGGGGATGACGGTGTTCATCCAGGTGAAGACGCCGATCCATCGCGTCGGATGGATCGACGAGTTCAAGCAGGCGGTCCACGATATTCCGGAGATCGTGGAGAGCTACCGCCTCGCCGGCGAGATCGACTATCTGGTGCGCCTCGTGGTGCCCGACATCGAGCGCTTCGACCAGGTCTACAAGGCGCTGATCTCGCGGCTGGAATTCCTCGACCTCACGTCCTCCATCGTGATGGAGGAGCTGAAGTTCACAACGAGTGTTCCAACGCGCTACGCCTGACGGCCGGCGCGCCCGCTGGAGCGCCGAGGGCGAAGTCCACCGCGGCCTGGGCGTGCAGGAGGGTGGAATCGAACACCGGGACGGCGGCGTCCTCCGCCCCCACCAGCATGCCGATCTCGGTGCAGCCAAGGATCACAGCGTCGGCGCCCTCCGCGATGCCGCGCCGGATGACATCGCGATAGCGCTCCCGGCTCGCCTCTTTCACGACGCCGCAGCAGAGCTCGCCGAAGATGATGTCGTGGACGTCGCCGCGATCCGCCTCGGCGGGCACCATCGGAGCGAGGCCGAAGGTGCGCATCCGGTCGAGATAGAACGGCTTTTCCATGGTGTAGCGGGTCGCGAGGAGGAGCGGACGCTTCAGCCCGGCGGCACGGATCGCCACCGCCGTCACGTCGACGATGTGGAGGAGCGGCACGTTGGTCGCCGCCTCGATCTCGCCGGCGAGGATGTGCATGGTGTTGGTGCAGATGAGCAGCGCCTCGGCGCCCGCCCCCTCGAGCCCCTGGGCAACGCCCTCAAGCAGCCGCGCCGCCTCGTCCCACCGGCCGGCCTGCTGCAGTGCCACGACCTCGGCGAAATTGACCGAGTGGATCAGAACGTCGGCCGACACCAGCCCACCCTCGGCGTCGCGCACCCGGCGGTTGATCTCCTGATAGTAGATGGCGGTGCTTTCCCAGCTCATTCCGCCGATGAGGCCGATGCGTCGCATGAGGCTCCCCTCCTCCGTTTGGTGACGGAAAGATGCCAGCCCGCGCCGGCACTTTGAGCCCATTTTCATCGCCGATTAGCGCCTCGTTGCGTTTTTTCATCCCAATTTTTCAGATAAATGTGTGATGAAATCATGTCTTTTACGTAACCAGATAGGACGAGATGGTTCGGTGAAAACCGACGCTTGACCGATCCGGGTTGGGCGCGTCACCAATCGGCGTTGGCGCGCGCTGCTTCGGGCGCGGCGCCGGGAGAGGCCGATGACCTTGACCGCCGAGCACGCTGTCGTCCTCGCCGGAAGCGCCGGGCCGATGACGGTGCACGTCCGTCGCCCGGCGGGCACGGCGCGAGGCACGCTGATCCTCGCGCACGGCCGCAACGGCGCCGCCGCGGCTCCTCACCTCGTGCCGATCCTCGCGGCGGCCACCGAGCGAGGCCTCGTCACCGTCGCCCCCGATCTCTGCCATTCGGCCAACAACGACAGCGCCGGCGCGGCCTGCGACTTCACCATGGCCGCTCACCTCGCGGACGTCGCGACCGTGGTCGAGTGGGCGGAGGCGGCCGAACCCGCGTGCCCGCGGCTTCTCGCCGGCCACTCGATGGGCGCCTACGCCGCGCTCCGCCTCGCGGCACGGCACCCGGCCCATCTGCGCGGCGTGCTCGCCGTGGCGCCGGTGATCTCCGGCACCGCCCTCTTCGCGGCGCGGCAGGCGATGGGACCCGACGCCCTCCCCGCCCTCTTTCAGGAGGTGGCGGCGGCGCACGACGAGTGGCCGCGGCACGATCTCGCTGCGGTCGCACCCTTGGTGGACGTGCCCGTCGCCATCATCGTCGGCGCCGACGATGCCGTGACGCCCCCCGCCCACGCCCACCGCCTCGCCGGCTGGCTCGGGACCCGCGCCCACGTCGACGTGATCCCGGGCGAGCCGCATTCGCCCCTCGGCCCCGCCTACGTCGCGAGCGTCGGCCACGCCCTCGATCGGCTGCTCGGATGACCGCCCGACCCCCACCTCCTGCGACGGTCCCGGCGTGAGCGGTCTCGACGCCTGGCTCGAGGCGCAGGAGCGCCACTCGGCGGCGGCGATGGCGGCGGCCGTTTCCGCCACCCACCTCCGCCACACCCGGCCCGCCTTCGGCCTCACCGTCGTGCCGGCGGCGGGGAGCGTGCTCGCCTCGCCGGTACCGGCCCTATGGGACCCGGAGCCCGACTACTTCTACCACTGGGTCCGCGACGCCGGGGTGGTGATGCTGTCGGCCGTCCCCCTCTCCGCCGATCCCGCCTGGCGGCGCCGCCTCGCCGACTATGTGCGCTTCAGCCTCGCCATCGCGACGCGGCCGGGGCCGGCGCACAACCCCCTCGCCGAGACGACCAGCGCCGACCATCGCCGCTTCCTGCGTCCCGACGCCGAGCTCGCCGCCCTCCACGGCGATGCCCTCCTCGGCGAGCCGCGCGCCAATGCCGACGGCAGCGTCGACGTGGAGCGCTGGAGCCGGCCGCAGTTCGACGGCCCGGCCCTGCGCGCCCTCTCCGTTCTCGCCGCGATGGAGGTCTTCGCGCACGCCCCGGGACCGGTCGAGGCGGCCGAACGCCTGCTGCGGCTCGATCTCGGCCACGTGCTCGCCCACGCCGGCGAGCCCGCCATCGGCCCGTGGGAGGAGGAGCCGGCGGCGCTCGACGCCTTCACCCTCCTCGCCCAGCGCGCCGCCCTCGCGGCGGCCGGCGAGCGGCTCGGCGACATCGGTCCGGCCCTGCGCCGCATCGATCGCGCCCTCGACGCGCTCTGGTGTGGCGATCACTTCAAGGCGTCCTCGAACGCCGAGCCCGGCGAGAGCGACGCCGCCACGATCCTCGGCGCCCTCCTCGGCGCGGCGGACGCGCCGTTCGGCGTCGGCGACGAGCGGATGGCAGGCACCGCGCGCCATATCGCTCGCTGGTCGCGCGCCGCCTACCCGCTCGCCGCGGACCTTCCCCTCGTGGGGCGCTTTCCGGGCGACGTCTATTTCGGCGGCAATCCCTGGCTGCCGACGAGCCTCGGCTTCGCCGAGTTTCACTTTCGCCGCGCCCGCCTCCTCGGCTATGAGGCGGAACTCGTCGCGGGAACGCGCTATCTGGAAGCGGTGCGCCGGGCCCTGCCGCAGCCGGGCGCCCTGCCGGAGCAGCTCGACCGGACCACCGGCGCCCCCACCTCCTGCCGCGACCTCACCTGGAGCCACGCCGCGCTCCTCGCCGCCGCACAGGCGCGGCGCGACGCGCTCAGCTCGTCGGGGCGAGGCGCGGGCTCGTGAAGCCGAGCCGACGGAGGCCCGCCGCCACCTCCGGCGCCGACATCATCAGCTGCCAGACGAGGCCGGTGCGGTAGTTCTCGATCATCACGACGATGGGGCCCTGATCGATGGCGAGCGTCGCCGGCGCCACCCACCCGGTCGCCGGGGCGAAGGCGTCGGCGAGGCCGTAGGGGCCCCACAGCGCGGCACCGCGATCCTCCACGAAGTGGCGCAGCGCCGCCATCGCCGCCTCCGGCGCGAAGGGAAGCGAGGCGACCGCCGCCGTCGGCGAGATCACGCCGAGATCGTTGGTCGGCGAATGGGCGGCGTAGCCCGCGGGGCTGTCGCTCGCGGTGAGGCCCCAGCAGGCCGGCCCGTAGCCCGCGTGCCGGCCGGGATTGTCGATGCAGTAGGCCCGGTTGATCGCGACGTGGGCGCGGACCTGCTCGCCGTAGTCCGCGTAGGCGTCGCGCAGCCCGTCCGGGTCGATCCCGAGGAAGGAGTAGTGGGAGAGGAACAGCGGCCCGCCCATCGGCGGCCCGAGCGGCAGACGGATGCCGTAGTAGGTGGCGCCGTTGAGGAATTCCTCCGCCCGCGCCCAGGAGCGATGGTAGATTTCGGGCGCGATCGGGTGGGTCGGCGAGCCCGTCGCCAACACGAAGGTCACGAGGCTCTCGTTCCACCCTCGGATCGGCAGGCTCTTGTCGGTCCACGGATGGCGCGGGCTCTTGTGCCACATCAGCCCACCGTCGGACTGCCGCACGTGGGCTGCCCAGTCGACGCGCCGCCACAGCCGATCGATCGTCGCGACCAGCGTCGCCTCCTCGGCGAAGGCCTGCCGCGCGGTGAGGAGCCCCGCCATCAGGAACGAGGTCTCGACGAGGTCGCCCCCGTCGTCGGTCGGCGAGAACGGGATCGTCGCCCCCGTCGCCCCGTCCATGAAGTGGGGGAAGACGCCCTCGTGGTGCTCCGCCGCCTCCAGAAAGGCCGCGACGGTGGCGATCCGCTCCACCACGGCGGGCCGCGCGAGCCAGCCGCGTGCCGCCCCCACCACCAGCGCCATCAGCCCGAAGCCGGTGCCGCCGGTGGTGACGACGCGCTCCACGTCGTAGCCGAAGGCGCCGCCGCTGCGCTCGCGCGTCATACCGCTGACGGGGTGGGCGAAGTCCCAGAAATAGGCGAGCGCGGCGCGGGAGACGGCGTCGAGCAGATCGTCGTCGGAGAGGCCCGACGGCGGACGGCCGGGGTTGAGGACGGCTTCAGCCATCCCAGTGCACCGCCACGCTCTGGAGATCGCGGGCGTTGGGGCCGGTGCGGAACACGAACACGCCGGGGTCCCACACCCACTCCACCGCGAGCGGCTCCTCGCCGATCGCGTAGGCGAGATCGCGACGGGTGAGGCTGAAGGCGACCTCCCGCGTTTCGCCGGGATCGAGGACGATCTTCTTGAACCCTTTGAGCTCGATCATCGGCCGGGTGATGCGGGCGACGGGGTCGGACACGTAGAGCTGGACCACCGTCGAGCCGCGCCGCACGCCGGTGTTGGTGACGACGACGCGCACGCGCGCGGTGTCGTCCCCGGCGAGGCGGTCCCGCTCCACGGTGGGCGCGGCATAGTCGAACGTCGTGTAGGAGAGGCCGAAGCCGAAGGGAAAGAGGCCCGTCGCCGGCGGGATCGTGTCGGGAAGGTCGACATAGCCCGTCTTGAACTTCTCGAAGTGGCCCGGATAGGGGCGCCCGGTGGGCTCGGCGGCGTAGAGCACCGGCACCTGGCCGGTGCGGGCGGGAAAGGTGATCGCGAGACGGCCGCCGGGCTCGGTGCCGGTCAGGACGTCGGCGATGCCGTTGCCCGCCTCGGTGCCGGCGAACCAGGCGAGCACCACGGCGCTGGCGAGCGCCGTCTCGCGCTCCAAGGCGAGCGGCCGGCCGGTCTGCACCACGAGGACGAGCGGCGTACCCGTGGCCGCGAGCGCCTCCACCAGGCGCTGCTGCGGCGGCGGCAGGTCGAGGTCGGTGCGCGAGGAGCACTCGCCGGAATATTCCCGCGCCTCGCCCACCACGGCCACCACCACGTCGGCGGCGCGGGCGGCCGCGACCGCCTCCTCCACCATCAGCGCGGCGGGGCGGTCGTCGAGAAACACGGTCTGGCCGTGCACGTTGAGACGGTGGGCGAGCTCGGGGTCGTCGACGATGTCGGCCCCCTTCACGCAGGTGAGCGGCTCCTCGAGGTGGGCTTGCAGCCCCTCGCGGAAGGTGACGGCGGCGGCCTGGTCGCCCGACACCGCCCAGGTGCCGAGGACGTTGGTGCGGTCGTCCGCCATCGCCCCGACGAGGGCGACGCGGGCCCCCGTGCGCAGCGGCAGAACGCCGTCGTTCTTGAGGAGCACCGTGCTCTCGGCGATCGCGTCGCGCGCCACGCGGCGGTGCTCGGGCGACAGCGCCGTGGTCGTGGCGCGCGCCTCGTCGCAATAGCGGAACGGATCGTCGAACAGGCCGAGGCGCTCCTTCAGCGTGAGGACGCGGGTGCAGGCCCGGTCGACGGCGGCACAGATGTCGCCCGCAGCGATCGAAAGGCCCGCCTCGGGGGCGTCGAGCCCCTCCACCGCGAGGCGGGGCAGATGGTGCAGGTAGTTCTCGCCGATCATGTCCATGTCGACGCCGGCGAGCAGGGCGAGGGCGGTGACCGTCGCCCCGTCGCCGAGGCCGTGGGCGCTGAGCTCGGCGATCCCCGTATAGTCGGCGACGAGCAGCCCGTCGAAGCCGGCCTTGCCGCGCAACCAACCCTCGATGAGCGGGCGGTGGGCGTGCATCGGCCGCTTGTTCACCGCGTTGAAGGCGGCCATCACGCTGCCCGCCCCCGCGGCGACGCCGGCGCGGAAGGGCTCGGCGTAGACGCCGATCAGCTCCTCGGCGGAGAGGCTGGCGTTGTCGTAGTCGCGCCCGCCCACGGCCGCCCCGTAGGCGAGGAAGTGCTTCAGGCACGCGACCACGGTGTCGGGGCGGGTGAGGTCGTCGCCCTCGAGGCCGCGCACCGTCGCCTCGGCGTAGCGGGAGGCGAGGTACGGGTCCTCGCCAGGGCTTTCGGCGACGCGGCCCCAGCGCGGATCGCGGGCGATGTCGATCATCGGCGCGTAGACCTGCTTGATCCCCTCGGCGGCCGCCTCGCGGGCGGCGACGCGCGCCGTCGCCTCCCACACCGCCGGGCTGAAGGCGCCCGCGAGCGCGATCGGCAGCGGAAACACGGTGCGATGGCCGTGGATCACGTCCTCGGCGAAGAAGAGCGGGATCGCGTGGCGCGACCCGGCGAGCGCGAGCTCCTGCCAGGCGCGCACCGAGACCACGGACTTCGTCCCGAAGATCGCGCCGAGACGGCCCTTTTCGAGCCGCCCCCGGATGTTGCCGACGGCGGCGCTGCCGGTCTCGGGGCCTTCGCCCGCGCTCAACAGGTTGAGCTGGCCGATCTTCTCGGCCAGCGTCATCCGCGCCATCAGCGCGGCGATACGGTCGGTCGTCATGACGGCTGTTGCCCTCGCCTACTCCGCGGCGATCGGAGGCCGCTTGATCGCCGCGACCGTTATAGGATGAAGGTCCGCCTCGCCATCCTCGATATAGAGAATGTTGTCGTAGAACGACTTCCCAGTGGGGCTTACGGGCGGCTCCGGGCTGTGCATGATCGAGATCACCACGGCATCCCCGCAATGATGGCGCAGGAGGCTGTGGAAGTCGGTCACCGCCGCCGGATCGAGCGCGGAGCAGGCTTCGTCGAGCAGCAGCACGTCGGGCCGCTGCAGGATGATGCGGGCGAGCACCAGGCGCTGCCGCTGGCCGCCGCTGAAGACGTTGTTCCAGGGCTTGCCGTGGTGGAGGCTCTCGTCGAGCTCGCGGATGAAACGGCCGAGACCCACTTCGGCGAGCACCGCGGCGACGTCCTTGTCGCTGTAGGCGCTGCCGAAATGCGGGTAGGTGACGAGCTCCTTCAGCGAGAGCCGCGTCGGCAGGTCCGGGTCCTGGCCGGCGAAGAACACGCTGGCGCCTTCCGGCAGCACGACATCGCCGGAGCCGTAGGGCCACAGCCCGGCGATCGCCTTCAGGAGGCTCGACTTGCCGCACCCGTTGTGGCCGCGCACGTAGGCCCAGTGGCCGGGACGCAGGCTGAGATGGCGCACCCGCAGGAAGGGTTCGGCATCGCGCCCGCGGTGGTTGAGGGCGAGGTCGCGCAGGGTCAGCCCGAAGGCGGACGCCTGGGTGAGGGCACGGAACTCGTGCACCCCCGTCTCGCTGTAGAAGCGGTGCTGATCGCTGGCGCACTCGATCGCCTCCGCCACCTCGGTGAGGCGCTTGGCGTTGGCGTTGAGCGTGGCGATGGCGGGCATCACCTGGAGGAACCAGGAGCAGTCGTTGATCAGCTCCGCGGCGAGCTCCGACGTCGCCGTGTAGGTGCGGAAGGTCATCGCCCCGGAGAGATAGCCGGGCAGCGCCGGCAGGTAGGAGACCAGCCGCTTCGACAAGAAGGTGTAGCCGTCGGTGAACGCCTGGAAGGCGGCCGTGGTGATGTTCATGCGGTGCCACACGCGGTCGATGGCGCCGTAGAGGACGGAGTTGGTGCGCGCCTGCACCCGCTCGCCGTTGGAGATGGCGAGCTGGCCGGAGCGGCTCAACAGGTCGTTGAGCTCGCCGCGCCAGCTGCCGTCGCGCGCCTGACGCTCCAGCGTCTGCCGCTCCAGCACGCGGCCGAGGCACCAGGCGCAGAAGGTGCCGAGCGGCACGTAGACGGCGATGAGCAGGGCGACGAGCAGCGCCGAGCCGTACTCGCCGGGCGAGAAGGAGAGCGCCGCCCCGACGCTCGGGCCGAAGGCCTTGCCGGCGGCCGCGCCGATGGCGGCGAACCAGCGCTCCAGGAAGGCGACCTCCACCGAGCGCGCGATGATCGCGACGCTGACGAAGTAGATCGAGGCGACCGCCCCCCAGATGCCCATGGCGAGGCCGATGATGCCGCCGAACAGGGCGTTGGAGCACTCGTCGATGCGCTGATCGACGTTGTCCGGCATGCGGCCGGCGGTGCCGGGGGCCGCATCGCGGTTGCTCATCAGCCCCATGGCGATGTGGTTCTTGGCGAGGAGAGCGGCGGAGAACTGCTCCTGCATCCAGCCGCGCGCCTTGCGGTGCAGGCTGGTGGACAGGAAGTGGCGCACCGCCGTCCCGCCGACGCGGGCGAGGTGGACCGCGGCGAACGCGGCCACCGCCGTCAGCAGAACGGCGACCGGGTCGACCCCCTCGGGCGTCGCGTGGATGCGCACGATGGCGCTGAGGAAGTCGGCGGTGGCGGTCGCCGCCCACACGCTGCTCTTCGACAACAGCGTGGTGAGGACGACGATGCCGACGGTGAGCGCCCACGCCTCGACCCAGCGCTCCGACCCCCAATAGGCCATCACGAGACCGCGGAAGGAGCGCATGCCCGACACGGGCGTCGGCCCGGCGCGTCGCAGCGGCTGGTGGAGCCGCGGATGGGTGAGCGCGAGACGCACGCCGAGGACGAGCGGGGCGAGGTCCACGGCGCCCAATGTCGCCTGCAGGAGACCCACCCAGCCGGCCAGGATGTGAAGGCTGCCCATGACGGCGGTCGCCCAGCCGTGCGGCAGCGAGTCGAGAACCATGAAAGTATCGAGAAGGTACGCCAAAAGCGCCGCGCCCGTCGCGGTGACGAGCACGCCGCGACAGCCCGGTTCGATCTGAAAGTTACTCGACGTTACAACAATGTTGCGCAATTCAGTAAACACCCAATAGTGCGAGCAAAGTATGCCGCATGAGGCTGCACCGATACTTGCCGCGGAGCTTAGGCTGAGCGTCGTTGGTCACACTATAGCCACAGTGCCACACGGCGAGCTGTTCCTTCCGTCTACTCGCCGAGGGCATCGGAATGCCCATGGGTCGCAAAGGGACAGTCAAATAGTTGGTGATCCGGCAGAGGGTTCACTTGTGTCGCAGATCACAGAATGTGGCACCGTTGCCGCATTCGCGGCCCGGAACTCGCCCGTCCCGACCGGGTCCATCACGCGTGCGTGAAAAATCGAAGCGGATTCGTGCTTGCTTTTCCCGCCGACCGCTAGCGCCCTTCGCACATGCGGCAAGAACGGACAAAGGTCACATTTTCGTGAGAATCGCCTCCTAACCGCCGATCCAGCGGACGGAAGGGGGTTCGCACGCGGTCAGGCGGCGAGCGGCGGCCGCAGCGAGGTGAGGTCGGCGAGGGTGAGGTCGGGCTCCGGCACGTGCGGCAGCGGATTGGCGACGCCGGTCTCCACGAGCACCGCAAACACGCCGGCGGCCCGCGCCGCGGCGATGTCGGTCGCGACCTGATCGCCGATCATGATGACCCGATCGCGGGCGACGCCGAGCCGGACGATCGCCTCCTCGATGAGGTCCGGGCCGGGCTTGCCGATGATTCGCGGGGTGACGCCGGTCGCCGCCGCCACCGCGGCGATCATCGCCCCCGCTCCTGGGGCGAAGTGGCCCGATTCGGGAATGAGCCGGTCGGCGTTGGTGCCGATGAAGGCGGCTCCCGCGAGCACCGCCGCCACCGCCCGGTCGAGGCGGCGATAGGTGAGGTCGCGGTCGAGCCCCACGACCACGCAGTCGGCGTCGGCGTCCTCGGTGAGGACGAAGCCGGCCGCCTCCACCGCCTGCTCCAGCGACGGCGCGCCGAGCACCACGGCTTTGCCGCCGCGGGGCCACCCCTCGCGCAGGGCGCGCATGGTGCCGGTGGAGCTCGTGACCACCTGCTCCTCGGTCGCCGGCACTCCCATCGCCGTCAGCTTGGCGGCCATCTCCGCCGGGCTCTTGGTCGAGTTGTTGCTGACGAAGGCGTAGGGGATGCCCGCCGCGCGCCAGGCGGCGAAGGCGTCGACCGCGCTCGCGATGGGGGCGGCGCCGCGAAACACCACGCCGTCCAGGTCGGCGATGATCGCCTCGATCGGTGGCAAGGTCACGGCGTCCCCCTCTCAACCGGGCCCGGTATCGCAGGGCGGGCCAACCACACGCCCGATCCAAGCATCGGCGGTGGCACTTGAAAAGAGGACGCCGCGCCGCCGAGCCCCCGGCGGGCGTGCGGATGTCGCGAGGGTGTTGCCGCCGGGCTCAGGCCCCGACGGCGGCGAGACCGCGCTCGCGGTCCGGGTCGACCACCGGCGCCGGATGGGGCACCCCGCCCCAGATGTTGTGCGGCCCGACCTCGGTGATCTTGGTCTCGCCGCAGAGCGCCATGGTGGTGTCCAGCTCGCGCTGGATGATCTCGAGCGCCTTGGTGACGCCGGCCTCGCCCATCGCGCCGAGGCCGTGGATGAAGGCGCGGCCGATCGACGTCGCGTGCGCGCCGAGCGCCATCGCCTTCAGGACGTCCTGACCGGAGCGGATGCCGCCGTCCATGTGGATCTCGATCTTGTCGCCCACCGCCTCGGCGATCTCGGGCAGCATGTGGATCGAGGCCGGCGCCCCGTCGAGCTGGCGCCCGCCGTGGTTCGACACGGTGATGGCGTCGGCGCCCGTCTGCAGCGCGATCTTGGCGTCCTCGACGTCGCCGATCCCCTTGAGGATGAGCGGCCCGTCCCAGTGCGACTTGATCCACTCCACCGAGGACCAGTCGAGCGAGGGATCGAACTGCCGCGCCGTCCACTCCGACAGCGAGCCGAGATCGTCGACCCCCTTCACGTGGCCGACGATGTTGCCGAAGGAGCGCCGCTTGGTGCCGAGCATCTTCATGCACCACGCCGGGTGCTGCACCAGATCGGCGATCACCTGGGGCGTCATCTTCGGCGGAGCGGAGAGACCGTTGCGGACGTCCTTGTGACGCTGGCCGAGAATCTGGAGGTCGAGGGTGAGGACGAGGGCGCCGCAGCCCACCGCCTTGGCGCGGGCGATGAGATCGGCCACGAAGCCGCGATCGCGCATCACGTAGAGCTGGAACCAGAAGGGCTTGGTGGTGGCGGCCTTCACGTCCTCGAGCGAGCAGATGCTCATGGTGGAGAGGGTGAAGGGCACGCCGAACGCCTCGGCGGCGCGGGCGGCGAGGATCTCGCCGTCCGGATGCTGCATGCCGGTCATGCCGACGGGAGCGAGATAGACGGGGATGGTGGCCGGGCGCCCGAGGATCGTGGCCGAGACGTCGCGATGGTCGATGTTGCGGGCGACGCGCTGACGAAGCTTGATGGCGGCGAACGCGGCTTCGTTCTCGCGATAGGTGCCTTCCGTGTAGGAGCCGGAGTCGGCGTAGTCGTAGAACATCTTCGGCGTAAAGCGTTTGTGCCTCAGGCGAAGATCCTCGATCGTCAGAATGGGTGCCACACGTCCTCCCCGGCCGGCGCTCCGACCTCGTTCGTTGCACACTAGCCCCAAGCGCTGACCGGGGAAAAGAACCAACGCAGCCGTCAGGCGGACGGCGAAGCGCCTCCGCCCACCACCGCCACGCCGCGATGGCGCACGCTGTCGGGAGCGACGGCGCCCAGAAGGGCCATGTCGAGCGCGTTCCATTCGAGGAGCAGCGCGCGCGTGGCGGGCGACAGCGTCGCCACCGTCGCCACCTCGTAGTCGGATTGGGCGGGATCGACCTTCGGCGCGACGTTGCGGTGGGTCAGGCTCCCCTCGAGCACCCCCTTGTCGCGCAGGAAGGCCTCGATGAGGGGCTGCTCGCCGATGATCAGGCGGCGGTCGGCGATGCGCTCCTCCACCAGGCTCCGCGCCTCGTCGAAGGTGGCGCCGAAGCCCGCCGGGCCGAGCACACCCTTGGCGCTGTCGCCGTCCACGAAGCGGTCGATCGATAGGCCGCTGAAGGCGCGCGTGTAGTAGTTGCTCCACTCCTTGAAGAAGATCGGATGGGGCCGCATCAGCGCCTCGGTGAGGTCGTTGAGGCTCTTGAGGCGCTTCTTGAAGATCGCGTTGGCCGGATGCGACGTGCTGCGGTGCACGAAGTTGAAGAAGCTGCAGATGCGCTCCAGCGGATCGCGCAGGATGGAGAAAGCCGTGAACGGGCGATTCTCGAAATACTCGGTGACGTTCCAGGCGAAGTGGCCGGCCACCGCGTCGTAAGCGGCGTTGCGCTCGTCGAGCGTCATCGCGGCGAGCCGCCCGAGCGCCAGCGGCGGCTGCCCGGAGAGCACCCGCGCCGCGCCGAAGTGGCGAATCATCTCGTAGTTCACCGACGTTCCCGAGCATTTCGGGATATGAAGATGAATCAGAAGCTCCCGCATCGGGCTCCGGTCTCCTCGCGATCGTTGCCGAACTCACATGCCGAGCGACGCCCCCTAAGGGGTCTGCTCGGTTCGCACAAGGTGCGATGCCACAACGATCCTGGGGATTTAGGGGCGGGTGGTACCGACGGTAGGGGTCGAACCTACGACCTCTGGATCCACAATCCAGCGCTCTAACCAACTGAGCTACGTCGGCCCGCGTCAGGTCTGACGGGGGCGGGCGAATGAGCCGCACCCCCGTCGGAGATGCCTCTTGGCACAAAAAAAGCGCGTCGGGAAGCCCGGCGCGCTCTGGCGGACAGAAACAACCTGATTAGGTGTTGAACTTCTGCGTCGCGCGCTCCCAGGCCTCCTTCATGGGGCCGGTGGTCTCGGTCGCGAGCTTCTGCGCCGTCTCCTGCATTTCGCGCGCCTGGCCGGCGAAGGCCTCGAACTGCTCGCGCACGAACTTCGTCTGGAGCTCCACCGCCTCGGACACGGTCTTGGCGCTGGCCACTTCCTTGGCGAAGGCGAACACGCGGTCGGTGTTGGCCTGGGCCTGATCGATCAGCTTGAGGTTCATCTCAGTGAACGATTTGCGGGCGTGCTCGTAGGTATCTTCCATCATATCCGTCGCTTCCTCTGCTGCATTACGCGCGGTTTCGTACATCTGCCGGGCGGACGCGATACTCTGCTCAGCGAGCTCCCGAACCATGTTCGAGCCCTCGGCTCCCGGAATAACAGATGCAAAGTCATTGGTCGCCATTTGGGCGGCCTGAAAACCCTGCTCGATTGCCGCGTCAGGGTTAGGAATATTTTCGTTGGTCGACATTCTGACCTCCTTCACGGGTTCGCGGCGGTTCGCTGCACGACCCCGTCCCGTGATTTCATTCGACTGCGGCATTGAACCGCTGCCGAGCCATACATAATCGAGTTATTGTGCAGTGCAACATGTTTTTGCGTCCGCGATGCGATTCACATGAATCTCGCGCGCCCTTAACCCATTCGCAGCACACCGGCGGCTACGTCTCGACGCTCGTATTGTTGAGTTTGCAGGGAGGCCGCAGGATGGAGCGCGGCGACGCATCGCTCGATCTCAGCCGGCTCGAACGGCCGGAAGACGAGGCCTTCCGCTATATCGCCGAGGCGCTCGGCGCCCGCTATGCGGGCGACCTGCGGATCGAGGGCGAGCCTGCGACCGCGCGCGCGCCGCTCGCGATCCCGCGTCAGGGCTCCACCCTCGACGTCGGCAACAGCGACCCGCGCACCGCCACCATTCTCGACCGCATCCCGGTCGCACTGCTGGTGCTCGACGGCGACAGCATCGCCTTCGCCAATCGTACCGCCCTCGCGGAGTTCGGATATTCTTCCGCGAACGTGCTCGAGATGGCCGGCGGGCTCGGCGCCCTGTTCCATCGCGCCAATTCGTCGCAGACCGGCACGATGACCATGACCACCGCCAACGGCCACCCGTTCGACGCCCGCGTCACCATGGCGCCGATCGACTGGGCCGGCCGGCGCTCGATGCTGATCACCGTCATCCGCCAGGAGGCCGCCGACGCGGTCCCGTCGACGTTGCGCCTTGCCGAGGACGACCCGCTCGGCGCCATCCTCGACGCCAACCCCGATCCGATCGCGCTCGTGACGCGCACGGGCGACATCGAGGTCGCCAACCGTGCGTTCCAGACATTGGCCGGCGACGCTACCGACCTCTCCGGCGTCCTCCCCCTCGAAAGCGAGCGGGCGCACATTCTGGATCTCGTCTCCCTCGCCCTCTCCGTCGGCACCTCGCCGACCCGCTCGACGGCGCCCGTGCGCGCCACCGACGGGCTCCACGACGTGACCGTCGGCGCGCTCGGCGGCCGCCTCGCCCTCGTCGCCTTCCACAAGGTGGCGGACGAGGGCGCCACCTGCCCCGCGCCGGCAAGCGAGGATGCGGCGGAGGACACCCCGCTCGCCGCGGCGGTGCGGGAGGTGCGCCGTCTCGTCACCGAAGCCTCGGTACTGATCGTCGCCGAGGCCGACCCTCAGGCCCACGGCGACGCCCGCCTCGCCGCCCGCGACCGCGAGGTTCGCCTCCTGCGCCTCCTCCTGTTGTCGATCGCCTCGCGCGTTTCGGCCGGCACCGTGATGCGGGTGCGCGAGGACGGCGACGATATCGTCGTCAGCCTCACCCCCTATGCCGACGCCCCGTTCGCCCAGTCGCTCGCGTCGGGCCGGCTCGCGGAGCTCGCCGAAGCGGCCGGCCGCACCCTCACCCGCGAGCCCGGCGGCCTCCTGCGCATCGCCGGTGCCGAGCCCGCGGCGCCGGCGAACACGCTGACGGTGCTCGACAGCTGGCGCTGAGCCTCAGCGCCCCCAGCGCAGCGCAAGTGGCGACGCCGCGGCGGCGAGCTCCACGAGCCCCGCCCGCGTCGCCGGATGCAGCGGCGTCAGCGGATGGCGCACGTGGTCGGATGCGATGACGCCGCCCTCCTTCATCACCGTCTTGCAGGCGCGCAGGCCGCATTGCCGGTTCTCGTAGTTGATCAGCGGGAGGATCGCGGCGTAGCGCGCGGCGGCGGTGGCGCGGTCGCCCGCCGCGTGGGCCTCGAGCACCGGCTTGATGAGATCGGGCAGCATCGCCGACGACATCGTGCCCGTCGCCCCGGCGTCGAGGTCCGCCATCAGCGTGATCGCCTCCTCGCCGTCGAAGGGGCCGACGATCGCCTCGCCGCCCGCCTCGATCAGCGCCCGCAGCTTGGCGGCGGCCATCGGCGTTTCGACCTTGAAGTAGGTCACGAGCTCGATCTCGCGGGCCATCTTCACGAGGAAGGGCACCGAGAGCTCGACGCCCGACAGCGGCGCGTCCTGAATCATGATGGGCACCCCCACCTCGCCGGCGCGGGCGAACTGCTCGTAGGTCTGCGCCTCGCCGCCCTTGAGGAGGGCGCCGTGATAGGGCGGCATCAGCATCACCATGGCCGCCCCGAGGGAGCGGGCGAGCTTGACGCGCTCGACGACGATGCCGGTCGCAAAGTGCGAGCAGGTGACGATCACCGGCACGCGCCCGGCGACGTGTTCCAGGCAGAGCCGGGTGAGCCTCTCCCGCTCGTCGTCGGACAGGAGGAATTGCTCGGAGTAGTTGGCGAGGATGCAGAGACCGTCGACGCCCTGGTCGACCATGCAGTCGAGAACGCGCGTCATGCCTTCGTAGTCGACGTCGCCGGTCTCGGTGAACGGCGTCGGGGCCACCGGCCAGACGCCCTTGTAGGTGGGCACGCTCATCTCGCTCTCCTCCCGCGCGGTGTTTCGACCCGCGCCTTGTTGCGGCGCAGGGCCCGGGCCATGCCCGAGCCGCGCCGTCGTGTTCGTATTGGTTGCGGCAGGCTGCCGCGCCGGCTGCTACAGACCAGAGCGATCGGTATGTTTCAACCTGTCGCCGAGGTGGACACCGTCGCCACGCCCGACGACGGGGCTTGCGCCCATGACGCGATGGCGTCAGAGGTCGAGTGTATGTGTATCGATCCGCCGGTCGGTCGAGGTTGAAACAGGTGAGGCGTCCATGGAGCGAGCGACCACCGGATCGGTCCCCACGATCGGCGCGCGCGACGGCAACCTGACGGCCCGCGGCCGCCGGACGCTCGGCGCCATCATCGTGGCGGTGATCGGCTTCACGGCGACCGCGGCGGTGCTCTCCTCCGGCCTCGGCCTCGTCGACATGGCCCGCTGGGCGGCCGAGCAGCAGCGCGCCTTCCACACCATGGTCAACGAGCTGCTCGGGGTGAACCGGCACGGCGGCCTCGCCTCCCTCGGCCTCGTCGGCGCCTGCCTCGCCTACGGCTTCCTCCACGCCGCGATCCCCGGCCACGGCAAGTTCCTGATCGCCGGCGCCGGCATCGCCAGCCGCATTTCCACCGTCCGCCTCGTCGGCCTGTCGCTCGCGGCAAGCCTCGCCCAGGCGGCGACGGCCATCGCGCTCGTCTACGGCAGCTTCGCCCTCCTCGACATCACGGCCGGCTGGGCGATGGCGGCGACCGACCAGATCCTGGTGCCGCTCAGCTATCTCGCCATCCTCGCCATCGGTCTCATCCTGATCCGGCGGGCCATCAGCGGCTTCCACGGGATCTGGCGCGAGCAGGCGGCCCGGTTCGGCCTGATCGCCCCGGCCCTTGCCGCATCGGACGACCATCACCACACCCACGATCATCACGCGCACGACGACCACACGCACGGCGAGCACGTGCACGACCATGACCATGACGGCCTTTGCGGCTGCGGCCACCGGCATGCGCCGACGCCGCAGGAGGTGGAGGCGATCCGCTCGTGGCGCGACGCGGCGATGCTGGTGATCGGCATCGGCCTGCGGCCCTGCACCGGCGCCGTGTTCGTGCTCGTCGCCGCCTGGCGCATGCACCTCTTCACCGTCGGCGCGGTGGCGGCGGTGGCGATGGCGCTCGGCACCGGCACCTTCATCAGCCTCGTCGCCATTTCGGCGACCACGGCGCGAGGGGCGACGCTGTTCGCGGCGGGCGTGCGCAACGTCGGTCTCGCCGTGCCGATCCTGCAGCTCGGCGCCGGCGTCGCCATCACGCTGATCAGCGTCGCCTTCCTCATCGCGGGCATCTGGCCCAACATTTGACGGCTATCCGAACGGCCGGATCCCGCGCTATTCTTGTGACTTGAGACCCGAGGGGAGAACGCCATGGCTCGCGACCTTACGATGCTGTCGAAGATCGAGCGGAAGGTCCTCTGGCTCTCCTGCTACATGATCCACGCCGCGAACCATCTGCGCGAGCCGGACGAGGTGAAGATCGGCGGCCATCAGGCCTCCTCCGCCTCCATGGTGCAGATCCTCACGGCGCTCTATTTCCGCGTCCTCAAGCCGGAGGACCGCGTGGCGGTGAAGCCGCACGCGTCGCCCGTGTTTCACGCGATCCAATATCTCGCCGGCCACCAGAGCCTCGCCAAGCTGAAGGCCTTCCGGGGCTGGGGCGGGGCGCAGTCCTACCCTTCCCGCACCAAGGACGGGCCGATGGTGGACTTCTCCACCGGCTCGGTCGGCCTCGGCGTCGCCATCACCGCCTTCTCCTCGCTGATCCAGGACTACGTCGCCGCCAAGGGCTGGCGGGGCGACAAGCCGATGGGCCGCATGATCGCCCTCGTGGGCGACGCCGAGCTCGACGAGGGCAACGTCTACGAGTGCCTGCAGGAGGGCTGGAAGCACGGCCTGCGCAACACCTGGTGGATCATCGACTACAACCGCCAGAGCCTCGACGGGGTGGTGCGCGAGGGCCTCTACGACCGCATCGCCCACGTCTTCCGCGCCTTCGGCTGGGAGATTGTGACGCTGAAATATGGTGCCCTCCAGCGCGCGGCCTTCCAGGAGCCCGGCGGCGAGACGCTGCGCCAGTGGATCGACAATTGCCCCAACCCGATCTACTCCGCCCTCGCCTTCCAGGGCGGCGCCGCCTGGCGCAAGCGGATCATGGACGAGATCGGCGATCAGGGCGACGTCACCGCCCTCCTCGACCGCCGCTCCGACGCCGAGCTCGCGGCGCTGATGGAAAATCTCGGCGGCCACTGCCTCGAGACGCTGATCGACGCCTTCGAGCGGGTGGATCACGACCGGCCCATCGTGTTCATCGCCTACACCATCAAGGGCTGGGGCACTCCGCTCGCCGGCCACAAGGACAACCACGCCGGGCTGATGACGCCCTCGCAGATGGCCGCCTTCCAGAAGGTGATGGGCGTGCCGGAGGGCACCGAGTGGGACCCCGCCGGCGGTCTCGACGCCTCGGCCGACGAGATCTCGCGCTTCATCGCCTCCACGCCCTATTTCGCGCCCCGGCCGGCGCGCGCCGCCCCGGCACCGGTGGCGCTGCCGCCGATGCCCAAGGTCGCCGAGCGCACGATCTCGACGCAGGCCGCCTTCGGCAAGATCCTCGACGGCCTCGCCCGTGAGAAGAGCGAGCTCGCCGCCCGCATCGTCACCTCCTCGCCCGACGTCACCGTCTCCACCAATCTCGGACCGTGGGTGAACCGGCGCGGCCTCTTCGCCCGCGAGGCCATCGCCGACTTCTTCCGGCAGGAGCGGGTGCCGTCGGCCCAGAAGTGGCAGTTCTCGCCCGAGGGGCAGCACATCGAGCTCGGCATCGCCGAGATGAACCTCTTCCTGCTCCTCGGCGCGGCCGGTCTCTCCGGCGACCTCTTCGACGCGCCCCTCTTCCCCGTCGGCACCCTCTACGACCCGTTCATCGCCCGCGGGCTCGATGGGCTCACCTACGCCTGCTACCAGGGCGCCCGCTTCCTCCTCGCCGCCACCCCGTCGGGCATCACGCTGGCGCCGGAGGGCGGGGCGCACCAGTCCATCAACTCCCCGCTCATCGGCATGAGCCAGGACGGCCTCACCTCGTTCGAGCCCGCCTTCGCCGACGAGCTCGGCGTGATGATGGGCTTCGCCTTCGCGCATATGCAGCGGCGCGGGGCCGCCACCCCCGATCCGCGGACGAGCCTTCCCGACGAGGCGGGCGGCGCCACCTACGTGCGCCTCACCACGCGCCCGCTGGAACAGCCGATCCGCGAGATGACCGACGACCTCGCCGCCGCGATCATCGACGGCGCCTACTGGCTGCGCGAGCCCTCGCCGAGCGCCGAGATCATCGTGGCGGTGCAGGGTGTCGTCGCCCACGAGGCAATCCAGTCGGCGGCGATGATCGCGGAGGGACGGCGCGACGTCGGAGTGCTCGTCGTCACCTCCGCCGACCGGCTGCACGCCGGGTGGGTCAACGCCCGCCGCGCCCGCGCCGACGGGATCGCGGCAGAGTGCGTGGTGGAGCGTCTTCTCGCGCCGCTGCCGCGCCACTGCGGCATCGTGACGGTGCTCGACGGCCACCCCGCGACCCTATCTTGGTTGGGTGCGGTTCACGGCCATCGCGTCGCCCCGCTGGGGGTCGATCACTTTGGGCAGACAGGACGCATCGACGAGCTTTATCATCACTACGGCATCGATGCGGAGGGCATCGCGCGTGCGGCCGACGGGCTGATGCCGCGCCGCCTCCGCCTCGCCGCCGGTTGACTATCCGGGGCGAAACCGGCACGCCGTGCCGGCGTTGCGCCCCCAGATCATGGAGGCACCTGATGTCGACAGCGCAACCGACCCGCCCGCGGCTTTGGGAGGTCGTCAAGGACGAGTTGATCTGGTCGGACGAAGGCGGGGAGCCCGGCGAATGGTCGGCCCGCAAGGCGCAGCTCGCGGCCGCCGAATATGAGCGCCGCGGCGGGAGCTATCGCGCGGCCGACCTCGGGGACGCGCACCTTGCCCGATGGAGCGCGCCGGCGACCCCCGCCGCCACGCGCGAGGTGCGCCGCGGCGGCGCCGGGCACCGCTACTCGCAGCAGTCCGCCGAGTTCGCCGAGAAGACCGCCCAGTTCGGCAAGCGCATCATCGAAGCGCGGAAGTCCGACCTCATCGCGCTCGCCCGCGACCTCGGGGTGCGCGGCCCCACGCGCATGACGAAGACGGAGCTCGCCCGCGCGATCCACAAGACGCTGAAGAACGCCGGCGATCTCTCCAAGGAGACGCTCGCCCGCTACGCCCGGGCGCTGCGCGTCGCCGGGCGATCGCGGATGTCGAAGCGCGAGCTCTGGGCGGCGCTCATCGGCACCGCCTGAGCCGCCTCGGGCCGCACCGCCCGAGCCGGCGGAGGGGCCGGCACCGCGTGAGCCGGCTCAGCCCATCTGATAGCCGGGGGTGGAGCGGGAGATCACCATCTCTTCCTCGTCCATCTCCTCGGCGATGCCCTCGAAGAGGGGGGTGGAAAGGTAGCGCTCACCGGTGTCGGGCAGCATGCACAGAAGCACCGAGCCCGGCGCCGCCTTCTCCGCGATCATCTGCGTCACGGCGAAGGTGGAGCCGCCGGAGATGCCGGTGAAGATGCCCTCCCTCCGGGCGAGGAGACGTGCCCACTTGATCCCCTCCGGCCCGGGGATCGGCACCAGCTCGTCATAATATTTCTCGTCGAGCGTCTCCTGCAGCGTCAGCGGGATGAAGTCGGGCGTCCAGCCCTGGATCGGATGGGGCTCGAAGGCCGGATGGCTCACCGCCGGGGAACCGTCGGCGGTGCGCCGCTGCGGCGTGCCGGAGGCGACGAGGGCGGCGTTGGCGGGCTCGCACAGAATGATCTTGGTGTCGGGCCGCTCCGCCCGCAGGACGCGGCCGACGCCGCTCACCGTGCCGCCGGTGCCGTAGCCCGTCACGAAATAGTCGAGCCGGCCGTCGGCGAAGTCGCCGAGGATCTCGCGCGCCGTGGTCGCCTCATGGATCGCGGCGTTGGCCTCGGTCTCGAACTGGTGGGCGAGGAACCAGCCGTGCCGCTCGGCGAGCTCCACCGCCTTGCGGTACATGCCGAAGCCCTTCTCGGCGCGCGGCGTCAGCACCACCTTGGCGCCGAACATGCGCATCAGCCGGCGCCGCTCCACCGAAAAGCTCTCCGCCATGGTGATGACCAGCGGATAGCCCTTCTGGGCACACACCATGGCGAGGCCGATGCCGGTGTTGCCGCTCGTCGCCTCCACCACGGTCTGGCCCGGCTGCAGCGTGCCCGCGCGCTCGGCCGCCTCGATGATGTTCACCGCGAGGCGATCCTTCACCGACGCCGCCGGATTGAACGCCTCCGCCTTCACGTAGATCGTCACATGGTCGGGACCGAGATTGTTGACGCGGATGGCCGGCGTGTCGCCGATCGTGTCGAGAATGCTGTCGAAGAGCTTGCCGCGCCCGCTGGTGGTGCGAATCCCGTCGTTAGTCGCCATTGGCTGCCCTCGCTGGCTGGCCGCCCTCCCTCCGGCGGCGAGGTGGGGCACATTGAACCAGCCCGCCGCGGCCTTCAACTCGGCGAGGCGAGGATCAGCCGGCCTCGGCGGGCGGGTGGCAGAAGGCGGTGTAGAGCGCCGTCATCAGAAGCCGCGTCTCGTCGTCGGCGATCCGGTAGTGGATCGTCTGCGCCTCGCGCCGCGTCGCCACGATCCCGGCCTCCCGCAGCCGCGCCAGATGCTGCGACAGGGCCGACTGGGACAGCCCCACCGCCCCTTGCAGGACGCCCACCGACGCCTCCCCCTCCGTCAGCCGGCAGAGGATCAATAGCCGGCTCGCATTGGCGAGGAGGCGCAGCCGGTCGGCGACCCATTCGGCCCGCTCGCCGAGCGCCGCGCTCGCTTCCAGACTGGTCATCTCGGCACCAATATTAGCATTGTCTAATTTAGATGATTATCATATGTGAGGGAACGCGGCATCGTCAAAGCCGCTCTCGATTTTCGAAGGAGCCTTCATGCTGCCCGTCGTCACTACCTCCTTCACACCGCTCGCCTCGCTGCTGGGCGGCGTGCTCATCGGCATTTCCACGGTGATGCTGATGGGCCTTCTCGGCCGCATCGCCGGCATCTCCGGCATCACCCTCGGCGCGCTCGGCAGCGCGAGCGACTGGGGCTGGCGCCTCGCCTTCCTCGCCGGGATCATCGGCGCACCGCTCGCTGTCGAGCTCGTCGGCGGGACGGTGGAGAGCACCGTCTCGACCAACCTCGTCGGCATGGCGGTGGCCGGCCTCCTCGTGGGCTTCGGCACCGGGCTCGGCTCCGGCTGCACCTCTGGCCACGGGGTGTGCGGCCTCGCCCGCCTGTCGCCGCGCTCGGCCGCCGCCGTCGGCGTGTTCATGGTCACCGCCGTCGCCACCGTCATCGTCCTGCGTCACGCGGAGATCTTCTGATGCGCCTCCTCACCGGCTTCCTTTCCGGCCTCGTCTTCGGTGTCGGGCTCGTGATCTCGGGCATGAGCAATCCCGCCAAGGTCCTGAACTTCCTCGACATTCTGGGGCCGTGGGATCCCTCCCTCGCCTTCGTCATGGGTGGCGCATCGGTGACCGCCTTCATCGGCTATCGCCTCGCCTGGCGCCGTCCGCAGCCGGTCTTCAACCCGAGCTTCGCGGTGCCGACGAACCGGCGGATCGACGCCCCCCTCCTCCTCGGCGCCGCGATCTTCGGCATCGGCTGGGGGATCGGCGGCTTCTGCCCCGGCCCGGCGCTGACGGCGATCCCGCTGCTCGCCCCCGGCACCCTGGTGTTCGTGCCGGCGATGCTGATCGGCCTCTTCCTCGGCACGCGGTCGCGCGAGGCGGCGGCCCGCCACGCCACCGCCTGATCGGCTACCGGCTCAGGGTCGGGGCTCAGAGGTCGAGGGTAAAGCGCCCCTCACCCGCCTCGTCGTAGAGCCAGACCATGCGGTCGACGAACCAGAGCTTGGCGCCGGCGGCGAGGATGGTGCCGGCGACCGTCGCCCAGCCGTCGAGCGCGATCAGCCCGTAGGCGAGGATCGGCAGGCCCAGCCCACTCGCAAGGGTGAGGCGCCGGGCCGCCTCGGCATGGTGCCGCGGGACCGGCCGCTCGTGACGGGCGAGCCAGAGGCGCTCGCCCCAGACCGCGCGCGTCGCCCATCCCGGCGGGCCGCGCGGTGGCGCGAAGACGCGGGGGTTGAGAAAGGTCCAGACGACGAGGAGGGCGACGGGCAGGAGCGCCCACCAGCCGATCCAGGCGCGGCTGAAGATCGCGAGCGCCAAGGCCGGCAAAATCGGCACCCGCGTCCAGACGCTCCAGGGGCTCGCGTGACGCCGCCACGTCGCCTCGTCCATCGCCATCGCGCGGGCGATGGCCCGACCGGCGGCTCCCGCCCTCACGCTCGGCTCCGCGGCGGGCGGATCGCGCGCCGTCGGCTCTCCGGTGCGATGGGGGCGTCGCTCGCCATCGGTGCCTCCTGCGGCGGGGCGGCCGCCCGACCGGCGGTCAGGCCGCGGCGAGCTTCTCCATCACCTCGTCGGAGATCTCGTAGTTGGCGAAGACGTTCTGCACGTCGTCGTCGTCCTCCAGAATGTCGATGAGCTTCATCAGCGTGCCGGCCTTGTCCTCGTCGACGGGGGTGGAGTTCTGCGGGCGCCACACGATGCGCACCGCCTGCGCCTCGCCGAGCCGCTCGCCGAGCGCCGTCGACACCTCCGCCACGTCCTCGAAGGCGCAGGTCACGAGATGCCCGTCCTCGTCGGAGGAGACGTCCTCGGCGCCGGCCTCGATGGCGGCTTCCATCATCGCCTCGGCGTCGGCCGCGGCGGGCGCGTATTCGATCTCCCCCACCCGGTCGAACATGAAGGCGACGGAGCCCGTCTCGCCGAGCGCCCCGCCGTGCTTGGAGAAGGCCGCGCGGACGACGCCGGCGGTGCGGTTGCGGTTGTCCGTCAACGCCTCGACGAGCACGGCGACGCCGCCGGGGCCGTAGCCCTCGTAGCGCACCTCTTCGTAGACCGCGCCGTCGTCGCCGGCGGCCTTCTTGATGGCGCGCTCGATGTTGTCCTTCGGCATCGACTGTGCCCGCGCCGCCTGGATGGCGAGCCGCAGGCGCGGGTTCATGTCGGGATCCGGCGTGCCCATCTTGGCCGCAACGGTGATCTCACGCGACAGTTTGGAAAACAGCTTCGACCGCTTGGCGTCCTGTGCGCCTTTGCGGTGCATGATGTTCTTGAATTTGGAATGGCCGGCCATGGTCGTCCTCTGATCACTCGGCCCACGATGTAGCGACGGCGCGGCTCGAAAGGAAGCCGGGCCGCCGAGTTCGCGATGCCACGAGAGGTCGAAAGTGTGGGCGCGCGCGGCCCGGCCGTCAATCGTGCGAGGTCTGGCCCGCCGGCGGCACCATGTCGACGCGCTTGCCTTCGGCCGCGTCGTGATAGAACTGGCTCGCGATCAGCCAGGCCTTCAGCGGGCGCAGCGGCAGCACGCAAGCGGCGATGATGAGCGGCAGCGTCGTGAGGAAGTGCACCCAGAGCGGCGGCTGAAGCGCCACCTCCACCCACACCGCCACGATGAGCGCCGGCACGCAGGTGAAGCAGAGAACGAAGAAGGCCGGCCCGTCCGCCGGGTCGGCAAAATCGTAGTCGAGCCCGCACACGTCGCAGCTCTCGCGCAGCGAGAGGAACCCCTTGAAGAGCTTGCCCTTGCCACAGCGCGGACAGCGGCACGTCAGGCCTATGGTGATCGGCGAGGGATAGTCGGCCCGATCGATGGTCATCATGGGACGCTGCTCGCTCATATCGCTTCCTCCGCAATCACCCACCTTCGATGACAGGTGCGCCGAACCCCTGCAAGCGCCGCGGCCGCCCGGCCGGTCACCTGCGCCAATCGATCGCTGGGGTGGACCCTACACCGCCGCGCTCGCCTCAATCCTCCTCCCAGCGCGTCGGCAGGGCGGGGTCGAGGTCGCCGCCGACGCGCACGGGCGCGATCCAGTTCGCGAGGCCGGTGCGGTCGTCGGTGTCGACGGCGACGCCGCTCAGCGTGGCCGGGCCCGTCGCCGGGCCGATCCGCTGACCCGGCACGCGCTCCACCATCCGCCGCATCGGCTCGTCCTTCTCCATGCCGATGACGGAATCGTAGGTGCCGCACATGCCGAGATCGGTGATGAAGGCGGTGCCGTAGGGCAGCACCCGGTGGTCGGCCGTCGGGCAGTGGGTGTGGGTGCCCGCCACGAGCGACACGCGCCCGTCGAGGAGATGGCCGAACACCTGCTTCTCGCTCGTCGCCTCGGCGTGGACGTCGACGATCGCGGCGTCGACCTCCGAGCCGAGCTTGTGCATCTCGAGCGCGTGCTCGAGCGGACGGACGGGATCGTCGAGGGGCTCCATGAAGGTGCGGCCCATGACGTTCGCGACGAACACCCGCGCCCCGTTGCGTGCCGTGACCATGGTGGCACCGGCGCCGGGCGTTCCCGGCGGATAGTTGATCGGCCGGATGAGGCGGGGCTGGCGGGCGATGAACACCAGAGCGTCGCGCTGGTCCCAGACGTGGTTGCCGGTGGTGACGACGTCGGCGCCAGCGTCGAGGAAGGACTGCAGGATCTCTTCGGTGATGCCGAAGCCCCCGGCGGCGTTCTCCCCGTTCACCACGGCAAAATCGATGGCGTAGCGCTCGATCAGGCGCGGGAGGTGAGTGGTGACGATCTGCCGGCCGGTCCGGCCGACGACGTCACCCAGAAAGATCAGCCGCACAGTGTCTCCTTGGTCCTGATGAACTCGCGCTCGGTGAGAATGGCGTCGAGCGGCTGGTCGTGCGGCTCGATGGGCAGCGCCTCGACCTCCTGCGCGGCGTAGGCGAGCCCCACGGTCTTCGCCTCGGGATGGGCGGCGAGCCAGCGATCATAGTGGCCCGCGCCGTAGCCGAGACGGCCGCCGTCGCGGGTGAAGGCGAGCAGCGGCACCAGAAGGAGGTCGGGCGTCGCCGCCTCCCCGCTCGGCTCCATGGTGCCGAACGGGCCGGGCGTCAGCGGCTCGCCGTCGGCCCAGGCGTGGAAGCTCATCGCCTTGTCCGCCACCACCGGAAGCGCGAGGCGCATGCCGCGGGCAGCGAGCGCGCGGGCGAGCGGCAGAGGGTCGATCTCGTCGCGCATCGCGACATAGGCCGACACGGTGCGCGCCGCGGGCAGCGCGGCGGCACGGGCGGCAAGGCGCTCGGCGGCATCGGGCGCGGCGGCGGCAGCGGCGGCGCGGCGGGCCATCGCGTCGCGACGCAGCCCCTTCTTGATCTCGGATAGGCTCATACGAGCCGGCCTTCCCGCACCACGTCCACTCCGTCAAGGCTGATGGTGCAGCCCATCATCGGCAAGTCGAAGTGACCCTCGGTGAAGCGGCCGGCGAATTCGTTGGCACCGGTCGAAAAGAGGAAGTTGCCGGCGACCGCCCGCAGCTCGGTGCCGTTGGTCTCCGCCTTGTCCATCATGGTGAGGGCGTCCCACCGCGCCGCCGGGTTGAGGCCCCATCCGACGTGGCTGACGGCGTAGGCCTCCGGGTCGTTCCAGGCGGCGAGCGTGTCGCGCATCAGGCGGGCGTCTACGCCCTCGCCCTCCACCGCGCGCACGCGGTCGTCGGCGAGCGTCAGATGCACCGGCGCCTCGACATAGCGCTTGTAGGTCAGGTTCATGTCGCCCGGCGACAGCACCAGCCGACCGGAGATGGTGCCCGCGCGGGGGAAGGACACCACGATGCCGCCCGGCCAGTGGGCGAGCGTGCCGGGCTTGTCGGTCCAGCCCCAGACGCCGACCGTCTGGGCGCCGCGCATGTCGACAGTGAGGTCGGAGCCCGCCGGCGAGGTGACGCGCATTTCGCTCGCCCCGCGGGCGGCGCGGGCGGCCTCGCGCACCGCCTCCTTCAGCGCCGGGTCGGGACGCATGCGCTCCAGCACCTCCGGATGCTCGTTGGAGATCACCTGGATGCGGGTGCCGGCGCCGAGGATCGCACCCGTCTGACGCGCGTGCATCAGCCCTTCGATGGTGAGGTCCACCACCACGTCCACCCGCTGCAGCGTCTCGACTACGGCGTCGAAGCCGTCGAGGGCGCGGCTCGCCCCGGTGGAGCGGACGATCATCGGGCCCGATCGCGGCGTCGGCACGGTGAGGGTGAAGGCCGCGACGCCGAGCCGCGCCAGGGCGAGCTCGGCAAGGTGCACGTTGAGCGCGCGGGACTGGGTTTCGGCGAGGATCGCGACGCGCTCGTCGGGGCGGATGCGCGCGGCCTCGAACAGCTCGGCGAACGCGTCGATCCACTTCCCTTCGATGCGATCGGCGAACATCCTCTTCCTTTCCGCCCCATCCTGCGCTTTGGTCCGGTCCGAACTCGCGAAGGACCGGCCGTGACTGTCTTACACTCCACCCTCGACGCCGACACAACCGCCGCCAACCGCACCGCCATGGAAAACCTCGTGGCCGACCTCGACGCGCACCTCGAGCGGGTGTCCGAAGGCGGCCCGGCGCGCGCCCGCGAGCGGCACATCAAGCGCGGCAAGCTCCTGCCGCGCGAGCGCGTCAACACGCTGCTCGATACCGGCGCGCCGTTCCTGGAACTGTCGCCGATGGCGGCCAACGGCCTCTATGACGACGCGATCCACGGGGCTGGCCTCATCACCGGCATCGGCCGCGTGTCGGGCCGTGCCTGCATGATCGTCGCCAACGATGCGACCATCAAGGGCGGCACCTACTACCCGATGACGGTGAAGAAGCACGTCCGCGCCCAGGAGATCGCGCGGCAGAACCGGCTGCCCTGCATCTACCTCGTCGATTCGGGCGGGGCGAACCTGCCGAACCAGACCGAGGTGTTCCCCGACCGCGACCATTTCGGCCGCATCTTCTACAATCAGGCGACGATGTCGGCGGAAGGCATCGCCCAGATCGCGGTGGTGATGGGCTCGTGCACCGCGGGCGGGGCCTACGTGCCGGCGATGGCGGACGAGGCGATCATCGTGCGCCATCAGGGCACCATCTTCCTCGGCGGCCCGCCGCTGGTGAAGGCGGCGACAGGCGAGGTGGTCTCCGCCGAGGATCTCGGCGGCGCCGACGTGCACGCCCGCCTGTCCGGCGTCGCCGACCACTACGCCCTCGACGATCGCCAGGCGCTCGCGATGGCGCGCCGCTCGATCGCCAATCTCGGCGCCCCCACCCCCGCCGACGTGCCGCTCGCCCCCGCCGAGGCGCCGCTCTACGACGACATCGAGGGGGTGATGCCGGCGGATCTGCGCCAACAGGTGGACATCCGCGAGATCATCGCCCGCCTCGTCGACGGCTCGCGCTTCGACGAGTTCAAGGCGCTCTACGGCACCACCCTCGTCACTGGCTTCGCGCGGCTCTCGGGGATCCCCGTCGGCATCGTCGCCAACAACGGCATCCTCTTTTCCGAGAGCGCCAACAAGGGCGCCCACTTCGTGGAGCTGTGCTGTCAGCGCAAGATTCCGCTCCTCTTCCTGCAGAACATCACCGGCTTCATGGTGGGGCGGGAGTACGAGGCGGGCGGCATCGCCCGCGCCGGCGCCAAGCTCGTGACCGCCGTCGCCTGCGCCGAGGTGCCCAAGATCACCCTGATCGTGGGCGGCTCCTACGGGGCGGGCAACTACGGCATGTGCGGGCGCGCCTACTCGCCCCGCTTCCTCTTCACCTGGCCGACGGCGCGCATCTCGGTGATGGGCGGCGAGCAGGCGGCCTCGGTGCTCGCCACCGTGCGCCGCGACAACATCGAAGCCGACGGCGGCTACTGGTCGGCGGACGAGGAGGAGGCCTTCAAAGCCCCCATCCGCGACACCTACGAGCGGGAAGGTCATCCCTACTTCGCGACCGCCCGACTGTGGGACGACGGGGTGATCCGCCCCCGCGACACGCGGCGCATTCTGTCGCTCGCCTTCGCCGCGACACTGCAGGCGCCCATCGCGTCGACCCGCTTCGGCGTTTTCCGAATGTAGATCAAAGGCTTGCAGGACGATCCGCACACCATGTGGGCGCTATGCACAAAAGGATGGCAGATAGTGCCGCGCGGCTATTCACTTCACTGAAGATCCGCGCCATCTGCGGGGTAACGACGCGCTCGCCGCGCGCCGCGCGCCCCATTCTGCGAACCCGCGAGCCAAACCCATGCAGTCCGATTCGACGCCTCTCACCGACGCCGTCACCCACTTCTTCTATGCGCTGATGCGCATCTTCGCGCCGCCCCACAACCAGGCGGACATCCGCGACCGTCACCGCTACGACTGACGCCACCTTCCGCCCGGCCGCTGCCCCGGCAAGGGCGGGATCGCGTCAGCCAACGGCATCGCCCGACCGCGTTCCTCCCGACGCGGACGCGGGCGATGCCGTTTTTCGTCGACCGCTCGGCACGCCCTCCGGCGCCCGGCCTCAGCCGAGCGAGGGGTGGCGGGGATCGTCGAGCGGGCGCACATCGCCCACGGCGTACCAGTCGTGGCGCTTGCGCAGCCCGTTGGTGTGCGCCCAGACCGCGAACCGCTGCCACAGGATCGCCTCCCGTTCCGCCATGCCCGGCGGCGGCCAGATCGGATTCTTGAGGAGCGGGTTGAACGGATTGGGCCGGCTCGTCGCCCAGAGCTCCAGCCGACGCGACGGCTTCGTCGCCCGCGTGCGGCGGTGGAGACCGAAGGTGTCGCCGGTGACCATCGTGCCCGCGGGCACCGTGAAGCGCGTCGGCTCGGGCAGCCGCAACCGCTCCCGCTCCGCCTCGCTCACCCGGAAGGACCCGCCCTTGGGGCCACCCGTCGACGCGATCACCGAGCGCCGCTTGTGCCAGGCGAGGCGGCGCCGATCGAGCCGGTGCGAGCCCTCCACGTAGGCGAAGGGCCCCGTCGCCTCCTCCACGTCGTCGAACCACAACCACGCCTTCACCGTTGGGTGGAAGGTGTCCATGTGGAGATCGTTTTGCGGATCGGGCACGCCGCCGTCGGCGACGTGGGTGAAGATGGTCTGGATGTAGAGCTGCGGCGCCACGTCGAATGAGCCGACATAGCGGATCGGGCCCTGATAGGCGGGCGAGCGCACGAGGGCGGCGAGCCGCGGCGCCGCGGCGAGAAGCCGTGGCGTGATCGCGATGCGGCGCGTCACGGCGTCCCCCTCCCGCATCTCGTAGGCGGGCGCGGTGATGCCCGTCACCTCCTCGCGCAAGGCGTCGAGGGCGGCCGCATCGAGGGGCGTGGTGCGGATGTAGCCCTTCGCGGCGTACTCCTGCCGTGCTTCCGGCGAGACGCGGTCGGCGAGGCGGCGCCGCCGACGCGCCGCCAGCGCGTGCGCGGCGGCGACCCGCGCCGCGTAGAGTCCGCGACGGTTGAGCCGCTCGCTCGCCAACAGCGGATTGGAGAAGGCCTTGGTCGGCAATACGACGTCGATCGGCCAGAGCGGTGCGGTCAGCCAATTGCTCATTCACTTCCTCCCAAGCCGGGGGCGCGGAACAAGCATCCTCCGCATCGCGCGCCGCCGTGCTAAGGACGCAGCGGCGCACCCATCTTCCGTTCCGCGCGGTGCAGGCCGAGCTGCCGCTCGCGGAAGATCACGAAGATCCCTGATCCGATCACGATCGCCGCCCCGATCACCACATAGATGGTGGGGATCTCGCCGAAGACGAGGTAGCCGATGGCGATGACCCAGATCATCGAGGTGTACTCGAACGGCGCGATCAGCGACGCCTCGGCGTGCTGGAAGGCCTGGGTGACCATGATCTGACCGACCCCGCCGAGCACGCCGATCATCACCAGCATCGCCGCATCGCTCCACGACGGGACGACCCAGGTGGGGGCCGTCAGCGCCGTCACCAACGTGCCGGCGATGAGGAAATAGATCACGATCGTGTGCGTCGGCTCCGAGCGGGCGAGCTGGCGCACGAACACCGCGGTGAGCGCCATGCAGGCGGCCGACACCAGCGCGCAGGCCGCGCCGAAGGAGGCGGCGTTGCCGAAGATGTCGAACCCTTCGCTGAGCTGCGGCACCATGATGATGGCGACGCCGACGAGACCCACCGCCACCGCCGACCAGCGGTAGACGCGCACCCGCTCGCCGAGCACCGTGGCGGCGAGCACCACCATCATCAGCGGCGCGGCGTAGACGATGGCGGTCGCTTCGGGAAAGGGAAGATATTGCAGCGCGACGAACCACAGCCCCATGGCGAACATGCCCGACATCGCCCGGCGCATGTGGCCCCAGATGTTGTTGGTGCGCAGCGCGTCGTGCAGGTGACCGGTGTAGGCGATCATCACCACCACCGGGATGAGCCCGAACAAGTTTCGCGCGAACAGCAGCTGTCCGACGGGAATGCGCTCGCCTGCGATCTTCACGAACGTGAGCATCAGCGTGAAGAACAGAACGGACGTGACTTTCCAGAAAATGCCTACGGCGGCATCATTGCTTGCGGAAGGGACGGGCATCGTGACCATAAGACGCACAATTGTCGTTCCTTGGCCAAAGCGCAAGCCGGCACCCTCGCGCACCCGTTATGCGATAATCGCGTAACGGATCGTTTCTACCGATCCCACCCGCGGATCGCAGCTCTCGCGGGTCGGCGCGACCCCTGCGATGACCCTCGGCAGGGCGGCCGCCGCCGCGCCGAGGCGCAGCGGCGGTGTGGGGCGGCGGTGTGGGAAACCCGCCGCGAGATCGGGCGGCGCCGTCAGAACTTCTCCGACGCCTGCTTCTGGAGGTCGGTCACCATCTCGTTCACCCCGTACTCCTCGGAAAGTCCCTCGACCTCCTTCATGAGACGGGAGAGCGGGCCGTCGTCAGGGATGAAGGCCTCGGGCGGCAGCGACTTCAGCTTGTCGATGAAGTCCTCGTAGTCGCCCTGCGCCCACGTGTCGGTCAACGTCGCCGGATCGCCGGCGAAGAGCAGCGCCTTGGAGCACATCGCCGGCACGGTCTTCGTCTCGCCGAGGCCGAACCAGGACAGGGCGTAGGGGGCGCGGCGGTTGAGATAGAAATCGTCCGAGCCCTTCGCGACGGCCGGGGAGAGGATGCCCATGATGGTCATATCCTCCTGGTAGGCGTCGTGGATGGTGCCGTCGGTGGGGTTCGGATAGGCGTAGAACACCCCCACCGCGCCGCGGATCGAGTTCACCGCCTCGAAGATCGCCTGCTGACCCTTGGCGTACTTGAAGCGGGGGGTGATGCCCTCGAGCGCGGGCTCGGCGTCGAACATCTTCTTCACGAAGGCTTCCGACCCCGACCCTTCCGGCACCACGAAGGTGACGCGGGACGCGTTCTGCATCACCGACTTCCAGTTGGGCAGGCGCGGCTCCTTGGTGAACGCCATCGCGCATTCGCCCGGAAGATCGTTGCGGATGATCTGCGTGCCGCCGGAGGTCACCGCGTCGTATTCGAGCCCGCCCTGGCCGATACCGAAGCAAATATTCTCGGTCTCGTCGGCACAGGCGTTCGCGTTGGCCACCGCGCCGCCTGACGGGACGCGCCGGACTTCATATCCAAACGGCCGGGCGAGCTCCTTGATCTGCTCCTCGACGGCCTTACCCATTCCATTATGATACGTGGAGCCTTCGCCGGTCGGCGCTCCACCGGTATAAATCAAAATCTCCGTCCCTTGGGCGGCGGCCACGGTCGTGGCGAGCACGGCGGCAATGGCCAAAGTTCTCTTCATGGCAATTTCCTTGTCTGGGCCAAGTCAGCGATAAGAGCTGCATGGCAGACATAAGCGCAGCGCAAAGCGTTGAAACCCATTGCGATCTGGCCGAGGAATCCCTATGGCGCCGTCGAAAAAGTCGCCCCCTGCCGCGTCCGAGGAGGACGACAAGAACGCCCGACTGCGCGAGGCGCTGCGCGCCAACCTGCGCAAGCGCAAGGAGCAGACGCGGGCCCGGCGCGACGCGACGCCGCGCCCGGCCGCCAACAGTGATGGCGACGGCGACGAGGCGAGCGGCACCGACGAGTGACCGTCCGTGCACGATGAGATGTCCAGGCGGAGCCTCCGGAACGAGCGGAGCGCGAGGATCGGCCGATGCGCACGGCACCGGCCGATCGGGGCGTCAGAACTGCGGCACGGTCGCCGTGATCTCGATCGCGCCGTAATAGTCGGCGAGGTCGCGAATGTCCCCGTCGGAGAGGTTTTTCGCGACCAGCGACATCATGCGGTCCTCGCGCGTCCCGTCACGGAAGGCGCGAAGCTGCTTGATGAGGTAGATCTCACTCTCGCCGCCGATGTTGGGCACCTCGGGATTGGTGCCCATGCCGTCGAAGCCGTGGCAGACCTGGCATTGGGCCGCCTTGCGCTTGCCGGCCACCGGATCGGCCACCGCCGCGGAGGCGGTGGCGAGGAGGAGGGCGGCGGACAGTCCCGCCGCCACCCAGCGTGTCATTCCCACGCAGGCCTCACTTCTCGTAGGAGATGCGATAGATGGCCCCCGCGAGGTCGTCCGACACGAGGAGCGAGCCGTCCTTCAGCATGGCGACGTCCACCGGGCGGCCGAGATACTCGCCGCTGTCGGTGAGCCAGCCTTCGGCGAACGGCTGGGTCGTGGCGGTGCCGTCCTCGGCGACGAAGGTCACCATCACGCGGGCGCCCACCGGGGTGGTGCGGTTCCACGAGCCGTGCTGGGCCGAGAACAGGGCGTTCTTGTACTTCGCCGGGAACATCGACCCCCGATAGAACATCATGCCGAGGTCGGCGGCGTGCGCCACCGTCTCCACCGCCGGCATCACGAGATCGTCGGGCAGCTCGTCGGTCTCGTACTCGGTGGTGCGCACCGAGCCCCCGCCATACCAGGGGAAGCCGAAGTGCTGGCCCGCCGCGGTCTGGTGGTTGATCTCACCGGGCGGGATGTCGTTGCCCATGCCGTCCACCTGGTTGTCGGTGAACCACAGATCCCCGGTCTGCGGGTCGAAGTCGTGCCCGACGGAGTTGCGGATGCCGTAGGTGTAGACCTCACGCCCCTTGCCGTCGGTGCCGATGCGGATGATCCCGCCGATGCCTTCCTTGCGGTAGAGGTCGAGCTTGTCGGGGGCCGGCACGTTGTAGGGCTGCCCGAGCGAGATGTAGAGCTTGCCGTCGGGCCCGATGCGGCACACGCGGGCGGTGTGGTTGAAGCTCTCCTCCGAGGCGGGGATCAGCTCCCCTTGCGGCACCACGTTGAACGCGGCGACGTCCGGGCTCTCGTAGAAGAACTCCGCGGCCGGGAAGACCAGCACGCGGTTCTGCTCCGCGATATAGAGGAATCCATCGGGAGAGAAGCACGGCCCGTTCGGAATGACGAACTCCAGCGACGGGGCGAAGTCCTTCACTTCGTCGGCGACGCGATCCTTGTCGCGATCGGTGACCGCCCACACCTTGGTCTTGCGGGTGCCGACGAAGGTGACGACGCCCTGCGGACCGACGGCCATGTGCCGCGCGTCGGGGACGATGGCGTAGAGATCGATCTTGAAGCCGTCCGGCAGCGTGACCCCCTCCAGCGTCTTGCGGATGGCGTCGGCCTTGGAGCCGGTCTGATCGATGGTGGTGAACTCGGTTATACCGGTGGTCTGGAAGTTCGAGAGCCGCTCGAGGTTGTCGGGCACGGGAGCCTGAGCGGCGGCAGGTGCAGCAAGAGCAGCGGCAACGAGCGCAGCCGCGGCGCTATGCGCCGTGAGGCGCAGTGGCGTCGTTCTCATGTGTCTTCCTCCTATCCCCCGTGTGCTCCGGGGGTTCAGCTCGACGCACCGGACGGCGCGTCGATCGGACGCATGATGCACTGTGATTGTGGTAGTCGTCAGCAATTTCTACTCTAAAAAGCGACAAAAAGGCACGCCGACCACATGTCACCCGCCGAGCGGGTCGCCCGGGGCGGCTTGATGGGGGCGAGTCGTGTCGCACGAGCCAATGACGCAGCCGGGCGAGCGGGTGGGTGTCGCCCCGGCCCGGCCGGAGCGCGTCACCCGCCTCGGCCGCGCCCTCGCCGGCTCTCCCTGGCCCGCCAAGCTCCACCGCGTGGCGGACTGGTTCCTCTCGGTCGGGATCCGCTCCGCCGATCCCGCCGTGCAGCGGCGCCAGCGCTTCGTGAACGCCGGCGCGATCGTCGGCACGCTCGCCTCGTTCCAACACGTGATCGAGCAGTTCGCCATGAACGCGGCGGCGCTGCAGCCGCTCATCGTCCACAACATCATGTTCGGCGCCGCTCACCTCGCGACGCCGCTCTTCCACCGCGTCTCGGAGCATGCGGCGGCGCTCTGGCTCTGCGCCGCCATCATCGTCGGCACGCTGCGGGTGATCTGGCTCACCGGGCTCGACGGCGGCGCCCACGTCTATTTCGCCTTCACCGCCGCCGCCTTCCTGTTCTTCGGCGTCGCCCACTGGCCGCTCTTCGCGCTGGTGGTCGCGGCGGCGTTCGCGGCGGTGATCGCCGCGCTCAACTTCGCCCCGGAGGTCGGCCCGATCGCCCTCGCGGCGCCGCACTACGTGGAGCATCTCTCGGCGATGGTGGTGATCAACGTCATGATCATCAACGTGTGGCTGTTCACCTATGCGCTGGTGAAGACGCACCGGGCCGAGCAGCTCCTCGCCGCCGAGGTGGAGCGCTCCGACCAGCTGCTCCTCGCGATCCTGCCGCGCCCGATCGCCAACACCCTGAAGCGCGCCCCCGGCCAGCTCGTCGCCGACCGGCACGACCGGGTGACCATCTTCTTCGCCGACCTCGTTGGCTTCACCGCGAGCGCCCGGACGGCGAGCCCCGAGGCGCTGGTCGCCTGGCTCGACACCCTGATCAAGGGTTTCGACGAGCTGACGATCGCCCACAAGGTGGAGAAGATCAAAACCATCGGCGACGCCTATATGGCGGTGTCCGGGCTGCGCGTGCCGCCGGAGGTGGGGGCCGAACGCCTCGCCCGCTTCGCCCTCGCCTTCCGCGAGTTCGCCGAGGCCTATGGCGGCCTCGACGGCGGCCCCTTGCGGGTGCGCATCGGGCTCCACACCGGCCCGGTGGTCGCCGGCGTCATCGGTGGGACGCGCTTCGCCTACGACCTCTGGGGCGACGCCGTGAACACCGCCTCGCGGATGGAAAGCCACTCGCTGCCCGGCCGCATCCAGGTGTCGGCGAGCACCGCCGATCTCCTGCGGCCGAGCTTCCTCGTGGCGCCGCGGGGCTGGCTGGCGGTGAAGGGGCTCGGCGAGGTCGAGACCTTCTTCCTGGAGGGACATGCCGGCGCCGACGGCGGGCGAGGCCGAGGGGAAGCGCCAGCCGGTCTATAAGCCGGGTTCTGTATGGCGGGGTGACCCCCACGTGACGGCCATTCATCTGGGACGTGCGTCGCCGCACGCCTCGCGCGACCTACCCGGGCGGCTTAGCGGCCGGAAACGGGCCACCGCCCCTATGCGGTCTTGCTCCCGGCGGGGTTTGCCGTGCCACGACCGTTGCCGGCCGCGCGGTGGGCTCTTACCCCACCGTTTCACCCTTACCGCCCGTCACCGGACGGCGGTTTGTTTTCTGTGGCACTTTCCCTGGAGTTGCCTCCGCCGGGTGTTACCCGGCGCCGTGTTTCCGTGGAGCCCGGACTTTCCTCCCCGGCGGCCTTTCGACCGTTGCCGGAGCGGCCGTCCGACCGGCTGGCCGCCGATACATGGCCTGCCCTCGCGACAAAGGCAAATCCCCGGTCGGCGATTCGGCGGTCGCTGCAATGAAAAAGGGGTCCGACACAATGGCCAGACCCCAGTTGAGGGAGGAGCAAACAGATATTCGCACGATTCGATGAAGGAGGGGATAACCCGGTCGCAACAATTCGAAGCTGCGGCAAGATTCACACAAGCTCCGCCGAAGCTTGGGAATAGGAATCCAAAAGGCCCGCGCGAATAAGAAATTTAATCCCAGCGTTAATTGTCGAGGAATCGGGTGATCCGCTGCATGGCTTGCGTGAGGCTGTCCTCGCTGCGCAGGAAGCAGATGCGGACGAAGCCTTCGCCGATGCCGCCGAACGCGGTGCCGGGCGCCGTCCCCACCAGCGCCTCGTCGATGAGGCGAAAGGCGGCCTCCCGCGACGAGCCGAGCCCGTCGACGCGGAAGAAGGCGTAGAAGGCGCCGTCGGGGGGCGCGAACGTCACGCGGTTGTTGCCGGCGAAGGCGGCGGACACCACCTCGCGCCCGCGCCGCGCCCGCTCGATGGAGCGCTTGACGAACCACTCGCTCTCCTCGAGCGCCACGACGCCCGCCCGCTGCATGAACTCCGCCACGCCCGAGGTCGAATATTGGATCAGATTCTCGATGGTCTGCTTCAGCGCCAGCGGGGCATGCAGCCAGCCCATGCGCCAGCCCGTCATCGCCCAGTTCTTGGAGAAGGTGTTGACGTAGAGGATTTTCTCGTCCGGCTCGGCGATGTCGAGGAAGGACGGGGCGCGGGGCGCGCCGGTCCACACGAAGCGGGCGTAGATCTCGTCGGCGATGATCCAGAGGCCGCGCGCGCGGGCGAGCTCCAGGATGGCTTGCAGCGTCGCGAGGTCGGCGGTCCAGCCGGTGGGGTTCGCCGGCGAGTTGAGGAAGATCGCCCGCGTCGCCGGGGTGATCGCGGCGGCGAGGTCCTCCACCGCCAGATGCCAGCGCCCGCCCTCCTCGCGCATCGCGACGGGAACGGCGGTGGCGCCGATCACGCTCGCCGCGCCCGTCACGTTGGGCCAGGCGGGGGTGGGCACCAGGATCTCGCCGCCCGCCCCCACCGAAAGGGCGATGGCGATCTGGATCGCCTGCATGCCGGAGCCTGCCAGGAAGAAGGTGTCGGGGTCGAACGGGCGGCCATACTGGCGCTCGTAGTAGGCGGCGAGCGCCTCGCGCAGCGGCGGAATGCCCCGCTGATGGGTGTAGAAGGTCGCCCCGTCATAGAGCGCCTTGGCGGCGGCCTCGGCGATGATGCGCGGGGTGGGCAGGTCCCCCTCGCCGGCCCACAGCGGGATCAGGCCCGGCTTGTCCCGGCCGTGGTTCACCGCGCTGATGATGCCGCTGACGGGCGTCGCACGGGCGGCGGTCGTCACGGCGGCGAGGAGATCGCTCATTGGGGGGTCCTCCCGGTGCGAAAGTCCGATCCCGTTGGCACGACGGGGTGATCCCGTCAAACCGCGAGCCCGACCGTTGAGTCTATAAAGTCCCGCCCCATAATCGTTTCTATGTGATAGGGTTTGCCTTGCCCCTCGACCTTTCCACCGTCGGCCGTGTGGCTGGCGCAGCGGAGTACCCAGCCGAGCGATGCGCATCTTGCCCGCCGCCACGGTCCTGTCCCTCGGGACGGTCGCGTTCCTGGCCCTCGCGGTGCCACGCCTCGCGACGGGGATCGACGAGCGCGAGATCCGGCGCGAGCTGCAGGCCGCGACGCCGGGCGACACGCTCGACAGCCGCGTGATCGCCGCGCTCGACGACGGCGACGTCGACGGTGCCCGCCAATACGCCGCCCTCGCCGACGAGTTGCAGAAGCCGCTCGATCCCGAGACCGTGGCGGCGCTGCAGGACGCTCAGGGCACGGTCGCCACCATCCTGCGCCATGCGGGCGACTTCGCCGGCGCCTACATCACCGGCCACGCCGATTCGGCGGCGGGCCTCGCCGGCGCCGTCGTCTCCGACCTCACCGTGGTGGGCGACGTGCGCGACATCGTGACCGAAGGCGGCAAGGCCGCCATGGGCGAGGACTATTCGCAGTTTCTCCTCGCCCTCGCCGCCGTGGGCATCGCCGCCGAGGGGGCGACGATCGCGACCGGGGGCACCTCGCTCGTCGGCAAGGTCGCCGTGTCGGTGCTCAAGGTGGCGAAGCGGACGGGTAACCTCACCGTGGACTTCGCCGGCCGCCTGGTGCGCCTCGCCCGGGCCGCCACCCAGGCGGCACCCACCAACGTGGTCGCGAGCGCGGCGCGCGGCGGCGGCGTGGTGGACGTGTCGGCGGGCGCCGCCGCCGGCCTCACCCGCGCCGCGGCGCGGGCGGAGCTGCGCACCACCCTCGGCTCCGTCGCGAGCATCGCCGACAACGCCGGCGCGGCGAACGCCGTGCGGTTGATGCGCACGGTGCGCAGCGGCGAGGACGCGGCCGAGCTCGCCACCTTCTCGAGCCGCTTCGGCCGCCGCACCCGCGCCGTGGTGGAGTTGACCGGCAAGACCACGCTGCGGGCCTTCCGCGCCGTCGTGCGGGGTCTGCGCCTCGTCATCGCCTTTCTGTGGAGCATGGTGGGATGGATCATCGGCCTCGTCGGTCTGCGGATCGTGAAGCGCGTCGTGTTCGGCTTCTTCCGCCTTCTCGGCGGGGCCTTCAGTGCGCTCGCCCTGCCCTAGCTTGACGGACGGATTCCCCATCGGCTCCATCCCGCCCCACGGGCGGACCGGCGGCGCTATCGCGCCATGTCGATACCGCGCGAGAGCAACGCCTCGATGACCTTCTACCTCCCCATCGCCGAGATGCCGGTCAGCGTCTTCATGGTCCTCGCCATGGGCGGCGCCGTCGGCCTCATCAGCGGCCTCTTCGGCGTCGGCGGCGGCTTCCTGATGACGCCGCTCCTGATCTTCTCCGGCATTCCGCCCGCGGTCGCCGTCGCCTCGGTCACGCCGCAGATCGTCGCGAGTTCCACCTCGGCCGCCCTCACCTACTGGCGGCGCCGGCAGGTGGACTTCAAGCTCGCCGCGATCCTCATCGCGGCCGGCGCGGCGGGCGCCTTCGCCGGGGCGGAGCTCTTCGCCCGCCTCGGCAGCGCGGGGCACCTCACGCTCGTCATCGCGCTGTCCTATACGGCGTTTCTCGCCACCATCGGCTCGCTGACACTCAACGAATCGGTGCGCGCGATGCTCCGCGCCCGGGCCGCCCGCAAGCGCGGCGAGGCGCCGCCGCCCTCCCGCCGCGGCGGCACCCACGGGTGGATCCACCGCCTGCCCCTCAAGGTGCGCTTCCGCCGGTCGCGCCTCTACATCTCCGTGCTCCCCGTCGTCGGCCTCGGCCTCACCATCTCCTTCCTCGGCACCCTGTTGGGCATCGGCGGCGGCTTCATCATGGTCCCGGCGCTGATCTACCTCCTCAAGGTGCCGACCTCGGTGGTGGTGGGCACCTCGCTGGTGCAGATCGTCGGCGTGATGGGCATCGCCACCGTGATGCACTCGGTCGCCTCCGAATCGGTCGACATCATCCTCGCCTTCATCCTGATGATCGGCGGCGTGTTCGGCGCGCAGATCGGCGCCTCGATGGGGCAGGCGCTGCGTGGCGAGCACCTGCGCGCCCTCCTCGGCCTGCTCGTGCTCGCCGTGGGCCTCCGCTTCGCCTTCAACCTGGTGGTGACGCCGAGCAACCTCTTCGCCATCACCGTGACGGGCATGCCGTGACGCCTCGTCGTCTGGCCCTCGCTCTCGCCGCGGCGGTGAGCCTCGGGGCGAGCCCCGCGGCGGCCGAGCGGCTCGTGTCGTCGCTGTCGGCCGACGTCGTCCGCGTCGCCTCCAACTTCTCCGGCGCGCGCCTGTCGCTGTTCGGGGTGATCGAGCGCGACGCGCAGACGGTGGCCCGCGCCGGGACCTACGAGGTGATCGTGGTGGTGCGCGGTCCGCCTCAGGACGTGCTGGTGCAGCGCAAGGAACGCCGCTTCGGCATCTGGATGAACTCGCCGGGCGAGCGCTTCAGCGAGATGCCGTCCTACTATGGCGTGTTCGCCTCGCCGGGGGCGGAGGCGTTGTTCCAGGACCCGACGGCTCCGGGCCTGCCGCGCTCGCTCTCCACCCTTGCCGGCGGCAATGCCGAGCGCCAGCTCCTCGCCCGCGCGATGACGCTTCACTTCGCCGGCGACGGCCTGTTCGTGGAGCGCTTCGACGCCGTGTCGATGCTGACGAAGACCTTCTTCCGCACCGACATTCCGTTGCCGAGCGTCGTCGCCGACGGCGACTACTCGGTGACGATCTTCCTCTACGCCGACGGTGCCCAGCTCGACACAGAGGAACTCGCCTTCACCGTGTCGAAGGTGGGGTTCGAGCAGCGCATGTTCGAGTTGTCGCGCCACCAGCCGCTCCTCTACGGCATCGGCGCGGTGGTGATCGCCCTCCTCACCGGCTACGTCGGCGGCGTCGTGTTCCGCCGCAACTGAGCCACTGGCGGGGCTGTCGTATAAACCGATTTATCGCTCTATTTTAATAACTTAGCCGAAGACCATCGACATGAAAGGCGGGCCTCGAATGTCTCGGTCGCTTCACGAGAGGCGCCGGGCGGCGGCGATGAGGTCGAAGGCGTTGCGGGCGGTCTCGTGCAGACCGTCGGCGCCGGCGGCGAGGGCCTCCTCGAGGCTCGCCGGGCCGCGGCCGATGGCGAAGGCGGCGACGATGCCGTGCGCCCTCAAATCCTCCGCCGCCACCGCCAGACGGCCGGCGAAGGCGATGGCCGGCACCCCTGACGCCGCCGCGGCACGGGCGATGGCGACCGGCCCCTTGCCGCCGAGCGACTGGCTGTCCAACGATCCCTCGCCGGTGACGACGAGCGCGACGTCCGCCATCGCCGCGTCGAGATCGTGATGCTCGGCCACCACCTGGAAACCGTCGCGCGCCGCGGTGTCGGCGATGGCGGAAAGGCCCACCATCATGCCGCCCGCGGCGCCGGCAAACTCGTGATTCGCCAGCGTGTCCGCCGACCGGGCCGCCGCCACCGCCCGGTCGAAGGCGGCGAGGGCGGCGTCGAAATCGTCGATGTCGGCCGCGGCGACGCCCTTCTGCGGGCCGAAGACGCGGGCCGCACCGCGCGGGCCGATCAGCGGATTGTCGACGTCGGCGGCGAGCACGATCGAGAGCCCGCGGACGCGCGCATCGAGGCCCGAAAGGTCGACCCTCGCGACGTCGGCGAGGCCGCGGCCCGCGGGACGCGCGAGCGGCGCGCCCTTGTCGTCGAAGAAGCGGCCGCCGAGAGCCTCGAGCGCTCCGGCACCACCGTCGACGGTGATGCTGCCGCCGAGCGCGATCACCACCTCGCGCGCGCCCTCGTCGAGCGCGGCGCGGATGAGCTCGCCGACGCCCACGCTGCTCGCCCGGTCGGGGTCGTAGCCCTCCTCCGCCGCCACCCCGTGTCCGGCGGCGACGGCGAGTTCGATGACGCCGCGGCGGCGCGCCTCGTCATAGAGCCACTCCACCTCGAGCGGCTTGCCGTAGGGTCCGGTCACGGTGGTTTCGAGGCGTCGGCTCCCCGGCCCCTCCAGCGCGGCGAGCGTCCCTTCGCCACCATCGGCGATCGCGATCGCGAGGCAGGAGGCGTCGAGCGCGCTGGCAGCCAGCGCGTCGGCGATCGCGGCGTTCGCCTCGGCCGCCGTCAGGCTGCCGCGGAACTTGTCGCAAGCAATGAGGATCTTCACGGGTGGGATGCGTCCGGGGAGCAAGCGGCGTGGCCTCCACCTCGCCGCACGATAGAGCGCAGCCGGTCAGACCGGCTGCAGCGACTTTTCGGACGGCATGCGCCAGCCGTCGGCGATGTCCTCCATGACGATCTCGCGCTGCTCGGCGGTCTCGCTCGCGAGATGCACGTGGATCTCGGTGGCGCCGGCCTTGATGGCGCGCAGCAGCGCATCGCCGTGGTGCTGGTAGAGTTCGTCGCTGATGCTCTTGGCCGAGCCGATCAGCAGCGGCGTGCACTGCCCCCACGCCTCACGCCGCACCACCATGAACACACCCGCTTCCGGACACGAGAACCCTTTGAGATCGCACACGGATGTGAGATACCAAGCTCCACTCCAGCCTTCCCACCAGAAGAGGGACATCACGCCTGGTGAACGTCCCGCTGCGGTCAAACGATAATGATTGAAGAGCATGGAGCCTCCCGTTGCCAACTCGCGCATTCGCGTACTTGACACCGACGACCTTACCGCAACGTGAAAGTTCGAACGAACGTGGAACACCCTTGTCCAAGCTATACACAGCCTGTGGATAACTTGGCGTAATCGTTGCCGTATGGTGAAGACGACACACTCGCCTGATTCGATCCACAGGATTTCGACCATGTCCGACCGTATTCTTGCCCTTGTCCGCCACGGCCAAAGTGAGTGGAATCAAAAGAACTTATTCACCGGCTGGCGGGACCCCGACTTGACCGAGAAGGGAATTGCCGAAGCGATTCATGCCGGCAAAATTCTCGCCGGCGCCGGCTACCAATTCGACGTCGCCTTCACGTCCGTGCTGCGGCGCGCGCAACACACTCTCACCTTAATGCTGGCGGAACTGCGACAGGAAGACCTGCCCACCATCGCCGATCAGGCGTTGAACGAGCGCGACTATGGCGACCTCTCCGGCCTCAACAAGGACGATGCGCGCAAGAAGTGGGGTGAGGAGCAGGTGCACATCTGGCGCCGCTCCTTCGACATCGCCCCGCCGGGCGGCGAAAGCCTCAAGATGACGGCGGAGCGCGTGCTGCCCTATTTCGAGGCGACCATCAGGCCGCGCCTCCTCACTGGCGAGAGGGTGCTGGTGGCCGCCCACGGCAACTCGCTGCGCGCCCTCATCATGTCGCTGGAGGCGATGGGACCGGACGCGATCGTGAAGCGCGAGCTCGCGACCGGCGTCCCCATCATCTACACCCTCGACGAGTCCGGTAAGCCGCTCACCCGCACCGACTACGACGACGCGACGCCCCGCGTGACCGAGCTCGCCTGAGCCGAGCGCCGCCTCACCCGGCGGTCCGGCTCGCGAAAGCGGGGTCCGCCGGGGCGGGATCGGCGGCGCTCTCCCCGTCTGCGGCAGGCGGTCCAACGCCAGCGGCAGGCGGCTCGGCGTTATCGGGCCGGCCCTCCGGGGCCCGTGCCCGGGCGAAGGTCGGGGCGACCTCCTCCTCGGCGTCGACGTCCATCGCCCGGACGCTGGCGCTCACGATGTGGACGAGCCGGTCCACCGCATCGGTCACCCGGTCGATGCGGGCGATCAGCGGCTCGTCCTCCCCCTCGGCGGCGAGGGCGGCCTGCTCACGCGCCCTCTCCAGGCGGGCGATGCGGGCGGTGAGCTCGGCGTTGCGGGCCTCGGCGGCATGGAGGCGGTCGAGCACCGTCAGCGCCGCCATCACCGCGAGGCGGCGGTCGCCGATCTCGCCGATCCGCCCCTTCAGCACCGCGATGGTGCCGTCGAGCTCCTCGGCGAGGGCGACCACGCGCTCCTCCTCGCCCGGCTCGCAGGCCATGCGATAGTCGTGCCCGTCGATGGTGACCTTGACCTGGCTCAGGGACGATCCTCCCCTCCGGCGCGCGCATCCTCGCCCACCGCGATGCCGGCATCCATCCGCCGCACCCGCTCCATCACCTTGACCAGCCGGTTGGCGACGGCCTGATTCGTGTCGCGCAGCCGGTGGGCGCGCGCCTCGGCGGCGTCGAGCCGGGTGGCGAGCTCGGCGCGATCGCGCTCCAGCCGAGCGCGATCGTCGCGCAGCGCCTCCACCTCTTCGCGCGCCTCCGAGTGCACCGCCACCGCCGCCTCCAGGCGCGTCAGAGCGGCCTCGAGACGAGTGAGTGCCATCAACGTGCGATGCCCCGCGATCGCTTCCTCCTTCACGCTGGGCTTTGCTCAAGCCCGCTCCTGTGCGTATAGGTCAGCCCACATCGACACTATCAAACATTTCGAGTGCCCTTCATGGTGGATATGGACAAGCTGAAGCCGATGGCCAACGCCATTCGGATGCTCTCTGTCGACGCGGTGGAGGCGGCAAAGTCCGGCCATCCCGGCCTGCCGATGGGCGCCGCCGACATCGTCACGACCCTCTTCGTACACCACATCAGCGTGGATCCGGCCGACCCCCTTTGGCCGAACCGCGATCGTTTCGTGCTCTCGGCCGGCCACGGCTCGATGCTCCTCTATTCGCTCTACCACCTCCTCGGATACGAGGACTTCACGCTCGACGACCTGAAGAACTTCCGTCAACTGAATTCGCGCACGGCCGGTCACCCCGAGTACGGCCACGCCCGCGGGATCGAGACGACCACCGGCCCGCTCGGTCAGGGCGTCGCCACCGCGGTGGGCATGGCCATCGCCGAGCGCATCATGAACGCCGAGTACGGCGACGCGATCGTCAACCATCGCACCTTCGTGCTCGCCTCCGACGGCGATCTGATGGAAGGCATCAGCCACGAGGCGATCTCGCTGGCCGGCCATCTCAAGCTCAACAAGCTCATCGTCATCTTCGACGACAACGGCATCTCCATCGACGGGCCGGTGTCGCTGTCCGAATCGGGCGACGTGGTGAAGCGCTTCGAGGCCGCCGGCTGGGCCGCCGAGCGCATCGACGGTCACGATCCCGTCGAGATCAACGCCGCCCTCGCCCGTGCCGCCCAGAGCGACAAGCCGACCCTCATCGCCGCCCGCACCATCATCGGCTACGGCTCGCCCAACAAGGCGAACTCGTCGGGCGTGCACGGCTCGCCGCTCGGCTCGGCCGAAGCGGCCGCGACGCGGGCCGCCCTCGGCTGGGAGTGCGAGCCCTTCGACGTGCCGGAAGCCATTCGCGACGCCTGGCGCATCGCCGGGCTGCGCAACTCGCAGGCTCACAAGGAGTGGCGCCAGCGCTACGAGGCGATGGACGCCGAGAAGCGCGCCGAGTTCGACCGCCGCATCCGAGGCGATCTGCCGGGCGAGTTCGCCCCAGCGATGGCGGCGCTGCGCGAGCATCTCCTTCTGGAGCGGCCGACCATGGCGACGCGCAAGGCGTCGGAGCGCGTACTCAACACGGTGAACAGCGTCGTGCCCGAGACGGTGGGTGGCTCGGCCGACCTCACCGGGTCGAACAACACCAAGACCGACCATCAGTCGCCGATCACCCCGGGCCAATTCGCCGGCCGCTACATTCACTACGGCATCCGCGAGCACGGCATGGCCGCGGCGATGAACGGCATGGCGCTGTCGGGCGGGCTGATCCCCTATGGCGGCACCTTCCTCACCTTCTCCGACTATTGCCGCCCGGCGATCCGCCTGTCGGCGCTGATGGGGACGCGCGTCGTCTACGTGATGACGCACGACTCCATCGGTCTCGGCGAGGATGGGCCGACCCACCAGCCGGTTGAGCATCTGGCGGCGCTGCGGGCGATCCCGGGGCTCCTCGTGATGCGTCCGGCCGACGCGGTGGAGACGGCGGAGGCGTGGGAGATCGCGATGGAGCACAAGGGCCCGTCGCTGATGGCCCTCACCCGTCAGAACCTGCCGACGCTGGCCCCGGCCGGTGCCGCCAAGAACCGCTCGCGCCGCGGTGCCTACAAGATCCTCGAAACCGCGGCGAAGCCGCTCGCGACGCTCTTCGCGACGGGCTCCGAGGTCGAGATCGCCGTGGAGGCCGCGACGCGCCTCAACGGCCTCGACATTCCGACCGAGGTGGTGAGCGTGCCGTGCTTCGAGCTGTTCGAGGCCGCCGACGCCGACTATCGGGCCGCCGTGATCGGCGACGCGCCGGTCAAGGTGGGCATCGAAGCCGCCATCCGGCAGGGCTGGGACGCGCTGATCGGCTCCGACGGCATCTTCATCGGAATGACGGGCTACGGCGCGTCCGGTCCCTACAAGGCGCTCTACGAGCACTTCGGCATCACGGCCGATCGGACCATCGAGGCCGTCCGCGAACGCCTCGGCCGCTAGAGCGAAACGGGAGATCCCTCGGGGGTCTCCCTCACCGGCAGTCGACGGGCCCGACGGCGACGCCGGGCCCGCTCGCTCAAACCCAGGGGCGCGACTCGGCGAGGTGAGCCTCGTGGCCGGCGATGGCCTCGCTCTTCTGCATGGTGAGAGCGATCTCGTCGAGACCGTTCACCAGGCAGTGCTTCAGCCACGGATCGATCTTGAACTCCACCGGCTCGCCGTCCGCGCCGGACACGGTCTGCGCCGGCAGGTCCACCGTCAGCGTGGCGTTGGCGCCGCGCTCGGCGTGCGCCATGAGGCGCTTCAGGTCCTCCGACGAGACGCGGATCGGCAGCACGCCGTTCTTGAAGCAGTTCTGGTAGAAGATGTCGGCGAAGGACGTCGAGATCACGCAGCGGATGCCGCGATCGAGCAGCGCCCACGGCGCGTGCTCGCGGGAGGAGCCGCAGCCGAAATTGTCGCCCGCCACGAGGATCTGCGCCGACTTGTAGGCCTGCTGGTTGAGCGGGAAGCTCGGGTCGGGCGTCCCGTCTGCATTGCGCGAGATCTCAGCGAAGAGTCCCTTGCCGAGCCCGGTGCGCTTGATCGTCTTCAGATAGTCCTTCGGGATGATCATGTCGGTGTCGACGTTGATCATCGGCAGCGGTGCGGCGACCGCGGTCAGCGTGGTGAATGGTTCCATCGTCGTCTCCCTGGCACGCGGGGCGCGTCTCACATGCGTCCGCGGCGTCTCAATTCCCGCACCCTCGGTGCGTCCGATCGGAGCTCAGCGCTGCGGCGCGCGGCGCATCTCCACCTCGAGGGTCTGCACGTCTTCCTCGAGGCGCGTGCGCAACAGGTTGGCGCGCGACAGCGACGAGATCGCCGCGTCGAGCCGCTCCTCGGTGTCGGCGAGGCTCTGATTGAAGCGCTCGGCGACGCCGTTGTCGTCCTCGCCCTCGGCCGGCGTCACGATCGGGGCGAGGCCCGCGAGGGTGGAGCGCATCGTCGCGACCACCCGCGACAGCTCCGTGACCACGTCGTGGTTGAGGACGGAAAGCTCGGCGGCCCCACGCGCCACGTCGGCGCTGACGGCGTTCACCGGGTTCGCCTGCCGCTGGAGCGCGTTGAGCAGCACCGGCGACATCGACATCAGGCCGCCGAAGAAGAGCGCCACGATGACCCCCGCCGTCATCCCGCGGATGATGCCGATCAACAGGCCCCCCACGATGATGACGAGGCCTGCCATGACCGGGATGAACCACTGGAGGTCGTTGTACTGGAAGTTCGCGAAAAGCTGCTCGAAGTCCATGCCGCCCCGTCTCCCTGTCTAGGCGTCTGCCGTCATGAGGCATAATGCGTGGCAACGCCAGTCGTTTAGGCCGCCCGTCGTCCGCTTTTGGGGCCCATAGCATAATACTCCTCGTTGTGGCGTATCGGGGAGCCACAACGCCACGTCATTTCCGCTCCGCCCGAGGCCCCGGCGTCCCGAATCAGCGCACGAATTGAACTTTAATTCTCCGTAAAATAACCGGGCAATACGCGACAAAACGCCGTCGTCGGAGGCGAAGTCGGCCTCGACGTCGATTTTTTTTCGGCGCTTGCGCGGGGCCTCCGTCTCCCCGAAACGCCAGCGTCGCGCGACGGAATGGGGGCACGGTCACCGCTTCTTCAGGATCGCAGGCTAGACCGCTTGCGTTGCAATCGGGCATCTCGTTGAGAAAAAGAGAGCGTGCCGGACCCTGGTAGACCGTCACGCGCGGGGGAGAGTCGACCATGCTCGAAGATTTCCAGGACACCAAGGACGTGAAGCTCTCCGAGCTCGCCGAGCAGGTTCGCGCCTCCTCCAGCGATGTCGGGTTCGCCACGTTCGCCGCGCTGCTCTTCCGCCACGCCGCGGCGGAGGATCTCGCCCGCTACGGCGTCGGCGACCTGATGCGCCTCGCCCGCTCCGCCTGGAAGGCGCTCCAGCACCGCGAGCCCGACGAGCCGCGCGTCGTGGTGATGGCGCCGGAGGAGGTGCGCATCACCGAGGCCGAGAGCGGCCATGCCATCTCGGTGGTGGAGGCCGTCAACGACGACAAGCCCTTCCTGTTCGGCTCGCTGAAGAACGAGCTCCACGCCCAGGACATCGAGCTGCACCTCGTGGTGCACCCGGTGCTCGCGGTGGAGCGGGACCGGGCCGGCACCCTCATCGCCTTCCACGGCGAGGCCCACAGCGGCGACGGCCATCAGCACGAGAGCTTCGTGCACGTCCATGTCGACCCGATCGACGACCCCGACCACCGCGAGGCGCTCGCCCGCTCGCTGCTCGCCGTGCACCACGACGTCGACGCCGCGGTCGCCGACTGGCCCAAGATGCGGGCGCTGGTGCGCGAGGCGATCGAGCGCTACCGCCACATGCCCCCGCCCGTCGCCCCCGACGTCCTGTCCGAGGCGATCGACTTCCTGGAGGCGATCGAGAAGCGCGACTTCATCCTCATGGGCATGCGCGAGTACACCCTCGACGGCACGCCGGACGAGGGCGAGCTCGTGGCGCCCGACGAAGCCGGCCTCGGCATCCTGCGCGATCCGGCCATCAAGGTGCTGCGCCGCGGCTCCGAGCTCGTGACGATGACGCCGGAGGTGCGCGAGTTCCTGAAGCACGGCGAGCCCGTCTTCATCGCCAAGGCCAACGTCCGCAGCCGCATCCACCGCCGCGTCCACCTCGACTATATCGGCGTGAAGCGCTTCGAGAACGGCGTGCTCGCCGGCGAGCTGCGCATCGTCGGCCTGTTCACCTCCACGGCCTACACCCAGTCGGTGATGGACATCCCGCTGCTGCGGCGGAAGGTGGGCAACGTCATCCGCCGGCTCGGCTTCGACCCCGAGAGCCACTCCGGCAACGCGCTCGTCAACATCATGGAGACCTACCCGCGCGACGAGCTGTTCCAGATCGGCGAGGACCTCCTCGCCCGCTTCGCCCTCGCGATCCTGCAGCTCTCCGACCGGCCGCGGGTGCGCGTGCTGCCGCGCATCGACCCGTTCGACCGATTCGTGTCGATCCTCGTCTTCGTCCCGCGCGACCGCTTCTCCACCGAGGTGCGCGAGCGGATCGAGGCGCTGATGGCCGAGGCCTACGACGGCCACATCTCGGCCCGCTATCTGACGATGCCCGAAGGGGTGCTGACGCGCCTCCACATCATCGTCGGCCGCCGCCTGGGCGAGACGCCGCAGTGCGACCCGCGCGAGCTCGAGGAGCGCATCTCCGCCATCATCCGCACCTGGGCCGACGAGTTGCTGCGCGCCTCGCTCGCCGCCCCCAAGCTCGGCCTCGACCGCTTCAAGATCGCCTCCTGGTCGGAGTCCTTCTCGGAGAGCTACCGCGCCACCTACTCCGCCGAGCGGGCGGTGCGCGACATCACCATCTTGGAGCGGATCACCGACGATACCCCCACCGCGATCCTGTTCTTCCGCCGCGACACCGACGGTCCGGACCGCTGCTCGCTGAAGATCTACCACAAGGACGCGCCCATCCTCCTGTCGGCCCGCGTGCCGATCCTGGAGAACATGGGCTTCATCGTCGTCAACGAGCGCACCTTCCGGGTGAACACGCCGGGGACCGACGAGGGCATCTACATCCACGACATGACGCTCGCCGTCGCCTCCTGCGACGAGATCGAGGTGTCGGTGCTCGCCGAGAAGCTGCAGGCCCTCTTCATCGCCGTCTGGGAAGGCAGCGCCGAAAGCGACGAGTACAACAGCCTCCTCCTCAACGCCGGGCTCGGCTGGCGCGAGATCGCCGTCCTGCGCGCCCTCTCCCGCTATCTGCGGCAGACCGCGATTCCCTACGGCCAGGACCTGATGGCGGAGACGCTGAACCGCTATCCGGCCGTCGCCCGCGCCCTGGTGGCGATGTTCACCGCCCGCTTCGACCCCACCTTCGGCGAGGCCGATCGGGAGGCCGCGGTCGCCCGGCTCGACGGCGAGATCGAGGAGCTCTGCAACGAGATCATCAGCCTCGCCGACGACACCATCGTGCATCGCTTCAAGAACCTCATCGAGGCGACGGTCCGCACCAACCTCTATCAGCACGAGGCGGACGGCTCGCCGGTCGCGACCTTCGCCTTCAAGTTCGACCCGCACGCGCTGGCTGGGCTGCCGCGCCCGGCGCCGTTCCGCGAGATCTGGGTCTACTCCCCGCGCGTCGAAGGCGTGCACCTGCGCTTCGGCGCCGTCGCCCGCGGCGGCCTGCGCTGGTCCGACCGCCCGCAGGACTTCCGCACCGAGGTGCTCGGCCTCGTGAAGGCGCAGCAGGTCAAGAACGCCGTCATCGTGCCGGTCGGCGCCAAGGGCGGCTTCTTTCCGAAGAAGCTGCCGGACCGCGCCCAGCGCGACGCCTTCTTCGAGGAGGGCCGCGAAGCCTACAAGATCTTCATCGACACCCTTCTCGACATCACCGACGACATCGGCCCCGACGGGATCGAGCCTCCGGCCGAGGTGATCCGCTACGAGGGCGACGATCCCTACCTGGTGGTCGCCGCCGACAAGGGCACCGCCACCTTCTCCGACACCGCCAACGCGATCGCCGCCGAGCACGGCTTCTGGCTCGACGACGCGTTCGCCTCCGGCGGCTCGGCGGGCTACGACCACAAGGCGATGGGCATCACCGCCCGCGGCGCCTGGGAGGCGGTGAAGCGCCACTTCCGCGAGATGAACCACGACATCCAGTCGGAGCCGTTCGCCGTGGTGGGCGTCGGCGACATGTCGGGCGACGTCTTCGGCAACGGCATGCTCTTGTCGCGCAAGACGAAGCTCGTCGCCGCCTTCGACCACCGCGACATCTTCATCGACCCCAATCCCGACCCCGAGGCCTCCTACGCCGCGCGCCTCACCCTCTTCAACATGCCCCGCTCATCCTGGCAGGACTACGACCGCGCGACCCTCTCGGCGGGTGGCGGCATCTATTCGCGATCGGCGAAATCCATCGACCTGTCGCCGGAAGCGCGGGTGGCGCTCGACATGCCGTCGGGCCCCCTCACCCCGACCGACGTGATGCGGGCGATCCTCAAGGCACCGGTCGATCTGCTCTGGTTCGGCGGCATCGGCACCTACGTGCGGGCGGCGAGCGAATCGAACCTCGACATCGGCGACCGCGCCAACGACGCCATCCGCATCGAGGCCCGCGAGGTCCGCGCCAAGGTGGTGGGCGAAGGCGCCAACCTCGGCGTCAGCCAGAAGGCGCGCATCGCCTACGCGCTGAAGGGCGGGCGCATCAACTCCGACGCCATCGACAACTCCGCCGGCGTCAACACGTCCGACGTCGAGGTCAACATCAAGATCGCCCTTGCCGGGGCGATGCGCTCCGGCCGGCTCGAGCGGGCCGATCGCGACGCCCTGCTCGTCGAGATGACCGACGAGGTGGCCGAGCTCGTCCTGCGCAACAACTACCTGCAGACGCTGGCGATCTCCCTCTCCAGGCGGCAGAGCGCGGAGGCCGCCGGCTTCCAGCGCCGGCTGATGGAGGCGCTCGAGCCCTCCGGCCTCGACCGCGAGCTCGAGGACCTGCCGTCCAACCAGACGCTGACGGACCGCGTCGCCGCCGGCGAAGGCCTCAGCCGCCCCGAGATCGGCGTGCTCCTCGCCTACGCCAAGATCGTGCTGTTCGATCAGATCCTGCAGTCGGACGTGCCGGACGACGCCTATCTCGGCCGCGAGCTCGACCGCTACTTCCCCTCCGCCATGCGCGAGCGCTTCGCCGAGGACATCCACGGCCACCGCCTGCGCCGCGAGATCATCGCGACGCAGCTCGCCAACTCGATGATCAACCGCGGCGGTCCCACCTTCATCATCCGCGTCGGCGATCAGACCGGAGCGCCGGTGGAGGACATCGCCCGCGCCTACGCCGCCGCCCGCGACTGCTTCTCCCTCACCGAGATCAACGCCGAGGTCGACGCGCTCGACAATAAGATCGACGGCGACATGCAGCTCGAGCTCTACCAGACGATCCGCGGCCTGCTCACCGACGCCACCGTCTGGTTCGTGCGCAACGAGACCTTCTCCGAAGGGCTTGCCACCGTCGTCGACCGCTTCCGCGGCGGGATCGGCGAGCTGCGCGATACCTTCGCCGAGATGCTGCCGCCGGACGACGCCGCCCACCTGCGGGCGCAGGCCGCCGGGCTGATGGAGCTCGGCGTGCCCGAGGCGCTCGCTCCGCTCTTCGCCCGGATGCCGTTGAGCACCGCCGCCCTCGACATCGTGGTGGTGGCCTCGGCCTGCGAGGTGAGCCTGCGCGAGGCGGGCGAGGTGTGGTTCGCCCTCAACGACAACTTCAAGCTCGCGAGCCTCGACCTCACCGCCCGCACCATCCCGGTCGACGACTATTATGACGGCCTCGCCGTGGACCGGGCGCGCCGGACCCTTGCCGACGCCCATCGCGGGCTCGCGGTGGAGGTGCTCGCCTCGATGCCGCCGGGCCCCGGCGCGGAGCGCGTCGCCGCCTGGATGGAGGCGCAGGGAGCCGCCGTCACGCGCACCCGCCGCGCCGTCGCCGACATCATCGACGGTGGCCGCATCTCGATCTCGCGCATCTCCGTCGCCGCCGGCCTGCTCGCCGACCTGTCCGGCGACGACGTCGTCCACTGATCTTGTTTAGATTTCGGTAAGTCGTCTTGAGGACTTGGTAACAAAGGTAAACCGAAATTCTTGCAAGGGCTTAACCGGCCTTTCACCCTCACGCCGTAAATCCTGTCTTGCGATTTGCGTGAGGGTATTGCGTCGCAATGAGCGAACAATCGGTCGGAGCGTCCACGTCCCGGGCGCTCCGACCTCCACTCCTGAGGGACGAGATTCTGGTCGGCGACGCGCTCGATCACCTGGCCGCCCTGGCGCCGGGGTCCATCGACGTCGCCTTCGCCGATCCCCCCTACAACCTTCAGCTCGACGGCGATCTCTATCGCCCCAATCAGACGAAGGTCGCCGGCGTCGACGACGCGTGGGACCGCTTCGCGAGCTTCGAGGAATACGATCGCTTCACCCGGCGCTGGCTCGGTCTGATCCGGCGCGCGCTGAAACCGAACGGCACGCTGTGGGTGATCGGCAGCTACCACAACATCTTCCGCGTCGGCACGGCGGTGCAGGACACCGGCTTCTGGATCCTCAACGACGTGGTGTGGGTGAAGACCAACCCCATGCCCAACTTCCGCGGCCGCCGCTTCACCAACGCCCACGAAACGCTGATCTGGGCCGTCGCCGACCAGTCGCGCACCGACTATGTCTTCAATTACCGCTCGATGAAGACGTTCAACGACGACCTCCAGCATCGCTCCGACTGGACGCTGCCGATCTGCAGCGGCGCGGAACGGCTGCGCGACGCCGCCGGCGCCAAGCAGCATCCGACGCAGAAGCCGGAAGCCCTGCTCAATCGCATCATCCTCGCCTCCACCCGGCCGGGCGACGTGGTCCTCGACCCCTTCTTCGGCACCGGCACCACCGGGGCGGTGGCGAAGCGCCTCGGCCGCGGCTTCGTCGGCATCGAGCGCGACGCGGACTATGCGGCGATCGCCGAGGAGCGCCTTGCCGGCATCGTGCCCTATGACGACCTCGCCCAGGTGGGCAGCGAAGGGCGGCCGAAGCGCATCCCCTTCGGCCTCCTCGTGGAGGCCGGCCACGTCAAGGTGGGCGAGGAGCTCGTCGGCGGCCGCGACGGTCCGCGCGCCCAGGTACGGGTCGACGGCTCGATCCGCTCGGGCGAGCACGAGGGCTCGATCCACAAGGTGGGCGCGGCGGTGCGCAACCTGTCGGCCTGCAACGGGTGGACCTTCTGGCACGTCAAGCGCAACCGTGGCGACCTCGTGCTGCTCGACGATCTGCGCCAGGCGATGCGCCGGCAAATGGCCGCCTGACCCCTCCCCCGGCCCGTGCTACACGGGACGGCAGGGAGGACAACAACAATGACAAACGCCCTCAAGGTCGCCGTCCTACCCGGCGACGGCATCGGCAACGAAGTGACGCCGGCCGCGATCGCCGTGGTGGAGCGCGCGATCGCCGTCACCGGTGGCCCCGGCCTCTTCACCGAGACGCTGACGGCCGGCGCCCAGGCCTATCTCGACACCGGCACCGCCCTCTCCGACGAGGTGAAGCGGGCCGCCGAGGCCGCCGACGCCATCTATCTCGGCGCCATGGGCCTGCCCGCGGTGCGCTATGCCGACGGCACCGAGATCACGCCGCAGATCGACTTGCGCTTCCTCTTCGACCTCTATGCCGGCGTGCGGCCGACGCGGGCGATCCCCGGCGTGCCGACGCCGCTCGCCGACCCGCGCGCCGCCGACATCGACTTCGTGCTGGTGCGCGAATCGACCGAGGGCCTGTTCGCCTCCCTCGGCAAGGGGGTGGTTGAGAACGACGCGGTCGCGCGGGACTTCCAGGTCATCACCCGCGCCACCACCGAGAAGGTGAGCCGCTTCACCTTCGACCTCGCCGCCCGCCGCGCCGCCGCCCGACCCGGCCACGCCGCCAAGGTGACGCTGATCGACAAGGCCAACGTGTTCGCCTCCTTCGCCTTCATGCGCAAAGTCTTCGACGAGGTCGCCTCGACCTACGAGGGCATCGCCGCCGAGCGCCTCTACGTCGACGCCTCGACCCTCACCTTCGTGGGCAAGCCCTGGACGTTCGACACCATCGTGACGGAGAACATGTTCGGCGACATCCTCTCCGACCTCGCCGCCGCCCTCGTGGGCGGCATGGGCTATGCGCCGTCGGCCGACATCGGCGACGCCCACGCCGTGTTCCAGCCCGCCCACGGGTCCGCCCCCGACATCATGGGCACCGGCAAGGCGAATCCCACCGCCGCGATCCTCTCCGGCGCGATGATGGTGGAGTGGCTCGCCGAGCGTCACGACATCGCCGCCTATGCCGACGCCGCGCGCCTCATCAATCGCGCGGTGGACGCGGCGTTCGCCGGCGGCGGCCTCCTCACCTGCGAGCTCGGCGGCAGCGCCGGCATGCGCCAGGTGACCGACGCGGTGCTCGCCGCCATCGACGCGCCGGCCACGATCCGCGCGGCGGGCTGAGGTGGCGGGCCGCCTCCGCGTCGCCACCATCGGCTGCGGCTACTTCGCCCAATTCCACCACGCGGCGTGGGCGACCGAGCCGCGCGCCGCGCTCGTCGCGGTGGTGGACGCCGACCGCGACAAGGCGGCCCGCATGGCCGCCGCCCACGGTGTGCCGCACATCTACGCCGACGCCGCCGAGATGATCGCGGCGGAAGCGCCCGACCTCGTCGACATCATCACCCCGCCCGCCACCCATCGCGACCTGATCGAGCTGACGGCGGCGGCGGGCATCGCCACCATCTGCCAAAAGGCCTTCTGCCGCTCGCTCGCCGAAGCGCAGGACGCGGCAGGGCGCGCCGAGGCGGCAGGCATCATGCTGGCGGTGCACGAGAATTTCCGCTTCTCGCCGTGGTATCGTGAGATCCATCGCCTGCTCCGGGCGGGCGGTCTCGGCCGGCTCTACCAGCTCACCTTTCGCCTGCGCCCCGGCGACGGCCAGGGCGTCAGCGCCTATCTCGACCGCCAGCCTTATTTTCAGACGATGGAGCGCTTTCTCGTCCACGAGACGGCGATCCACTTCATCGACGTCTTCCGCTTTCTCCTCGGCGAGCCGCGGAGCGTCTATGCGGACCTGCGCCGCCTCAATCCGGCGATCGCGGGCGAGGACGCGGGCCTCCTGGTGTTCGACCACGGCGACGGGGTCCGCGCCGTGTTCGACGGCAATCGCCTCAGCGACCACGTCGCGCAGAACCGCCGGCTGACGATGGGCGAGTTCGTCGCCGAGGGCGAGGCCGGCACGCTGCGCCTCGACGGCGACGGCGGCCTCTTCTTCCGCCCCTTCGGTCGCAACGAGGAGCGGCGCCACGCCTATGCCCGGCGCGACGAGGGCTTTGCCGGGGGCGCGGTCGCGGCGCTGCAGCGCCACGTGCTCGACCATCTCGTCGACGGCGCGCCGCTCGAGAACGCGGCAGCGGACTATCTCGCCAGCCTCCGCGTGGAGGAGGCGGTCTATCGCTCGGCGGCGGACGGGGCCCGCATCAGCCTCTGACGCGGGCCGGCCGCCTCAGAAGGCGACGCGATCGCCGCCCTTCAGGGACAGGATCTCGCGCGCCTCGTCCGGCGTCGCGATCTCGTGGCCCATGCCCTCGATGATGGCGCGCACCGTCCGCACCTGCTCGGCGTTGGTCTCGGCGAGACGGCCGGGCCCGCCCCATAGCGAATCCTCCAGGCCGACGCGCACGTTGCCCCCCATCGACACCGACATCGCGGCAATCCGCATCTGGTTGCGCCCCGCGCCGAGCACCGACCAGTGATACTGGTCGCCGAACAGACGGTCCGCCGTCCGCTTCATGTGCACGACGTCCTCGGCATGCGAGCCAATGCCGCCAAGGAGGCCAAACACCGACTGCACGAAGAAGGGCGGCTTGATCACGCCGCGATCGGCGAAGTGGGCCAGCGTGTAGAGATGGCCGATGTCGTAGCACTCGATCTCGAAGCGGGTGCCGTTTTCCGCACAGGTGGTGAGGATGTACTCGATGTCGGCGAAGGTGTTCTTGAACACGCGGTCGCGCGAGCCTTCGAGATAGGGCTCCTCCCAGTCGTACTTGAAGCTCGGGTAGCGCGTCAGCATGGGGTAGAGGCCCATGTTCATGGAGCCCATGTTGAGCGAGGCGACCTCGGGCTTGAAGTGCGCCGCCGGCTTCACCCGCTCGTCGACGAGCATCGTCGGCGCCCCGCCGGTGGTGATGTTCACCACGCAGTTGCTGCGCTGCTTGATGACGGAGAGGAAGGGGGCGAAGGCCTCCGGCGACTGGTCGGGCTTGCCGGTCTCGGGGTTGCGCGCGTGCAGGTGCACGACGGCGGCGCCCGCCTCCGCGGCGCCGATCGCGGCGTCTGCGATCTCCGCCGGCGTGATCGGCAGATGCGGCGACATGGTGGGCGTGTGGATCGCGCCTGTCACGGCGCAGGTGATGATGACCTTGTCGGCCATGGGGTCCTCCTGTCGAAACTCTTCAGCTGCGGCTGGCTTTGTGGGCGGCAAGCGCGGCGAGCCGGCCATCGCGCCACTCACTCATCGCCGCATGATCGGCAGGCGCCGGAGGCGGACCCCAGGCGTCGGTGACGATCTTGACGCGCTCCTCGTCCCAAACCTCGGGCCCGCCCGCCTCGGTGGCAAGACGGCGGAAGAAGGGAGAATAGCGGGCGCAATAGTCCGGAATGCCACCGGGCGCGTTGAGCTCGATGGTCTGGAACGGACCCATGAACGACCAGCGCAGGCCGAGACCGTGGCTGATCGTCGTGTCGAGGTCGCGCGGGCTCACATAGCCCTCCTCGACGAGGCGGAAGGCCTCCGTCAGCACCGCCGTCTGCAGCCGGTTGAGGATGAAGCCCTCGACCTCCTTCTTCACCGTGATCGGCGCCTGGCCGATGGCCTCGAAGGTGGCGCGGGCGGTGGCGACGGTCTCGGGCGAGGTCCACGGCGCGCCGGAGAGCTCGACCACCGGCACCAGATGGGGCGGGTTCACCGGGTGGGCGACGATGCAGCGGTGGCGGCCGTCGAGCTCCTTGGTGAACAGCGAGCACTGGATCGCCGAGGTCGAGCTGGCGAGAACGGTCTCCGGCGCGGCGAGCCGGTCCATCTCGGCGAAGAGGGCGGCCTTCACGTCGTCCCGCTCCGGCCCGTTCTCCTGGACGTGGGCGGCACCGTCGAGCGCTTCGGCGAGGCTCGCGGCGGCGGAGATGCGGGCGGCCGCGGCCGCCGCGTCATCGCACAGGCCGTTCTCGGCGAGGGTGAGGAGGCCCTTGCGGCAGCCTTCGAGCGCCACGTCCAGCGCGCCGGGCGCCGGATCGGTGAGCGACACCGTCCATCCGGCCCGCGCGAACACCATAGCCCACGCGCGTCCGATCAGACCCGCCCCGACGATTGCGACCTTCGACATCGTTCCTCCTTTGCCGCAGCGCGATGGGCCGCGCTCGTCGGTGTTGTGTTGTTCTGCGCCGGGGCGCGGGATCATCGCCCGCGCCTCGACCTCGCGCTAGAGCTGGAACCAGCTCCAGCGTCCT
>NZ_JAEKJA010000017.1 GCF_016411865.1 Acuticoccus mangrovi | reverse complement strand
GTTGTGTTGTTCTGCGCCGGGGCGCGGGATCATCGCCCGCGCCTCGACCTCGCGCTAGAGCTGGAACCAGCTCCAGCGTCCTTGTCTGCGCGCGTTCCGAGCGGAAAACCGGCTCCACTTTTCCTGAACGCGCGCTAGAGCCACAAGACCTTGCGGCGCAGTTCCAGATCGTCGCGCAGCGCGACCGACGGGCCCTCGTGGATCACCGCGCCGCGCTCGAGGGCGACGGTCCGGTCGGACAGCGCCAGGGCGAGGTCGAGATTGTGGTCGACGATGACGATGGAGATCTCGCGGCGCAATTTGTCGAAGCTCTCGAAGAGCTGCTCCACGATCGCCGGCGCCAGACCCTCGAAGGGCTCGTCGAGCAGCAGCACCTTCACGTCGCCGGAAAGGGCGCGGGCGACCGCCACCATCTGCTGCTCGCCGCCGGAGAGAACGTCGGCGTTGGTGTCGATGCGCTCCTTGAGGCGCGGGAAGTAGTCGAAGATGCGCTGTTCGTCCCAGCGCAGCCCCTCCCCGGTCTGCCGCCGCAGCCGGCCGAGCTCGAGATTCTGCCGCACCGTCATGCCGGCGAAGAGGCCGCGCCCCTGCGGCACGTAGCCGATGCCGCGGCGCGCGATCTCGGCCGAGGAGAGGCCGGCGATCGCCTCGCCCGACAGCGCGATCGTGCCGGAGGCCGGCGGGGCGATCCCGATCAGCGTCTTGAGGAGCGTCGACTTGCCCGCCCCGTTGCGGCCGAGAAGGGCGACGATCTCGTGCCGATGCACCGTCATCGAGACGTCGTTGAGGATGTGGCTCTTGCCGTAGAAGGTGTTGACGCGATCGAGGGCGAGCAGCGTTTCCGGCTCGGCGGCGCTCTCGCGATGCTTCACCGCGATCGCCTCCGCCCCAGAGCCGATATAGACCGCCTGCACCTCGGGGCTGGTGCGGGCGTCCTCCACCGTGCCGTCGACGAGCACGCGGCCGTCGTTCATCACGGTCACGCGGTCGGCGAGCTGGAACACCCGGTCGATGTCGTGCTCGACGAGGAGCACCGGCACGTCGGCCGAGATCCGCTTGATGATGTCACCGATGCGCTCGCGCTCGGCCGCGGCGAGGCCGGCGAGCGGCTCGTCGAGGAGGAGGAGGCGCGGCTTGTTGGCGAGGGCGAGACCCATGTCGAGGAGCCGCTGGCCGCCGTAGGAGAGCGAGCCCGCCTCCACCCTCTCCATCCCGGCGACGCCGAGATAGCGCACCAACGTCGCCGTCTCCTCCTCCACGTCGTGGAGGCCGCGGGCGTTGCGCCACAGGTTGAACCGCTCCGGGCTCTTCGCCTGCACGGCGAGGCGCACATTCTCCTCCACCGACAGCGTCGGGAAGAGGTTGGTGATTTGGAAGGAGCGGCCGATGCCGGCGTGGGCGATGGACGACGGCGTCATCCCCGCCACCGACCGGCCGGCGAGCGTGACGGAGCCCGAGTCGGGCGGGAACATGCCGGAGATCAGATTGAAGGCCGTGGTCTTGCCCGCCCCGTTCGGCCCGATGAGGGCGTGCAGCGAGCGGTCGGCGAGCTCGAAGGAGACGCCGTTGACCGCCTTGGTGCCGCCGAAGCTCTTGTGGAGATCGCGGGCGACGAGCACCGAGCCGTCGACGTGGCTCGCCGGCCGCAGGAAGGGCGGCAGCGGCATTTCGGAGATGGTGCGGCCGGCCATCGCCGCCGCCTCGTGCGCCGTCTTGCGGAACGGCGCGACGACGCGCCGGCCGACCCCGACGAGCCCCTCGGGCGAGAACATGATGAAGCCGACGAAGAGGATGCCGAAGAAGAACAGCCAATGCGGCGTCCAGAAGGACAGGAACTCGCGGAAGAGGAGGTAGAACAGCGCGCCGAGGGCCGGGCCGAGGAAGGAGCGCATCCCGCCGATCACCACCATGGCGAGGAGCTCGCCGGAGAAGATCACCGAGATCGGCTCGGCCGAGGCGAAGCGGTGGTTGAACACGGAGAGCGCCCCCGCAACCCCCACGACGACCGCCGACACGATGAAACCGACCAGCGAGTAGCGGTAGGTGGAGTAGCCGAGGAAGCGGGCGCGCTGCTCGTTCTCGCGGATGGCGACGAGCACCGAGCCGACCGGCGAGTGGTGGAAGCGCCACAACAGCCCCACCACCACGAAGGCGATCACGGCGACCACGGTGTAGTAGATCCGGTCGTCGGCGAGATCGACGCCGACGATCGCCGGACGCGTGATGCCGCCGAGGCCGTTCTCGCCGCCGGTGAACTCCGTCCACCGGAAGGCGACGGCGAAGAGGACGGCGGAGAAGGCGAGCGTCAGGAGCGCGAAGTAGACGCCCCGCCGACGCAGGATGATCGCCCCCACCGCGGTGGCGACGACGAGGGTGAAGAGCGCCGTGAACGCCACCGGGAGGGCGAACATCCCCTCGAAGAGATGGCGCTGGGAGAGGGCCGCGGCATAGGCGCCCATGCCGAACCAGGCGCCGTGGCCGAAGGAGACGAGGCCGGTGTGGCCGACGAGGACGTTGAGCCCCATCGCCGCGACGGCGAGGAGGACAACGTCGATCGAGGAGCGCAGCGGCAGGCCGATCGCATCGAACGCGAACGGCAGGACGAGAAGGCCCGCGGCCGTGACGAAGAGAGAGACGGCACGCATCACTCGAACCTTTCGATGCGCTCGCCGAGGAGGCCGCGCGGGCGGATCAGGAGCACCACCACCATCAGGAGGTAGATCGAGGCTTCGCCGGCGGGCGGGAACACGTAGATCGTGACCCCGCGGACGACGCCGACGAGGAGGGCGGCGATGATCACGCCCCAGAAGGAGCCGAGCCCGCCGATGACGACCACCACGAACGCGGCGGTGAGGATCTCCGCCCCCATCGCCGGGTGGACGCCCGAGATCGGCGCGAGGAGCACCCCGGCGAGGCCCGCGAGACCGATCGCGAGGGCGGCGATCGCCGTCATGTAAGGCTTCAGCGAGATGCCGAGGGCGCCGACCATGTCGGGGTTCTGCACCCCGGCCCGCACCACGCGGCCGAACGACGTGCGGTAGACGATGAGCCAGGTGGCGGCGACGGCGAGGATCGCGACCGCGAGGATCGTCAGGCGGTAGCGCGAATAGAGGAAGTCGCCGACGATGACGGTACCGCTGAGAGCCCGCGGGATCGACGTCGGCAGCGGCGCCGCCCCGAAGATCATCCGCAGCGACTGCTCGATGACCATCGCGAGGCCGAAGGTGAGAAGGATCGAGAGGATCGGGTCACGCCGATAGAAGCGCTGAAAGAACAGCCGCTCCACCACCACGCCGAGCAGCGCGACGAGGATGGGTGATGCGACGAACGCCGGGGCCCACCCGAGATGGCGCGTCAGCACCACCGCGAGATAGGCACCGATGGCGTAGAAACCGCCGTGGGCGAGGTTGACGATCCCGCCGAGCGAGAAGATCAGCGACAATCCTAACGCCAGAAGCAGGTAATAGGCACCGACGAGCAGGCCATTCAATACCTGTTCCAGCAGGAAGATGACTTCCATTGGCACGGGTGACACCGGAGCGTTGGGCAGAACGACGAGCCCCGCCCGCAGCGGGCGGGGCGACTGGGATCAGGCAGGCATCTGGCAGGCGCCGTCGCGCGGCGGTGCGATGATCTCGAGGCTCTGATCGGGCAGCGGGACGGTGCCGAGCGCCTCGTAGACGTCGGTCGCGTCTTCCATCTGCTCGGCCGACTTCGCCCGCACGGCGTACATTTCCTGCACGAGCTGATTGTCGTAGGGGCGGAAGAAGGCCGGGCGGTGCTTCAGCACGTCGAACTCGACGCCGGTGCGCAGATAGTCGGCGATCTCCGGCGAATCGGCACCGCCGAGCTCGCCGATGGCGGCGGCCACGATCTTCATCGCGTTGTAGTCGCCCCACGCCTGGTTCTCGGGCAGCTTGCCGTATTCCTCGACGAAGGCGGTGATGAAGGCCTTCGAGCCCTCGGTGTCGACGCGGTGGTGCCAGACCGACGGCCAGATGCCGGAGAACGCCCCCGGCCCGGCCGCCCAGGCCGCCGTGGTGGGGATGTCGAAGCCCGAGATCGGGAACGGCAGGCCGAACTCGGCATACTGCTTGATGAAGTTCGTGACCTGGTTACCGGAGAGGTTCGAGATCACCACGTCCGGCCGCGCCCGACGGATCTTCAGGATGAAGGGGCTGAAGTCGGTGGTGTCGGTCGCCACCAGATCTTCGCCGGCGAAGGTGCCGCCGTTCTTCTCCAGGAAGTTGCGCGCCACCCGCAGCAGATCGTGGCCGAAGGCGTAGTCGGCCGTCAGCGTGTACCATGACTTGCCCTCGACGAGGCCGTTCTCCAGCAGATACTGGCCGGCCGTCTGGACGTACATGGAGTTGGCGGCTTCGACGTGGAACATGAAGGGGTTGCAGCCGGCGCCGCGCAGCTCGTCGGAGTTGCAGCCGGTGTTGATGAAGATGCGGTTCAGCCGGTTGGCGACCTGACCGATGGCGAGCCCGGAGGAGGAGGAGATCTCACCGATGATCAGCACCACGTCGTCGCGGGTGAGCAGGCGCTCCGCCTTCGCCGACGCCGTCTGCGGGTTCACCGAGTCTTCCATCACGAGCTCGATGGGGCGGCCATTGACGCCGCCGGCCTCGTTGATCTCGCTGACGGCGAGCTTCACGCCGAGCTGGGCATATTCGCCGAGCGGACCGAGAAAGCCGGTCAACGGGGTGAGGTGGCCGATGCGGATCGGACCGCTCTGCGCGCGCAGCACCGCCGGCATTCCGAGGCTGGAGACGAGCGTCGCCCCCGCGGCTCCCTGCAGGAGTCGGCGACGGCTGAGATCACGGTTGAAGGGCATTCGTGGGTCCTCCCGAGACCAGATGTGTTTTAATTCACGCCACAGTTTGACAGCATCCTTGCTGCTTTCTGTGATCACACTTAGACTGACCGATACGCGCCTTCTTGTCGAGGGCTGAAATGAAGGAACGGGTGTGACGGACAACGTCGTCGACGTGGAACGCGCCAAGCCGGTGACGCTCGGTGGCCAGGTCTATGCCGAATTGTGCGACCGGCTGATCGGCGGCGAGCTGCCGCCCGGCGAGAAGGTGTCGCTGCGCTCGCTCGCCGAAGCACTCGGCACGTCGGTGATGCCGGTGCGCGAGGCGGTGTCGCGGCTCGTCGCTGACGGCGCCCTCACGGTGTCGCCCAACCGGGCGATCAGCGTGCCGATCATGACGCTGTCGGCCTATCAGGAGCTCACGACCGTGCGCATGGCGATCGAGGGATTCGCCGCCGAGCGTGCGGCACTTCATCGCACGCCGTCCGATCTCACCCTGATCCGCCGCTACGACGCCGCCTTCCGACATCAGTGCGTGACGGAGACGCGCGACACGGCGGTGGCGATGCGCGCCAACCGCGACTTCCACTTCGCCGTCTACGCCGCTGCCGGCCTGCCGAGCCTGATGAAGATCATCTCCGGCCTGTGGCTGAAGATCGGACCCCTGCTCAATTTCGACATGCGCTTCTCGCCGGAGCGCCTGTCGCTCGGCGGCGCCGAGGCCCACCACGGCCGCTGCCTCGAGGCGATCATCGCCCGAGACGGGCCGGCGGCGCGGGCCGCCATGACCGGCGACATCGCCGGCACCGCCGCGTTCATCGCCACCAGCGGCCAACTTCACGACTAGACATAAGAAACGAGGGAACGACCATGGATCTCGGGATTGCCGGATTGAGGGTGCTGGTGACGGCGGGTGCGTCCGGCATCGGACGCGAGGTGGCGCGCGCGTTCACCGAAGAGGGCGCCAAGGTGCACGTGTGCGACGTCGACGAGGACGCGCTCGACGCGCTCGCGGACACCGACCCGACGCTGACGCGTTCGGTCTGCGACGTCGCCGACCGGGCCGCCGTCGGCCGCCTCTTCGACGACGCGCTCGCCGCTCTCGGCGGCCTCGACGTGCTGGTGAACAACGCCGGGATCGCCGGCCCCACCGCCGCGGTGGACCAGATCGAGCCGGAGGACTGGGACCGCTGCGTCGAGGTGTGCCTCACGAGCCAGTTCAACTGCGCCCGTCTCGCGGTGCCGCACCTGAAGCAGTCGGACAACGCCTCGATCATCAACCTGTCGTCGGCGGCCGGGCGCTTCGGCTTCGCCCTGCGCACGCCCTATTCGGCAGCGAAGTGGGGGGTGATCGGCTTCACCAAGTCGCTCGCCGTCGAGCTCGGCCCGTTCGGCATCCGCTGCAACGCGATCCTGCCCGGCGTGGTGGAAGGCGAACGCATCCAGCGGGTGTTCGAAGGCAAGGCCCGGGCGCGCAACGTGGCGGTCGCCGACATCGAGGCGGAGGCGCTGTCGCGCGTCTCGCTGCGCACCATGGTCACCGCCCGCCAACTCGCCGACCAGATGGTGTTCCTCGCCTCGCCTCGCGGGCGGACCATCTCCGGCCAGGCGGTGGCGATCGACGGCGACATCCAGATGCTTGTCTGAAGGCGACCGTTTCCTTTCATCTTCACGATAGGAAACATAGTCTATCCCTTGGTGCCGCCTCGCGGCGCCCCACGACAAGAAAGGACAAGCCCATGGATCAGATCACGCGCCGCGGCGCCATTTTGGGCACCGCCGCCGCCGCTGCGACGGCCACGGTGTCGACCGAGGCTCTCGCCGACCAGGACAACATGCACGACGCCGTGCGCTATCTGCAGCAGGCAATCGCCTCCCTCCAGCGGGCGTCGTCCGGCAAGGGTGGCCACCGCGCCAAGGCGCTCGATCTCGCCCAGCGGGCGCTTCAGGAGACGCGCGAAGGCATCGTCTTCGCCCGCCGCAAGTAGGCGGCGCCATCGGGCGGTGCTCCCGGCGCCGCCCGCTCCCCGCACCGACACGTCAGCGCTGAAGGCGGGCGACCACCAGGGTGAACGCGAAGAACAGCACCGCGAAGATCGCCGTGCCCACGACGTGGCTGACGGAGACGTAGGCCGCGCTCCCCTCCCCCGCCACGAGCGGAAAGGCGACGAACCACAGCGCGGTGGCCATCAAGGTGCCGAGCAGCGCCTGGCGCAGGTGGGGCGACATGGCGAGGCCTCCCAGTTTGACGTTTCGTCGGCCGTGCGCCGTGCGCATCGGCGGATCGGTCGAGCCGGCGCGACGCGCCGCTCAGGATTCGTTCGGGCCGTCCTCGGCCTCCGCCACCGGCTCGACGGCTTCGGCGCGACGGCCGAGATGGGCGAGCACACCGCGCAGGGTGCGCACCTGCTGCTTGTCCCACCCCGCGTCCGACAGGATGAGGAGGAGATTGCGCTCCATCTTCTTCGCCATGTCATCGGGCCGGAAGTAGCCGCTCGGCTCCAAGAGGCTCACGAGGTGGCGCCACAGCCCGTTCACCTCCTCGCGCGTCGCCGGGACGGCATCGGACTCGGCGATGTCGGCGGCGAGCCCCATGGCCCGACGCCATTCGTAAGCCATCAGCAGCACCGACTGCGCCATGTTGAGGGAGGCGAAGTTGGGGTCGACCGGGAAGGTGACGATGATGTTCGCCTGGGCCACCTCGTCGTTCTCGAGCCCCCAGCGCTCGCGGCCGAAGAGGATGCCGGTCCGGGCGCCGCGCCGGGCGTGACCCACGAGCTCGGCGAGGCCGTCCGCCGGCCCCTCCACGCGCTTGGTGAAGCCGCGCGGGCGCCGCGTGGTGGCGATCACGAACGAAAGGTCCGCCACAGCTTCGGCGACGGTGTCGAACACGCGCACATGATCGATCACGTGATCAGCGCCGGACGAGGCGGACCGGGCCTTTTCGTTTGGCCAGCCGTCGCGTGGGGCGACGAGACGCAGGTCCGTCACCCCGAAATTCGCCATCGCGCGGGCCGCGGTGCCGATATTCTCGCCGAGCTGCGGCGCCGCGAGCACGATCGCCGGCGCCGCGGCAACTTCCCCCGTCCTATCGGCCATGCTAAAGCCCACCCATGCCGCGGCGCACGCGGCTTCCCCAATCGGTAGAGATGCAAGGTCCTGGAATGGCGAAGATCAAGGTGGCAAACCCCGTCGTGGAACTGGATGGGGACGAGATGACCCGCATCATCTGGGCGTACATTAAAGACAAACTCATCCACCCCTATCTCGACATCCAGCTCGAATACTACGACCTCAGCGTCGAGCATCGCGACGCCACCGACGACCAGGTGACCGTCGATGCGGCCAACGCGATCAAGAAGCACGGCGTCGGCGTCAAGTGCGCGACGATTACGCCGGACGAGGCCCGCGTGGAAGAGTTCGGCCTCAAGAAGATGTGGCGTTCCCCCAACGGAACCATCCGCAACATCCTCGGCGGCGTGATTTTCCGTGAGCCGATCATCTGCCGCAACGTGCCGCGCCTGGTGCCGGGCTGGACCCAGCCGATCATCATCGGCCGCCACGCGTTCGGCGATCAGTACCGCGCCACCGACTTCGTGGTGCCGGGCCCGGGCAAGCTGACGATCACCTTCACCCCCGAAGGCGGCGGCGAGGCCGACACCCGCGAAGTGTACGAGTTCAAGGGCCCGGGCGTCGCCATGTCGATGTACAACATCGACGAGTCGATCAAGGACTTCGCCCGCGCCTCGCTGAACTACGGCCTGATGCGCGGCTATCCGGTCTACATGTCGACCAAGAACACGATCCTGAAGGCCTACGACGGCCGCTTCAAGGACATCTTCCAGGACATCTACGACGCCGAGTTCAAGGCCGAGTTCCAGAAGAAGGGCCTCACCTACGAGCACCGTCTGATCGACGACATGGTGGCCTCCGCCATGAAGTGGTCCGGCGGCTACGTCTGGGCCTGCAAGAACTACGACGGCGACGTGCAGTCCGACACCGTGGCCCAGGGCTTCGGCTCGCTCGGCCTGATGACCTCGGTGCTGATGACCCCGGACGGCCAGACCGTCGAGGCCGAGGCCGCCCACGGCACCGTGACGCGCCACTATCGCCAGCACCAGAAGGGTCAGCAGACCTCGACCAACTCGACGGCCTCGATCTTCGCCTGGTCGCGTGGCCTCACCCACCGCGCCAAGCTCGACGACAACAAGGACCTCGCCGCGTTCGCCGACACCCTCGAGAAGGCCACCGTCGGCTGCATCGAGGACGGTCACATGACGAAGGACCTCGCCCTGCTCGTCGGCGCCGACCAGAACTGGGAGACCACCACGGGCTTCCTCGATTCCGTCGCCGCCCGCCTCGAGAAGGAGATGGCCGCCTGAGGCCCATCCACCCAACGCGAAAAGGCGCCCCTCGGGGCGCCTTTTTTTGTGGCCGACGTCATGGCCGGGTGGAGCCCCTCGAGAGCACGTCCCGCTCAGGTTGATCCAACCTGAGCGGTAAGCGCGCTAGGTGCGCAGCACCGGCTGATCTCCCCGCCGCCGAGCGATCTCCTTGATCACCCGGATGTCCTCCAGGTTGGCCTTCTCCAGGAGCTTGCGCATCTCCTCGTTCGGCTGGCCGCGGTTGCGCGCGCGGAAGGCGTCCGCGTCGAGTGCGTCGGGGGCGAGGCCGAGCTCGGTCGCCAGCGCCTCGGCATAGGGCTCGGGGTTGGCGGCATCGCCGACCAGAAAGGGATATTCGGACAGGACGCTCGTCGCGAAGCCCACTGTGGGCGGCTTGCGCGACGGCGTCAGAAAGCGCGTGAGGGCGTTGGTGAGGAGCCCGGTGAACGGATGGTTCAGCTCCAGCACCTCGCGCAGGAAGAGGGTCTGCGACACGACGTGCTGCGGATGCTCGGAGTTCTGCTCCACCGACACCCATTGGCCGAGGGTGCGCGCCACCGGATCGCTGGTGACGACGGTGAACAGGCTGATCCCCTCGAGCGCCTCGAGGTGAGCCATGGTGATCGCCCCGCCGAGCACCTTATATTGCCGCCCGGGCAGCCCCTTGCGCAGCGCATCGATCGAAACGTTGCGCCCCACCCATCCGACGTGCTCGGCCCCGAGAGCCGCGCGCAGCGTCTCATAGGCGCCCATCCCCGCACCGAACGGGATCTGGAGGAAGACGATCACGATGGCTCCTTTGGTCGTCAATCTGAGCGGCGCGATTTTTCGTCGGTGATGGAGCGGCAAGCCTTTCAATCATGTTGACTTTGCCGCCGCGCAATCCCATACCCGCGCCCACGGGGGCCGTAGCTCAGTTGGGAGAGCGCTGCAATCGCACTGCAGAGGTCAGGGGTTCGAATCCCCTCGGCTCCACCAGTCTCCCCAATACCTTACGCGACCGGGCCCGACATATCGGGCGCGGGAAACTGTGCGATCGCCCAGATTGCACGCGAGGGGACGACCGCCCGTCGAAGAGGCGTACTGGGTGCTGTCCCGCGGGCGGGGCGTGACGGCGCCGATCCGATCTCGGTGCCAAGTCGAGAACACTCCATTCGAGACGCGCACGACGGGCCGACGCGAGGCTGCGGACTGCCGTGGGAGACCCCACGGCGACGTCGCGGTTCGCAACTGGCCGCCCGTGCCGGTAGTGTCTCAGTTTGAATTTCTAACTTAGACGCGGTCCCACATTGCAGCGATGAACCGGCAGGCATTTTCGAGGTTCTGCGCACGCTGCGCATAGGTCCGTGGAGCAATGTGCTTCTCGCCACATTGCACGTCGATGGCCCAGCATAGCTGATGGGCCGGAGTGCGGTTACCAGCCAGATTTTCCCGTATGTGCATTTGCACCAGCGTCGCGGCGTATAGGCCCATCTCGCGGCGCTTCGTCGTTGCGGACTCTCCTTCCTCCTCATCAGGGAGGGTCATTCGGAAGATTGCCCCGCCGATCTGCCCAACGCCTCTGTAGTCCCGGTGTATGAGGACATCCGCATACACCGATACCGGCACATCGGCCAAGGTGAGCTTGGGCTGGCGCTTCGGGGCCGGCTGGTAATCGAAGCCAGCGATCTCGTTCCGCATCCGGTCGAATGCGTCAAACGCATCGAGCGATTTTGCGGCGTCGTCACGCACGAAGTCCGACAGAGAGGCGTCATCAACCCGCTGATCAAACATGTCACGCCCCGCGGCAATAATACGCCTTTCCCCTGCCGGATCGATAAGAGCAGCCTTCAAAATATCCTTGGCATCCGTATACCGTATGCGTCCAGGTGTGGAGGACTCCCGTGCTCGGCGGATGATGCCGATCTTCCCAGACTCGGTAGAAACCATGTATCTGGCAAGGTCGTTCGCGGAGATGCGTGGAGTCGGTCGCCGTCGAATGTCTGTCATGAGGGCACCATGAGCGATGAATTTTTCGTAGTTGAGAAAATCGATGACCATCGTCAAATCTGCATATCTCAACTATCCGAAAGAACGCTTTGCAATACAAGCGTAACCCAACTCGGCGGTGCTCGCGGTTATTTCATCTACGAGGTCGATGACAGGCCAATTGGGGGCGGAATTGCCGTCTTGGCGAAAGCTGCGTCACTAGATGCAGCTTTCCGACTTTTGGATATTTGGCGTGCCCGCGCTCAGGCGCCAGCCTGAGATTTCTTTTTGTAGACACCTCGCTTCCGCGCCGGCGCAGCGGCGTCGATCAGACCCACGATCCACTCGCAATCGCGCAGCGTGTCGCTGATGCCAGCCTCCATCGCAGGCGTCACGCGCAGCGTCTTGTGGATGCGACAGAAGTTGTACCAGACGGTATAGAGAGAGACCATGTGCGTGTGGTTCGCGACCTTCTTTGAGAAGCCGTTTGTCAGCCGCGTGAAGCGGCGCATGTGCATCCGCATCGAAAGGTTCTGGCGCTCCACGTAGGAGGTGGAGACGTGCGCCTCATCGGGGCGGCCCTCTACGCGGCGCTTGCGGATGCCGGTGCACTCGGCGGGGCTGTATCGTCCCTTGGCGCCTTCCGGCGCGGCGCCGTAGAGCTTCACGAGCTGAGCATAGTCCACGTCGGCGCCGAAGACTTCTTCGACAGCGTCCAGATAGGCGTGATGGCCGTCTGTCGTGAGCTGCACCCGATTAGCGAGGCGGTCGGCCACGTCCGACATGAACTCGTAAGCCTCGCCAGCATCACGGCCGCCCACGAGGTAGCTGATGATGAGCTTGCTATCCGCGTCGAGCGCGGTCCACGTCCACGTATCGCCAGCCTCTTCCGGGGCGGCCTTCGCGCCGGCGACGTTCTTCTGCTTGGCGTAGGTGAAGGACCAAATCTCATCGCACTGGACGCGTTTCGCTGCCACGCCGCGCACCGTCTCATCGTGGTAGGCGGCGCAGGCGGTGCCTGCGTCCACCAGGAGTTTCGTGACCGTGTTGATGGACACGCCCGTCATGCGGCTGATTGACCGCATCGAGGTACCCTCCACCAGCATGTTGAGGATCGTCGCGCGGGATTTGATGGGCAACTTGTTCATAGCCCATATGTGTGAATTTCCGTGCTTTACGTCAAGCATGAAAGTTCATTTTATCACGCGTAGGTGTCGGCGCTTGCCGTCGTCAGCCGCAAGGCCATACAAAGATCGAACATCCTCCAGGTCGATATGCAGCATCCTTGCAATATCACTCGGGTCGTATCCGAGGTCGTTTTCGTGCAGCGCAATCACTTGTGGGTATAGCCGTGGCTGTTCACGCTCGAATTGCGTTTCCTCTGGCTCCCTCTTCTTCCAGCCGCGAGAACTCAGTTGGCGCCATAAATACCCAGCTTGGTTCTGCGTGAGTAACCCGGATCTCGTCGCCCTATATAACAAAGAGGCGACGGAAACTTTCCAATACCCCTTAAGGCGAACAAGTCGATCAAGAGTTATTCGCCCTCCGATCAGGTCGGAGCGTAGTTGCGCTATTGGCGCCAAAAACTCGCTGGCGAAAAGGTCCGCTTCGTCTTCCATGGAGGATGTCGGCACGCGGTGCATGATAAGATGCCCAAGCTCATGGGCGAGCGAATGCCTCATGCGATCTGATGGCGCATTAGTATTTAAAAAAATCAATGGAGGAACGTCGCGTATGCGCATGGTTACGCCATCAATTCTTTCAGAAAATTTGCAATGGACTACAAGAATGCCAGCGCGCTCACACAGCGCAGTAAGATTCTTCACCGGGCCATCTGGCACCATCCAAGCTCGGCGAATTAGCAATGCGACCTTATCCGCCCCTCCCGCTTCATCGGCATCAATAGATGGCAGCGGACGCTCAGCCTCGATGTCGACCGCCTGAAGGAAGCGCCTGATGTGCATGATGCGGAGATTCAGTTCAGCATGGAGGCGCTTTAACTCGCCGGCGGCCACCGATGCCCGCTTACGCCAAGCTGGCTCGTGAACGCTAAGCGGTAGTCCCGCTATCTCATCACTCTGAAAGAAGTATGATTTAGGGAAGCCCAAAGCGTTCGCGACAGCTACGATAGTCGCCTCCCCAGGTTCACCATTGAGTAGCCCGCGCTCAAGTCGAGAATAGTGCCCTTGATCTAAGCCGGCAGCGTCAGCCACCTGAGATTGACTCCTCCCTCGGTACTGCCTCGCGAGAAGCAGCATTTCGTGATTTAGATGCTGAGACATAGGGTTCAGCCATTGCGCTTTTTGTTTGCTTGGTCTTGATCGCTCGCGCTGCGTTTAATACGTGCGAACCTCGATGTATCCTCGGTTGGAGCCGGCAATGGCAGCTGCGGTATGCTCTGAACGGCGCCTGCTGCCTCCAACTCAAGCTTCCACAAGAAACTTCCCTTGTCGTGGGCTGCAATACCAACCCAGAGTAAGGCAGTTTCGTATCGGTTCAAAACATAGCAGAGGCGCACCCTCTGTAGACCGGCGTACCCGAACAAGTCTTGTTCGTGGTCATCGAACGCCCGAGCCTCAGCCGTTGGGAAATTTTGCGTGATCAGAGTGGTATCAGCGTGTTTCAGCCTAATCAATACAGCGCCTTCTACGATCAATGAAAGCGTGTCCTGATGTTCGACAGCATCTATTCCTTGATCATCGGCGGCTATCACCGCGAGCCGCTGCGCAACCTCTTCCCACATCATGTGGCGGGATGAGGACTTTCGTCGCCACTGATGGCGCTGAGGGTATAGCGATTGAAACGCTGCCCATCCCTCGGCAACGGCCTCGTGGATTTTTGCTCCACGGCCGTTCTCTAGCAAAACTTGACGTACGTAGTCTTCTAATGGCAGCGGCATGAGCAGCATCATCTCCGATGAGTGCCCTTGCAGTACGCCCCACATTTTACAAAATCAAGGTCAAAATATGCGCACTGTTATGATTCGCGGGTTGTTTCCCACCGCTTTAAGGCGGCATCCCGCGCGATCTCCCTCCGCCGCTCGGGCGTCAGTTTTTCCTTGCGCGAAGCGGCACCCTTCCGCCCCATTGCTGCGGCAGCCTCATCCTTCTCCGGCTTCGCCGGGATGTCTTCGGCTTCCTCGCCCGTCGCGATCTTCATCACCTTCACGGCGTTGCCGATCACGTCGGCGGGGCGCTTCTGTCCTTTAGGTCCTGTCGGCATGGTCCCTTTCCCATATGCTTACCGGTAAGCATATATAGGTTCACGTGGGATGTCGCGATGGGGAGCCGATTGCATGGGCCACAACGATCATATCGATTTCGAGCTGGCGGACATGGTCGAAGCTGCTGTGGATGCCGGCTACCTTGAAGAGGGCACACCCGCGTACGGCGTTGCGCAGCAGGCGATCGATTTCGGCCTGGACTCTCTTACGCCGAAGCAGCGCTGGGTGTTTGACCACGTGCTGTGGGCAGCACTGCGCAAACACGCTGAGTGGCTAGAGCGCCGAGAGATCCGCCGCCTACTCAGCGAATAAATTCAAACTGAGACACTACCCCCGTGCCCTTGGTGTCGCACCGGCCGTTCGCATCCTATATGCGTGGTCGGGAACCCGGAGGCGATGAGATGGCGCACGTCAAGAAGGGGCACCTCGTGGGTTCGCCCGAATGGTGGAAGCATCTCCGCCGCATCGTCAAACGGCAGTTCTGGAAGCGCCACCGCAAAGTGGAAAAGCGCGAGGCAAAGGACACGAGGGCTTGGTGAACCCGGCCGAGCCGAAAGGCGAGGCGCGCATCGCCACGGATGCGGCCGGGCACCCAGGTCGCGACGGAGATCTGATCCGGCGCCCGCACGGGGCGGTAGGAGGAGGGTCATAGGACCGTTGCCGCGCCGCCGCCGAAGAGGGTGAGACCCGCGCCGCAGTCCGGCTTCACCTTCTCGACAGATCGTATGAACGCGGCCGCCCTGCGGCCAGAAGTGGTCGCGCGGCGTCAGCCGTCGATCAGCCGGCGCAGCTTTGCGAGGCGCGTCGAGGGGTCCTCGCCGTAGCCGATGGTGTCGACGAAGTGGCCGTCCGCGTCCATCAGGTAGACAGAGGCGGTGTGGTTCATCGTGTAGCCGCCGTCTTTGGTGGGGACCTTCTCCCAGTAGGCGTGGTAGTCGCGGCCGAGCTCGGCGAGCTCGGCTTCGGAACCGATGAGGCCGATGATGCGCGGGTCGAAGGCACCGAGATAGTGCCCCAGGAACTCCGGCGTGTCGCGCTCCGGATCGACGGTGATGAAGAGCACCTTCAGCCGGTCGGCGTCGGGGCCGAGCTCCTTCAGAGCGAGCGACATGTCCCACAGCGTCGTCGGGCAGATCTCCGGGCAATGGGTGAAGCCGAAGAAGACCGCGAACGGGGTGCCCTTCAGGTCGCTGTCGGACAGCGTGGCGCCGGTGTGCGTGGTGAGGCTGAACGGACCGCCGATGGTGGTGCTCGCCTCGGCGCCGCCGCGCTCGCCACGCGTGCCGACGAGGAGAACGCCGGCGACGGCCACGAGTGCAACCACGCCGACGGCGGCGAATAGTGAACGACGCATGTCTCTACTCTTGCGAACGTGCGGGGAAGGCCGGGCTCAGGGCTGGTCCACGGGGGCCGGGACGATGCCCCAGCGATCGGAGAGGCGCAGCGCGAGAAGCGTCACGAGCGCGCCCGAGAGGAGGTAGGCGCCGGCCGCGATAAGGCCGAACTGCGAGGCGAGGAAGAGCGCCACCAGCGGTGCGAACCCCGCGCCGACCAGCCACGCGAGGTCGGAGGTGACGGCCGACCCGGTGTAACGGTACTTTTGGGAAAAGCCCGAGGCGACCGCGCCGGACGACTGTCCGAACGTGATGCCGAGCAGCGCGAAGCCGGAGAACATGAACCAGATCTCGCCGATGAAGCCCACGTCGAGGAGCTGGGGGGCGAAGCCGCTGAACGCCGCCGTCAACGCCGCGCAGATCCACAGCACCCGGCGCCGACCATAGCGGTCGGCCAACAGACCCGAGGCGATGATTGCCAGCATGAAGACGACGGCGCCCGCCGCCTCGATGGTGAGGAACTGCCAGGGCCGCTCCTTGGTGTAGAGGAAGATCCACGAGAGCGGGAACACCGTCACCATGTGGAAGAGGGCGAAGGTGGCGAGCGGCGTGAAGGCGCCGATCACGACGGTGCGTCCCTCGTTGCGCAGCATGGCGAAGATCGGCTCCGGCCGCAGCTCGCGCGCGTCGAAGAGGCGCGTGTACTCCGGCGTCACCACGATGCGCAGCCTCGCGAACAGGGCGACGACGTTGATCGCGAAGGCGACGAAGAAGGGATAGCGCCAGCCCCAGTCGTAGAAGTCTGCCGGCGACAGGATCGCGACGAAGTAGGCGAAGAGGCCACTCGCGACGAGGAAGCCGACCGCCGCGCCGAGCTGCGGGACCATCGCGTAGAGGCCGCGCCGCCCTTCCGGCGCGTTGAGGGCGAGGAGCGAGGCGAGCCCGTCCCACGAGCCGCCGAGAGCGAGACCCTGAAGGATCCGCAAGATGATGAGGATGACCGCCGACCACCGGCCGATGACGTCGTAGGCGGGGAGGAAGCCGAGCGCCACGGTCGCCGAGCCGAGCATGAACAGGGCGACCGTCAGCTTTGCGCTTTTGCCGTAGGCGCGGTCGATCGCCATGAAGAGGGCGGAGCCGAACGGCCGGGCGACGAACGCCAGCGCGAAAATCGCGAAACAATAGAGCGTCGCGGTGAGCGGATCGACGTAGGGAAATACGCGGGTCGGAAACACGATCACCGAGGCAATCGCGAACACGAAGAAATCGAAGAACTCGGAAGTGCGACCGATGATGACGCCAACGGCAATATCCGCCGGATTGACGTCTTCGTGACGTGTGTTGACGACGCGGGCATCGCGTTCAGTCATTGCTTCAGTTGTCATCAATACTTCCCATCGGGCACTCGGCATGCGGTCGGGCGCGGGTGACACGCCATCGCTCCACCCTATGCCCGAACGGCGGCGGCGGAGGGGATTGGGCAAACTGTCCAATGTCGCCCGCCGGCGGACCGGGCTAGCAGCGCGGTTACCCACCACATCTGTTCGCAGTTGCTCATGCCGTTTGTCCGCCTGACTCCACTCCTCCTGCTCGCCGGCTTCCTCGGCGGGTGCAACATGGTCGTGCTCGACCCGTCCGGGGATGTCGCTGCACAGCAGCGCAATCTCATCTACATCGCGACGGGCCTGATGCTCCTCGTCATCATTCCCGTCATGGTGCTGACGGTGGTCTTCGCGATCCGCTATCGGGCGAGCAGCGCCAAAGCGCGCTACGAGCCGGAGTGGGACCACTCGACGCAGATCGAGCTCGCCGTGTGGGCGGTGCCGCTGCTCATCATCATCGCGCTCGGGGCGTTCACCTGGGCCGACACGCACCTGCTCGACCCCTACCGGCCGCTCGGTCGGATCGACCACGCGACCCCCTTGGCCGAGGAGGTGGAGCCGCTCGAGGTCGAGGTCGTCTCGCTCGACTGGAAGTGGCTGTTCATCCTGCCGCAGTACGGCATCGCGTCGGTCAACGAGCTCGCCGCGCCGGTCGACCGGCCGATCAGCTTCAAGTTGACGTCCACATCGGTGATGAACGCCTTCTTCGTCCCCGCCCTCGCCGGCATGATCTATACGATGCCGGGGATGGAGACGACGCTGCACGGCGTCATCAACGCGCCGGGCGAGTATGAAGGCTTCTCCTCCAACTACTCCGGCGCCGGCTTTTCCAAGATGCGCTTCGCCTTCCACGGCGTCGACGAGGCCGGCTTCGACGCCTGGGTCCAGAAGGCCCGCGACAGCGAGGCGACGCTCGACCGCGCCACCTACCTCGCGCTGGAGCGCCCCAGCGAGGGCGTGCCGGTAGAGCTCTACAACGGCGTGGCGGAGAACCTCTTCGATCTCATCGTGAACATGTGCGTCGACCCCGGCAAGATGTGCATGAGCGAGATGATGGCGATCGACGCGCGGGGCGGCCTCGGCCTCGCCGGCATCCACAACACGCTGCCGCTCACCTACGACAAGTTCGCCCGCCGCGGCACCGCCGTCTTCGGCAACGAGCCGAGTTACGTGCAGTCCCTGTGCACGAAGGAAGAGGCGATGGCCGGGCTCGTGGAGCGCGACGGCGCCCCCATGCGCGACCGCTTCACGCCGCTGGCCGGGCGAGGGCTGCCCCGTCCCGGCCCATCCGCGATGACCCCGATCCGCACGTCGTCGCTCCCCGATCTCTTGAAAAATCTCTGATCCGATGGCTGTTCCAACGACTGTTCCCGTCAGCCCGATCTTCGGGCGACTGACCCTTGACGCGTTCCCGTTCCACGAGCCGATCCTCGTCGTGACCTTCGCCGTCGTCGCGCTGGGCGCGGCGGCCCTCGTCGGCGCGCTCACCTACTTCCGCCTGTGGGGCTTCCTGTGGCGCGAGTGGTTCACCAGCGTGGATCACAAGAAGATCGGCATCATGTACATGGTCCTCGGTCTCATCATGTTCCTGCGCGGCTTCTCCGACGCGATCATGATGCGCCTGCAGCAGGCAATGGCCTTCGGCGGTTCGGAAGGCTATTTGCCCGCCCACCACTACGACCAGGTGTTCACCGCGCACGGCGTCATCATGATCTTCTTCGTGGCGATGCCGTTCGTCACGGGTCTGATGAACTACGTGGTGCCGCTGCAGATCGGCGCACGCGACGTGTCGTTCCCGTTCCTCAACAACTTCTCGTTCTGGATGACGACGGCGGGCGCGATCATCGTCATGGCCTCGCTGTTCGTCGGCGAGTTCGCGCAGACGGGCTGGCTCGCCTTCCCGCCGCTCTCCGGCCTCGGCGCCAGTCCCTATGTCGGAGTCGACTACTATATCTGGGGGCTACAGGTCGCCGGTGTCGGCACCACGCTGTCGGGCATCAACCTCATCTGCACCATCCTCAAGATGCGGGCCCCGGGCATGAGCCTCATGAAGATGCCGATCTTCACGTGGACGAGCCTGTGCACCAACGTCCTCATCGTCGCCTCCTTCCCGGTGCTGACGGCCGTGCTCGTGCTCCTGTCGCTCGACCGCTACATCGGCACCAACTTCTTCACGAACGACTTCGGTGGCAATCCGATGATGTACGTGAACCTCATCTGGATCTGGGGCCACCCTGAAGTCTACATCTTGATCCTGCCGCTGTTCGGCGTATTCTCCGAAGTCACCGCCACGTTCTGCGGCAAGCGGCTGTTCGGCTATACGTCGATGGTCTACGCGACGGTGGTCATCACCATCCTGTCCTACCTCGTGTGGCTGCACCACTTCTTCACCATGGGATCGGGAGCGAGCGTCAACTCGTTCTTCGGCATCACCACGATGATCATCTCGATCCCAACGGGGGCGAAGATGTTCAACTGGCTCTTCACGATGTATCGCGGCCGCATCCGCTTCGAGTTGCCGATGATGTGGACCGTCGCCTTCATGCTGACCTTCGTCATCGGCGGCATGACGGGCGTGCTCCTCGCGGTGCCGCCGGCGGACTTCGTGCTGCACAACTCGCTGTTCCTCGTCGCCCACTTCCACAACGTGATCATCGGCGGCGTGCTGTTCGGGTCGTTCGCGGCGATCAACTACTGGTGGCCCAAGGCGTTCGGGTTCCGGCTGAACAAGTTCTGGGGCCTCGTCTCCTTCTGGTGCTGGGTGGTCGGCTTCTGGGCCGCCTTCGCCCCGCTCTACATCCTCGGCCTGATGGGCGTGACGCGACGCATGCGGGTGTTCGACGACCCGTCGCTGCAGATCTGGTTCATCATCGCCGGCGCCGGCGCGGCACTGATCGCCTGCGGCATCGGCGCGATGCTGCTCCAGTACGCCATCTCGATCTGGAAGCGGGCCGAATATCGCGACGCCAGCGGCGACCCCTGGAACGGGCGCACGCTGGAATGGGCGACGTCTTCGCCGCCGCCCGACTACAACTTCGCCTTCACGCCGCTGGTCCACGCGACCGACGCCTGGGCGGACATGAAGGCGCGGAACTACCGGCGTCCGCTCGCCGGCTACCGGCCCATCCACATGCCGTCGAACACCGGCACGGGCGTGATCCTCGCCGGCTGCGCCCTGGTGCTGGCGCTGGCCCTCATCTGGTACATCTGGTGGCTGGCGGCGCTGTCGTTCATCGCGATGATCGGCTACGCGATCCACCACACGTTCAACTACCACCGCGACTACAACATCCCCGCCGACGTGGTGACGCACACCGAAGAGGCGCGCACGGTGCAGCTCGCCGCGGTGGCCGCCCAATGAGCGCCGCCATGACCCACGCCGCCACCGAGGAGGAGGTCCGCTTCCACCTCGCCGAGGAGCCGCACCATCCGGAGGGCTCCTCCACGATGCTCGGCTTCTGGATCTACCTGATGAGCGACTGCCTCATCTTCGCGATCCTGTTCGCCACCTACGGCGTGCTCGGCGGCAACTACGCCGCCGGCCCCGCGCCCAGGGACCTCTTCGAGCTGGACCTCGTCGCCGTGAACACGACGATGCTGCTCCTGTCCTCCATCACCTACGGCTTCGCCATGCTGGAGATGGTGAAGGGCCGCACGCGGATGACGCTGTTCTGGCTCGCCGTCACCGGCCTCTTCGGCGCCGCCTTCATCGGCATCGAGCTCTACGAGTTCACCCACTTCATCCACATCGGCGCCGGGCCGCAGCGCTCCGGCTTCCTGTCGGCGTTCTTCACGCTGGTCGGAACGCACGGCCTGCACGTGACGTTCGGCATCGTCTGGCTCGTCACGCTGATGGTTCAGGTGCGCCGGCAAGGGCTGATCGAAGCCAACCAGCGGCGTCTCATGTGCCTGTCGCTGTTCTGGCACTTCCTCGACGTCATCTGGATCGGCGTCTTCACCTTCGTCTACCTTCTCGGAATGCTGCGATGAGTATCGCCCACCACGACCGCTACGGACGCGAGCACGTCGTCGAACACGGACACGACGACGGCCATGGCGACCATGGCCACGGCGGCGCCGCGCACGGCACGCTCGCCGGCTACCTCACCGGCTTCATCCTCTCGGTGATCCTGACGGCCGTCCCGTTCTGGCTCGTCATGGACATGCCGCTGCCGGACGCGCAGACGACGGGGTTCATCGTCGTCGCTCTCGCGGTTGTGCAGATCGTCGTGCACATGGTGTACTTTCTGCACATGGACCCGCGCTCGGAGGGCGGCTGGATCATGACCTCGCTGGTGTTCACGCTGATCGTGGTGGTGATCGCCATCAGCGGCTCGCTGTGGGTCATGTACCACCTCAACACCAACATGATGCCGACGCATGACATGGGAGTGCTGTGAGGAGCGGCACCCGGTCCATCGGCGCCCGGCTGTCGGCCCTCGCGTGCGCCCTCGTCCTGTGCGCCGTGCTGGTCTCGCTCGGCGTCTGGCAGCTCGAACGGCGCGAATGGAAGCGCGATCTGATCGCGCGGGTCGATGCCCGCATCGCGGCCGCCCCCGCCGCGCCGCCGGGGCCGGCAGAGTGGCCCACGCTCAGCGACAGCGAAATCGAGTATAAGCACGTCATCATGACGGGGCATTTTTCCGACGGCGATGCGTTGGTGCAGGCGGTGACGGCGCGGGGCGGCGGCTTCTGGGTCGTCGCGCCGTTCGTCACCGACGCGGGGTTCACGGTACTGGTCAATCGCGGCTTCGTGCCGGCGGATCGGCGCGCCGACCCGCGCCCGGCCGACGAGACCGTGGTGACGGGGCTCGTCCGGATCAGCGAGCTCGGCGGCGGCTTCCTGCGCAGCAACCGGCCCGAGGCCGGGCGCTGGTACTCGCGCGACGTCCCCGCCATCGCCGAGACGCTGGGCGCCACCGACGTCGCCCCCTCCTATTTCGTCGACGCCGACGCCCGGCCCGGGGCGCCCGGCGCGCTGCCGATCGGCGGCCTCACCGTGGTGTCGTTCCCCAACTCCCACCTCGTCTACGCGCTGACCTGGTTCGCGCTCGCGGCGATGGCGCTGTTCGCCGGCGGCCTGGTCTTCGTGAAGGGGCGCGCGGCGGAACCCGACGATCCGGCCCGGCGTGGACGGGCGACGCCGGCGTGAAGGCCGGTACAGAGCGCGTCGTCCCGATCGGCGAAGCGGCCAATCGGCAGAACCTCCTGCTCCTCACGCAGCTGCGGTGGATCGCCGCGACCGGCCAGGTTCTGACCATCCTGTTCGTGCAGTACGTCCTTAAGATCGAGCTGCCGCTCTGGCCGATGGGTCTCGTCGTCCTGCTCCTTCTCGGGCTGAACGTCGCGACGCTCTGGCGCCATCGGCATGGCCACCCGGTGTCGAACCCGGAACTCTTCGTCCAACTCCTCCTCGATGTTGCACTGCTCACGGTGCAGCTCTATTTTAGTGGCGGGGCGTCGAACCCTTTCGTCATGCTGTTCCTGCTGCAGATCATCCTGTCGGCGGTGCTGCTCGAAGCGTGGTCCGCATGGGCGCTGGTCGGCGTGACGATTGCGTGCTTCCTCGCTCTGATGGGTGACACCATCCGCCTCAAGCTTCCGCCCGGCTCGGAGCATTTCATGGCGCCGCTGCAGCTGCAGGGCAGCCTCATCTGCTTCCTGCTGACGGCGGGGCTGCTGGTCTTCTTCATCGAGAAGATCAACAGCAATCTACGGCAGCGGGACGCGCGCCTCGCCGATCTCCGGCGTCAGGCCGCGGAGGAGGAACACATCGTGCGCATGGGCCTCCTCGCCTCGGGCGCCGCCCACGAGCTCGGCACACCGCTCGCCACGCTGTCGGTGATCCTCAACGACTGGCGAAAGATGCCCGAGATCACCCGCAACCCGGAGATCGCGCAGGAGATGGAGGACATGCAGACCCAGCTCGATCGCTGCAAGGCCATCGTGTCCGGCATCCTCATGTCGTCCGGCGAAGCGCGCGGCGAGATGGTGGTCGAGACGACGGTCGGCACATTCCTCGACGAGCTCGTCGAGGAATGGCGCGCGGTGCGCTCGCCGCAGCGGATGGACTACTGGAACGGCTTCCATCCCGACCAGCCGATCCTATCCGACCCGGCGCTGAAGCAGGTGGTGGCGAGCCTCTTCGACAACGCGCTCGAAGCCTCGCCGGGGTGGATCGGCGTCACCGCGACGCGAAAGGCGAACGTCCTGATCATCACGATCGACGACAAGGGGCCCGGCTTCGACGCCGAGATGCTGTCGGAATTCGGCAAGCCCTACCGCTCCAGCAAGAACCGACCCGGTGGCGGGCTCGGTCTCTATCTGGTGGTCAACGTCGTACGCAAGCTCGGTGGCACGGTGAGCGCGCAGAACCGCGCCACCGGCGGCGCTTCGGTGGTCCTCACGCTGCCGCTGAGCCGCCTGTCCGCGGAGACGCCCGATGGAGGCTGAGCCCACCCTTCTCATCATCGAGGACGACGCGGTGTTCCAGCGAACCCTGCGCAAATCGTTCGAGCGGCGCCAATATGCCGTGTCGGTCGCCGCCGACCTCGTGGAGATGCACGCCGCGCTCGCCGAGGAGACGCCCGACTACGCGGTGGTGGATCTGAAGCTCGCCCACGGGTCGGGCCTCGAATGCGTCAAGGCACTCCACCAGCACGACAGCGACATGAAGATCGTCGTCCTCACCGGCTATGCCAGCATCGCCACGGCGGTGGAGGCGATCAAGCTCGGCGCCTGCCACTACCTCGCCAAGCCCTCCAATACCGACGACATCGAGGCCGCCTTCGCCCGCGGCGACGGCGATACCGCGATCCCGCTCGGAACCCGCACGACGTCCATCAAGACACTGGAGTGGGAGCGCATCCACGAGGTTCTGGCGGAGGTGGATTTCAACATTTCCGAAGCCGCCCGCCGTCTCGGAATGCACCGGCGCACCCTCGCCCGCAAGCTCGGCAAGAGCCGCGTCGTCTGACCGCCCGCGCCTACGCTGCGGGCGGCCGCGGCGCGCACCGGCCGCGGCCTGCCCGACGGGTCAGCTCTTCGGGCCGAACGACGCCTCGAAGAAGGCGAGCCAGTTGCCGCCCATGATCTTGGCCACCTCCTCGCCGGAGAAGCCGACGGCGGCGAGGCCCTCGGCGATGACGCCGAAGTCGCGGTTGTCGCGGAACCAGCTCGGTTGCGGCGGAAAGCCGGCGCTGGCGGCCGTGCCCTCGCCGTAGTCGCGCTCGCGGCTCCAGCGACCGTTGCGCATCCACTCCACCACGCTGTCGGGCTGATCCTGACAAAGGTCCGAGCCGAGCCCCAGATGATCCACCCCGACGCGCTCGGCAGTGCGGGCGATCATCGTGCAGTAGCTCTCGAGGGTGCAGTCGGACTTGTCCTTCAGGTGATGCGGGTAGGTGGAGAAGCCCAGCATGCCGCCGCGCGCCGTCAGCGCCGCAATGAGCTCGTCCGACTTGTTGCGCAGCGCCGGATGCCACGACGAGGGGTTGGCATGGGAGATCGTGATCGGCCGCGACGACAGGTCGATCGCCTCGAAGGTGGAGCGCTCGGCCGAGTGGCTCATGTCGATCACCATCCCCACCCGGTTCATCTCGGCGATGACCTGCTTTCCCATGCGCGTGATGCCGGGATCCTCCGCCTCGTAGCAGCCGGTCGCGAGCAGCGACTGGTTGTTGTAGGTGAGCTGCATGAAGCGCACGCCGAGGGTGTGGAGGATTTCAACGAGATCGATATCGTCCTCGATCGACGACGGATTCTGGAGACCAAAGACGATCGCCGTGCGGCCCTCAGCCTGCGCCTTGCGCACGTCGGCCGCAGTCTTCGCCGGCACGATGAGATCGCTGTAGCGCTCGAACCAGCGGTTCCACGTCTCCATCACGTACACGGTCTCGCGGAAGGTCTCATGGTAGGAGATCGTCACGTGAATCGCGCTGGCACCGCCCTCGCGCATCTGTCGGAAGATCTTCTCCGACCAGTTGCAATATTGGGGACCGTCGATGATCAGCATCGGGGTGTCGCTCATGTGAGGTGCGGCTCCTGGGGTTGGCGCGCGGGCAGCGCCGCATTGGCCGGCGACGCGTGGAGCGCCACGGCGAGATCGAGAAGGACCGGCGAGTTGCGCGGCAGTCGGCGCACGCCGATGACGGAGCGCGGATGCCGCCCCGCCTCGCCGAACGCCGCGACGAGGATGCCCGAGGCGGCGTCGGCCACGAGCGACATGTCGGCGAAGGCATCGTCCACCGCGCAGAAGAAGTCCATCCGCAGCACCCGCGCCACATTGTCGAGACCGCCGGCGAGGGCATCGAGCCAGGCGAGCCCCTGCCCCGCCGCGAGCCGCGCCGCCGCCTTGCCGTCCTCCACGCCGACGCTCTCGCCGAGCCTGCCGGTCACGAGGATCTCGTCGGCGTCGGTCTTGGGGATCTGGCCGGCGAGGTAGGCGGTGGTCCCGTGGATCGACACGGGGATATAGTCGAAGTGGGTCACGTGCGGGTCGGGCAGCCCGATGCCCGCCTCGGTGAGGCGTTGCCGCACGCGGCCCGGCGGCGCGAGATGGATGTCGGTCATGGTGTCGCGGTCCTTGTGGCAAGGCGGCGCTGCAGCGCGTAGGTGCCGGCGAGCAGAACGACGGCGGCGGCGTCGGCCAGCGGATCGGGAAAGACGGTGAGGCAGGCGGCGACGAGGATCGCGATGCGGCCATACCAAGGCAGGCGCCGCCCGCCCATCCAGCCGGCGATCGACATCGCGATCGCCACCACGGCGACCGCGCAGCGGGCGAGCGTCGGCACCAGCGACCATTCGAGGCTCTGAAGCAGAAGCTCCGGACTCGCCACGAAGAAGAAAGGGATGATGTAGACCGGCGCCCCCAGCGCGAAGGCGCGCCATCCGACGGCCGCCGCGCTCGCCCCGGCGATGGGGGCCGCCGCATAGGCCGCCACCGCGACCGGCGGGGTGATCTGCCCGAGCACCGCGAAGTAGAACACGAAGAGGTGCGCCGCCAGCGGGTCGGCCCCGAGGTCGATCAGCGCCGGGGCGACGAGCGTCGCCTGGATGATGTAGGCCGGCGTCGTCGGCATCCCCATGCCGAAGATGAACGAGGCCACCATCGCGAGCACCAACGCCACGGGCAGCGAGTTGCCGGCGAAGTCCACCACGAGGCTGGAGAAGCGGAAGCCGAGGCCCGAGATCTGCACGATGCCGACGATGATGCCGGCCGAGGCGCAGGCGATGGCGACCACGATCGCGCCCTCGGCGCCGAGCCGCAGCCCGCGCGCCAGCGTGGCCGGCCGCACGAAGGTGCTGCGCCGCAGATAGGGCACGGCGAGCGCCGTCACGACGCCGAAGAAGGCGCAGTAGGACGCGGTGTAGCCTTCCACCAGCAGCGTCACCAGGACGACGAGCGGAATGAGGAAGGTCCACCCTTCCTTCAGCGCCGCCCAGGTGCGGCGGGCGCCCGCCTCCTCCAGCGGCTTGAGATCCTGCTTCAGCGCCTCCCAGTGGACGGCGGCGAGCAGGGCGCCGAAGAAGAGGAGCGCCGGCAGCACCGCCGCCTGGGCGACCTCAAGATATTCGATGCCGAGGATCGCCGCCATGAGGAAGGCGGCGGCGCCCATGATGGGCGGGGTGATCTGGCCGCCGGTCGACGCCACCGCCTCCACCGCGCCGGCGAATTCCTTCTTGTAGCCGAGCCGCTTCATCAGCGGGATCGTCAGCGCCCCGGTGGTGGCGACGTTGGCGACGGAGCTGCCCGACATCGAGCCCATCAGGGCGCTCGCGACCACCGCCATCTTGGCGGGCCCGCCGCGGCTGCGGCCGGTGGCGGCGCGCGTCACGTCGATGAAGAACTCGCCGCCGCCGATCACTTGCAGGACGGCCCCGAACACGACGAAGAGAAAGATGAACTCCGTCGACACGCCGAGCGCCGTGCCGAAGATGCCCTCGAAGGAGAAATAGATCTGGTCGACGAACTCGTTGATGCCGACGCCGCGATGGGCGAGCGGCCGCAGCCAGTCGACGTGGCGCAGATAGGGCCCGGCGAAGCCGTAGGCGATGAAGACGAGGCAGAGGATGGTGATGGTGTAGCCGAGCGTGCGCCGGGTGAGCTCCAGCACCACCACGATGGTGCCGAGCGCGACGAAGAGCTCCAGCGGCGTCGCCTCCAGCGTCCAGGGCGGGCGCACCACGATCGACTGGTTGAAGACGATGAGATAGCCGAGGCAGACGAGCGACAGCGCGATCAAGACGCCGTCGACGATCCGTCCCGGCCGGCCGCAGCGCAGGCGGTAGGTGAGGAAGCCGATCACCAGCGCGAAGAGCAGATGCACCCCGCGCAGGAAGAGGTTGGGCATCAGCAGGAAGGGCGAGGCGGCGGCGAGGTGGAAGGCCACCATGGCGAGGGCCAGGGCCCCGATCGTCCAATCGAGCAGCGGAGGCGTGTCGGAGCGGGGCGTGTCGTCCAAGGATCTGGCTCCTCGCAGGGGATGGGGAGCCGCGCGGCGCGACGGCCGCGCGGCCCGGCGCTTACTGGAGCTTCGATTCGGAGTAGGGGATGCCCTTCTCGTCGAAGAACTTCTTGGCGCCGGGGTGCAGCGGCACCACCATGCCCTTGCCCACGGTGTCCTTGTCCATGAACTTCAGGAGGGCATGGGTCTTCTGGAAGCGGTCGAGATTGTCCCAGATCGTCTCCACGATGCGGTAGGCGGTCTCTTCCGGCATGTCCTCGTTGGCGAACAGGAAGGTCTTGGTGCCGACCGTCAGCGCGGGCTCGGCCTGACCGCCATAGAGGCCCGCGGGGAGCGTCACCTTCTCGAAGCCGCCACCGAACTTTTCGAGATACTCGTCGAGCTTGTCCTCGTCGAAGGAGAGGGCGCGCATCGGGCGGGCGGTCTCGTTCTCGAGCACCGTGGTGTGGGGGTAGAGGGAGACCCACATCACCGCGTCGAGCTGGCCGTTGCGCAGGCCGTTCTGCGATTCCGCCCAGCTCAACTTGTGCAGCTGGCCGCCGTCCGACTCGATGTCCTCGATCGACATGCCGTAGACCGACAGGAGGTTCTCGAAGGCGAGCCAGGAGGTCTGGCCGGGCTGGCCGGCGCTCATCTGCTTGCCCTTGAGATCTTCGAGCGTCTCGATGTCGGAGTTGGCGTCGACCCAGATCTGGATGGCGCTCGGGAAGAAGGTCATCAGCCCGCGCACGTTCTTGATCGGGTGCTCCGGGGTCGCCGGGTCGCGGCCGTTCCAGGCGTCGAAGGCGTTGTTGGCGGAGGTGATGCCGAGGTCGGCCTTGCCCGACGAGACGCGCAGCAGGTTGGGGCCGGAGCCGCCGGGCTGCACGTCGATGAGGGTGTCGGGGAACTCTTTCCGCAACACGTCGCCGAGGCCGGTGGCGACCACGTTGAAGGTGCCGCCCGACGGGCCGCCGCCGATGGTGAGGAATTCCGGATCCTCCGCCTGCGCGGCGAGTGGCGTCGCCACCATCGCCACCGCCGCCAATGCGGCAATGCGCGATCGGAGGGAGAAGGAACGCGAGAGACGGGGCAGGGCCATGACGGGGGTTCCTTTTCTGCTTGCGTCTTAAGCAAGGGTAAAAACGCAGCAGAGGGACCTGCAACTAAAAATTCAATATCTTGATGAAACTTATCTATTCATCAATATTCCCTATGAACTGGGCGGGCGCGCGCAGCATTGCGTCGAGCGACTCGACCAGCACCTCGCGCATCGCCTCGGCCGATGGCGACAGCGAGCGGCCGCGGCGGGTCACGAAGCCGATCTCGCGGCTCAACACCGGCCGCACCAGCGGGCGGAACACCAGCGTCGGATGGCGGTCGAGCATCGCCGCGAAGGCGGGAATGGCGGTGATGCCGAGCCCCGCCTCCACGAGGCTCAGCGCCGTGAGGATGTTGGAGACCTCGTGCACCGGGAGGCGGATCTCGTCGGGGATCGACTGCGCCATGTCGATGAGCGGCTGGATGCCGGTGTCGGCGGCGAGCCCGATCAGGCGGTGCTCCAGGAGGTCGCTCCAGCGCAACGGTCCGCCCCCCGCCGCGAGCGGATGGTCGTTGCGGAACACCGCCCCGAAGCGGTCGGAGAAGATCGGGGTGAACTCCACCTCGGCATCGGGCTGGAACTCGCCGGCGATGCCGAAGTCCACCTCGTTGCGCGCCACGCGGCCCCAGATGCCGGAGCTGTTGTCCTCGCGCAGATGCACCTTGATCGCCGGATAGCGGGCCGAGAAGGCCGCCGTCGCCGCCGGCAGGAACATCGACGCGATGGACGGCAGGACGGCGAGCGACACGCGCCCGCTGCGCCGCTCGGCGACGAGGCGGGCACCGGCCACCGCCGCGTCGAACTCCTCGACGAGGCGGGTGACCGTCGGCAGGAACTTCGCCCCCTCGTCGGTGAGGCCGAGGCGGCGGGTGGTGCGGTCGAACAGCTTGAGGTCGAGCTCGTCCTCAAGCTGGCGGATCGCCATCGACAACGACGGCTGGGTGAGCGACAGCCGCTCCGCCGCCCGCGTGAAGCTGCCGCACCGCGCCACCTCGACGAAGGCGCGGAGCTGCGAGATCTTGACGCTCATTCGCGGCGGCGGGGCGGCGCCCGCCTACTCGGGGACCTTGCGCACCGCCCCGTGGGCGGCGCTCGTGGCGAACGCCGCGTAGGAGCGCAACGCGTTGGTGACGCGGCGCTTGCGCGGCTCGACCGGGACCCAGCCCGCGGCCTCCTGCGCCGCCCGCCGGTCGGCGAGCTCCTCCTCGCTCACCTTCAGCTCGATCGTGCGGTTCGGGATGTCGATCTCGATGACGTCGCCCTCGTGCACCAGCCCGATGATGCCGCCGTTCGCCGCTTCCGGCGAGACGTGGCCGATGGAAAGGCCCGAGGTGCCGCCGGAGAAGCGCCCGTCGGTGATGAGCGCGCACGCCTTGCCGAGGCCCTTCGACTTCAGATAGCTCGTCGGATAGAGCATCTCCTGCATGCCGGGGCCGCCGCGCGGGCCTTCGTAGCGGATCACCACCACGTCGCCGGCGTTGATCTTGTTGGTGAGGATGCCGCTGACGGCGGCGTCCTGGCTCTCGAAGATGCGCGCCGGACCGGTGAACTTCAGGATGCTCTCGTCGACGCCCGCGGTCTTCACGATGCAGCCGTCGAGCGCGAGGTTGCCCTTGAGCACGGCGAGGCCGCCGTCCTGCGAGAACGGATGCTCGACGCTGCGGATGACGCCCGTCTCGCGGTCGAGGTCGAGATCGTCCCAGCGGGCGTCCTGGCTGAAGGCGGTCTGGCTCGGCACGCCGCCGGGGGCGGCCATGTAGAAGTTGCGCACCGTCTGGCTCTCGGTGCGGCTGACGTCCCACTGGTCGATGGCGTCGCCGATCGAGGTGGCGTGCACGGTGGGCATGTCGCGCTGGATGAGGCCCGCCCGATCGAGCTCGCCGAGGATCCGCATGATGCCGCCGGCGCGGTGGACGTCCTCCATGTGGACGTCGTTCTTCGCCGGAGCGACCTTGCACAGGCACGGCACCTTCCGCGACAGGCGGTCGATGTCGTCCATGGTGAAGTCGAGCTCGGCCTCGTGGGCGGCGGCGAGGATGTGCAGCACCGTGTTGGTGGAGCCGCCCATGGCGATGTCGAGCGCCATGGCGTTCTCGAAAGCGCCCTTGCCGGCGATGACGCGCGGCAGCACGGTCTCGTCGTCGCCCTCGTAGTAGCGGCGGGCGAGATCGACGACGAGGTGGCCCGCCTCGACGAACAGACGGCGGCGGTCGGCGTGGGTCGCGAGGGTGGAGCCGTTGCCGGGCAGCGACAGGCCGAGCGCCTCGGTGAGGCAGTTCATCGAGTTCGCCGTGAACATGCCCGAGCAGGAGCCGCAGGTCGGGCAGGCCGACCGCTCGATGACCTGCACCTCTTCTTCGCTCACCCGATCGTCGGCGGCGGCGACCATCGCGTCGATCAGGTCGAGCGCCTGCGTCTTGCCGGAGCGCACCACCTTGCCGGCCTCCATCGGGCCGCCGGACACGAACACCACCGGGATGTTGAGGCGCAACGCCGCCATCAGCATGCCGGGCGTGATCTTGTCGCAGTTCGAGATGCACACCATCGCGTCGGCGCAGTGGGCGTTCACCATGTACTCGACGCTGTCGGCGATGAGCTCGCGCGAGGGGAGCGAATAGAGCATCCCGTCGTGGCCCATGGCGATGCCGTCGTCGACGGCGATGGTGTTGAATTCCTTGGCGACGCCGCCGGCCGCCTCGATCTCGCGCGCGACGAGCTGACCGAGATCCTTGAGGTGCACGTGACCTGGCACGAACTGCGTGAAGGAGTTCACGACGGCGATGATCGGCTTGCCGAAGTCCCCGTCCTTCATGCCCGTGGCGCGCCAGAGTCCGCGCGCGCCGGCCATGTTGCGGCCGTGTGTTGTCGTGCGGGAGCGATAGGGAGGCATTCCAGATCCACTTGCTACGTTTTGCGGCACTCTATGGCCAAAAGCGCGCCGGTTCAAAACATTGAATCGTTCAAGGCTCCGCCGGGCAGGCCCGGCGGCCCAGGATGGATCGGAATGAGCGACGCCGGCCGGTGGAGCGGAGCGGCAAATTGTCCGCCGCCGCCCCTCGTGCCGGGGCGCCGGAGATCAGCTGTGGTAGGACTCGACGGGCATGTTGCGCTGCAGTGTCCCGAGCATGGTCTGGCCCTCGTCGAAGCACATCTCCATCGACTTGCGCACGAACTCGCTCTGGCAGCCGATGACGTCCGAGGGGCTCGTGCACTCGGCGAGGCGCTGCACGAACTCGCTCTGTGCCTGAAGGCAGCGCGCCGTGGCGCCGAGCGCTTCCCGGCACATGGCGGTGTAGGCGTTCAGCGGCGCTTCGGAGAAGGGCTGTGCCCAATCGAGGCCGCCGAGCAGCGGGTTCGCCGAACCGTTCGCTGCGGAGCTTTCCGTTGTCATCAGTCTGTCCTTATCTGGATGGTCTAATACGCATGCACAGGCTGAGGGAACGAGCGTACCTTTCCGTGAATAACTCGCCTTGATTATTGTCAATGCCACAGCGCGCTGCGCTGCGTCAGAAGGTCCCTCGTTGACAGCCGATCGAACCGAGGACCGACATGGCCCGCGACGCGGAACCGGAGCCCATGCCGGCGGCCTCGTGCGGCGTGTGCATTGCGGCATGCTTCATGCTGTAGCCTTCGCCGAGGGGCGGGGTGTTCGCACTCGTCCGACGACCCGATACGCCCCCGACGGTCCGCCGCGGCTTTCGGGACGCTCACCAAAGCTCTACCGTTGTTCGCCAATTCCGCCTTTTCACGGATGATGCCGATGGATCAGCACACCCCGAAAGCCCATACGCACGCCCACACCGTAGACGATGCGGCCGACGACAACGGCGATGCCTACCGTGCAATCGACCGTCTGCGCGAGGCGCTCGCGGCCCAGGTCACGCTCGGCCTGTCCCCGGCCGCCGTGGCGCTCGCCACCATCGACTGGGCGATGCATCTGTCGATGGCGCCCGGCAAGCGCATGGAGCTCGCCGACAAGGCGGTGCGCAAGGCGACCCGTCTCGCCGCCTATGTCGGCGAAGCCGCCACCCACGCGGATGCCACGCCGGCCATCGCGCCGCTGCCCGGCGACCGCCGCTTCGCGAGCGAAGGCTGGAGCCAGCAGCCCTACGCCTTCCTCGCCCAGGCGTTCCTGTTGAACCAGCAGTGGTGGCACAACGTGACGCACGGCGTGCCGGGCGTGTCGCAGCACCACCAGGACGTCGTCGCCTTCGCCACCCGCCAGCTCCTCGACATGGCCTCGCCCTCGAACACCCCCTTCACCAACCCGGAGGTGATCGACCGGACGATCACCTCGGCCGGCGCCAACCTCCTCGAAGGCTACTTCAACTTCGTCGAGGATGTGCGCCGCAACATCGCGGGCGAGCCGCCCGCCGGCACCGAGGCGTTCGTCCCCGGCAAGACCGTGGCGGTGACGCCGGGCAAGGTGATCTACCGCAATCACCTCATCGAGCTGATCCAGTATGCGCCGACCACCGACGAGGTGCTGGCCGAGCCGGTGCTGATCGTGCCGGCGTGGATCATGAAGTACTACATTCTCGACCTGTCGGTGCATAACTCGCTGGTGCGCGACCTCGTCTCGCGCGGACACACGGTGTTCTGCATCTCCTGGCGCAACCCCACCGCCGACGACCGCGACATGTCGCTCGACGACTATCGGCGCGACGGCGTGATGGCCGCGCTCGACGCCGTCAACGCCGTCGTGCCCGACAGGAAGATCCACGCCACCGGCTATTGCCTCGGCGGCACGCTGCTCTCCATCGCCGCCGCCGCCATGGCGCGGGTGCGCGACGACCGCCTCGCCTCCGTCACCATGTTCGCCGCGCAGACCGACTTCACCGAGCCCGGCGAGCTCGCCCTCTTCATCGACGACAGCCAGATGCACGTGCTCGACAGCATCATGTGGCATCGCGGCTATCTGGCCTCCAACCAGATGGCCGGCGCCTTCCAGATGCTGCGCTCCAACGATCTCGTCTGGTCGCGCATCGTGCACGACTACATGATGGGCGAGCGCACGCCGATGAACGATCTGATGGCCTGGAACGCCGACGCGACGCGCATGCCCTACCGCATGCACTCCGAATATCTGCGGCGTCTCTATCTGCACAACGAGCTGGCCGCGGGCCGGCTGATGGTCGACGGCCATCCCGCCGCGCTGCAGAATATTCGCGTGCCGATGTTCGTGGTGGGAACCGAGCGCGACCACGTCGCCCCGTGGCACTCGGTGTACAAGATCCACTACCTCACCGACACCGACGTGACCTTCGTGCTGACGAGCGGCGGCCACAACGCCGGCATCGTGTCCGAGCCGCACCACCCGCACCGCCACTACCGCATCGCCCTCAAGCGGATCACCGATCCCTGCATCAGCGCCGAGGAATGGTTCGAGACCGCCCCCACCGAGGAGGGCTCCTGGTGGCCGGCCTGGTCGGCATGGCTTGCCGCCCACTCCCCCCAAGAGCGCGTCGCCCCGCCGCCGATGGGCGTCGCCGGCAGCCCCGACTACGCCCCGCGTGAGGACGCTCCCGGCACCTACGTGTTCCAGCGCTAGAGACCCGCATGACCGAAACGATCCTGAAGAACCGCACCTTCGCCGAGCTCACCGTCGGCGACGAGGCGTCGGTGGTGCGCATTGTCGGCCGCGACGACATCGATCTCTTCGCCACCGTGACGGGCGACGTGAACCCCGCCCACATCGATGCGGCGTTCGCCGCGACGGACATGTTCGGCCACATCATCGCGCACGGCATGTGGACGGCGGCGCTGGTCTCGGCCGTGCTCGGCACCAAGCTGCCCGGGCCCGGCACGATCTATCTCGGGCAGGAGCTCTCCTTTCGCCGCCCGGTGTCGCCCGGCGACACCATCACCGCGACGGTGCGGGTGAAGGAGAAGCGGCCGGAAAAGCGCATCGTGATCTTCGACACCGAGTGCACCAACCAGGACGGTAAGGCCGTGCTCACCGGCACGGCGACGGTGATCGCGCCCGAGACGTCGGTCGAATGGCCGGCGAAGCGGCTGCCGGACGTGTCGCTGCGCCGGGCCTCCCGGTTCGAATCCTTCATGGAGCGGGCGCGTTCGGGCGATCCGCTCCGCGCCGCCGTGGTGCATCCATGCTCGCCCGAAGCGCTCCTCGGCGCGGTGGAGGTGCGCGAGGCCGGGCTGATCGAGCCGGTGCTCGTCGGCCCCGAGGCGAAGATCAGGGCCGCCGCCGAGGCGGCCCAGGTGTCCCTCGACGGCTACGAGCTCATCGACACGCCGCACAGCCACGCCGCCGCCGAGAAGGGGGTGGAGCTCGCCACCGCCGGCGTCGTCGGCGCGCTCGTCAAGGGCAGCCTCCATACCGACGAGCTCCTCGGCGCCGTCGTCGCCCACGGCTCGGGCCTGCGCACCGAGCGGCGCATCAGCCACGTCTACGCTCTCGACGTGCCGGCCTACTCGAAGCCGATCATCATCACCGACGCCGCCATCAACATTCAGCCGGATCTCCTCGGCAAGCGCGACATCTGCCAGAACGCCATCGACCTGATGCACGCCCTCGACGTGGAGGAGGTGCGCGTCGCCGTGCTCGCCGCGGTGGAGACGGTGAACCCCAAGATGCCGGCGACGCTCGATGCCGCCGCCCTCACCGTGATGGCCGCCCGCGGCCAGATCACCGGCGCCAAGGTGGACGGCCCGCTCGCCTTCGACAACGCCATCAGCCTCGACGCCGCCCGCACCAAGGGCATCGTCTCGCCGGTGGCGGGCCTCGCCGACATCCTCCTGGTCCCCGACCTCGAGGCCGGCAACATGCTCGCCAAGCAGCTCATCTACTTCGCCGGCGCGACTGCGGCCGGGCTGGTGCTCGGGGCGCGGGTGCCGATCGTCCTCACGAGCCGGGCCGATCCGCTGTCGGCGCGGATCGCCTCGGCGGCGCTCGCCAAGCTCGTCGCCAAGCAACCGGTGGCGGGCACCGTCTCGTGAGCGACATCCTCATCACCTTCAACGCCGGCTCCTCCACGGTGAAGCTCGGCCTGTTCGAGACCGCCCCGCTCCGCCGCATCGCCAAGGGGATGATCGACTTCCGCCGACGCCCCCTCACCTTCCACCTCATCGAGGGTCCCGAGACCTTCGACGTCTCCCTCCACAACGAGCCGGGCGAGGACCTGTCCGGCGTCATGGAGGAGGCGTTCACCTGGCTCGCCAACCATTTCGACATGGGCCGCATCGCCGTTGCCGGCCACCGCGTGGTGCACGGCGGCGACCACTTCGCCGGCCCGGTCGTGATCGACGACACCACTCTTTCCGAGATCGAGGCGCTGACGCCGCTCGCCCCGCTCCATCAGCCGGGTGCGCTGCGCCTCATCCGGGCGATCCGGACGATGCGGCCCCACCTGCCACAGACCGCCTCCTTCGACACCGCCTTCCACCGCACCAACGTCGACGCGGTGCGCCGGTTCGCGATCCCGCGCGCCCTGCACGACGAGGGCATCAAGCGCTACGGCTTCCACGGCCTCTCCTACGCCTTCATCGCGGCCGAACTCGCCCGGCGCGATCCGGCGCTCGCCAAGGGCCGCGTCGTCGCCGCCCACCTCGGCAGCGGCGCGAGCCTCTGCGCCATGGAGAACGGGGTGAGCCGCGACACCTCGATGGGCTTCTCCGCCCTCGACGGCGTGCCGATGGCGACCCGCTGCGGCGCCATCGATCCGGCGGTGATCCTCCACCTTCTCGGTCCCTTGCAGAAGACCACCGAGGAGGTGACCCACCTCCTCTACTACGACTCCGGCCTGCTCGGCATGTCCGGCATCAGCGCCGACACGCGCGACCTCCTCGCGAGCGACGCCCCCGCGGCGGCCGAGGCGCTGGAGGTGTTCACGCGGCGGATCGCCGGCGAGGTGGCGCGCCTCGCCGCGACCCTCGGCGGGCTCGACGCGCTGGTCTTCACCGCCGGCATCGGCGAGCATCAGCCCGAGATCCGCTCCGCCGTGATCGAACGCCTCGGCTTCCTGGGGCTGCAGCTCGACGCCTCGGCCAACGCCGCCAACGCCCCGATCATCACCGCGGCCGACAGCCCGGCGACAGGCCTCGTGATCCCCACCAACGAAGAACTCATCATCGCCGAGGAGACGCTCGGCGCGACGGGAAAGGCCATGGCATGAGCCCTATCGTGGACTTGAGCGGCAAGCGCGGCCTCGTCGTCGGCATCGCCAACGAGCACTCGATCGCGAGCGGCTGCGCCAGCGCCTTCCGCGCGGCCGGCGCGGAGCTTGCCGTGACCTACCTCAACGAGAAGGCCGAGCCCTATGTCCGCCCCGTCGCCGAGCGGCTCGAGGCGCCGATCATCGTGCCGTGCGACGTGCGCGTGCCGGGGCAGCTCGAAGCGGTGTTCGAGCGCATCACCGCCGAGTGGGGCGAACTCGACTTCCTGCTCCACTCCATCGCCTACGCGCCGCGCGACGACCTCCACACCAGCGTGGTGAATTCCTCCCCCGAGGGCTTCATGCTGGCGATGGACATCTCCTGCCACTCCTTCGTGCGCATGGCACGCCTCGCGACGCCGCTCATGAAGAAGGGCGGCTCCCTCCTCACCGTCACGTTCTACGGGGCGGACCGGGTGGTGGAGAACTACAACCTCATGGGCCCGGTGAAGGCCGCGCTCGAATCGAGCGTGCGCTACATCGCCGCCGACCTCGCCTCACACAACATCCACGCCCACGCGATCTCCGCCGGCCCGGTGAAGACGCGCGCCGCCTCCGGCATCGGCCGCTTCGACGTGCTGATGGACGAGGTGCGCGCCCGCACCCCCGCCGGCCAGCTCGTGACCATCGAGGAGATCGGTCGCATCGCCGCCTTCCTCGCCAGCGACGCCGGCGGCCCGATGACCGGCTCGGTGGTCTACGCCGACAACGGCTTCCACACGGTCGCCTGACCGCCGCGATAGCGTGCGGCTATGGCGGCGAGACAACTTTTGTATGAGCCTTCCGTCAAGCCGCATCTATTCTTCCTCCAAAACAAGAAAAAGGAGGAAGAATGATGCTGCTCGTTCGCCAGATCGTGGCGCCCGCCGTCATGGCGTTGGCCGCGACAACCGCCATCGCGCAAGACAAGCCCGAATGGGCCACCTCCAAGTGGGGCGACGACGACCAGATCGGCGCCGCCAACCTGATGACCCCGGAACGCGTTCTGGACGCCGTGGGTCTCGTCACCGACGGCAAGGTCTATAGTCTCGGCATGATCGTCGGTGCCGATACACCGGCGTTTCCGCCGCGCACCCTGTCGGTCACCGTGCTGCAGCCGAACCAGGTGTCGAACTCCGGCCTCGGCTCCAACAAGTTCACCTACAACGACGACATCTTCATGGGCTGGCTCGGCATCGGGCCGCAGATCGACGGCCTCGGCCACGCCGGCATCGATCACGTCTACTATCGCGGGCTGACCGATGCGGACTTCGCCAAGGCGTCGGGCCTCACCGAGCTGGGGCTCGAGAAGCTGCCCGGCCTCGTCGGCCGCGGCGTGCTGATCGACATGGCGAAATTCTACGGCGTCGACATGGTGGAGGAGGGCACCGCCTACACCGCCGACGACATCAAGGCCGCCGCCGAGCAGCAGGGCGTGGAGCTGCGCGAGGGCGACGTGGTGCTGTTCAACTCCAACTGGATGGACCTTCTCGACGGCGCCGACCCCGATCCGCTGCGCTTCGGCTCCGCCGAGCCCGGCGTCGGCGTGTCGGGCGCGGAATATCTCGCCGAGATCGGCGTGATGGCCGTCGGGGCCGACACCTGGGGCATGGAGGTGGTGCCGGCGGAGGAAGAGGGTGTCGCCTTCCGCGCCCACCAGATCTTCCAGCCACAGAACGGCATCTACATCCTGGAGAATCTCGACACGCGCGCCCTCGCCGACGACGGGGTGCACGAGTTCCTGTTCGTGCTCGGCCAAGCCCGCATCAAGGGCGCCGTGCAGATGATCATCAACCCGATCGCGATCCGCTGACGGCATCGACGACCCGGACGCCGCTCCCAGCGGGCGGCGCCCGGCCGGCGCTTTGAGAGCAGGCCACGCGATTATGCGTTCGCGCGACCTGCTTTCCGCGCGGTTCGCGTCTCTAATTGCTCGGTCGTGCGCCGATGGGCGCCAGCAGCTCGGGCGAGACCACCAGGCGGCGCACCCCGTGCACCCGATACTCGTTGAACACGTTGCCTGCCTGCGCCCAGGCGTTGAGCGAGCTCACGTCGAGGCGGGCGCAGTTGGGGCGAACGCTCCAGGTGACGCTCAGCGGCGAGCACTTGCTCTCGTCGTAGGTCGGTCCGGTGGTGGAGCCGGAATAGACCACCGGCTCTCCCGTCGTGTCGGGCAGCGAGCGGGGCTGCTCGTGCCCCGCCGCCCGTCCCCGATAGATGAACGAGGCGAAATCGGCCGCGGCCGGATCGTTGACGAGCAGGAACACCTGCGCCTCGACGCGCAGCTGCGGGTTGGCGCACTGGTCCGACACGCAGGCCGACAGCCCCATGCCCGGGGTCACCGTGCACGAGGTATAGACCCAATGCACCTCGATCGTGTCGCCGGGGACGGCACCGTAGAACGCGCCGCGCCCGTCCGCCGGGTCCTGCCGCTCCGCCGCGCTCAGCGCGTTGGCGCCGTCGCAATCGTAGCCGCCGTTCGGGTTCGGCACCGAGTAGCCGGGCCCCTTGTGCTCGGCGGGGGCGTGGACGTGGATGTTGCAGAGGTTCATCTGCGTCGGCGGCGGGGCGGGCGCCGTCACCACCGGGTTGGTGCCGCCGGGGGCCGCGATGTCGCGCGGGCTCTGCGGACCGTAGCCCTCGCACAGCCCCACCGACTGGGCCGCGGCCGGTGTCGCGGCCATCGTCCCCAGCACCGCCCACACCAGCGCGCGCCGCTGTCGTCCTGCGCCTCGTCCCATGCCGCTCTCCCCGCACCGTCCTGCCGTTACCTCCTTAAATTGCGCGAAAGCCGGCCCGACGCCACCCATCATCCGCCGTTCCGACAGAACTCGCGACGGATTGATCGGCGAGACGACCTTGATTTACCGCGCGCCCCATCGCACCGTTGAGGAATGAACCCATCCCACCCGGTGTACCGGCAGCCCCGCGACAGATGACTCGAACATTCGACGAGATGAACGGCGAGGACGGCGTCCTCAGGGACGCCTACCGCTCGGTGAAGCCTTGGCTCGACACCAATTCGCTCGACCAGCTGAAGCAGCGCTCCCGCGAGGCGGAAATGCTATTCCGGCGCGTCGGCATCACCTTCGCGGTCTACGGCGACAACAGCGCGGAAGAGCGGATCATCCCCTTCGACATCGTGCCGCGCGTGTTGACCGCGGCCGAGTGGAAGTCGATGTCGGCGGGCCTCGAGCAGCGCGTGCGGGCGCTCAACCTCTTCCTCGCCGACATCTACGGCGCCGGCGAGATCCTGCGGGCCGGCATCGTTCCGGAGGCGCTCGTCTACCAGAACACCTATTTCCGGCCGGAAATGGTGGGCATCAAGGTGCCGCACGGCATCTACACGCCGGTCTGCGGCATCGACATCGTCCGCGTCGACGCCGACACCTTCTACGTGCTGGAGGACAATCTGCGCACGCCGTCCGGGGTCTCCTACATGCTGGAGAACCGGGAGGTGACGATGCGCCTGCTGCCGGACCTCACCAGCGAGCACGCGATCCAGCCCGTCGAGCAATATCCGAACGAGCTGCTGGCGACGCTGCAGTCCATCGCCCCGGCCACCGCCTCGCGCGAGCCGACGGTGGTGATCCTGACGCCGGGCTCGTTCAACTCCGCCTTCTACGAGCACTCCTTCCTCGCCGACCGGCTGGGCGTGGAGCTCGTCGAGGGGCGCGACCTCTTCGTGCGCGACAACCGCGTCTACATGCGCACCACCGAGGGGCCGAAGCAGGTCGACGTGATCTACCGCCGCCTCGACGACGACTTCCTCGACCCCCTCGCCTTCCGCCCCGACTCGGTGCTCGGCGTGCCCGGCCTCATCGCCGCCTGCCGCTCGGGCACCGTCACGGTGGCGAACGCCATGGGCACCGGCGTCGCCGACGACAAGGCCGTCTACACCTACGTGCCGGACATCATCCGCTTCTATCTCGGCGAGGAGCCGATCCTCAACAACGTGCCCACCTGGCGCTGCCGCGAGCCGGAGGCGCTCGCCTACGTGCTCGACAACCTGCCCGACCTCGTCGTGAAGATGGTGTCGGGCTCGGGCGGCTACGGCATGCTCGTCGGCCCAGCGGCGACCAAGGAGCAGATCGAGGACTTCCGCGCCAAGCTGAAGTCGGAGCCCGACGAATTCATCGCCCAGCCGACGCTCGCGCTCTCGACCTGCCCGACCTTCACGGAGTCGGGGATCGCGCCGCGCCACGTCGATCTGCGGCCCTTTGTGCTCTACGGTTCACGAGGCATTCGCACCGTGCCGGGCGGGCTCACCCGTGTCGCGCTCAAGGAGGGGTCCCTCGTGGTCAACTCCAGCCAGGGCGGCGGCACGAAGGACACCTGGGTGCTGGACCGCTAATGCTGCTCTCCCGCGTCGCTGCCGATCTCTACTGGCTCGCCCGATACGCCGAGCGGGCCGAGAATACCGCCCGCATCCTCGATGTGGCCTCCCGCCTCTCCTCCCTGCCCACGAACTACGGCGGCACCACCAACGAGTGGGAGTCGGCGATGATCTCGACGGGCGCGGAGACGCTTTTCCGCGAGCGCTACGACGAGGCGAACCGCCGCAACGTCATCGATTTCCTGGCCTTCTCGCCGGACAATCCGTCGAGCATCTTCTCCTGCCTCGACGTCGCCCGCCGCTCCGCCCGCTCGGTGCGCACGGCGATCACCGGCGAGATGTGGACGGCGATCAATGACGCCTGGCTGGAGCTGCGCCACTACTCGGTCGACGCCATGTCGCCGCGCCAGCTCGCCGAATTCCTCGCCTTCGTCAAGGAAGCGTGCCTGCGCTTCGACGGCTCGGCTTACCGCACCATGCTGCGCACCGACGCGCACGCCTTCTTCCGCCTCGGCACCTTCGTGGAGCGGGGCGACGCCACCGCCCGCATCCTCGACGTGAAGTATCACGTGCTTCTGCCGGAGGGCGACACGGTGGGCGGCGGGCTCGACTACTTTCAGTGGGCCTCGCTGCTGCGGGCGACCTCGGCGCTCACCTCCTATCAGTGGGTGTTCCGCGACGCGCTGCGACCCTGGCGGGTGGCCGAGCTTCTGACGCTGCGCAAGGAGCTGCCGCGCTCGATCGCCAACTGCGCCGAGAACACGCTGTGGTATCTTGACCAGCTCGCCAACGACTACGGGCGCCAAGGTCCCGCCCAGCGGGCCGCCCGCGCCTACCACGCCGGCTTGGCCAACGGCACGGTGGATGCCATCTACCGCGAGGGGCTGCACGAGTTCCTGCAGCGCGTCATCCGCGAGAACAACGCGCTGAGCGTTGCGATCGAAGCCCAATATCTGCGCTGAACGGGAGCAACCATGCGCCTCCAGATCCAGCACGAGACGCATTATCGGTACGAGACGGCGCCGAGCTCCGTCATCGAGATCCTGCGCCTGACCCCGTGCAACACCGCCAACCAGACGGTGCGCGACTGGCGCATCGACGTCACCGGCGACGCGCCGCTGCGCCGTGTCGACGACGCCTTCGGCAACATCACCCACACCTTCACGCTGCAAAATCCCGGCGAGGAGCTGCTCATCACCGCGAGCGGGACGGTGGAGACGGAGACGACCAACGGCGTCGTTTCCGGCACGCGCGAGCCGCTGCCCGTCGGCGTCTTCCTGCGCGACACCGACCTCACCCATCCGGCCGCGTCGCTGGCGAGCCTCGCCGCCGAGGCGCGCGCCGAGAGCGACGGCAGCGCCCTCGACCGTGCCCACAAGCTCAACGCCCTCGTCCACCGGCGCGTGACCTACGTCGAGGGCATGACCCAGGTGGACACGCCGGCGCTCGACGCGCTCAAGGCCGGCAAGGGCGTGTGCCAGGATCTCGCCCACGTGCTCCTCACCGCCGCGCGGAGCGACGGGCTGCCAGCGCGCTACGTCTCGGGCTACCAATTCGCCGCGGACAAGCCGCGCGACGACCATCGCGGCCACGCCTGGTGCGAGATCCATATCGACGGCCTCGGCTGGGTCGGCTTCGACCCCTCCGCCGGCGCCTGCATCACCGACGCCTATGTGCGCGTGGCTGTCGGCCTCGACCATCAGAGCGCCTCGCCGGTGCGCGGCGCGGTTTATGGCGGGCTCGGCGAGACGCTCACCGTCACCGTCACGATGGACCCGGGCAACACCCACAGCCAGGCGCTGAGCGAGCAGAGCCAGTCCCAGTCCATGCAATAGGCGGAGGGTGGTCGCCGTGCCGGGCTGGACGACCTTTCAATCCCTGCCGGCCGCGCACGGCAACGAGACCGTCAACGGACAATCCATGACCTACTGCATCGGTCTTCTTCTGCGTCAGGGCCTCGTGATGGTGGCCGACACCCGCACCAACGCCGGGGTCGACAACATCTCCACCTTCCGCAAGCTCCAGGTGTTCCAGCGCGAGGATCGGCTCGTCGCCGTGGCGACCGCCGGCAATCTCGCCGTCACCCAGTCGGTGGTGAGCCACATGGTGGAGGGGCTGGAGGACGAGCACGGCGAGCTCCAGACCGTCTACACCGTGCCGACGATGCTGCAGATGGCCGAGTTCACCGGCCGCGCCGTCCGCTTCGTCGCCGAGCGGGACGCGGAGGCGCTGAAAAAGGACGGCAGCACCTTCGACTGCTCGCTCCTCCTCGCCGGGCAGATCGACGAGCGGCGGCTCCGCCTGTTCATGATCTATCGCGCCGGCAACTTCCTCGAGGCGACAGAGGACACCGCCTACCTCCAGATCGGCGAGCACAAGTACGGCAAGCCCATCATCGACCGCTCGGTGACCTTCGAGACCAGTCTCGACGAAGCGCTGAAGCTGGCGCTCATCTCGATGGATTCCACCATGCGTTCCAACCTGGCGGTGGGTTTGCCGATCGACATTCTGGTGCTGCCGCGCGGCTCGCTCACGCCGAGCGTCAATCTGCGGATCGGGCAGGACGACCCCTATTTCGAGCACGTGCGCAACCGCTGGTCGGACGCGCTGCGCGAGGCGCACATGTCGATCCCCAACCCGCCCTACGGCCACTGATCCGCCGGCCCCAGCCGCACGCAACCGACGCCGGGCAAGATCGTCACCGCACACGGGCTCGCGAGGCTGATGGTCGACACGCTCTGGCATCTCATTCTGATGAGCGGCTTCGCCCTCGTCGCACCAATCGCGCTCGGCGCTCTGTCGGACCATCTCGCCGGCGAGCGGCTGCGCAAGGCGGCGATCGGGGTGGCGTACGGGCTCGCGGTCGCCGCGGTCATGAGCTCGCCGCTGTCCTCCAGCGGCGGCCCGGCGATCGCGGCGCATGGCCCGCTGCTGCTCGTGGCCGGCCTCTTCGGCGGGCCGCTCGGCGCGCTCGCCGCACTCGCTCTGCCGTTCGCCATGGTGACGGCGGCCGGCGGCGCGGCGATGCCGGCCGCTCTGGCGTCGGTCGTCGTCCCTGCCGGCATCGGGGTCGCCGTGCACGAGGTGCACCGCTACACGAAGCGCCCGCTGCAGCGCTCCAGCGTGATCTCGCTCGCCGGCCTCGCTCCGCTGTGCCTCCTCTGCCTCCTCGTTCCCACCAGGGGCGAGCTGCCTCCGACCTCGCTCCCCGCGCTCCTCGCCTGGCTGCCGCTCGGCACCATGGTGTTCGGCCTCCTGACGCTCGCCGAGCTCGCCCGCAGCGACGCCCTACGCGCGCAGATCGCCGAAGAGGCGGCGGAGACCACCATGCGGATGATGAGCCACGCCGTGTTCCGCCAGCATCTCGAGCACCACTGGCTCCTGCACGAGCGCTATGGCAGCCCCTACGCCTATCTGCTCGTCTCGATCGACGAAGGCGCCAACCTACGCAACCGCCTCGGCGAGCGCCGATGGCAGGACGTGCGCCATCACGTCGGCCGCGACGTGCGCAAGGCGGTCCGCGATTCCGATGTGTGCACGGCGATCGACTTCGACCGCTTCGCCGTGCTCCTGCCGCACTGCTCGGCCGTGGCGGCGCGGACCGTCGCCGAGCGCATCCGAGCCAACGTCGCGCGCAGCTTCGGCGGCGGCCGGCACGGCGAGGCGGTGTCGGTCTCGATCGGCATCGCCGATGTCGGCAGGACGAGCCGCCCGGACGACCTCGAGACCGCCGCGGAGGGCGCCCTCTTCCTCGCCAACGCCCAGACGCCGCGCAGCGCCATCGGCGCGACCACGAAGCCCGGCGGCGACGGCCCGCGAAACGACGCCGCCCCTCCGGCGACCCGGGCGCCCGCCGTGGCGCGGCCGTGCGCCATCGACGGCGACTTCGCCGGCGCCTCGCGCCCGCAGCCGCTCGCGGACGAGAACCCCTCCGCCCTCGAGACCATCGCCACCACGCTCGGCGAGGCTCCGCCTCGTCGGCCCGATCGGCGGTGACGCCGATCCGCTTTTTCGGACGGTGACGACCTCGTTCCTATGCTGTAGGCGTCTGCCCAACTTCGGAAGGGAGTAGTCTGCATGAGCGACTGGCCGCGATACGGCACCATCACCGGACCGATCGTCATGATTGGCTTCGGCTCCATCGGGCGCGGCACGCTGCCCCTCATCGAGCGCCACTTCGAGTATGATGCCTCGCGCATGGTCGTGATCGACCCGTCCGACGCCGACCGGGATCTGCTCGACGAGCGCGGCATCCGCTTCGAGCAGATCGCCATCACCCGCGAGAACTATCGCGACGTGCTGACACCGCTCCTGACGGCCGGCGACGGCCAGGCCTTCTGCGTCAACCTGTCGGTCGACACCTCCTCGCTCGACATCATGAAGCTCACCCGCGAGCTCGGCGTCCTCTATATCGACACCGTGGTCGAGCCGTGGCCGGGCTTCTATTTCGACAAGGGCGCCGACCCCGCCACCCGCACCAACTACCATCTGCGCGAGACGGTGCGGGCGGAGAAGCGGGCGAGCCCCGGCGGCACCACCGCCGTCTCCTGCTGCGGCGCCAATCCGGGCATGGTCTCCTGGTTCGTCAAACAGGCCCTTCTCAACCTCGCCCAGGACCTCGGCAAGCCCGCCGACGCCCCGGCCACGCGCGAGGGCTGGGCGGCGCTGATGCGCGACTGCGGCGTCAAGGGCGTCCACATCGCCGAGCGCGATACCCAACGCACCAAGCTGCCGAAGCCGCTCGACGCGTTCTGGAACACCTGGTCGGTGGAAGGCTTCATTTCCGAAGGGCTGCAGCCCGCCGAGCTCGGCTGGGGCACGCACGAGACCTGGATGCCCGACAACATGCACGTCCAGGCCGAGGGCTCGGGCTGCCGCGCCGCCCGCTTCATGCTGCAGCCCGGCGCCGACACCCGCGTGCGCACCTGGTGCCCGACGCCCGGCGCCCAATACGGTTTCCTCGTGACGCACAACGAGAGCGTCTCCATCGCCGACTACTACACCGTCGGCGAGGGTCTCGATCCGGACTATCGCCCCACCTGCCACTACGCCTACCACCCGGCGAACGACGCGGTGCTGTCGCTGCACGAGATGTTCGGCCAGGCGGGGCGGCCGCAGTCGGTCCATCACGTGCTCGACGAGAACGAGATCGTCGACGGCATCGACGAGCTCGGCGTCCTCCTCTACGGCCACGACAAGAACGCCTACTGGTATGGCTCGCAGCTCTCCATCGAGGAGACGCGCCGGATCGCGCCCTACCAGAACGCGACCGGCCTTCAGGTGACCTCGGCCGTGCTCGCCGGCATGGTGTGGGCGCTGGAGAACCCCGAAGCCGGCATCGTCGAGGCCGACGAGATGGACCACGCCCGCTGCCTGGAGGTCCAGCTCCCCTATCTCGGCCCGGTGAAGGGCTACTACAGCGACTGGACCCCGCTCAGCGACCGCCCCGGCCTCTTCCCCGAGGACATCGACACCAGCGATCCCTGGCAGTTCCGCAACGTGCTGGTGCGCTGAGCGCGCCGATCCTCCAGGTGCCGGGCACGCTTCCCGGCACCTCACCCTTCATCAACTTTTCGCTGTAGCGGCGCGAGCGGCCTCACGCCGGTCGCGCCGCTGTGGCAACGTGCCCTCTCGTGAAGGGCAACCGATGATCGCCAAGAGCCTCACCCGCCACCTCGGCCTGCCCGAGGGTGCCGCCGACAGGATGCCCGCCCGCGTCTTCCAGCTCGTGCTGGCGGAGGAGGAGCGGTCGGAGCGGCTCATCGGCTGGGTCCAGCTGCTCATCGTGATCGCGACGGGCACGCTCTATCTCATCGCCCCCCGCCCCACCGATGCCAACTCGATGTTCCAGCCGGTGCCGGCCGTCCTCACCACCTATGCGGTCTTCACCATCGTGCGCATCGTCGCCTCCTACCGGGGCTTCCTGCCGGGCTGGTTCCTCGTCCTGTCGATGATCGCGGACGTCGCCCAACTCTACACGCTGATCTTCACCATCCACATCGCCTACGCCCAGCCGCCGGCCTTCTACCTGAAGGTGCCGACGTTCGCTTACATCTTCGTGCTCATCGCCATCCGGGCGCTGCGCTTTGACGCCCGCTTCGTCATCACCCAGGGGCTCCTCGCCGCGGCCGGATGGATCCTGTTGACCCTCTATCCGATCCAGGCGGAGGGACCCGGCGTGATCACGCGCTCCTTCGTCGCCTACATGACCGACAGCCTCGTTCTCCTCGGGGCGGAGTTCGACAAGGTGTTCACGATCCTGCTCGTCACCGCCGTGCTCGCCCTCTCCCTGACGCGGGCGCGACGAACCCTCATCACCGCCGTGCGCGAGAGCGCGGCGACGCGCGACATGCGCCGCTACTTCGGCACCGGCGTCGCCGACGCCATCACCTCGCGTGAGACGGCCGCGATGGCCGGCGACGCGCAGGACCGGGACGCCGCCATCCTCATGCTCGACCTGCGAGGCTTCACGGCCTTTGCGGCGGATCGCCCGCCTCGCGCCGTGGTCGACACGCTGACGCGCTATCACCGTCTCGTGGTGCCGATCATCGAGCGCCACGGCGGCGTCGTCGACAAGTTCCTCGGCGACGGGGTGATGGCGACGTTCGGTGCCCTCACCCCCTCCGCGACCGCCGCCGCCGACTGTCTCGCCGCGCTTCAGGAGATCGTCGACGCGCGCGCCGAGTGGGATGCGGGCCTCGTCGCCGCCGGACTGCCTGCGGTCCCGATCAACGGTGCGGCAGTCGCCGGCCGCGTCGTCGCCGCCACCCTCGGCAGCGAGGCGCGACTTGAATTCACCGTGATCGGCCAGGCGGCGAACCTTGCGGCGAAGCTCGAGAAATTCAACAAGGAGACCGGCACGATCGCGCTCACCACCGACGAGACGCTCTCCCGGGCGCGCGCCGCGGGCTTTGCCGGCGATCTCTCCGATCTCGGCCCGATGCGGGTTGCCGGCGCCGACGGGCAGCTCCACTTGTGGGCGATGACGGACGAAAGAAGCGGCTGATGGGTTATCTCCTCGACGGCGTCTGGCAGACCGGCAGCCCGGGCTTTGCCAACACATCCGGCGAATTCGAGCGCAAGGCTTCGTCGTTCCGCAGCTTCGTGACCGCCGACGGCTCGCCCGGCCCCTCCGGCGAGGGCGGCTTCCCGGCAGCGGCGGGGCGCTACCATCTCTACGTCTCGCTCGCCTGCCCGTGGGCCCACCGCGCCCTCGTCGTGCGCGAGCGCAAGGGCCTCGCCGACATGATCGGCCTGTCGGTGGTGCACTGGTACATGGGCGACGACGGGTGGAGCTTCGCCCCCGGCGAGGGCGTCGTCCCCGACACGGTGAACGGCGCCGCCTTCATGCGCGACGTCTACCTCGCCGCCGATCCCTCCTATTCCGGCCGCGTCACCGTTCCGGTGCTGTGGGACAAGGAGCGGAGCACCATCGTGTCCAACGAGTCGGCCGAGATCATCCGCATGTTCGCCGAGGCCTTCGACGGGCTCGGCGCGCGCGAGGAGGACTACCGTCCCGCCGCGCTCGCCGACGAGATCGACGCCGTCAACGCCCGCGTCTACGAGACCGTCAACAACGGCGTCTACCGGGCGGGTTTCGCGACCAGGCAGGCGGCCTACGAAGCCGCGGTGGGTGACCTCTTCGCCTCGCTCGACTGGCTGGAAGCGCGGCTCGAGGGTTACGATTATCTGATGGGCGACAAGCTGACCGAGGCCGACGTCCGCCTCTTCACGACGCTGATCCGCTTCGATCCCGTCTATTACGGCCACTTCAAGTGCAACGTGCGGCGGATCGTCGACTATCCGAACCTCTGGCGCTATCTCAGAACGCTCTACGCGCAACCGGGCTTTGCCGACACCACGGACCTGTTTCACATCAAGCACCACTATTATCAGAGCCATAAGAGCCTGAACCCCACCGGCATCGTGCCGACGGGGCCCGCCCTCGACTATTCGCTCTGACGCGCCGATGCTGCGCAGGCTCTACGATAAGACGCTCGCCCTCGCCGCGAGCCCCAAGGCGGTTCCCGCCCTCGTCGGCGTGTCGTTCGCGGAGAGCTCGTTCTTTCCGCTGCCGCCCGACCTTCTCCTCGTGCCGATGGTGCTCTCGGCGCGGCAGCGCTGGGTCTATCTCGCCGCCGTCTGCACCATCGCGTCGGTGGTGGGCGCGATGTTCGGCTATGCCATCGGCGCCCTCTTGTTCTATCAGGTGGCCGAGCCGATCCTCGCCTTCTACGGCTACAGCGAGAAGTTCGCCGCCTTCACCGAGTGGTTCACGGAGTATGGCGCCTGGATCGTCTTCCTCGCCGGCGTCACGCCCTTTCCCTACAAGGTCATCACCATCGCTTCCGGCGCCGCCGGGCTGTCGCTGCCGATCTTCGTGGTGGCGAGCATCGTGGCGCGAGGCCTCCGCTTCTTCATCGTCGCCGGCCTCCTCTATCTCTTCGGGCCGCCGATCCGCGATTTCATCGAGAATCGGCTCGCCCTCGTCCTCGGCGTCGTCGGCGCGCTCGGCGTCGCCGGATTCATCGCGGTGAAGTTTCTATGATGACCATGCGTCCCCTCGCAGCGCTCGGGCTGCTTCTCATGATCGTGGCGATTGCCACGGCCTGGGGCTTCGAGCTGTTCGGCGGCTACACGCCCTGCCCGCTCTGCCTGCAGCAGCGCATTCCCTACTACGTGGCAATCCCGGTCGCGATCCTCGGCCTCCTCGCCGTCTCGTCCGTGCCGCGGCTCGGCCGCCTGCTGCTCTTCGTCGCCGCCGTCGCGATCTTCGTCGCCACCGCGCTCGGCGTCTATCATGCCGGGGTGGAATGGGCGTGGTGGCAGGGGCCCAACACCTGCGGCGGCAGCACCGCGGTGCTCGACGCCGGCAATCTATTGAAGGAGCTGGAGGAGACGCACTTCATCTCCTGCCAGGAGGCCGCCGGCCGCTTCCTCGGCCTTTCCTTCGCCGGGTGGAACGCCGCCGGCTCGTTCGTGGCGGGGCTGCTGCTCCTCCTCGCGAGCTTCGCCCCCCGCGCCCGGTGATGGTCGACATCGACGCCTTCACCACGATCGCCCGGGCCGAATATGCGCGGCTGCCGGAGGAGTTCCGGTCGCTCACCGGTGACATCGTGCTGATGGTGGCGGAGGAGGCCTCGCCCGAGGTGCTGCGGACGATGAGGATCCACAACCCCCTCCATCTCCTCGGCCTCTTCGAGGGCGTCGGCCTCGCCCATGCCGAGGCGACCGTCGCGACGGGTCAGGCGCCCAACTATATCTGGCTCTATCGCCGCCCGATCCTCGCCTACGCGGCCGACGGCGAAAACACGGTGGAAGAGATCATCCGCCACGTCCTGATCCACGAGATCGGACACCATTTCGGGCTTTCCGACGACGACATGTACGCCATCGACGACGCAGACGACTGAACGGAACGAACCTCAACGGAGTTCCAAGAGCATGACCCGCATGCCCTTCATCCTCCTCGCCGTAGTGGCCGGCACCGTGCCGGCGCTGGCCCAAGAATCGGCGGTCGACTGCACCGCCCCCGCCGGCGCGACCGACCGCGCCGTGTGCGCCTCCCCCGCCCTCGCCGAGCTCGATGCCGAGGTGGATCGCGTCTACCGCCTCGCCCTCGCCGGCACCGCCGACCCCGCTCCGGCCGCCGAGTTGACCGAGGCGCAGACCGCCTGGCGCACCGAGGACGCCTGCGTCGATGCGGCCGACGTCGCCGCGTGCCTCACCGCCCGCTACGCCACCCGCATTCACGCTCTTCTCGAGGCCTATCCCGCCGCGGGCGGCGCGGACGAGATGTCCGTCACCCGCGGCCCCTACACCTACCGCTGCGAGGGCCTCGACACGCCGATATCCGCCGTGTTCATCGGCAACGAGGCCCCGCTGGTGTCCCTTGAGGTCGGCGGGGACACCATCGTGCTGCCTCAAGCGGTCTCGGCCTCCGGAGCGCGCTACACGGATGCCGCCGAGACCACCACCTTTTGGTCGAAGGGCGCTTCGGCGCGGTTCGAGCGGCCGGGCGAGGACGCCCTCATCTGCGAGGAAGACGACTAGCACGCGTTCAGGAAAGGTGGAGCCGCTGTTCCGCTCGGAACGCGCGCAGGCAAGGAACCTGAAGCCGGCTCGGTGAACGCGAGTTCATTGAACCCGCTCCAGCTTACCGCGTCAGGATCTCGCGTCGGCCGGTCGACGGGCTCTCGCCGCCGCTTCCTGAAGCGTGCGGTGGGCTTCGCTGACGTCGCCCCACCCGGAGGTGCGCGGCCGGCCATGCTCCTCCACCTCGCGATAGTGGCAGAAGAAGTGGGCGATCTGGCGAAGCTCCGCCGCCGGCAGGTCGGTGTAGCTCGCCACCCGATCGTAGCGCGGGGTAAGGCGGGAGAGTGGCACCGTCAGAAGGGTGATCTCCTCCACCTCGCCGGTGACGTAGAGGACGCCGACCGGGCGGACGGCGACGATGGTGCCGGGCGCCAGGCGATGCGTCCCCACCATCATCGCTTGGAGCGGCATGCCGTCCTCGACGGCGGTGTGGGGCACGACCCCGCAATTGCCGGGATAGCGCATCGCGCTCTGGAAGAGATGCGTCACCGTGAGGGCGCCCGACGTCTCGTCGATCCGGAGCGCGAGCGGCTCGCCCTCCGCCGGCGCGGTGACGAAGAGGTTGATCTCGCCGGGCGGATTGTCGCCGAGGGGGATCTGGTCGAGCGGGATCACCCGCGCCTCACCGGGCCGCCTGGGCACAGGGTCCGAAGCGTCGGCCCATGCTCGGCTATGGTTCGCTCCCGTCGCTCTCGATCGGCTCGAAGCCGAAGGCCACCTTCGCCACGGGTTTCTGCCCGAACGTCTCCTCCGCGGTGGAGACGATGCGACCGCCGAGCCGTTCGTAGAAAGCGCAGGCGGGGATGTTCTCGGCGAGGCACCAGACCACCAGCGAATCGTGGCCGCGCCGCGCGAGCCGCTGCTGCACGGTGCGGAAGAGGCGCGTCCCGAAGCCGAGACCGGCATATTCGGGCTGGATGTAGAGCTCGTAGATCTCGGCGCGGTAGGGCAGCGTGCGGACCCGGCTCGCCCCGTAGGTGATGTAGCCGCGCACCGTGGTGTCCGACTCCAGGACGACGATCGGAACCCGGCGGTTGACGGCCTTCTTCCACCAGTCCGGGCCGCGGCGGGAGATCATCCGTTCCAGCTCGTTGCCCGGCAGGACGCCGCGGTAGGCGAAACGCCAAGCGGCGTCGTGGACCTCCGCGAGCCCGCGGCAGTCGGACAGCTTCGCAGTACGGATCGCCATCGAGTCGATGCTCATGGCAAGATGGTGACGGGGGATCGAGCGGACCGCAAGCCCTATCTCGCACCTCACCCTTGCTTCACGCGTATGTTGCAAGCCCGGCTGCGTCGTCGCATATCACGCCTCGTGACAGAAAGTGCTGCGCCTCCCGCCCTCGACATCGTGACCTTCGGCTGCCGTCTCAATGCGCTGGAGAGCGAGAACGTGCGCGCTCTCGCCGCAGACGCCGGCGTGACCGACACGGTCGTCGTCAACACCTGCGCCGTGACCGCCGAGGCGGTGCGCCAGGCGCGTCAGACCATCCGCCGTATTCGCCGCGAGCGGCCGAACGCACGCATCGTCGCCACCGGCTGCGCCGCCCAGACCGAGCCCGACACCTTCGCCGGCATGGTCGAGGTGGATCACGTGATCGGCAACGCCGAGAAGCTCGCCCCCGCCTTCTGGCAGGGCCTGCCGCGGCAGGAGCGCATGGTGGTGTCCGACATCATGACGCTGCGCGACAGCGCCGAGCACATGGTAGACGCCTTCGACAGCCGCACCCGCGCTTTCGTGGAAGTGCAGAATGGCTGCGACCACCGCTGCACCTTCTGCATCATCCCCTACGGCCGCGGCCCCTCCCGCTCGGTGCCGATGGGCGCGGTGGTGGAGCAGGTGAAGCGCCTCGTCGCCTCGGGCCACGTCGAGGTCGTGCTGACCGGCGTCGACCTCACGAGCTACGGCGGCGACCTTCCCGGCAACGTGCGGCTCGGCGACCTCGTGGCGCGTATTCTGCGCCATGTGCCCGACCTCAAGCGGCTGCGCATCTCCTCGATCGATTCCATCGAGGTCGACACCACGCTCCTCGACGTGTTCGCCTCCGAGGCGCGGCTGATGCCGCATCTGCACCTCTCCCTGCAGGCCGGCGACGACATGGTGCTGAAGCGCATGAAGCGCCGCCATCTGCGCGAGGATGCCGTGCGCTTCTGCGCCGACGTGCGCGCCCGACGGCCGGACGTCGTGTTCGGCGCCGATCTCATCGCGGGCTTTCCGACCGAGACCGACGCGATGTTCGACAACACCCTCGCCGCCATCGACGATTGCGGGCTGACGCACGTGCACGTCTTCCCGTTCTCGCCGCGCAAGGGCACGCCCGCCGCCCGCATGCCGCAAGTGGCGCGGCAGACGGTGAAGGCGCGCGCCGCGCGGCTGCGCGAGGCCGCCACGCGCCGCCTCGCCGCAACCCTCGCCGCCGCCGTCGGCACCACCACCGAGGTGCTGGCCGAGGAGGAGGGTCGCGGCCGCACCCCCCATTATCTGCCGGCCCGCCTCGCGGGCGTCCCGGCCGCACCGGGTGCGCTGGTGACAGGCCGGGTCGCCGCCGTCGACAACGGCACGTTGGTCGTGGAAGGGGTGGCGGCATGAGCGAGGGACGCCGCTCCTTCTGGGGCTTCGGCCGCAAGCGCGCCAAGGAGGCCGAAGCCGACGAGCAGACGCCGGCGGCCGACGCGAGCGAGGTCGAGACGAGCGAGGTCGAGGCGCCGGTGGCCAGCGAGGCGGCCCCCGCCGACGTTCCCTCTGCCGACGTGCCCGCCCCGCCGGTCGAAACGCCCGACGACGCCCAGGCTCCGGACGCCTCCGCCCAGCGCGGCGGCTGGTTTCAGCGCCTGCGGACCGGTCTCGGCCGCTCGTCGAACCGCCTCGGCGATCGCGTCTCCAGCCTCTTCACCAAGAAGAAGCTCGATGCGAGCTCGCTGCAGGACCTCGAGGACATCCTCATCGAGGCCGATCTCGGCGTCGAGACGGCGATGGCGATCACCGACCGCCTGTCGGAGGGCCGCTACGCCAAGGGCATCGAGGCGGAAGAGCTGCAAGAGGTTCTCGCCGAGGAGGTGGAGCGCGTGCTCGCCCCCCTCGCCCAGCCGCTCGAGACGAAGAAGCCCGCCAACGGCCCCTTCGTGCTCCTGGTGGTGGGCGTCAACGGCACGGGCAAGACCACGACCATCGGCAAGATCGCCGCGAAGGAGGCCGCCGCCGGCAAGACGCTGGTGCTCGCAGCCGGCGACACCTTCCGTGCCGCGGCGGTGGAGCAGCTGAAGATCTGGGGCGAGCGCTCCGGCGCCAAGGTGGTGGCCGGCGCCCCGAAGGCCGACGCCGCGGGCCTCGTCTACGAGGCGATCGACGCGGCTCGGGACGCCGACCTCCTCATCATCGACACCGCCGGCCGCCTGCAGAACAAGGCCGAGCTGATGGCCGAGCTCACCAAGATCGTGCGCGTGATCAAGCGACGCCTGCCCGACGCCCCCCACGCGGTGATCCTGACGCTCGACGCCACCACCGGCCAGAACGCGCTGAACCAGGTGGACATCTTCCGCCGCGAGGTGGGGGTGACGGGCCTCGTCATGACCAAGCTCGACGGCACCGCCCGCGGCGGCATCCTCGTCGCCATCGCCGCCAAGCACGAGCTGCCGATCCACTTCATCGGCGTCGGCGAAGGGATCGACGACCTCGCCCCTTTCGCCGCCGGCGACTTCGCCCGCGCCATCGCAGGCCTTTGACGCATCGCCGCCCGAGCCCTTGCCGGTCGGGCGTCCGAGTGCTAGGCGGAGCCTGCCTATCCATGTGCGGCTAGGGTTCCCTCGCTTCGGCGAGAAGGTCCGAGCGCCGTCATGAGCCGACAACGGCGGACACCCGAGGACGAAAAGACCAGAGGGGGTGGACAGGGCGCGAACGCGCACGTCCTCACCCCAGCGTCCCGGACCGTCTGATGTCCCTTCTCGGCTTCGCCCTCGTCCTCTGTGCCGCCGTCTGCCACGCCACGTGGAACCTCCTCGTCAAGCGCATCAACGGCGGGCCGGAGCTCGTCTTTCTCTTCTCCGTCGTCTCGGTGGTGCTCTATGCGCCCGCTGCGGTCGCCGTCGTCCTCGTCGAGCGCCCGTCGATCGGCGCGCTCGAGCTCGCCTTCATCGCCGGTAGCGCGATCATCCACCTCGGCTATTTTCTTCTGCTCCAGACCGGCTACCGCCAGGGCGACCTGTCGCTCGTCTATCCCACCGCGCGCGCCACCGGGCCGTTGATCTCCACCCTTCTCGCCGTCCTCGTCCTCGGCGAGAAGATCACGCTGCAGATCGCCGTCGGCGGGGCCGTCATCATCTTCGGCGTGATGCGCCTGACCGGCGGCTTCGGGCGCGGTGCGCGGCGTCCATCGGCCTCGCTCCTCTTCGGCCTCGGCGCGGGCCTCCTCATCGGCAGCTACACGGCGTGGGACGCCTACACGGTCGCGAGCCTCATGGTGCCGCCCCTCCTCCTCGACTACGCCTCGAGCGTCGGCCGCGTCGCCCTTCTCGCCCCGACGGCGCATCGTCGACGCCGCGAGCTCCTCGCCATCTGGCGTCGTCATCGGATGGCGGTCGTCGGCATCGGCGTCTTCAACCCGCTCGCCTACATCCTGGTGCTGACGGCGCTGACCTTCACCCCGGTGGTGGCGGTGGCCCCGGTGCGCGAGGTGAGCGTGCTTCTGACGGTGCTTGCCGGGAGCCTTCTTCTCAACGAGGGCGACCTCCGCCGCCGCCTCTTCTGGGCGGCGATCATCCTCGCCGGCGTCACGATCCTCTCCACCGCCTGAAGCCCCCACACCGACGCTTGTCGCCCCGCCTCCGATCGGCTACTCATCCCCTCGGAGCACCCGTAGCTCAGCTGGATAGAGCGCTGCCCTCCGAAGGCAGAGGTCACAGGTTCGAATCCTGTCGGGTGCGCCAATGTTTCCAATCTGTTACACGATCAAGCGTTACTTGTTTTGTGCGAGGACACTGTGTGGTCGCGCAGATTGGATAGGAGAGCGGTCATTGTTCGTCGTCGAACCACTCTAGGGACGGCCCGGCCAGAGCCACGTCCTTGAAGACTGTGCCGGCGAAGATGTCGTTTCCAACACGAGCCAGCACACTCGCGAACATCCTCCTCCCGACGGGCCGGGATCGATGATGCCTACTCCGTCGTGGGACCACGCACCTAGGGGGTGCGGCGGAAGAATGTCTCGTTCACGGCGAGGGCCCGGCCGCCGCTGGCGACGGTTTCAGCCGCGCGTGCGTCGAACGTCGCCACTTTCGCAGCGGTCGCGTAGAGCGCCGCGGCGGTCCGGGAGGGATCGTCGGCTATGCGCGCCACGCGCCCGAGTGCGACACGCAGCGCGCGGCCAACACCGTTCGGCACATCGCTCCGCTTCGCGAGATCGCCGAGCGCCAGAATGGCCGAGCCGACCGCCAAGACGGCCAGTCCGCCGTCGATCGCTGCCGCACGATCGCCGCCGCCCCGGTCGGCGAGATGAGAAAGACGCAGCAGGCGGTGATAGAGCCGGGCCCTCCAGACGAGGCGATGGGATGTCAGATCGGTCGCGCGTGCCATGCGCTGCACCTCGTGAATCATCATGTCGCCCAGCATCTGGAAGCGGCTCTTGGTGTCGAGAGGAAACACAAAGCGATAGGCGGCCATGGCGATGACCGGCGCCGCGACCACGGCGAAGGCGCCAGCCAGCATCTCCATAAAGGTTCCAGTCGGAGGATAGACCGGGTGCAGAAGCAGGAGCGAGACCATCGCGTAGTCGAATGCAGTCAAAACGGTCTTGCTGTACGAAAAGAACAGGCCTGAAACGAGAATGAAGGGCATCGTCAGGAGGATCACCTCCAGCTCACTGCTGGCGAGCGGCCAGACGAGAAACCGGCAAGCGAGCGCACCCAACGCGCCAAAGATCTGTCCGATGACGACCATGCGCATCATGCGCGAGGGATTGTCGAAGGTCGAAAACAGTGAGGTCATGATCGACACGCCGAGCAGGAGGAAGGGGCCTCCGCTCCATCCTGTCACGATCCAGAACAGGCCGACCGCCAGCATCATGATTCCAGCGCGGACGAGGGCTCGCCAGGCGCCGGCCCAATCCCGGTGCAGAACCACCGGAAGAACGGACGGTTCGACCCCAGCCTCTCGCGGTTTTGGCGAAGCATAGTCGCGGAGGACCGCGGCCATGCTGGAAAGTGGCTCGTGCAGCGACCGGTCAGAGGCCGAAAGCCGAGCGATGCGATCGAAGCCGACGAGAATTTCCGGCCACGCTGCGCCGGCTTCGAGAAGGGCGGCCTCCTCTTGGAGCGCAGCGATCAGAGCGCGCCGGTCGCCCTCCATGCGCGGCCTGCGCGCGAGAAGCAGCAGCGAAATCTCCGCCATCAGCAGCGTTCGGATGGAGCGCACCGATCGGCGCGAACGCAAGGAGCCGGCGCCATGCGGCTCGAGCGCCTCTTCGATGGCTGCCATCTCGGCGAGGATGTCGTGCTGCTCCGCGGCGAGACTGCCGTCACCAGCGTGCCCGAGGCCGTCGGCCAGATCGTGTAGCACTCGCGCGGTGAGACGCCGCAGTCGGCCCGTCAGCGCCTCCTCGGCCGTCCTCAGCGTGAACAGGAGGCCGATGACCAGGGCGACGAGCACGCCCACGAGTATGGTTGCCAACCGGTCCGCGCCGAGCGCCAGCACGTGATCGGGATGTGCCGTGTCGAGCAGCGCCACCATCGAGGCGGAGTAGCCGGCGAGCATGGTGCCGTAGGCGATGAAGCCGCGCTGGAGATTGCCGATGCCCGCGCACAGAGCGATCCAGACCGCGAGCCCTCCGGCGAGGATGATCGGCTGCCCGCCGGAGAGGACCATCAACAGCACACCTGCGACCGTGCCGCTGATCGTTCCGGCGACACGGAACAGGCTCTTTTCCAGCAATTGGCCTCGCGTCGGCTGCGATGCCGCCCACACCGTCATGGCCGACCATTGCGGATGCTCCAATCCGAATAGCCACGCCACCAACAACGCTCCGCACGCCGCGATGGCGGTCCGCATCGAGAAGCGCAGTTTCGGGATGTCGAAGCCAAGGCGGGAGAATGAGGTCGGAACGCTCAATGTCGAAGTTCTCTGTCGCAATCTTCGCAAGACCGCTGGGTGGAGGACGCGAACCGCGTGGCTGCACGTCGGGTGACCGAAGGCGACGATCATTCTCCGGTGATCGTCGTCACACGGCGTGTCTACCCGCGTGACGGTCGAGGCATCATGCGAAAGAGCACTTCACGTGTGACGTCGGGACCGTCTCGGCAGCGTGTCGGGGCCGCGTGCCCGATGCACCGTCGGCGATCGAAACCGTACCGCCGACGTACACCAGGCCCGCTTGATCGGATATCGCATCGATCCCCTATTTATCGCCGCTGCGACCCGGTGCCACGTCGAGAAGGCTGAGGGTGCGCCATCGCTGATCCATTTCGGCAAGGCTGTCCGCCGCGCGTTGTGCGGCCTCGACGGCATCCCGGCCAACGAGCAGCCGGAGCGGCGGCTCCGGCATGTCCACCACCCGGATCAACAGGTCCGCGACGGTCGATGGCAGGCTCGCCGATCCCTCCGGGGGTTTTCTGCGCGCGCGGGCACCGACCGTCGGTTCATAGGGAGGGCTGATCTCGCCGATCACCATCGACGACGGAGCGCCCGGCAAGCGCATGGCGCCAGGCTCGACCACGGTCACCTTGACGCCGAGCGGCGCGACCTCGGCCGCCACTGCCAGCGAAAAAGCCGTGATCGCCCACTTCGAGGCCTGGTACCCGCTCATTCCCGCCCCAGCTAGGCGATCACCGACGGATGATATCTGAAGGATGTGGCCGCTGCCCTGCTCGCGAAACAGCGGCAGCACCGCCTTCGTGAGGTTCATGGACCCAAAGAAGTTCACATCGATCTGACCGCGAATATCATCGAGCGTGGCGTCCTCGGCCGCCGCCAGCCTGGAGATCCCAGCACAATTGACGAGGACGTCGACACGGCCGAAGCGGGATGTCGCGAATTCTACCGCCCCCTGTGCGGCCGTGGCATCGGTGACGTCAAGCGAGAGAAAAGCCACCCCGTCCCGGTGCCCGTACGTCGCTTCCAGCGCCGAAACGTCGCGCGCCGTCGCAACCACGGTGTGGCCTGCCGTCAGCGCCGCGTCGACGATCGCCAAGCCCAATCCCCATGCGCTGCCGGTGACGAGAAAAACCTTACTGTTTGCGGACACTTCGCGATCTCCCGACTAGCATGACCGTTGTTTCGGCATCGTTCTCACCCGGTCGAACCGGTCACGGGCCGCGGCGGCATCCGCGCGAGCCGATAGCATTCGTCGATCAGCTCCGCGATCGCGACCCCTTCCGCCGCATCGGTCGGCGGAGCCACGCCATCGCGCACGGCCTGAGCGAGCGCCTGCAGCTGATAGAAGTAGGAGGTCTTCTCCGCGAGATCCTCGATCCAGGTGCGGTCGCCGATCCGGACGCGCAACTGGCCGTCCCGGTGCGGTTTGACGAAGTCGTGCACGTAGACTTCGCCGAGATCGCCGGTCACGCGTGCGACCATGCGCGTCGCCTTCGCCATCATCGTGCAGTCGACGGTACCGATCGCCCCGTTGGGGAATTCGACCTCCACGTGCATCGACTCGTCGACCCCCGGCGAGCCGGACGCCTCGCGGGCGAAGGCCGCCGTCACGGCGAGCGGACCACCGCAGCTCTCCCGCAGCTGCTGGCAGAAGTGCAATCCGTAGCATCCGAGGTCCATCAGCGAGCCGCCGGCCAGAGCGAAGGACCAGCGCAGATCGTCGGCCGGACGCGGCCGCGTGGCCATCGACACTTCGATGCGGCGGATGGTGCCGAGTTGCCCGGAGCCGACGAGCTCCCGGACGCGTTGCAGCGCCGGGTGATAGAAATTGTGGAAGGCCACCATGAGGACGCGGCCGGATTGGCGGACGGCGTCGGCCACCTGGCGCGCCTCCGCAGCCGTCGCCGAGAACGGCTTCTCGCACAGCACGTGTTTTCCCGCCGCCAGCGCTGCGAGATTCCAGGGGCCGTGCAGTCCGTTCGGCAGCGCGTTGTAGACGACGTCCACATCCGGGTCGCGCACGAGATCGAGGTAGCCGTCATGGACATGCGCGATCCCCGCGGCGTCCGCCATGCGCTGAGCCCGGTCGCGGCCGCGTGCCGCGATCGCCACCACCTGCACGCCCGCGTCGGCGGCCGGCTCGATGATCGAGCTTTGCGTAATTCTCGCCGCGCCCAGCAACCCGATGCGCAATGCCGCCGTCGGCGTCTCAGACCTCATCGGAAGCCCCCACACTATCTGTCCATTACACTGAAGAATTCGTCGCGCGGCTCGGCCGCGACCGAGAACGCCGTCGCTCTCACGTCGTGAGCGTCACGGTCGAGAATTGCGGGACGTATGCGCTGCGCCACGAACCGCCGGCCGCTCTCCTCCCGGCGGTCGGTTCGGCAGTCGGCGCGAGGCGGCACGTCGCGTCGCTGGACAGCGCCTGAGCCTCGTCGACGAGCGGGTGGCCGAGAGCATCCTCTCGGCCACCACCCTTGCCCGCGTGATCCGATCGAATCCGGACCGCGGGCCTTAGATCCGGCCAATCTACTTGGCCGGGCTCGCGTCGTAGGCGCGGATCATCCCGTTCGACGGGATCTTCATGTCCACGGACTTGTTGATCGCGTACGTCAGCGGTGTCGGGAACAGGAACAGGAGCTGCGCATTGTCGTGCTGGCGCTGCGTCAGCTCCTTCACGATCTTCGCATGCTCTTCCTGCGTTTCCGCCTTGAGCAGCGCCGCGAACAGTTCATCGTATTTGGGATCGATCGACTTGTTCATCGTGTAGGAGCTTGCGAAGAACTTCAGCATGCCGACGTCCTGGGTGTCGGCCGGGGCGAGGGCCGCCACGGTCGCGTCGGTGGCCTTGCTCGCATCGCCCTGCAGCATCGACACCCAGTTGGCGAGGGTCATCGGCTGCAGGTCCACGTTGACGCCGACGTCACCGAGCTGGGCGGCGACCGCCTGCACGATGAGATCGATGCCCGGATAGGCGCCCGACGGGTAGGACAGCGTCATCTTGAAGCCGTTCGGCTGGCCACCCGACGCGAGCAGCTCCTTGGCTTTCGCCTTGTCGAAGGAAAACGGCTTCAGATCGGTGTTGAAGCCGGGATAGGGCTCGTTCAGGACCTGCCCCTTCGAGGGCGATGTCATGCCGTCCATGAGACTGCCGGTGATCGCCGCCTTGTTCACCGCATAGTTCAGCGCCAGGCGAATGTCCTGGTTGTCGAAGGGCGGGCGCGAGGTGTTGTACCAGATGAAGTAGTTCCGCGAGGATTCGACGGCGCCCACCTTCAACGCGGAGTCGCCCTTCAGAGCGGCCAAGTCCTGCGGGTCGAGCGCCAGCACCACGTCGACCTCGTGCGCCTGCGCGGCCGTCAGCCTGGCCGCCGGCGAGGTGAGAACGCGGTAGGTCACTTTCGAGTATGCGGGCGGCTCGCCATAGTAGGCCGGGTTGGCTTCGAGGACGATCGCGCTCGTCGGATCGAAGGACACCAGTCGATAGGGACCGCTCGCGTTGGCCCCCTTGGTGGCATCGTTGCCCTCGGCGACCCACGTCAAGTCGATGATCGGCAGCGAGGCGAGGCGCGCGGCAAACTCGGTCCACGGCCGGGTGAGGGTGAACTTGACGGTCGAATCATCGATGGCCTCGATCGAGGCGACGGACGATTGGATATCCGCCAGCCAAGACCCGGCGATCTTCGCCGTGGCGCTCCGGTCCCGGTATCGGTCGAAATTCGCCTTCACCGTCTCCGCGGTGATCGGGGTGCCGTTCTCGAACGTGACACCGTCGCGCAGCGTGAAGACCCACTCGGTCGGCGCCGGATTCTCCCAGGACGTCGCCAGTTGAGGAACCAGTTGCTCGTCCTGATTGACACTCGTCAGCGCCAGATGCAGCTGGCTCTTCACCGAGCGCTCATACTGCGAGTTGTTGCACGCGGGATCCAGACACGGGATCGCGTTGGGCACGCCGATCGTCAACTCGTTGGCCTGAGCGGCACCGCCGGTGCTGCCGAGGCACAAGGCCACCACGGCCGGGATGGCCACAAGAGATATGAAGTCTTTCCAAGACTTTCGATTGCGCGACGAATTCACTTCCAACACGTAAGCCATCCATTCTTCCTCATAGATCGCATGTCTGTTCGCGCCCACCGAGCCTGGAATTCTGTCCTCTAGCCGAGTGGGATCCCCTCAGTTCGGGCAAGGGGGAAGTGGCACGCCACGGCGCCACCGCCATCGCCCTCGACGTTCTGCATGACCGGCTCTTCGAGAGCGCACTTCTCCGTCGCCAACCGGCAGCGGGTTCGGAATCTGCAGCCGGACGGCGGGTTCTCCGCCGAGGGGATCTCCCCCTCCAATGTCGCTCGCTTGGCGTTTCCCGGGACCGCGGCGAGCAGGGCCGCGGTATAAGGGTGCGCAGGCGCGGAGAAGATCCGTTCCGTCGGGCCGGTCTCGACGATCTTGCCGAGGTACATCACCGCGACGCGGTCGCAGACGTAGCGGACCACACCGAGGTCATGCGAGATGAAGACGTATGTCAGGCCTCGATTTCGCTGAAGGTCCTTCAAGAGGTTGAGGATCACGGCCTGCACCGAGACGTCCAACGCCGATACGGCTTCGTCGGCGACGAGGATCTGCGGGTCGAGAGCGAGCGCTCGGGCGATCCCCACCCGCTGCCGCTGGCCGCCCGACAGCTCGTTGGGTCGCCGCCGCGTGACGCCCTCGGCCAACCCGACCTCCGCGGCCAACCGCTCCACCAGGTCGCGCACCGCGCGCTTGCGCCCGCCCTTGTATAGAAGCGGCTCCGCGATCGAGTCGCGTACCCGCATCGTCGGGTCCAGGGAGAGATAGGGATCCTGGAAGACGAGCTGCACCGTGCGCCGCCACGCGGTCTGTTCGCCGCGACCGTCCGCCGCCGTCTTGCGTCCGTGCAACGTGACCGTGCCGCCGGTGGGCCGCTCCAGGCCGACCAGCAGCCGGGCGATCGTGGACTTGCCGCATCCGGACTCGCCCACGATGCCGAGCGATTCGCCTTCGAGAATATCGAGGCTCACGCCGGCCACGGCCTGACGGCGCCGCTCCGTGCCGATCCCGAGAACACGGCGCGATATCACGAACTCCTTCCGCACCTCGGAGAGGCTCATCAGCGGCTGGCCGCGGTCGCCATCGGGCGGCGCGCCGTGATCCGGCGCGACGTCGGGCGCCATCTCGGCGGACGTCGCCTCGAGCAGCTCACCTGCCGGTTTCCAGCAGGCGTATGTGTGCCCGTTGTCGAGGCGGACGACCTCCGGCTCCGTGCTGCACCGGCTCTCGGAGAACTTGCAGCGCGGAGCGAATCGGCAGCCGGGCGGTGGCGCCGACAGATCCGGCGGCGTTCCGTCGATCGCCAATAGCCTTGTCCGGCCGTGACCGGTGGACCAGACGGATGGCGCCGCGTCGAGCAGCCCCGCGGTGTAGCGGTGCAGCGGATTGCGGAAGACCTCGCCCACCTCGCCAGTCTCGGCCACGCGCCCGGCGTACATGACCGCGACCCGGTCGGCCCGCTCCGCCACCAGCGCCATGTCGTGCGACACGAGCAGCACACCGAGGCCCAGCTCGGACCTCAGGCGATCGATGACGTCGAGGATCTGGGCCTGGATCGTCACGTCGAGCGCGGTGGTCGGCTCGTCGGCGATCAACAGCTCGGGATTGCGCGCCAACGCGATCGCGATGAGCACGCGCTGTGCGAGACCGCCGGACAGTTCATGCGGATAGTCCGAGAGACGATCCCAAGGCCGCGGCACACCGACCATTCCGAGAAGCTCGACGCACTTGCGATCCGCGCCGGCGGCCGAGGTCCGATCCTCCGGATTGAGGGCCTCCACGATCTGCGAGCCGACGGACATTCTCGGGTTCAGCGCGGAGGTCGGGTTCTGGAAGATGACGCCGATGTTCTGCGCGCGAAGCCGCTTCGCCTCGTCGTAGGGAAGCCTCGTGAGATCGCGGTCGTTCAGCACGATCGAGCCGGAGACGACCGACCCGCTCGCCGGCAGCAAACCGGCGATCGACATCGCCAGCATCGTCTTGCCGCAGCCCGATTCCCCGACCAGCCCGAGCATCTCCCCGCGCTCGAGCGACAACGAGACCCGATCCACAGCGTGAACGACGCCGGCCGCTGTGACGATATCCGTGCTGAGCTTGTCTACGTTGAGCATCGCGAGGCTACCCTCCCCTCGCCAGAAGACCTTGCACGGAAAACCGATCGGCCAGCCAATCGCCGACGAGCTGGACGCCGAGCAGCAGCAGAAGCAGCGCGACCCCGGGCGCCACCGCGAGAAGCCACGACCGACCGAGCTGCGTCTGCCCGATCGCGATCATGGCGCCCCAGTCGGGCGTGTCGGGGCGAATTCCAAGTCCGAGGAACCCCAGGCTCGCCACGATGAGGAGGCCGGCGGACAGGCTCAACGTCGCCGTGACCACGACCATGGGCATGACGTTGGGCAGAAAGTGCCGACGCAGGATGGCATGCGCCGGAACGCAGCCGACGACCGCCGCCTCGACGAAGGGCATCTTGCGCAGGGAGATCGACTGGGCGCGGACGATCCGGAACTGCGCGGGCCAGCTCCCCAGCGCGATGACCAGGATGAGCGTGGTGAGGCTGCTTCCCGCGAAGGCCAGCATGACGAGTGCGAGCAGCAGCGAGGGGATCGACAGTTGGATGTCAGCGAACCGCGAGACGGCCTGATCGATCCAGCCCCCGAGATAGCCGGCCGTCATGCCGAGGACGACGCCGACGATCGAGGCGAGAAGCACTGCGGCCGTCACGACGATCAGCGGGACACGTCCACCGTAGAGGACCCGGCTCAGCAGGTCGCGACCCAGCTGGTCGGTGCCGAGGATGTGGCCGCCCGTCATCGGGCCGGCCAGGACATTGCTGAGGTTGAGGGCGGTCGGCGAGTACGGCGCGATCAGCGGCGCGAAGATCACCGGAATGATGACCATCCCCATCAGCGCCAGGCCGACGATCCCCTGCACGCCGGATCGGTACCGGTTTCGCTTCTGGCGGCGACGGAGTGCGAACGTCTTGTTGAACAGCGTGCTCATCGTTCACGCGCCCTCGGGTCGAGCACCGCGATGAAGATGTCGACGAACAGGTTCACGATGACGAAGCCGACCGCGACGACGCACACGCTCGCGAGGACGAGCGGATAGTCGCGGTTCAGCAGAGCGTCGACGGAGAGCCGGCCGACGCCGGGCCAGGAGAACAGGCTCTCGGTGACGACGGCCCCGCTCAGGATCGCGCCGACGTGCACGCCGATGAGGTTGATGACCGGGATCAGCGCATTCGCCGCGATGTGGCGCAAACGAACCATGCGGCGGGACAGGCCCTTCGCCTCGGCCGTCCGGACATGGTCCGCATGCGCATTCGAGACGATGCTGGCGCGAAACACCCGCGCGATTGAGGGCGCGGCGTACACCGAGAGCAGCGTCACCGGCAGGATGAGGTTCTTCCATGATCCCGACCCACCCGTCGGGAGCCAGCCGAGCTTCAGGCTGAAGATGAGCACCAGGACGACGCCGAGCAGGATCGGCGGGACCGCCTCGGCACAGACGATGATCGCGAGCGGCACTCGCCTCGACCATGCCCAGCGACCATTGGCTGCCAGATATCCCACACCGAGGCCGACGGTCACGCCCAGCAGGAGCCCGAGCCCACTCAGCAGGAGCGTCGCGGGAATCCGCTCCAGCACCACGTCGAGCGAGTTGGAGTGGTATTGCAGCGACTCCGGGAACTGCCCGGTGAGCGCGTCCCGCAGAAAGATGACGTATCGGACGACCAGGGGCCGGTCGTATCCGAACTCGGTGGTGAGCCGCGCAATCTCTTCCGCCGTCGCGTTGTCGCCCACGAGCAGCGCAACGGGGCTACCGGTCATGTTGAGCGCGAAGAAGACGATCGTCAGCGCCCCCCAGACCGCGAGCATGGCGGTGAACAGCCGCAAGACGAAAAAACGCAACGTGATCGGCGAGCGGTGGTGCCGCCTCCCGCGAGCGGCAGGTTCATCTGATGCGCGATTGGGTGACAGCGGCACTCTCCTCGATGGATCGCTCGGCGGCGCCGCACCCACGTCCACGGATTCATCGAGGGTGGTCTCGACGATCGGGTTCACGCACGTTCCCCCGAATGCGCGTCATCACCTGGACGACATGTGGATGACGTGTGTGCGTACGGCAGCGCATTAGAAGGCGACTTTGCGTTCCGATGGGACTTCGCATCAGCCATTTTGTGGCGCTCAGCGGCCAAGTCCCCGCGCGGACCTCGCCCCGGCGTTGACAGCGGACGCATTGCGGCGCTGAGAGCGCTTCCCGACGCGTCAGGCCGCACGAAGGCTCTCATCGGCGGCGGAAGTCCCGTGTCGGTGAGCCGCTCACGCATGTGTCGGCCCCGCCGTGTGGAGCCTCGCCCGCAGCGTCTCCCCGGAACGCACCGGACGAGCCGGGCCGCGCAGCTCGCGCAGCACACGCCCGAAGTCCGATATGAACTCGCCGTCGAGCTGCCCCACGACCGCCACACCATCGGCTTCCGCCGCTCCGATCAGGTCGCGCATGGACGCCGCGATGTCCACGAACGAGCCATCCATCGCGACCGACCACGCCGCCTGCGAGACGGGGCGATCTGCGGCACCTGCCGCGCTCGCCGAGACCTGCGGGCTCACGGCGACGAGCACCACCAGCTCGTCCCGACGGCGTTCTCGGTTTTCGAGCTCGGACTTCAGCCGCCGACTGGCCCCGGCGACCTCGTCGGCATTCGTGCCCGTGAGCACGACGACGTCCGCGCAGGCGGCCGCGAACCGGAGGCCGGCATCCGATCGTGCCACGTGCGTCACAGGCAACGCGTCCCGCTGCCGGGACGGGGTGGTGTTGAGCGGTCCGCGGGTCTTGAAGAAGGGGCCGACATAGTTCGCGTCGCGGACATGGCTCGGATCTGCGAACACGCCGGACTCGACATCAAGAACCAGAGCGTCGGGATCCCAGCTCCCCCAGAGCGCCCGGCATGCGCCGACGTAGTCGATGGCGACGGCCGCCATGTCCGGCGCCGCGTCGGAGGGCTGCGCCCCCGTCGCCGGCGCATCCGCGATCACGACATTCCAAGCGGCGCGTCCATCGACATAGTGATCCAGCGTCGACAGCAGCCGGGCCGCCATGAACGGGGGATACGATGTCGGCGCGAGAGCGAGGCCGATGCCGATGGTGTCCGTGCCGCGCCCGATGATCGGAGCGAGGACCGCGGGGTCGACACCGGGAATGGCCGGTTCGGATCGCGGATCGTCGCCCGCCCAATCCCCGGGGATGAAATTGCCGGCGCGATCATCGAAGAGAAGCAGATCCACGCCGATGCGTTCGAGCAGACGCACCCGGTTTACGGCGTAGTTGATTTCCATCCTCGTCTCGCCGCTCACCGGCATCGGCGGGGAGATCCAGGCTGTGCGCATGCCGACCACTTCGTTCACCAGACGTCTCCAACTCTTCAGAATTGCGCGAGATGGTCGCGAAGCGTCGTACCCGTGTACGCGCTTCGAACGGCGTTCCTGCGTTGCAGCTCAGGAATCACCTTGTCGACGAATGTGCTGACTTTTCGAGGGGATAGCCCGCCGCGGATGGCGAACCCGTCGCCGCCGACTTCGGTCATCAGCTCGATCATCCGGCTCGCGACGGTCTCGGGACTGCCCTGCACCCCCGTCGTCTCTTTCATCGCTTCCTGCAGGGCGACTTCGCGCAGCGGCGGCCGGCGCGTTTTGTCGTCGCCATAATATTGCTGGTACATCGACAGCGATCGGCCGGTGGTGCTCTGCCGCGTCTGCCCGGGAACATCGCCCTCCAGCGGCTTGTCCAGGTCGGCGCCCGACAGATCGACTCCGATCCGCTGCGAGAACCGCGCCAGTCCTATCTCGCTGGAGATCTCCGGCGAGCTCGCAAGGAGCCGCCTCTCCTGCTCGGCATCCTCGTCGGTCAGACCGACGATCGGCTTCGTCGTGAAGAAGACCTTGCAGTCGTCCTCGTTGCGGCCGAACTTTCGGACGCGCGCCTTTATGTCGTCGTAGAACGCCTTCATGCTCTGCACCGTGTTCTGGTGCGTGAGCACGATGCTGGCGTTGGCCGCCGCGAAGTCCTTGCCGCGGTCGGAGCTGCCGGCCTGCATGATGACGGGACCGGCCGGCACCCCGGGGACGGCCACGTGGTCGGCGGCCTCGAAGTCGCGCCAGATGTTGCGGCACTCCGTCAGATAGGCCTCGGCGAAGTCATAGCTCGCGTCATGGCCCCGGATCGCGAGGTCGAAGTTGTCCTTCGCCCGCTCGGTCACGCCGGTCACGATGTTGAGGCCCGTGCGGCCCTGGGACAGCTGCTTCAGCGTGTGCATGGCGCGGCTGAGCACCTGCGGAGGCCACAGGCTCGTGTTCAGCGTCGCGACGACGCCGATCTTGCTCGTCGCCGCCATGATGGCGCCGGCCAGCGGCATCGGGTCGAACATCAGACCGTCGAGCCCGTATTTCACGTAGACGTCCGTCGAATTGCCCAACTTGGACGCGATCGCCAGCTGATCACCGATCACGACGACATCGAACAGCCCCCGTTCCTCCAGGGTCCGAACCATGTCGACGATCGTCGACGGGTCGCTCCAGGACATCGGACCCCAGCTCGGGTCGGTTCAGTCCTGCGTCCCGTACCAGGTAAACCAGGCGAGGTGAAAAGGTTTCATCGGGCTGCTCCGGGGCGAACATCTTGCGGTGCGGTGATGTCGTCGATGTCTGATCGCGCATCGCCCCCCGGCGATCGGACAAAATTGGCTTTCACCGTCGTCGTCTCCTGTAGAATCGTGAGGATCGCCGCCGCGACGCGATCGGCGCCGGCGAGCAGAGGGGAGAACACGCCCGGCGTCGCGCCGATCGCCGATCCCGGCTGAACGTCGCCCGCCGGAATGCCGATCGCGTAGACGCGGTCGTCGGCGACATCATGCGCATCGACCAGCGAGAACCGGTCGCCGGTGACGTTCAGGGAGTCGAGAAGCACCCTTTCCCCCGACGCCTGCGTCACGCCGAACAGGCTGGCGCGGCCACGGTCGAGGAGCGATCGGAGGAGCGGGTCGGCCGTATGCGATATCCGTCCGCGCGGCACCCAGGCTTCGACGAGCGTCTTCGCGCGGATGGGCTCGCCCGTGACCCGTGGCGACCACGCGACGAACGCGTGGTCGCGATGGTCGAACCGGGAGGCGGCGCCGACGAACTGCAGCAGGCCCGCCTGGCGCAGACCCCACATCAATTCCATCCGCTCCGGCGGCGGACCCGATGCGATGTAGGCGCTGTTGCGATTGAGCGCGCGCTTCGCCGGACTGATGTAGGCGGAGCCGTCGAAGGCCCCCGCCCTGTTCAGCTTGTTCATCTGAGTTCGGACGAACTGCATGGCGCGGTTGACCGCGTCGATCGGGCTCGTGGTGGGATCGGCCACCGACGACAGGTCGTCGCGCAGATAGCCGTCCACATAGGCGTCCCAGTCGGCCCGCGAGAGGGTTGCCGGCGGTGTCGGGCTCGCGAGCTCCGAGAGGCGCAGCCGATGGCGCGGCTCGGCGACGGCGAGGGCCATCAGCGCATCCACATCCTCCGCGGTCTTCAGGCGGAGGAGCGCGGGTTCCCAGGCACCTGCTTCGGCGACCACGTCCGGTCGGGCCATGCACAGCGCGTCGAGATATGCCCAGACCAGCTCCCGCACGGCCAGCGGCTCCACCGCCTGCTCGAAGTTGACCGGCGCGGCGGTGATCAGCCCGCGCACGACCTCGTCGCCCAGGAAGCGCGGGACATAGCGGGTCGGCACACCGTCCGGGTAGCGGGCCTTTCCCCGAAACGGAAGACCGCGACCGGAGCCCGCAATCAGGATCGGTTCCGCCCCGCTGGGCTCGTAGACGGCGTCGAGTCCGACACCCGTGAGCCTTCCGCCGCGACCCAGCGTCAACGCGGCCAAGATGTCGAAAAAGCAGGCGCCCAGGCCGCGGACGAGGGCCGGCTCGCCAGCCTCCACGCGGTTCCAGTCCTGCACGGCCGGCATGCCCGGCGGGACATAGATGAGCCCGTCGGCCGCCGCTGCGGCGATGAAGCGATCCGTGTCGCCCCCGGGTGAGGTCGCGATCATGCCCTGAGCCAGCACGACCGCGCTGGCGGTGACGGTTCCACCATCGGCGAGGGTGATGCGCCGCAGGGAGCCGTCCCGCTCCAGGTCGGTCGCCTGGCCGCGCACCTCGACGACGTCCAGCGATGGCCGGCTGGCGATGCGCGCGAACTGCTCGTGGTAGTAGACGCCGTGCAGCCGTCGGCTGGCGAACGTCCACGCATGGACGTCGTCGCATTCGGCCGCCACCCAGCCTTCATGACCGTCCGGCTGCCGAGATACGTGCTGCGCCCATTCCAGAAATGTGGGGCCGCCGACCAGCGGACCATCGATTTCAGTGGAACCGTCCGGGTAGATCGTCGTCTGATCGGCGCGGGTGTTCGCCAGGAAGATCGGGGTCTGGTCCGTGGTCCAGGTCGATCCAGCGCCCACCTCGACCGCATCGATGACCGCCACGCGCAGCTTGGATCCTCCCACCCATCGGGCCGAGAGTCGCTCGACGGTCGCGATCCCGCGAGGTCCGCCGCCGATGACCGCGACGTCTACGAGCAAGTCCTGTCCGCCTTGCTCAATCATCCGCGATCATTTCGTCGTTATGTCCAGACATGCGCACATTTGTGACACAACTGGCGCTCAGAGAATACACCCGCTTCGGGGCCGCGTCGCGCATCCCATCAGCAACAATGCCGATGAGGTTTCCTATGCGAGTATCGTCATCATCGGTCCAAGGCGGTGAAGCCACAGAATTGAATGGTCCATCGGGAGGAAACACAACCGTCGCTGCAGCGCCAGAATCCATCGTTCGCCTCCTGAAGAGGATGGTTGGAACGACTTTGATCGGCGCGCCGCAGCGAATGCTTGTCACTATTGCGCGTCCAATACCCGAACAATCGTCGTTAGCATTGGAGGCACTGTGAGATCTTGTCGCTTAGAGTCGCGCATCGCAGCCCTCGAGTGCCCGAGGCGCGAAAATCGCCCGGCTTCGATCGAAATCATATAAGCGTACATAGTCAGATGCGTCGCAAGCCAGCTGCAACACGCGGTCGAGGATGAAATCCACCTCTTCGTCCGACAGGAGGACGCTGAAGTTGAGCCTCGTGAAGCCGGGCTTCTCGATCTCGCGGCCTTCCAGGATGGCCTGACGCAGGTGGTCGGATTCCTCGTGTCCGATATCGAGAAGGCGGTGCACGTAGGGGCCGGCGCACGCACACCCGCCTCGCGCCTGGATCCCGAAGCGATCGCTCAGCATGCGGGTGACGAGCTGGTGGTGGACGAAGCCTCCCGCGCCGTCGCGGACACGGAACGAAAAGATCGGCAGCCGCGGGGCCGACAGCGAGCCAATCAGCTCCAGTCGAGGCTCGGATGACCACCTCGCCAGAGCGCGAGCGGTCAAGGTGGCGTTGCGCGCCGTCATCGCCGTCTCGCCGATCGCCTGCTTGACCAGAAAAGCGAGCGCGGCGCGGATGTCGCCGACGACGTTGGGCGTGCCGGCTTCCTCGCGCTCCTCGAGGCTGTCGCTGTAGTCGTGACCCGTGGGGGAAACGAATTTCACGGTCCCGCCGCCCGGCCATGTCGGCTTACAGCTCACGACAGCGTCGCGGCGGACGACGAGCACGCCGGTCGCGCCCGGCCCACCCACGAACTTGTGCGGCGACACCACGATGGCGTCGATCTCGGCGTCCGTCCCGGGCGTCATCGTGATCGGCAGATACGGGCCGCCGCCGGCGTAGTCCCACACCATCGTCGCACCGGCCGCCTTGACCATGCGCGTGACCGCCGCGACGTCCGTCATGATGCCGGTGACGTTGGATGCTGCCGAGAACGCGCAGACCACGCGGTCGGCCCCCTCTTCGGCGAGCGCCGCCGACAACTGCCCGAGATCTGGGCCGCCCTCGTCGGCCTCGTCGATCTCGACCACCGTGGCACCGCTTTCCCGCCAGGGCAGAATGTTGGAGTGGTGCTCGTAGGGGCCGATGATGATGCGCGTCTTCTCGGTGATGCCGAACAGCGTCACCAGCCGGTTGAGCCCTGCCGTGGCGCCGAACCCGCAAAAGATGACGGCGTGACGGCTATCGGCGCCGCAGCCGTCAGCGACAGCGGCACGCGCTTCGCGACGCAGCCTCGTGACGAAGCCGCCGCAGAAGGATGCCTCGGTGTGGCTGTTGGCGTAGTAGGGAAGCACCTTCTCCAGGACGAACCTTTCGACCTGAGCCAGCGCACGGCCGGACGCGACATAGTCGGCGTAGATCAGCGGCTTGGCACCGAACGGACCATCGACCTCGGCATCCTTGCCGATCTGTCCGGCGGCGATCGCCTTGATTGGGTCACTCGAACGAAGGTCCTGGCTGAAGCTGTCCAGCAGCCCGGTGACCTTCCCGATAGGCTTAACTCGCATGTAGGGCTCCGAAAAACCAAGTGAATCCTAGCGGAGCGCGCCCATTGAAAGCTTCACCCTGTTTGGGTAATTTTGAGTGGAAAAACTATCGGACGATCGAAGAAATGGAAAAAATCGATGCGATCGATCTGAGGATCCTCGCTTGCCTGCAGCGGGACGCATCGATGTCGCAGCGCGAATTGGCCGACGAGGTCGGCCTGTCGCAAAACGCCTGTTGGCGACGCCTGCAGCGGCTCAACCAGTCCGGGATCATGCGCGGATCGCGGATGGACATCGACCTGCAGGCGCTCGGCCTGGATCTCACGGTTTTCGTGATGGTCCGCACGCGCCACCACTCGAAGGAGTGGGCGGTCAATTTCCGCAAGCATGTGGAACGCCTGCCCGAGGTCGTCGACTTCCACCGGATCGGCGGGGATTGGGACTACCTGATCAAGGTGGTGGCCCGCAGAATGGCGGGCTACGACACGTTCTACCAGAAGCTGATAACGGACTTCGATCTCGCCGCGGTCAGCGGCTTTTTCTCTATGGAAGCCATCCTCGATAATCGACCGACCGACCTGAGACGGATGGGGTAGCGTTCGTCGTGCTGCCGCAGGTCGCCTGAGTGCGGTCGCGCCAGAAGAGAGCAACGCGTTTTGATGACCGGAGTGAACTGGTAGGACGGTCACACCCATCGGGTCGACGTCACATTGCCGATCGCTCGACGGCGTCGGAAGAAGAGTTTGCGATGAATAGCATAGAGCAAGACGCCCCAGCCGCGTCCCAAGAGATTGACCGTCGGATCGTTCGTCTGGTCGGGGGGCAGACGATCCATCACTTCAATGAAGAGGTGCGAGAACGCCGTTGGGCGCATTACCCCGGCGCCTTTTCGCAGGACGACATTTCAAGCCTCTTCTATACGGTGGATGCGCTCGAAGCGGATGTGGGCGCCGCGAGGGTTCGGCCCGAGGCGGTCGACGTCTTCACCAAGGGCCAGTTGGTCCGCCTCGGCGACCTCCAGCACAAGACGGGACGGTCCCATCTTGCCGTGCTCATCGACCAGCTGCGCCAGGGTTCGATGGTGCGCATCCGGGATCTCCAGGACGCACGCCAAGAGGTTCAGCAGACCCTGCGCCGGCTCGAGCAGCTCTTCTTGGCCGCGTGCCAGGTGAACCTCTACCTCGCGCCGGCGGGCGGTGCGGGCTTCCCCGCCCATTTCGACATCAGCGACGCCTTCATCGTCCAGTGCGCCGGTGCCAAGGATTGGACGATCTATGACGACTATGTCGACCAGACCGACCTTCCGAGTGCGGACACGCCCTGGGAGCCGGAGCGCTACACGCCGCTCGGGTCTGGCAAGAGCATGGTGTTGCGCGCCGGGGATGTTCTCTACCTTCCGCGCGGCGTCATGCACGCCGCGCGATGCACCGACGAGCACTCGCTCCATCTGACGATCAGCATGGAGAGCCTCACCTATGCCGACGTGTTGCTGTCGGAGATCCGGCGCCTCGCTCACGATGTTCCGGAGCTGCGACGCCGGGTCCCCTGGTCGTGGGACGGTCGGGACGACGGGCTGACCGGAACGCTGCGCGCCCAGATGCACATGCTCGCCGACCGCGTCGAGGCCGGTCCCTCGCTGCAGACGGCGCGGCGAAGGCTCGTGCAGAGCGAAGACGTCGCGCCCGGGACGCTCGGCCGCGCTCTGACCGAGCCGCGCTGAAGACACACGTCTCAGCCGATCGGTCAGTCCAACGCGAAATCACCGGCCCGCATGATGGGCCGGCGGCCACCGCCTTTCAGAATGCCGTCCACGTCCATGGCGTCATGGCCGATCATGCAATCGATATGCAGGGCGCTCGTGTTGGCGCCCGCCGCGTCCGGGTCCCGCCCGGCTTCGATGCACGCCGAATAGGACTGGCCGAAAGCGACGTGACTCGCCGCGTTCTCGTCGAGGAGCGTGTTGTAGAAGAGCACGTCCTTGCGTGCGACCGGCGAGCTGCACGGCACCAAACCGACCTCGGCGAGCCGCCTCGCGCCCGCATCGCCGGAGATTAGGCCCTCGAGCATCTCCCGCCCTTCCCGCGCCTCGATGCGCTCCGCGGCGCCGCCACGGAAGGTCACCACAAGTCCGTCGATGACGGTCCCGCCCAAGGCGAGCGGACGTGAGGCTGCCAGCCTTCCTTCGACCCGGTCGCGATGGGGGCAAGTGAACACCTCCTCGGTCGGGAAGTTGCAGACCGGAAGGGCACCATTCGCGGCGTATGATCGGCCGCCGACCCACTGATGCCCGTCCGCCAGCCCGACCATGAGATCCGTGCCGCCGCCGACGAAATGAAGCGCGCCGAGATCGAGCGCCTGAAGCGTGCGGCATCGCGCCTCCAGCACGTCCAGATGGTCGCGCCAGGCAGCGAGGGGATCGGAGGAGGTCAGGCGCACGACCTCGAACACGTCGTCCCAGAGCGTGGCGGTCGCCTCGGCGATCGGCAGCGCCGGATAGACCATCCGCGCCCAGCTCCGGGTCACGAAGGGAACGGCACACCAGTTCACGCGCAAATCCGCCGTGTACGCCCCCTCGGCAGCCGAGGCGGCGGCGATGGCGGCATGCATGCGGCCGATCCGCTCGGGTGCGACGCCCGTCAGCAGATCAGGATAGGGCCCGTAGACGAAAAGCCGCGCCGCGCCGTCGGCATAGGCCGCGGCGACACCGTCGGACAACCAGCCGGCGGCGCGATCCAGCGCCTCGTCCGTGCCGTGATCGAAGCGCGCGCGGATCAGGGCGGGGTCCTCGTAAAGGCACGTCACCAGCGAAGCGCCGGCACGATAGGCGGCCGCAGCAACGTGGCCCACGAAAGGCTGCGCTTCGATGGGAGCCGACACGATCAGCTCCTGCCCCACACGCAGATCGAGCCCGACGGTCACGCACAGGGTGGCGAGGCGCGCCTGTCGGCCGTCGAGGGTCACACCCTTCCCCGAATCTGCCGGACGGCCGCCGGCGACAGCATATGATGATGCTCGGCGTCGACTTCGACGACCCGCAGCGTGCCGCACAGCGGACGCCACGTCTCTGGATCGGCGAAGGATCGGTCCAGACCGGGCGTGACCCGGGTCGCCTCGAACAGGGTCACGTCGCCGTCGAACCGCTCGAAGCGCGCCTCCCACAGCAGGCGGGCGTTGTTGGTGACGACACGGGCCATCGCCTCCAGCTGCTGCAGGGAGAAGCTGCCGAACACGTGCCCCTGCGCCTTGGCGAGGCTCAGGAGGTGCGCCGCGTCACGCGGCGCGACGTCCGTCCTGAGATCGGCGCCATGCGCGATCTCGCTCCAAACCTCCTCAGCCTCCGCGGGCGATGTGTCGGGAGCGGGCGGGAACGCGTCGAACAGCAACAGGCCGTCGACTTCGTCTCCCTCGGCGCGCAGGCGCGTGGCGATCGCATGCGCGACGCTGCCGCCGAAGGACCAGCCGGCCAATCGGTAGGGACCGGCCGGTTGGATCGACCGGATCGCCGCCAGGCTGATGTCGACCACGTCCGCGAAGGATTCGGCCAACGGAGCGCCCGGGAGAAAGCCGCGCGCCTGGATGCCGTAAAGCGGCTGATCGGGATCGAGCACGGCCAAGAGATTCGTGTACGGCCAGCAGAGGCCCGTCCCCGGGTGCAGGCAGAAGAGCGGCGGGCGTGCGCCTTCGGGCCGAATGGGCAGGACCACGTCGAACGCAGCGCCGCGCTCGGCCACGACGCCGATCCGCTTGGCCATCTCACCGATCACCGGATAGCTGAAGACGGTCTCGACGGGCAGGTCGCGATCGAGCCTGGCGCCGACCTGCACAGCGAGCTGTGCGGCGAGCAGCGAATGGCCGCCGAGGTCGAAGAAATTGTCGGTCGGAGCCACCCGCTCCACCCCGAGGACGTCCGCGACGATGGCGCAGAGCGCCTGCTCCTCCGGCGCCCCCGCGTCCACATCGGAGCGGACGTCGTCATCGCGTCCGTAGGGCAAGGCGGCCAGGTCGAGCTTGCCGTTGGCCGTCAGCGGAATGTCGGCCACGATGCGCCACTGACCGGGGATCATGTAATACGGCAGCGTTTGAGCGAGCTCTCGCCGCACCACGTCGATATCCGGCGCGAGCGGGCCCGACGGCACCAGCCAGGCCATGAGCTGGGTCCGCTCGGCGTCGCCGACGACGCGCACCACAGCCTGGGCGATATCGGGGCGGACACACAGAGCGGCCTCGATTTCACCGAGCTCGATGCGGAATCCGCGCACCTTCACCTGGCCGTCCAGGCGGCCGTGGAACATCAGCTGGCCACCACTGTCCCAAGCGGCGCGATCGCCGGTCCGATAGATGCGCTGACCATCCTCGAATGGGCTGGCGACGAAGCGCGCGGCCGTGAGCGCCGAGCGAGAATGATAGCCCTGAGCCAAACCCGTTCCGGCAATGTAGAGATCGCCGATCACCCCGGTCGGGCATGGCCGAAGCCGCTCATCCAGAACATAGGCGCGAACGTTCGCGATCGGCGCCCCGATGGGCGGCGTACGCGTCCCGTCCAGCGCCGGGCTCATGGTGGCGAACACCGTCGTCTCGGTCGGGCCGTAGCCGTTGTGGACGGCGCAATGGCGTGACCACGCTGCCGCCGTCGCCGGCGGGCAGATCTCGCCGCCGAGGATGAGCCTTCGAACGGCAAGTCCCCGGCCGTCGCCGTTGAAGGGGAGCAGGCGGCGAAACGCGCTCGGCGTCTGATTGAGCATCGTCACCTGCTCATCGGCGAGCAGCGCGAGGAACTCTCGCGGCGCCCGCGCGACCGCCTGCGGCACGACTACGAGCCGACCGCCACGCAGCAGCGGACCCCAGATCTCCCAGACCGAAAAGTCGAAGGCGTAGGAATGGAACCAGGTCCACACGTCGGTCTCGCCGAAGCCGAACCGATCGGCAGCGGCCATCAGGTGCATCAGGTTCGCGTGGCTGTTGACGACCGCCTTCGGCTGGCCGGTGCTGCCGGAGGTGTAGATCAGATAGGCGGGATGCAGCGGCACGAGCGGCGCACGGCGATCCGATGCACCCGGCGCCCGCGACGGGCGCTGCGCGAGGTCTGACCGGGTCTCGGCGGCATCGATGGCGAGGGCGACGTCGCGCCACCGGGGTGCGAGCGTCTCCGCGAGCTCGCTCGTGGTGACGATCACCGCCGGTTGCGTCTGGTCGAAGCTGTAGTCCCGCCGAAAGACCGGCAGTTCGGCGTCGATCGGAAGATAGGCGCCGCCCGCTTTGAGAATGGCGAGGATCGTCACGATCGTCACGGCCCCGCGGTGCAGCTGGACGGCAACCACGTCGCCGGGACCCACACCCTCGGCGATCAGCCGCCAGGCCAGGCGGTTGGCTTGCTCGTCGAGCGTGCGGTAGCTCAGCGTCGTCCCCCGGTCGGTCACCGCGCCACGATCGGGCGTGCGGGCGGCCTGGGCCTCGAACACGTCGACGACGGTGCCGGCGGCGATGGGCGCAGCGGTCTCGTTGTTCGTCCGTATCAGCCTGGTTCGCTCGCCGGGCAGGTACACATCGAGTTCCGCCACATCGGCGCGCCGATTGGCCAGCATCCATCTGAGCACCTGCTCCAGCCGAGCCAGCAACGCCGGCCCGTCGATAGACGCGAGCTCGGCGCTCAGATGGAGCTGAAAGGCGAGCGCAGATTCGGGCTGAACGATCAGGCTCAGAGGATAGTGCGTACCGCTGCTGCCAGACACCGACGCGAGCGGCAGCCCTCCGTCGTGACTGTGCTCACCCTCACTCGGAAAATTCTCGAATGTGAACAGCGTGTCGAACAGCGTCCCTCCCGTGAGCCGGCTGATCTCCGAAAGCGGAAGGTGCAGATAGGGGATCATCGCGCCTTGTTCGCGCTGCTGCCGGCGCAGGAAATCGACCACGGACTCGTCACGGTGCAGTCTCACGCGAACCGGCGTGGTGTTGATGAGCATGCCGACGATGCGCTCGATGTCGGCAACCGCCGCGTGCCGACCGGCACTGACGACGCCGAGGCAGAAGTCATCCTGTCCCGACAGCCGCGAAAGCAGCAGCATCCAGGCGCCCTGCACCAAGGTGGCGAGGGTAATGCCCTCGTCGGCCGCCAGCGCCTCGAGCTGGGCCGTCATCGCGCAGGACAGGCTGAACCTGCTCTCCGACGCCTCGCCGGGCGTATCGCCCTTGCCGCCGATCAGCGGTGTCGCCTCCAAGCCGTCGAGATAGACCCGCCAGGCGTTTCGCGCTTCCTCGCCATCCTGCGCGCCAAGCCAGCGCAGGTAGGATTTGAACTGGGCCGGATGAGGCAGCATGGCCCCGTCGCCGTCGCGGCGATAGAGCGCGTCAAGCTTCTGCAGCAAGAGCGCCCCCGACCAGCCATCGACGACCATGTGGTGCATCGTCAGTAGGAGCTGACGGCCCACGCCGTTCGCGTCGATCATCGACGCACGGATGAGCGATCCGCCGACGAGGTCGAAACCCCGCGCACGGTCCTCGGCCGCAATCCGGTCCACTCCGTCCGACGCGCCGTCGTCCAGAACGATCGTTCGCAGCGGCAGAGACGCTTGGGCGGGAACGAGCTGCACGGGCCGGCCGTGCCGGTCGTGGGCGAGCCGCACGTTGAGACTGGGATGCCGCTTGACCAGCGAGTTCAGCGCTCGCTGCAACCGGCCCGGATCGAGCGGTCCGTCAAGCTCCAGACGGAGCTGGACGAGATAGGGATCCTGCCCGCTCGCCCGCTGCGAGTGGAACAGCAGGCCGGCCTGCATCGGGGTGAGGGGCCACACGTCGTCCAGCTCGGGAACGATCGCGGCGAACGCGTCGATCTGAGCCTGATCGTAGGATACGAGGTCGAAGTCGCTCGGCGAGGGCCCGCCGGCGCCCGGCGTCGCGGCGTGCCGCACGAGGGCTTCGAGGGCGGCGTTCCAGCTGTCGGCAAGGTCGTCCATCGCCGCCTCGCCGAGCAGCCCGGGCGCATATTGCCATACGGCGTCGAGCCGCGGTCCGTCGGGCGTTTCGTGCACGGCGCAGTTGAGGCTGATCACATGATCGAGCGGCCTGTCGCGTTCCGCCCCACCAAAGACCGCGGCGTATTCGGCGGCTGGTGCGAACGGTTCGTTCCGCGGCCGGCCGAAGCGGCCCAGATAGTTGAAGGCGATCTGAGGATCCCGCCCGCCGCTCAGCGCCGCCCGTCCTTCGTCATCGAGATACCGCAGCAAGCCGTAGCCGACGCCGGCGTGAGGCAGTGCGCGCAGCTGCTCCTTGATCCGCTTGAACGCCCGTCCGACGTCGCCTCCCCCCGCCATGACGTCGTCGAGATCGACGTCGCCGGCGTCGAGATGCACCGGGAACAGGCTGGTGAACCAGCCGACGGTGCGGGTCAGATCCGCCACCGAGTTCAGCGGCTCGCGGCCGTGGCCTTCGAGGTCGAGCGTCAGCGCCGGTCGGCCGCCCTTGCCGGCCCGCTCGCACCAGACCGCGACCGCCAGCACCAAGGCCGTCAGCAGCACATCGTTGATGCGCGCCCGGAATGCGGCCGGAACGCGGGTGAGCAGGTCACCGGTGACCGCGCTCGGCAGCGAGCGATTGACGTAGCCGGCATCCCCCAGCCGATCCCGCCGAGGATCGGGCTGGCCGGACGTGAATGTCAGCCCCGCGCGGCTCGTCGCGGCCTGCCAGTAGGCCAGCTCACTGCGATGGTTGGAGGCCTCCGCCGCCTGTGCCTGCGACCACTGGCGGAAGCTCGTCGTCTTCGTGCCGAGGTCGATCGGTCCTCCCTCGAGCGCTTGCGCGTAGGCGCGGGCGAGATCGTCGGCCAGGATGCGCCAGGACGCTCCGTCGATCGCGAAATGATGGACGACGAGCAGCAGATGCCCCGGCTGCGAGGGCCCCGCTTCGGCCCATATCGCTTCCACGATCGATCCGGATGCCGGGTCGAGCCGAGCGACGGCATCCGCGTAGGCCGCCTTCAACGCGGCATCGCGCTCGGCGGCCGTGTTGTCGGCCGTCGTCAGCCGGTGCAGCGACACGGGCCGGGCGGCGTTCGGCGGCGGGATGAACAGCGCTCCGGCGTCATCGACCCTCAGGCGGAGCGCATCATGGTGGGCGACAATCGCCGCCAAGGCGCGCTCCAGGGCGGCGAGGCCCGCACCCGCGGGCGTCAACAACACACTCGCCTGATGGAAGCTGCGCCAACGATCGCTGCGGCCGGTCGCATGGAGGATGATCGGCGTCGCGGCGACATCGCCTTCCGCGACGTCCTGCCACTCCGACTCCTCCGGTCCGACATGAGCCACGGACGCGAGATCCCGCAGCACCGGGTGCAGGAAGACATCGCGCGGCGACAGGTTAAGCCCCTGTTCCCGAGCGAGGCTGACGAGCCGGATCGAGCTGATGCTGTCGCCGCCGAGGTGAAAGAAATTGCCGTCGAGATCGACCTCATCGAGCGACAGGAGGTCGGCGACGATCGCACACAGAATGCGCTCACGCGCATTGCGAGGCGCGAGCGCCGGTGCGAGCCGGCTTCTCCGCCGGGCGAGGCCGCGCAAGGTTTGCCTGTCGAGCTTGCCCGACACGGTCATCGGCAAGGCGTCGACCAGGACGATGTCCTGCGGGATGAACGGCGCCGCGAGCTTCGCTTCGAGCGCCTCACGGATGCGCTGCACCACGCGCTGGCGAAGCATCCCGTCCAGCGGCGTTCCGGTGGGCGCACGGGCGTCCACGCTGGCGGCGCTCCCCGGCATTTGCACGGGTCGGTCGTCGCCCGCCCGGAACAAGACATCGAGATCGCCCCCCGGATGCCCGGCCGCAAGACTGACGTCGACCCGGTAGCCGAGCGTGGCGCCCAGGCGCCTCAGGTCTTCCGGCTCGACGCCCGGCGAGAGCAACGCCATCTCGCCGTCCATCAGACAGGTGACGTCGCAGTGCGCGGCGATCGTCCGGGCGTTGGGCACGGCGCGCAACGCGAGTGCCGGCGGTCGCCCGGCCAATGCCTCTTCGATGGCGGCCATATCGGTTGCGCCGCCATCCCGCCACGCGAAAGCCGCGGCGTCGATGGCGTTGCCGCCGGTGCGGATCAGCACGTCGTATCGGAACTGGTTCAGCTCGCCGGGAACGTCGCCGAGCTTCGGCAGGATCTCGACCTGCGCGATCTGCGAAAACCGTGCGCGCAGCGCCATGAAGAAGGCGGGGTCGAGCAACAGCTCTCGCTCCTGCTCGGCCTTGCGCCACAGGCGCTCGCGCAGCTCCGCGGCGTCGGTATCGGCGCGGCCGCGCCGCCGCTCGACGGACAGGTTGAAGGCGTCCTGCAGCCCCTTGTGGCGGATGTCGCCGAAGAAGATCGTCCCTCCGGGCTCGAGCGAGGTCTCGATCAACTGGGCAAGGATCTCGATCAGGTCGACCTCATCGGCGAAATACTGCGCGACAGACGGCAGGACGATCGTGTCGAAACGGCCGAGCGCCAGCCGCGCGATGTCGTGCGCGGCCGCGCAGTGGAACGCCGCGCGCGCCAGCCCCGGCGTGCGATCCGTCAGCGCAACGTCGCCTTGCAGGGATCGCAGATGCGCGATGCGCCGCTTGGAGATGTCGACGCCGACATAGGTCTCGACCACACCGAGCAGCGGGAAGGTGATCAGTCCCGCCCCACAGCCGATCTCCAGCAGCCTGCGCGGCGCGAGGCCGCCGATGCGGGCCACGGCGCCGTCGACATAGTCGCGCATCTCCGCGACCGACAGCGGCTCGCCCGTATAGGCGCTGTTCCACCCCCGCGTGTCGAAGGTCGGATCGGCGACATCGCCCGACACGACGCCGTCGTCCTCGATCTCACGCCACGCCTCGACATGATCCCGTGCGCTCGCCCGGCGCAGGGCCTGCATCGCCTCGCCCCGATGCGCGGGCGCCACATAGGCGGTCAGAGCCAGTCGGCCGTCGGCGTTGGGCGCGGCATCGACGGCAACCTGCTCGACCAGCGGCATCGCCGCGATGGCTGCCGCCACCTCGCCGGGTTCGACGCGCACGCCGCGGATCTTGACCTGGTCGTCGACGCGGCCGTGAAAATCGAGCTCGCCGTCGGCGCGCCACGCCGCCCGGTCGCCGGTGCGGTACATCCGAGCGCCCGGCACGCGGGAGAAGGGATCCGCCACGAACCGCAGCGCCGTGAGCGCCGGGTCGGCGACATAGCCCTCGGCGAGCGTCTCGCCGCCGATATAGAGCTCCCCCACCGTTCCGGGTTGGCAGGGGCGCAGGGCGCTGTCGAGCACGTAGACCCGCACGCCGGCGATGGCGCGGCCGATCGGAACGCCCCCATCGCGCGTCAGGGGCGTACTCATCGTCGCGCAAACGGTGGCTTCTGTCGGGCCGTAGGCGTTGAACAGACGAACCCGCGCGGCCCAAGCAGCGGCAAGCTCGGTCGGGCACGCTTCGCCGGCGACGATGACCGCCCGCAGCGTCCGCCCCGCCTCGATGGGCAAGGTCTGCAGCGCGGTCGGCGTCAAGGTGGCATGGGTAATCGCAGCGCTGTCCAATAGGTGGGCCAGATCGGTGCCGGCTCGCTCGTCGGCGTCCGCGATCACCAGCGTCGCGCCGCGCGTCAAGGTCATCGCCAGCTCCGAGATCGATGCGTCGAAGGCGCAGGACGCGAGCTGGACCACGCGGTCGCCCGGTCCGATCTGGAGCCGGTCCGCCTGGGACTTGGCCAAGCCGGGCAGACCGCGATGCGGCACCAGCACACCCTTCGGCCGCCCGGTGCTGCCGGAAGTGTGGATGAGATAGGCCGGATGATCGCCCCGCAGCGGCACCGTGCGGTCCTCGTTTCGCGGCGCGACCTCCGACTCCTCCGCGATCTGCGTCGAGACGATCGCGTCGTCCAATACGAGACGCGCGAGATCGGCCGGCAGCCGCGCGGCGAGGTCGCCGGTGGTCAGCGCGAGCTTGGGCGTCGCATCGGCCAGCAACTGCGCGAGGCGCTCTGGCGGATGATCGGGATCGAGCGGCATGAAGGCCGCCCCGGTCTTCATCACCGCCAGGACGGCCCGCACCATCAGCGCGGATCGCACGAACTGGGTCGCCACGACATCGCCCGGTCCGACGCCCAGCCCGATCAGCTGCCAGGCCAGGCGGTTGGCCTCGACGTCGAGCGTGGCATAGTCGACGCTCTGGCCTCGATCGACGATCGCCGTCAGGTCGGGCGTCGCGGCCGCCTGAGCCTCGAACAGTGAGGCCAGGGAGACCGTCGGAAGCGCCGTCGGCTGCGGTAGCCCGTCCAGCAGCCGGGCGCGTTCGGTGGCCGACAGCACGTCGAGCCGCGCGACTGGCTGCAGCGGATCGCGGGTGACCTGCTCGAGCAGCCGCACGAAGGCATCGGCATAGCGCCGGACGTCGCCTGCCTGCAGGAGGTCGGCGTTGTAGTGGAACCGCAGGCCCAGCGCCGAGCCCGGCAGGGCGGCGACGCTCAACGGATAGTGGTTGCTGTTGTGGCCCTCGACGGCCGTCAGCGGCAGATCGTCCGGCGACCGGGCGGGCGGCGGCGGCTCGACGGGATAATTCTCGTAGGTGAAGAGCGTATCGAACAGCGTCTCGACATTGAGATGCCTGTGGATCTCGATCAGCGAGAGATGCTGATGCGGCATGAGGCGCGCCGCATCCTGCTGGAGCGTCTGGAAGAGATCGAGGCCGGTGCGTGCTCCCCGCAGCGACAGACGCACGGGCGTCGTCGTGATGACGGCGCCCAGCATGTCCTCGATGCCGGCGACCGGCGCTTGCCGTCCCGAGCTGACCACGCCGAAACAGACGTCGGTGCGGTTGAGCGTCAGGCCGAGGGTCAGACCCCAGACGCCTTGCAGCACGCTCGCGACCGTAAGGCCGTGCTCTCGCGCCATCTCCGTCAATCGCGCGGACAGGGTCCGGCTCAAGAGCCGTTCCTGCATCGCCTGATGGGCCGAGGCCGCCCGGCTCGCGTCGGGCGCCACCAATGTCGGCTCCGCCAGACCGTCGAGGTAGGTCCCCCACGCCTCGCGCGCAGCGCCACGATCCTGGCCGGCGTGCCAGGCCAGATAGGCGCGGAAATCCGCCGGGGGCGGGAGGGCGCCCGCCGCGCCGTCGGCCCGATAGAGCGCGACGAGATCGCGGAAGAAGATCGTCGTCGCCCAGCCATCGCCGAGCAGGTGATGCTGACTGAGCAGGAGCTGGCTCCGGTCCGGCGCCAGCCTCACCAAGGTGGCGCGCATCAGCGGCGCCACGTCGAGCGCGATGCGCTGGGCGCGGTCGGCGCGGACCAAAGCCTCGACCTCGGCAGCTTGCGGCTCCGCCGGCAGGTCGGTCAGATCCACCTCGCGCCACGCCAAGGCGCAGTCGCGCGCGACGAGCTGCACCGGGCGCTTCTCGCCATCCTCGTGGAACGACACGCGCAGGCTGCGATGGCGTCTCAGCAGCGCCTCGAAGCTGCGATGCAGCCGCTCGGGGTCGAGAGTGCCCTCGAAGGTCAGGAGGAGCTGGACGAGATAGGGATCCTCGCCGTCCGTGCCGGCCTCGCCATAGGCGGCGTGGAACCAGATGCCTTGCTGCAAGGGCGTCAGCGGCCAAGCGTCTTCGATGTCGGGATGGGTTCGCCGCAGGCCCGCCAGGACCTCGTCCGGATAGAAGGCGGCCTCGACGACCTCGGAGTCGTCCGGCTGTGCGGAGCGCTCCGCGATCTCGCGGATCAGCGGATGCAGGAAGACGTCGCGGGCGGCAAGGCCGAAGCCGGCGCTGCGCGCGGCGTTGACGAGGCGGATCGCGGTGATGCTGTCGCCGCCGAGATGGAAGAAATTGTCGTCCGGGCCGACACGCTCCAACCCGAGCAGCCTCGCCACCTGATCGCAGAACCAGATCTCGGCCGGCGTCTGGGGCGCGGCGTCGCCGGCCGGCGCGATCGGCCGCAGGGCGGTGAGCGCCCTGCGGTCGAGCTTGCCGTTTCCGGTGAGCGGCAGCGCGTCGAGCCGGATCAGTGCCGTGGGCGTCATATAGTCCGGCAGCCGGTCCTCCAGCCACGCGCGGAGCTCGGCGTCGGTGCAGGCGCCGGCCACATAGTAGCCGACGAGCTGACGTCGACTGCCGTCGGCGACGAGCAGAGCCGCCGCGGCCTCGACAGCGGGATGGCGCCGCATCTGCGCCTCGATCTCGCCGAGCTCGATGCGGAAGCCCCGCAGCTTGACCTGGTTGTCTTGGCGGCCGAGGAACTCGATCTCCCCGTCCGGCCGATACCGGCCCAGATCGCCCGTGTCGTAGAGCCGCTCGCCGGTGGCGGGATGACGAACGAAACGGGCGGCGGTCTCTTCCGGATTGCGCCAATAACCCTCGGCGAGGCCGGCTCCGGCGATGAACAATCGGCCGGGCGTATGGATCGGACAGGGGGACAGGTCGGGCTTGAGCACGTGAAAGCGCTGGTTGGCTAAGGGCCGACCGTAGGGAATGGATATCCAGTCCGGCGCGATCCGTTCGATCGGATGAAGGATCGACCAGATCGCCGCCTCCGTCGCGCCGCCGAGGCTGACGAGCCGGCAGTCCGCGGCAAGCACGGACCGCAGCCGGGGCGGCAAGGCGAGCGGAATCCAGTCGCCGCTCAGTAGCACCACCCGCAGGCTGGCGAGCTGGGCCTGCAGCGCGGGGCTCGCCGCCAGCATGAGCTCGACCACCATCGGCACGGAGTTCCACAGGGTGACGCCGTGCTCCCGCACCAGCTCGGCCCAGGCCGCCGGATTCTGCGCACCCTCGACCGGCGGAATGACGATCGCTCCGCCGGCCCCGAGAACACCGAAGATGTCGAAGATCGAGAGGTCGAACTCGAAGGAGGAGACCCAGAGCACCCGATCGCGCTCGTCGATCTCGAAGCGCCGGCCGAGATCGGTGAGGGTGTTGACGGCGGCGCGATGGGTGATCGCGACTCCCTTGGGCGCGCCGGTGCTGCCCGAGGTGTAGATCACGTAGGCCAAGGCCTCCGGCGACGCGGCGTCCGCCGCCAACGGCGGTGGAGGCGCGACCGGGTCGGTCTCCGGCGCGTCGAACAGCGTCACCATCGTCTGCCAGGCTCGGCCGCGCTCGATGCGCGCCTGGGTGATCGCCACCCGGACACCCGCCTGATCGATGATACCGGCGATCCGCTTGTCGGGCTGGCCGGCGCTGATCGGCAGAAAGGCCCGCCCGGCCAGCAGCACGGCGAGCGCCGCCACGACCTGTTCCGCCCCCTTCTCCATGACGATCGCCACCAGTGCATCGTCCAACTGCAGCGCGGCACGTAAGTCGTGCGCCAGCGCCGAGGCCCGCGCCAGCAGAGAGCCGTGACTGACGGTTCCGGCGGCCGTGATCAGCGCCGGCGCCGCGCCGGAGCGCGCAGCTGCCCGCAACATCCCCGCATGCAGCAGGTCCGCGCTCGCCTCGGCCTCGGTCGCGTTGGTCTCGGTCGCGTTGGCGTCGGCGAACAGGGCCCGGTGCGCCGCCGGCGTCAGCATCGCGCCCTGAACGTCCCACGCCTCGGCCTCGGCCAGGCATTCGAGACGCTGGACATAAGCGGCGAACATGTCGTCGAGCAGGCCGGGCGGGAACAGCGCCTCGGGCGCGTCCCAGTCGATCCCGAGACCGACCCCCTCCGGGCCGCCCTCCTCGTAGACCTTGCTGTCGAGCCAGGTCTGCGGCGTCTGGGTGATGGCGTTGGCGACCGAGATCCCGTCCGGCAGCGTCACGTCCGCCTCGCCGATGACGCTGGTGAACACCACCGGCAACAGGCCGGCCTCGGGGTCGCCGGCCGCCTGGGCCTTGAGCCGCTGCACCTCCACGCCGCCGAAGGCGAGGTGGTCGAGGTCCATCGCCAGCCGTCGACTTTGCACGCGCGCCCGCTCGCGGAACGATCCCCGCCGGGCGGCGCGGATTTCGAGCGGCAGCAACGTGGTGAAGACGCCCAGCACGCCGTCGAACCCATGCGGACGGTTGCCGACGGTCAGGTTCAGGGTGAAGTCGTCCTCGCTCGCCCAGGTCGCCACGACCTCCGCATAGGCGGTCAGGAGGAGGTTCGTCGGCGTCAGTCCGGCTTCGGCCGCGTGGCGCTTCAGCCTCCCCCAGACGGCCGGGCTCAGGCGCGCCGCGCGGCGACCGAAGCGGGAATCCTCGAGCTGCGAGGGCGCGACCGCGAGCGGCAGCGCCGGCGCCGGCGGCAGGGCGTGCACCCGGCTGCGCCAGTAGGCTTCGGCGCGGGCGTGAGCCTCCTGGTTCCCGGCGGCGGCGATGACATGATCACGGAACGTCAGCGCCGGCGCGGGCGCGAGGGGCTGGTCGGCATGGACCGCCAACACCTCCGCCAGCAGCAGGTTGATGCTTTCGCCATCCAGAATGAGCGCATCGAAGCTCATGTGGATGTGCCAATCGTCGTCGGCGACCCGTGTCACCCGCACCTCGAAGAGCGGCGCCCGGTCGAGCGGCAGCAGCTGGTGAGACATCTGCCGCCGGATCTCGGCCACGCCCGCCGCGGACTGGGCGGGCGGCAGAAGGCGGAGGTCCACCGTCTCGATCGCGAACGGAACCTCGCCCTCGAGCACGCGCTGGGCGCCATCCGTGTCGATTACTTCCCGTAATATGGGGTGACGGTCGATCGCCTGCCGCCATCCGCTGGCGAACCGCGCGGGGTCGAACCGGGTTGCGCGCAGTTCGACATAGGCGTGACAGGCCACCTCGCCGAGGGCGACGAGCTGCTGGCGACCCAGCCAGTAGGCTTGCTGCACGGGAGTGAGCGCGAACGGTTGGAGCAGATTGTCGGGGTCCGGGCTTGCGGTCACCGGGCCGCTCGCCGGCGTCGCCCTCGCGACGGCGTCGGCGAGGTCCTGGAGGACGGGCTGCTCGAACACGGTGCGGACGGAGACGTCGCGGCCGAGGCGCTCGCGCAGCTGGGCGACGAGACGCACCGCGAGCAGCGAGTGGCCGCCGAGCTGGAAGAAGTCGTCGCCCATGCCGACCCGGGGCGCCCCCAAGAGGGCGGCGACGATCGCGCAGAGCGCCGCCTCGTCCGGCGTCGCCGGGGCGATGTGGTCGGCGACGGCCACCGTCGGCTCGGGGAGCGCGGCGCG
>NZ_JAEKJA010000016.1 GCF_016411865.1 Acuticoccus mangrovi | reverse complement strand
CGCAGCGCCCCGCCGGCACGGACGGGCGGCCCGCTCCATCGGCTCCCCGCGCCGGCGGCGGTCCGGGCGGCGGCAGCGGCGCGGCGCAAGGCGGCGAGGGCGCGCGCACCGGCGCCGTCGCGGGCGTGAAGCGCATCGTCGCCGTCGGCTCCGGCAAGGGCGGCGTCGGCAAGTCCACCGTGTCGGTCAACCTCGCCGTGGCGCTCGCCGGGCTCGGCTGGCGCGTCGGCCTGCTCGACGCCGACATCTACGGCCCCTCGCTGCCGACCCTCCTCGACGCGGTGGACTACAAGCCCGCGGCCGGCGAGGGGCTCGTCCCGCTCGAGGCATACGGCATCAAAGCGATGTCCATCGGCTTCCTCGTCGATCCGGCGAAGGCGGTGGTGTGGCGCGGGCCGATGGTCACGGGCGCGCTCAACCAGCTCCTGCGCGACACGCGGTGGGGCGAGCTCGACTGCCTCATCATCGACATGCCGCCCGGCACCGGCGACATCCAGCTCTCCCTCGCCCAGCAGACGCCTCTGACGGGTGCCGTGGTGGTGACGACGCCGCAGAAGCTCGCCCTCGTCGACGTGCGCAAGGCGGTGGCGATGTTCCGCACCGTGAACGTGCCGCTCCTCGGTCTCGTCGAGAACATGTCCGCCTTCATCTGCCCCCATTGCGGGGAGGCGACGGCGGTGTTCGGAACGGGCGGCGGCGCCCGCGAGGCCGAGGCGGAGGGCATGGAGCTCCTCGGCGAGGTGCCGCTGACGCTCGCGATCCGCGAATCGTCCGACGCCGGCCGCCCCGTCGCCGTCGATCCGACGACGGCCGAGGGCGCCGCCTACGCGACGATCGCGGCCAATCTCGCCGCTGTGCTTGAGGCGCGACAGGAAAAACCTTTCCCGGCTATTGTTTTCGAGGAAGCATAACCGCGACGCACAATGTGCAGAATGATTCGACGTTGACGCTCCACTCTGGCAATATTGATCTAGATCGTGTTCTGAAGCCGCGGCGACATCGCAACGGTGCCGGAGTCCATGGAGTCGGCTCTGGCGTGGCGATGAGCGCGCCGGCAATGCGTGGCGGGAATGTGGCGCCGCTCGATTGGCACCGCGGAAAGGCGGGCGAGCGCGTGCGCGAACCCGCGGCGCCATCGACGATCCAGTGAATGGGAGACGATGATGACGGATGCCGCTCGACCGGCTCCCGCTGCCCCGCCGTCCTGCATGCGATGCGCGGTGCGCAGCCGGGCGCTGTGCAGCGTCTTGTCCCCGGATGAGCTCTGGGAACTCAATTCCGCCGCCCGCCACAAGACCTATCCCGCCGGCCAGACGATCGTGACGCAGGGCGAACCCAACGTGCTCGCCAACATCGTCACAGGGATCGTTGTGGAGAAGAAGGGCCTCGCGGACGGTCGCGAGCAGATTGTATCCCTTCTATTTCCGTCCGACTTTTTGGGCAATGCCTACCGCCGGGACGCGGACGCCACGGCGCAGACGGTGAGCCCCGTCACGCTGTGCACCTTCGAGCGTTCCGGCTTCGAGGACGTGGTGAGGTCCCATTCCGCGTTTCGGCAGGCGCTGTTCGATCATGCCGTCGCCGAGCTCGACCAGGCGCGCGAGTGGATGCTGCTCCTCGGCCAGATGCGGGCGGGGGAGCGGGTCGCGACCTTCCTGATGCGGCTCGCCCGGCGCCAGTCGGACGCCGGCTGCAGCCACATGCCGCGCGACGTGGTGAGCGACGGGGCGATGCTGCGCATCCCGATCACCCGGGGCCAGATGGCCGCGTTCCTGGGCCTGACCGTCGAGACCGTGAGCCGCAAGCTCGGCGCCCTTCGCGACGCCGGGGTGATCGATCTCCTCGGCCCGCGCACCGTGCGCATCAACAACGTGGAGCGCCTGCTCGCCGAATCCCTGTGACCGGAGCGTGACATCGAGGCTACGGCGTGCGCATCGCTGGGCCAAGCTAGATCTGTATTGATTTGAATCAAGGCGTGGGTGACCCTGCCCCCATAGCGTCGAGCCAAGTCGCCGGCAGATCGAGAGATTCTACGCATGGGACAGATCGTCCTCATCCCGCTCCTCGGGATCGCTTCACTTTTGGCCGTCGTGGGCGCCGCGTTCGCCCGCGATACGCAGTTCGCAACCCACATGTGGCTGGTGGCCGCGCTGACGGCGATCGCCGCGGTCGTCTACTCGCGCCGGCTGTCGTGGGATCCGAGCGGCGCCCTCGTCGAGCGCAAGCCCGATCTCGGGAGCTACGTCGACGGTCCGATCCGCGCCGGCGTCATCGCCACGGTGGTGTGGGGCATCGCGGGCTTCACGGTGGGCGTGCTGATCGCCTTCCAGCTCGCCTTTCCCCACCTCAATATCGAGCCGTGGTTCAACTTCGGCCGGCTGCGGCCGCTGCACACCTCGGCGGTGATCTTCGCGTTCGGCGGCTCGATCCTCATCGCTTCGGCGATGCACGTGGTGCAGCGCACCTGCCATGCCAGGATGTTCGGCGGCGACGCGCTCGGCTGGTTCGTGTTCTGGGGCTACCAGCTCTTCATCGTGCTGGCGGCGACCGGCTACCTGATGGGGGTGACCCAGTCGAAGGAATATGCCGAGCCGGAGTGGTACGTGGACCTCTGGCTGACCATCGTGTGGGTCGCCTTCCTGGTGATGTTCCTCGGCACGCTGGCGAAGCGCAAGGAACCCCACATCTACGTGGCGAACTGGTTCTACCTCGCCTTCATCGTCACCATCGCCATGCTGCACATCGTCAACAACGCGGCGGTGCCGGTGTCGATCTTCGGCTCCAAGAGCTACGTGCTCTTCTCCGGCGTGCAGGACGCGCTGACCCAGTGGTGGTACGGCCACAACGCGGTGGGCTTCTTCCTCACCGCCGGCTTCCTGGCGATGATGTACTACTACATCCCCAAGCGCGCCGAGCGGCCGGTCTACTCCTACCGCCTGTCGATCGTGCACTTCTGGTCGCTGATCTTCCTCTACATCTGGGCGGGACCGCACCACCTCCACTACACCGCGCTGCCGGACTGGGCGCAGACCCTCGGCATGGTGTTCTCGGTGATGCTGTGGATGCCCTCGTGGGGCGGCATGATCAACGGCATCATGACGCTGTCGGGTGCCTGGGATAAGCTCCGGACCGACCCCGTCCTGCGCATGATGGTGCTCGCGGTCGCCTTCTACGGCATGTCGACCTTCGAGGGGCCGATGCTGTCGATCAAGCAGGTCAACTCGCTGTCCCACTATACCGACTGGACCATCGGCCACGTCCACTCCGGCGCGCTCGGCTGGAACGGCATGATCACCTTCGGCGTCGTCTACTATCTGGCGCCGGTGCTGTGGAACCGCACCCAGCTCTACTCGATGCGGCTCGTGAACTGGCACTTCTGGCTCGGCACCCTCGGCATCGTGCTCTACGCGGCGTCGATGTGGGTGTCCGGCATCACCCAGGGCCTGATGTGGCGCGAGTATTCGCAGGAAGGCTACCTCGTCTACTCCTTCGCGGAGACCGTGGCGGCGCTCCACCCCTACTACATCATCCGGGGACTCGGCGGCGTGCTCTATCTCGCCGGCGGCATCCTCTTCGCCATCAACATCGTGCAGACGATCCGTGGCCGCGTCGCCGGCCAGCCGGCCGCGCGCCCGGCCGTCCTCGCCCCCGCGGAGTAATTCGATGGAACAGACCGAAAAGCCCCGCTGGTACGATCACGGCCGCATCGAGCGGAACATCACGCTGCTCCTGATCCTGACCTTCATCACGGTCTCGATCGGCGGGCTGGTGCAGATCACGCCGCTCTTCTACGTCTCGAACACCATCGAGCCGGTGGAGGGGATGCGCCCCTATACCCCGCTCGAGCTCGCCGGGCGCAACATCTACGTCCGTGAGGGCTGCTACGTCTGCCACAGCCAGATGATCCGCCCCTTCCGCGACGAGGTGGAGCGCTACGGCCACTACTCGCTGGCGGCCGAGAGCATGTACGACCACCCCTTCCAGTGGGGCTCCAAGCGCACCGGGCCCGACCTTGCCCGCGTCGGCGGCCGCTACTCCGACGCCTGGCACGTCCAGCACCTCATCGACCCGCGCTCGGTGGTGCCGGAGAGCATCATGCCCACGTACGCCTTCCTCGCCCACCGCCCCGTGGACGCGGACATCATCGAGGACGACCTCGTGACCAACGTCGCGGTGGGCGTGCCCTACAGCGAGGAGATGATCGAGAACGCCAAGGCCGACCTCTACGCCCAGGCCGGCGCGAGCGACGACACCTCCGGCCTCACCGAGCGCTACGGCGACGCGCTCAACATCCGCGACTTCGACGGCAATCCCCGCCGGGTGAGCGAGATGGACGCCGTCGTCGCCTACCTCCAGATGCTGGGCACCCTGGTCGATCTCACCGACTTCGAGCCGAGCGGACCGGGGCGCTAGGGGGACGGGATGTCCTACGAGGGATTTCGCCACTTCGCGGACACTTGGGGGCTGGCGGTTACCATCATCGTCTTCGCGGTGCTGGTCCTCTTCCTCTTCCGCCGTGGCTCCACGGAGCGCTACCGCCAGGCCGCGCGCATCCCCATGGATGCGCCGGAGAGCCCGGCGGACAGCGACAAGACCATCAATTCCATCAAGGCCGGTGAGGCGGGCTCCACGCCCGATCCGAAGGGCAAGGACGAGCGCCCATGAGCGAGAAGATCATCGACGAGCCGACCGGTGTCGAGACCACGGGCCACTCGTGGGACGGCATCGCCGAGCTCAACAATCCACTGCCGCGCTGGTGGCTCTACATCATGTACGCCACGATCGTGTTCGCGATCGTCTACATGATCCTCTACCCCTCGGTGCCACTCATCAATCAGGCGACGCCGGGCCTGCTCGGCTACTCGAGCCGCGCCGACGTCGAGGGGGAGCTGACGCGGGTCGCCGCCACCCGCGCCGAACTCGACCAGCAGATCGCCTCGCTCTCCTTCCAGGAGATCGCCGCCAACCCGACATTGTCGGACTATGCCCGCCGCTCCGGGGCCTCGGCGTTCAAGATGGCCTGCGTCCAGTGCCACGGCTCCGGCGCCGCCGGCTCGCAGCAATACGGCTATCCGAACCTCAACGACGACGACTGGCTGTGGGGTGGCTCCATCGAGGACATCTTCACCACCATCACCCACGGCGTGCGCAGTGAGGACGACGCCGACGCGCGCTCCTCGCTGATGCCGGCCTTCGGCGCGATGGGGATGCTGAACCGCAACCAAATCAGCGACGTCGCCCACTACGTGCTGTCCCTCTCGGGCTCCGACGAGGCGGGCGATGCCGAGGCCGAGGCGCGTGGCGCGGAGGTCTACACCGCCCAGTGCGCCGTCTGTCACGGCGTGAACGGGGAGGGGAACCAGAGCGTCGGCGCGCCCCGTCTCAGCGATCCCATCTGGCTCTATGGCGGCACCTACGAGGATATCGTGCGGCAGGTGTCCAACCCGCACATGGGGGTGATGCCGGCATGGTCGGTGCGGTTCGACGACGCGACGCGCAAGGAGCTCGCCATCTTCGTGCACTCGCTCGGCGGCGGTCAGTAGGTCGCACTGGCATCGTTTTATAGAATTGATCAAAATCAAGGTTCGGGCAGTGAACCAGGCGTAGGCCCACACGATGATGACGGGGGCCGATATGGAGACCACGAGCAAGCAGTCTGTCGCCGAGCCGGTGGCGGGCCAGCCGACGAACCCCGCCGGTGTGCGCCAGTACGACGTGGCCGCCGTCAACCGCGGCCACAAGCCGAAGCTCTACAAGGGGCGCGAGCCGATCTATCCGCGCCGCGTCCACGGCACCTTCCGCCGCCTCAAGTGGTGGATCATGGCGATCACGCTCACGATCTACTACGTCACCCCCTGGATCCGGTGGGATCGCGGCCCCTACGCGCCCGACCAGGCGGTGCTCGTCGACCTCGCCAATCGCCGCTTCTTCTTCTTCATCATCGAGATCTGGCCGCAGGAATTCTTCTACGTGGCGGGCCTGCTGATCATGGCGGGCATCGGCCTCTTCCTGGTGACCTCGGCGGTGGGGCGCGCCTGGTGCGGCTACACCTGCCCGCAGACGGTGTGGACCGACCTCTTCATCTGGGTGGAGCGCCTGGTGATCGGCGACCGCAACACCCGCATGAAGCTCGACCAGTCGCCGTGGTCGGCCAAGAAGGCGCGGCTCAAGATCACCACCCACGCCATCTGGCTCGCCATCGCCGTCGCCACCGGCGGCGCCTGGATCTTCTACTTCTCCGACGCGCCCACCCTCGCGGCGCAGTTCCTGCGCGGCGACGCGCCGGCGGTCGCCTACATCACCGTGGCGGTCCTCACCTTCACCACCTACACGCTGGGCGGGCTGATGCGCGAGCAGGTGTGCACCTATATGTGCCCCTGGCCCCGCATCCAGGCGGCGATGATGGACGAGCGTTCGCTCACCGTCACCTACAACGACTGGCGCGGCGAGCCCCGCTCGCGCCATCAGAAGCGCGCCGCAGCCGAAGGCAAGCCGGTGGGCGACTGCATCGACTGCAACGCCTGCGTCGCCGTCTGCCCCACCGGCATCGACATTCGCGACGGTCAGCAGCTCCCCTGCATCACCTGTGCCCTCTGCATCGACGCCTGCAACGAGGTGATGGCGAAGGTCGGCAAGCCGCGCGGCCTGATCTCCTACACCACGCTCGCCGACTATGCCGCGAATGCCGCCCGCGCGGCGACGGAGGGGGTGGAGGCCGCCCGCGCCAAGCAGGTGCTTCCCGGCTGGCGCGAGGTGTTTCGGCCCCGCGTGTTCCTCTACATGGGCCTCTGGAGCCTCATCGGCATCGGTATGATCGTGTCGGTGATCGCCCGCGACCGATTGGACCTCTCCGTAGCGCACGACCGCAATCCGCGGTACGTTCAGCTCTCCGACGGCACCATTCGCAACGGCTACACCATCAAGATCATGAACATGGAGCCGCAGCCGCGCCAGTTCGACTTCGGCCTCGTCGGGCTGCCCGACGGGCTGATGTGGAGCCCCGACGTGTTCGACGAGCCGGCGCGCCGCTTCGCCGTGGAGGTGCCGCCGGACCAGGTGCGCGAGTTCCGCGTGTTCGTGAAGGCCGACGCGAGCAAGCTGGACGAGACGCCGAAGCCCTTCAGCTTCCGCACCTTCGAGATCGGCGGCCGCGAGAGCGTGGAAACGCCCGCCGTGTTCGAAACGCCCTGACAGTGCTCCGACTGGAGGACGATCGTGCCGGAGGAGGCCCGCCCGTGAAAGAGTTCACCGGCCGCCACATGCTCATCATCATGTTGACGGGCTTCGGCATCGTCATCGCGGTGAACTTCACCATGGCCTACCTCGCCTCGGCGAGCTGGACCGGGCTCGTCGCCAAGAACGGCTACGTGGCGAGCATCGACTTCGCCCGCGAGAAGGCGGCCCAGCGCCAGGCCGAGGCGCTCGGCTGGGATATCGCGGTGACGGAGGAGCGCGGTCGCGTCAGCTTCACCGTGGAGAGCGGCGGGGAGCCGGTCTATCTCTCCGCCGTCGACGGGACGGTGGAAGAGCTCATCACCGGGGAAAACAAGGTGCCGCTGGGCTTCACCCGCGTCGCGGGCGGCCGCTACCGGGCCGATTCGCTCATTCCCGCCGGCGAGCGCGTGGTGCGCATCCACATGCGCAAGGACGGCGACGAGCTGACCTGGCGCACCCCGTTCAACGTCCTGGGGACCGACTGATGGCCGCCGGCCCCCATCGCGACGGGGGGGCGCGGCGTTGAGCTGCTGCGGCGATCCCCACCTTGCGATCGCGGCCCGGTCGGACACGCTGCCGCCCGACCTTGCCGAAGCCGTCATCCGGCAGGACGGCACGGCGAGCCTCGTCCTCTCCGTGCCGGACATCCACTGCGCGGCCTGCATCGGCCGCATCGAGGACGCTCTCGGCACGCTCGACGACGTGACCCCGCGGGTGAACTTCACCCGCAAGACGGTGTCGCTCGCGTGGCAGTCGCCGGACTTTGACCCCGGTCGGGCCGTCACGATGCTGCGCAACCTCGGCTACACGCCGCAGGCTCTCGCCCAGTCCGCCGTGCGTCGCGACCAGCGGGGGGCGGAGCTTCTGCGCTGCCTCGCCGTCGCCGGCTTCGCGGCGATGAACGTGATGCTCCTCTCGATCTCCGTGTGGTCCGGCGCCGACGGGGCCACCCGCGCCTTCCTCAACTGGTTCTCCGCCCTCATCGCGCTGCCGGCGCTGACCTATGCGGCGCGCCCCTTCTTCCGCTCCGCCTACGGTGCGCTGAAGGCGAGGCAGCTCAACATGGACGTGCCGATCGCCCTCGCGATCGTCCTCGCCGCAGGCCTCAGCCTTTCGGAGACGCTTTCGGGTGACGGCGAGACCTACTTCGACGCCGCGATCACGCTGACCTTCTTTCTCCTCGCCGGCCGCGTGCTCGACCATCTGACGCGCGAGCGGGCGCGCTTGTCCGTCAGCCGCCTCGCCGCGCTGCGGGCGCCCTTCGCCCACCGCGTCGCCACCGACGGCAGCGTCGCGCTGGTGCCGGTGGAGACCATCGAGCCGGGCGACGTGATGGAGCTCGCCGCCGGCGAGCGCGTTCCCGTCGATGCGAGCGTCGTCGGCGAAGCCTCGTTCGACCTGTCGCTCGCGACCGGCGAGAGCCGGCCCGTCATGAAGCGGGACGGGGAGGAGATCCTCGCCGGAGCCCTCGCCCTCGACGGGCCGTTGCGCCTCAGGGCACGCCGCGTCGCCGCCGACAGCTACCTCGCCCAGCTCACCGCGCTCCAGGCGGCGGCGGAGGAAGCCCGCTCCACCCCGGCGCGCATCGCCGACCGGGCCGCCCGCATCTATGCGCCGGCGGTGCATCTCGTGGCGCTCGCCACCTTCATCGGCTGGCTCGTCGTGGGGGTGGGGACGGGAACGGCGCTCGCGACGGCCATCGCCGTCCTCATCATCACCTGCCCCTGCGCATTGGGTCTCGCGGTGCCCGCGGTGCACGTCGCGGCCTGCGATCGGCTGTTCCGGCGCGGCCTCGCCATCAAGGACGGGGCGGCGCTGGAGCGGCTGCGCCATGTCGACGAGGTGGTGTTCGACAAGACCGGCACGCTCACCGTGCCGACCCTCGACGGCGACCGGCCGATCTCCGACGTGACCCTCGCGGTCGCCGCCGCGCTCGCTCGCCACAGCACCCATCCGATGTCGCGCGCCGTGGTGCGCGCCGCCGAGAGCCGCGGCCTCGCCCGCCGCCCGGTAGAGGACGTCGCCGAGCTGCGCGGGCGTGGCGTGACGGGCTCCGTCGACGGCCGCCGCGCCTTCCTCGGCCGCGGTCCGGCGCCCTGGCAGGCCTCGGGCGGATCCGACGGCCTCGCGTTGACGGTGGAGGGCGAGGCGACCGTGCCGATCCCGATCACCGAGGCGCTGCGGCCGGGAGCGCTGCAGCTCGTCGCAAGCCTCAAGGCGTCGGGCCTACCGGTCGCGATCCTCTCCGGCGACGGCCGCGAGCCGGTGGAGCGCCTCGCCGCCCGCCTCGGCGTGAGCGAGGTTCACGCGCAGATGGCGCCGGCCGAAAAGGTCGCCTGGCTCGCCGCACGGGTGGAGGCGGGGGCCCATCCGCTGATGGTCGGCGACGGCCTCAACGACGGGCCGGCGCTCGCCACCGCCTCCGCCTCGATCGCGCCGGCGGATGCGTCGGACCTCTCGCGCACCGCGGCCGACATCGTGATGACGGGCGACGACCTCACCGACATTGCCGAGGCGCTGGCGACGGCGCGGAAGGCGCACCGCCTCATCCTGCAGAATTTCGGGATTGCCGCGGCCTACAACGCCGTCGCCGTGCCGGTGGCGGTGATGGGCGGGGCAAGCCCGCTCGTGGCGGCGGTGGCGATGTCGACGTCGTCGATCCTCGTGACGCTCAACGCCTTGCGGCTCGTCGGCACGCGGCCGCTCGCGGCGATCCGGCGGGAACGGGTGGACGTCGACCGTCCGACGGCGCACAAAGCTCTCCGGACTCGCCCTTCGCTGGAAGGAGGAATGTGATGAGTATTCTGGTCATCCTGGTACCGGCGGCGCTGTTTCTCGGCCTCCTCGGCTTGCTCGCCTTCTTCTGGTGCGTGCGCACCAATCAGTTCGAAGATCTCGAAGGCGCCGCCCGCCGCATCCTCGAGGACTAGGTCGCGGGCCGCCCGCTCGGTGCGCTGGAGCCGGTTCAACGAGCTCGCGTTCACCGAACCGGCTCCG
>NZ_JAEKJA010000015.1 GCF_016411865.1 Acuticoccus mangrovi | reverse complement strand
GCCGCCCGCCGCATCCTCGAGGACTAGGTCGCGGGCCGCCCGCTCGGTGCGCTGGAGCCGGTTCAACGAGCTCGCGTTCACCGAACCGGCTCCGGCTTTCTTATCTGCGCGCGTTCCGAGCGGAAAACCGGCTCCACTGTTCCTGAACGCGCGCTAGCCCCTCATGCGGATCACCGCCTGCTGGCTGGCGAAGGCGGTGTATTGGTAGTCGTCCGGCTCGAACACCTCCGTCAGCGCCCGATACTCCCCGTTGCGCCAGTTCGGGTAGCCGTGATGCTCGTCGAACAGGACGATCGATCCGGCGGCGAAGCGCGGCTTCAGGAGCTCCAGCGCCAGGCGCGCCGGGGTGTAGGTGTCGGTATCGAGGTGCACGAAGGCGACGGGGCCGGGGTGTGCGGCGAGGAAGGGGGCGAGCGTCTCTTCCACCCACCCCACCACCAGCTCCACGTTGGGCCGCACCTTCGGCGGGCGGCCCTTGCGGTCGAAGTTGGCGCGGGCCGCGATCGACTTGCCGAACCAGTCCTCCGACAGCCCCTTGAAGGCGTCGAAGCCGTAGAGGGTGCGGCTGTCGCCGCGGGCGGCGAGCACGTCGGCGAACTGGTTGATGCCGGCACCCTGATAGACGCCGAGCTCCATCACGATCCCGTCGGGCGGAACGCGGCGAATGGCGAAGTCGCGGATCTGGGTGGTCCGACGGATCAGCAGCGAATGGGCGAGATAGGGCTCGATGAAGTCGGCCGAATCCTCGATCGATCGTCGGATCAGCACGTCGTTCACCGCAAGGGGCGGCTCTTTCGGTGCTCTGCCCTGCCGACCCGTCAGACGCTGAACGACCCGCTTGAGTTGGACCACGGCTCCGTCCTCATCAAAATCCCTTGGATTGTAGGAGGGCACTTAGGGCGGCCGGCTGCGAAATCGTCGTCGGCATCGGCGTGGCGTGGAGCGCGGCGAGGTCGAGCTTGCCGAAGGTGGTGCGGCCGATCATGCGGGCGGCCGCGAGGTCGGCAAGCTCCCTGACGTCGCGATCGGGCCCGCGATAGGCGTCGGCGCGGACGACGAGAGTAGGGCGGCCGGCGGCGATCGCCTCCGTCACCATGGTGAGGCTGTCGGCGGAGACGAGCACGATGTCGGCGGAAAACGCCTCGGCGTTGGAGGCGATGCCCCCGTCGGTGAAGCGATGCACCGTGGCGCGGGGGGCGAGCGGAGCGAGGGCGCTCGCCACGCGATCGAAGAGGCGGGAGGCGGTGCGGCGCGAATCGAACACCACGAGCGACCAGGTCGGCCGCGCCTCGAGGAGGGCACGGCAGGCCTCGGCGAGCGCATCCATGTCGCGCTCTGTGTAGGCGTAGTGCTTGGTCTCGCCGCCGAAGAGGAGCGCGATGCGGCGCTCCTGCCCATCCACCAGATGGCGCGGTCGGGGCAGCGCGTCGGCATCGATCCGCGTCGGCCGCGGCGCGAAGGCGACGTGGGGCGAGCGCGAGACGACGGGCGACAGGATCATCGAGAAGCCGAGCACCGGCCACTTGGCGAACCCGCAATAGATGTTGCGGGCGCCGTATTTGCGGGCGGCGGCGATGTTGGCGGCAGCCGTGGAGGGGCCGGTGGACAGGACGATGTCGGCGCGGGCCGGCCAGTCGGCCAGCCGCCGGCTCGCGAAGGTCGGCGCCACCCGGTCCGGTGCGAGGAGGGTGTTGCGCGAGAGGAAGGCCTCGGGCGCGCCGAGCGCGGCGCAGGTGCGCGCGATGCGCCGCGACCGCGGCCGCACCTCGGCGATGCCGAGCCATCCGGCTTCGGTCGTGTGGTGGCGGGAAAGGGCGGCGAGAACTCCGTCGGATGCCCTGTCGTGGCCGGCGACACCGTCGGTCAGGACGAGCACATCGGTCATCGCCAGTGCTCGGCGATCCACGGGGTCGGCCGCACGTGCTTGCGCAGGCGCTTGTACCAGACCTTCTCCGGCCACACCCCGTCGCGGGCATGGTCGGGGTTGGGATAGCCGGTGAAGCAGATCACCTTGGCGTCGGGCGGCAGCGGCGCCGTCTTGACGAAGTTGAGCGGGAACGGCGGCAGCAGGGTGTGCTTGAACGAGACGCACCAGGGCGCCGGCCAGAAGGTGTGCGAGGAGATCGTGCGCGACTGGAAGGTCTGGCTGTTCTTGTGCTTGGCGACCGTGCCCGCGGGGTCGGCCATCAGCGTGTCGTAGACCTCGGTGTGGGAGCCCACCGTGAGGCGGAACACCGAGGTGTTGCCGATGCCGCTGCCGAGCTGCGTCCAGTTCTCGATGACGCAGTAGGTCGCTTCGGGCGCATAGTCGAAGAAGTCGTCGATGCCGCCGGTCACCACCACGTCGAGGTCGAGGAAGAGGACGTTGCCGGTCAGGTCGTCGAGCGTCTTCTGGGTGAGGGCGATCTTGCGCCAGGCCTTCCAGCGGTGGCTCTCCGGCAGGTCGATCGGCGGAAGCGGCTTCGTCTCGATCGCGGGATCGAGACCCTGCTCGTCGTCGGTGAAGCAGACGAAGCGGAGCGGCCGCGTCGTGTGGCGGCGCACCATGTTGAAGAGGGTGTTGGCGTAGTCGGGCCCGTAGGCGGTGCCCCACTTCATACAGATGACGGTCTGTTCGTCACTCATCGTCGGCTTTCGGCTTCGCAGGCTGTCGAACGGTCGGATGGCGACTCATGCTGCCATACGGCGGTCCGCTCTCCTACCGGCTGACGTCGATCGCGCAAAGCCTACTTGGTCGACGCGGCGGCCATATCGCGCAACAGCATGAGCGCAGCGCTGCGACGCTCGGCGGTGAGCTTGGAGTAGAGGGCCAGGCATTCGTTGCTGTCGGACGACATTTCGATCCCGTCGACGAGGTAGGTGACGCTCGTTCCGAGGACGACGGCGAGCTTCTGCAGATTGTCGATCCGCGGCGTCGCCCCTTTCTGCTCCAGAATTTGGGTGAGGTAGGCCGGGTTGAGGCCGGCCTCGCTGCAGACTTGAGCGCGAGTCTTGCCGCTTTCAACGAGGCAGCCTCTGAGGCGCGCTCGCCAATCTTCCCCGGGTCTGGGACTGCACACCCTCTGCTGCACGTCACGCCTGTTGGTTGCTGCACGGTCGATCAGGGAACGGAAGATGCCGACCGTTCCCCGTCGGATATATAATGTAGATCAATGGCCGAATGAGCGCTAGACCAACGGCCGCCCGGCGGCGACGCATTCCTCGATCAGCCGCGCCGGGGCGAAGGCGGTGGCGTCGTCGGCGGCGAAACGCTTCAAATCGTCAAGGATTCCCGGGAGGCCGGCGATGTCGGCGGCCTTCATCGGGCCACCGCGGAAGCGTGGGAAGCCGTAACCGTTGACCATGACGACGTCGACATCGGACGCCTGCCGGGCCACTCCGGCATCCACCGCGCGGGCTCCTTCGTTAACCATTGTGCACAGAATTCGGTTCACGATCTCTTCGTCCGTGAAGTTTCGCGGCACGATCCCCTTCGCCCGGCGCTCCTCCTCGATCAGCGCCAGCACCTCTGGATCGGGCACCCCCGACTTCGCGCCTTCCGGGTAGAGATAGAAGCCGCGACCGGTCTTGCGGCCGAACCAGCCCCGCTCGCACACCTTGTCGGCGATCGCCACGTAGCGCTCGTTGGGATCGCGCGTCGCGGCACGGCGCTTGCGGGTCGCCCAGCCGATGTCCTGGCCGGCGAAGTCGGCGGCCTGATAGGGACCCATCGGCAACCCCCATGCGACGAGCGCGCGGTCGATGTCGTAGGGGGAGGCGCCGTCCTCCATCATGATGTCGGCGGTGCGGCGGTAGGCGAGAAAGATGCGGTTGCCGATGAAGCCGTCGCCGACCCCGGACCAGACTGCGATCTTGCCGAGGCGCTTCGCTACGGTGAAGGCGGTCGCGACCACGTCCGGCGCGGTCTTCTCGCCCACCACCACTTCGAGCAGCTTCATCACGTAGGCCGGAGAGAAGAAGTGGAGGCCGACGACGTCGCCCGCCCGCCCGCTGGCGGCGGCGATCTCGTCGACGTCGAGATAGGAGGTGTTGGTGGCGAGCACGGCATCCGCCCGCGCCACCTCGCCGAGGCGGCCGAACAGCTCCTTCTTGACCGCCATGTCCTCGAAAGCGGCCTCGATCACGAGATCGCAGTCGGCGAGGTCGGCGAAGTCGCTCCCGGCGGAGAACGCCATGTTCGCCCGCTTGTCGGCGGAGAGGCGGCCGCGCTTCACCGACCCGTCGAGCACGCCCTCGACTGTGGCGCGGCCCCGCGCGGCACCCTCGTCGTCCCGCTCCACCATCGTCACGTCGTAGCCGGAGAGGAGGCAGGCCGCGGCGATGCCGGCTCCCATCGTGCCGCCGCCGATCACGCCGACACGCGCGATGGGCCGCGGCTCGGCGCGCTTCAGCTCCGGCACCTTGGACGCTTCGCGCTCGGCGAAGAAGATGTGCACCCGTGCCGCCCGCTCCGGCGAGGCGCGGCAGGTCTCGAAGAGAAGCCGCTCCGTCGCGAGCCCGTCCTCGATCGGGCCGCTCGAGGCTTCGAGCGCCGACACCGCCTGCTCGAGGGCGAAGGTGCCGGGTCGGGCCGCGAGCTCGGCGCGCCAGCCGGCGATCTCGTCGGGCGCGGGCTCGGCGGGAGGCAGCGCGTCGGTGCGGCGGGTGGCGAGGCTGCCGTCTCGCACCGCCTCGGCGGCGGCGAGGGCGGCCTCGCGCGGGGTACCCTCCACCACGCGGTCGACGAGGCCCTTCTTCAGCGCCTCCCCGGCGGAGATGGGCTTGCCGGAAATCACCAGATCGGCCGTGGCGACGATGCCGGCGAGGCGGGGCGCGCGCTGCGTGCCGCCGGCACCCGGAATGATGCCGAGCGTCGTCTCCGGCAGGCCCACCTTGGCGCCCGCGAGGGCGACGCGGGCGTGCGAGGCGAGCGCCATCTCGAAGCCGCCGCCGAGCGCGGTGCCGTGGATCACGCAGACGACCGGCGTCGCGCTGCCGACGATCGCCGCCGCCACCGCCGGAAGCAGCGGCTCGCTGGGCGGGGCGGAGAACTCGCGGATGTCGGCGCCGGCGATGAAGGTGCGACCCTCGGCGAGCAGCGCGATCACGTCGATCTCGGGGTCGGCGTCGAGGGTCTGGACGGCCTCCAGAATGCCGGAGCGGACGGCCTGGGAGAGGGCGTTCACGGGCGGATTGTCCACGACGATGAGTCCGGTCTTGCCGTGGCGCTCGGTGGTGACGACCATCTGGGTCTCCTCGAAGGTGCAACGGCCGCCTTATGCCATGGTGGGGGGCGTCCTGCCACGCCGTGCGTGTGCAGCCGCATGCCGCGCCCGCCGCCCGGCTCGACCTCGTGCAGCGCAGGCTTGCGCGGCGGACCCGGAAGGTGGATGAGAAGCCCTCCATGGGTCCGTTCACTTTTATCAGCCGCAATTCCACCCGCATCATCGCGGGGGCCGCGCTCCTCGGTCTCGTTCTGCCGGGGCTCGCGGACGCGCTGCGCCCGTTTCTCGGCTACTGCGTGCTGACGATGCTCACCGTGTCGATGCTGCGGGTCGACGTCGCGTCCTTCTTCGCCCGGGTGCGGCGGCCGCTGCCGGCGATCTGCGCCGGGCTCTGGCTCGTGGTGGTGTTCCCGCTGACGCTCCTCTGCCTCGCCGTCCTCCTCGGCCCGCCCTTCGCCCTGCCGCTCGGGCTCACCATCATCTTCATCTTCGTGGCGCCGCCGCCCATCGTCTCGGCGCCGGCCTTCGCCATGCTGATGGGGCTCGACGGAGCCCTGGTGCTCGCCGTCACGTTGATCGGCACCGTCGTCATGCCGATCACCGCGCCCACCATCGCCTCCTTCTTCGTCGCCGAGACGATGCCGATCAGCGCGGTCGACCTCGCGCTGCGCCTCGCCCTGATGATCTCGGCCTCGTTCGCCTTGGCCTTCCTGCTGCGGCGCCTGCTCGGCCCCGGTCGGGTGGCGGCGGCGCGGCCGGTGCTCGACACGGTGAGCGTCGTCGTCGCCATCATCTTCGCCCTCGGCGCGATGGACGGGGTGGGGGCACGCCTCCTCACCGATCCCGGGCTGACGCTCGGCATCACCGTCGGGTCGTTCGCTTTCGCCCTCGCCCAGATGGCGCTGACCTACGCCGTGTTCCGCCCGTTCGTCGGCGTCGATGCGGTGGCGATGGGGTACGCCGCCGGCAACCGCAACGCCGGCCTCGTGGTGGCCGCCCTCGGCGTGACCCAGATCGACGACATGGTCTGGCTGATCTTTGCCCTCAGCCAATTGCCCATCTTCTTCTTTCCCATGATCCTGAAACCGCTCGGCCGGCGCCTCGTCGCAGCCCACAGCGCGGTGCCCAACGCGAGGAGCCTCCCATGATCCCCCGCTACTCCCGCCCGGAGATGGCGAACATCTGGTCCCCTGAAACGAAGTTCCGGATCTGGTTCGAGATCGAGGCCCACGCCACCGAGGCGATGGCCGATCTCGGCACGATCCCGCAGGAGGCCGCCCGCACCATCCGCGAAAAGGGAGGAGCCGCCGTCTTCGACGTCGACCGGATCGATGAGATCGAGCGGGAGACCAAGCACGACGTCATCGCCTTCCTCACCCACCTCGCCGAGATCGTCGGGCCCGACGCGCGCTTCGTGCACCAGGGGATGACGTCGTCGGACGTCCTCGACACCACGCTCGCGGTGCAACTCGCCCGCGCCACCGACCTCCTCATCAGCGACGTGGAGCGCCTGCTCGCCGCCCTCAAGACGCGGGCGATGGAGCACAAGTACACCCCCACGATCGGCCGCAGCCACGGCATCCACGCCGAGCCGACCACCTTCGGCCTCAAGCTCGCCCAGGCCTATGCCGAGTTCGACCGGGCGCGCACCCGCCTCATCACGGCGCGCGAGGAGGTCGCCACCTGCGCGATCTCCGGCGCCGTCGGCACCTTCGCTCACATCGACCCGCGGGTGGAGACCCACGTGGCCGCCCAGATGGGGCTGAAGGTGGAACCCGTCTCCACCCAGGTGATCCCGCGCGATCGGCACGCGGCCTATTTCGCGACGCTCGGCGTCGTCGCCTCCTCGGTGGAGCGTCTCGCCACGGAGATCCGCCACCTGCAGCGCACCGAGGTTGGCGAGGCGGAGGAGGCCTTCGGTAAGGGCCAGAAGGGCTCCTCCGCGATGCCGCACAAGAAGAACCCGGTGCTGACGGAGAACCTGACGGGGCTCGCCCGCATGGTGCGCGCCTACGCGCTGCCGGCGATGGAGAATGTCGCCCTCTGGCACGAGCGCGACATCTCCCACTCCTCGGTGGAGCGGATGATCGGCCCCGACGCCACGGTGACGCTCGACTTCGCCCTCAACCGCCTCGCCGGCGTCGTCGAGGGTCTCGTGATCAAGCCGGAGCGGATGGCGGCGAACCTTGCGATGCTCGGCGGCCTCTTCCACTCGCAGCAGGTGCTGTTGGCGCTGACCGTCGCCGGAGTGTCGCGCGAGGACGCCTACCGCATGGTCCAGCGCAACGCGATGCGCGCCCACGCGGGCGAGGGGCGCTTCAAGGATCTCATCATGGCCGATCCGGACATTGCCGTGAGCATCTCGCCGGAGGCGCTGGCGGCGGCGTTCGACGAGAAGGCGCACCTGCGCAATGTCGACGTGATCTTCGACCGCGTCTTCGCGTGAGGACCCGATGGCCGCGGTAACGCCGATCCTGCGGATCTTCGACACGGAGAAGGCGAGGGAGTTCTACATCGACTTCCTCGGCTTCGAGGTCGTGTTCGAGCACCGTTACGGCGAGGAATTCCCGCTCTATATGGGGATCCGGCGCGAGGGGGTGGACCTTCACCTGTCGGAGCATCACGGCGACGCGGCACCCGGCGCCCACGTGCGCATCGCGGTGACGGGGCTCGCCGACTGGACGGTCCGGCTGCGCGCGGCGAACTATCGCTACGCCCGCCCGGGTGAGCCTCGTGCGACGCCTTGGGGTACCACGGAGATCACCATCACCGACCCGTTCGCGAACCGGCTGACCTTCGTGGAGACGGCGGGGTAGGTTGCGCTCCGCCCGCCACCGGTGCGAGGCTGGCGCGATCGATCCGACCGCGCCGAGACACGTCCCCGCCCATGTCGCTCTTTCATCCGGACAACGCCACGCTCAGCGATCGCCACAATACGGTGTACGCGCGCTTCGAGTTCGCGCGGACCGTGGTGGACTTCCTGGCGGCCTTCTGCTTCGTCGCCGGCTCGATCCTCTATTTCTACCCGAGCCTCACCACCGGCGGGACATGGCTCTTCCTCATCGGCTCGATCCTCTTTGCCCTCAAGCCCACCATCAAGCTCTGTCGCGAGATCGCGCTGCGTCGTATGGACGTGCGGGCAGAATTGCCGCGGCCATGACGTGAGACGAGGATAGCCACGGCACGAAGCGTGCATCCGCAATCATTAAGACAATCAACGAGGTGAGCACATGATCCGTGTGGGCGTGGACGTCGGGGGCACCTTCACCGACATCGTGCTGGACCGTCCCGGCGAGGGCATCGTCGTCCACAAGGTTCCCTCGACCCCGGCGGATCAGTCCGAGGGGGTGGTGAAGGGCGTCACCGAGATCTGCAGAATCGCGGGCATCGAGCCGTCGACCATCGACATGGTGCTGCACGGCACCACGGTCGCCACCAACATGGTGATCGAGCGCAAGGGCGCGCGGGTGGGCATGCTCACCACCAAGGGCTTCCGCGACATCCTGCACATGGCGCGGCACAAGCGGCCGCACAATTTCTCGCTCCAGTTCGACGTGCCCTGGCAGTCGAAGCCGCTCGTGAAGCGGCGCGACCGGCTGGCGATCACCGAGCGCATCATGCCGCCGACCGGCGAGGTGGAGGTGCCGCTCGACGAGGACGAGGTGCGCGCCGCCGCCGAGCTCTTCAAGAAGCGCGGGCTCGACGCCGTCATCATCGGCTTCCTGTTCGCCTTCCTCAACGACAGTCACGAGAAGCGCGCCAAGGCCATCGTCGAGGAGGTGATGCCGGACGCGTTCGTGTCCTGCTCGTCGGAGGTGGTGAACGTCATCCGCGAGTATGAGCGCTTCTCCACCTGCGCCATGAACGCCTATATCGGCCCCAAGACCAGCGCCTATCTGAAGCGCCTCGAAGCGCGGCTGAAGGAGGCCGGGGTCGAGGCGATCGTGCGCATCATGCAGTCGAACGGCGGCATCTCCACGGTGGAGAACTCCAGCGAGCGGCCGGTGGGGCTGCTCCTGTCGGGTCCGGCGGGCGGTGTCATCGGCGGCAAGTGGACGGGCGAGGCCGCCGGCGCGAAGGACATCATCACCATCGACATCGGTGGCACCTCGGCCGACATCTCGGTGATCCAGGACGGCGAGGTGCGCATCAAGAACCCGCGCGACACGGAGGTCGCCGCGCTCCCCGTGCTGGTGCCGATGATCGACATCGACGCCATCGGCGCCGGTGGCGGCTCGATCGCCCATATCGACGCCGGGGGCGCCTTCCGCGTCGGGCCGCGTTCGGCCGGGGCGGCGCCGGGGCCGGCCTGCTACGGCCAGGGCGGCACGGAGCCCACCGTGACCGACGCCCAGGTGGTGCTCGGCCGGCTCGACCCCGACCAGTTCCTCGGCGGCGACCTCACCATCGACGAGGCCCTCGCGCGCGAGGCGATCCGCACCCACATCGCCGAGCCGCTGCGCATGAGCGTGGAGGAGGCGGCCCTCGGCGTGCTGCGGATCATCAACAACAACATGGCGCTCGCGATCAACGCCAACTCGGTGGCGAAGGGCATCGATCCGCGGACCTTCACCCTGATGGGCTTCGGCGGGGCGGGGCCGCTCCACGCGACGGCTCTCGCCGAGATCATCAAGGCGAAGGACGTCATCAGCCCGCTCCAGCCCGGTATCACCGCCGCGATGGGGCTCCTCGTGACCGACCTCCAGTACGAGTACACCCACTCGGTGCTGACGGTGATGAACACGGCGTCCGACGAGGAGCTCGCCGAGCTCAACGCCGACTTCGACGCCCTGCGCGCCCTCGCCGACGCCCAGCTCGACGCCGACCGCGTGCCCCCCGAGGCGCGGGTCTACAAGAAGGTCGCCGAGTGCCGCTATGTCGGACAGGGCTTCGAGTTGCGCGCCGACCTGCCGGACGGCCCGCTGACGGCGGAGACCAAGCAGGCCGTGATCGACGCCTTCTACGATGCCCACAAGCAGGTCTACGGCCACGCCTTCCGCGACCAGCTGACCGAGGCGATCACCCTGCGTCTCATCGCTGGGGCGGGGGCGGGCTCGCTCACCGTGCCCGAGCTCGGCCACGGCGGGCGGACCAATCCGGCGGAGGCGGTGATGTATCACCGTCCGACCACCTTCGACGACGGCACCGCCCACGATACGCCCCGCTACAGTCGCGGCGACCTCGGCGCGGACGACCGGGTGAGCGGGCCGGCGATCATCGTGCAGCACAATTCCACCACCCTCGTGCCGCCGGGCTGGACGGCGACGGTGATCCTCCACGGCGATCTGCGGCTGACGCGCGACTGACCGCCACCGCTACACCGACCCGCAACAAAAACGGCCCGCCGGAAGGCGGGCCGTTTTTGCTCGGAGGGCGATCCGTCGCGATCGCCGATGAAAATCGTCTCGTGTCACGCTGCCGCCGATGGGAGCACGCTGTGCGCCTGCGAGGGATCGCGCGTCACGCCGACGTGTGCGCCTATTCGGCCGGCTCGATGAAGGGGCGACCGATGGCGGCCGCCGCCGACGGGCTCGGGCGGTCCCGCAGGTTCCAGTGGCGCCGCTCGTAGTCGTCGCGGCGGTGGTTGGTGCGCACGAGATCCTCGAAGGTCGGCTCGGCGGGGTTGTGGTGACGGGGCAGCGTGCTGGCGCGGCCCACGACCAAGAAGCGTCCCATCATCTTAAAACCCTTTCTTATCAGAGCGCTCCCCGGCGTCTCGCCGTGGGCGACTTGGTTACAACGCATGCAATGTGGCGTTTATTCCGCCCGGGGGCTGTGCTGCGCGTCACACATCGGCGCTTCCCCTTGCGGTTGGCCGCTTGCCAGTTGGCCGCGCGATCATCCCCCGCTGTTTGATGACGACAATATGACATCGGTCATGTCTGTTGGCAAGAGGAAAGCGCACAAATTGCGTCTTCCTGTTCCAGGATTCGAGCCGTGGATCGGGATTTCGGCGAGGAGGCGGGCGCAATAAATGCGCATCCGTTGGAAACTTCTGTCACTTTTCTGGAATCGTTTCCAGGCGGCATCCCGCGCGCGCCGAGGGCGGGACGGGCGCGCACGATGGCGGCTCGCACTTGGCCTCGGCCTTGCCTAGTATGGACGTGCTAGCGGAGGTTCTTCATGGCTCAGATCGACCCGATCACGCTCCAGGTCATCGGCGGGGCGCTGCACTCCATCGCCGAGCAGATGGGCAACGTCCTCTACCGGATGAGCTATTCGTCCATCATCCGGGAGAGCCAGGACCTCGGCGCGGGCCTTTTCGACACCGGCTACAACACCCTCTGCGAGAGTGATTCGACGCCGATGCACATCGGTTCGCTCCCCGGCTATCTGCGCGGCATCGGCAAGCGCATCCCCAACGAAGCCTGGAAGCCGGGCGACTGCGTGATCCACAACCACCCCTACGAGGGGGCGAGCCACTCGCCCGACATCGCCATCGTGATGCCGGTGTTCTTCGAGGGCGAGCTGGTCGGCTTCTCGGCCAACACCGCGCACCACGTCGACATCGGCGCGGCGACGCCGGGCCTCATCATCGACGTGCCGGACATGTACGCCGAGGGCATGCTGATGAACGCTCTCAAGCTCTACGACGGCGGCGTGCGCAACGAGGCGCTGTGGCAGTTCATCGCCGACAACACGCGGGTGAAGAGCCTCGTGATGGGCGACCTCGAGGCGCAGATCGCCTCCGCCGAGCTCGGCGTGCGCCGCTTCGAGGAGCTGTTCGCGAAGTACGGCAAGGCCGACGTGAAGGCCGCCTGCGACGAGCTGATGGACTACGCCGAGCGCATGCTGCGCGCCGAGATCGCCAAGATCCCCGACGGCGACTACACCGCCGAGGGCTTCCTCGACGACGATGGCCGCAACCGCGGCGTCCACCTGCCGGTGAAGGTTACGGTGAAGGTGCGCGGCGACAGCGTAGAGGTCGACACCACCGGCTCCTCCGACCAGGTCCCCACCTGCTTCAACGTGCCGTTCGAGGGGTCGACCAACGTCGCCTGCTTCTTCGCCTTCCGCGCGCTGCTCCTCGACACCTACACCCACGACGTCGACATCCCGCAGAACGAGGGCTCGTTCCGTCCGGTCAAAGTGACCTCGCCCAAGGGGTCGATCTTCAACCCGTCGGCGCCGGTCGCGGCGGAGGCGCGCTTCTGCCAGATCCAGCGGCTCGTCGACCTCATCATCAAGGCGCTCGCCCCGGTGATCCCGGACAAGGTGACGGCCGGGAACGCCGCGACCCTCTCCTTCGCCGCCTTCTCGGGCGTGCGGCCGTCGGGCGACTACTGGGTGTTCCTGGAGGTCAACGAGGCGGCGATGGGGGGGCGCCCCACCTCCGACGGGCCGGACACGGTCGAGGAGCTGATGCGCAACACGCGCAACAACCCGCTCGAGGACCTCGGCATGCACCTGCCCCTCATCTGCGACCGCTACGAGGTGCGCGACGACATCGCGCCCGGCGCCGGCAAGTTCCGCGGTGGGCAGGGCGTCGTGAAGAGCCAGCGCTTCCTCACGCCGGGCTTCATGACGCACGAAAGCGACCGCCAGGAGGACACCCCCTGGGGCATCTTCGGCGGCAAGGAAGGCGCGGTGGGCCAGCTCACCGTCTCCAACATCAACCGCCCCGACGAGGTGCGCAACGAGCCCGCCAAGCTCTCCGGCCTGCGCGTCGAGGCGGGCGATGTGATCTCCTACTACTCCCCCTCCGGCGGCGGCTACGGCGACCCGCTGGAGCGCGACCCGGAGAAGGTGCTCGACGACGTGCTCGACGGATTCGTGACGCCGGAGGCGGCGCGGGTCGACTACGGCGTGGTGCTCTCGCGCACCGACGACGGCTACGACTACGGCCTCGACCTCGAGGCGACGGAGGTGCTGCGGGCCGAGCGTCGCGCGCTCGCCTGAGCCCGCCGCCCGTTACCAGCTGCGGATGCGCTGGGCGACGTCGCGCCCTTCGCTCGCCATGCGGTTGCGCTGGATCTCGCCGTGGCCGAAGACGCTGTCGAACGGGATCTCGTAGTGGTCGGCGAGGGCGTAGACGAGCACCTCGGCGGCGGCCTCCTGGAACGGGGTGGGCTTCGACCCGCTCGGAAATCCGGCGCCCACGAAGCTGACGCCGATGGCGTTGCTGTTGCGCAGGTGGCTGCCGATCGAGCGCCGGATGTCGGCCTTGCTCGAGATGTGGTTGGTGCGCTTGTCGAGCGGAGCGCCCTGCAGCACGGTGCCGTCCTCACCGATATAGAAGTGGTAGCCGAAATGGCCGCCGCGGTCGGAATCGCCGTCGATCTGGTAGCGCACGTACCAGGCCGCGCTCTTGCCGGGCTGGGTGTGGTGCAAAATGATGCCCGTGAAGGGGCGCCGGCCCTGCGTCGCGACGATGCCGTAGGGGCAGCCGGCGTCGCCCTTGTAGCTGATCTTGAGGCCGTCGAAGCCGGTGGCGACCGCCTGGGCGCCGTCGAGGCGGATATAGGGGCGGCCGGGCACCGACGGGGTGGGATCGGGCGCCGCGTCGTCGACCCCAGCAGTGGTGGCGTTCTTCAGCAGATCGCTCGCCTCGGGCAGGAGGCCGAGGACCTTGGTCACGTAAGCCGGATCGCCGGCCCAGATCGGGCCGATGAAGCTCAGGAAGGCTTCCGGGCTCGCGGCATGGTCACGCCAGCCTCTGTAGGGCGAGCGGTCGAGGAAGCGGAAATAGCCCTCCAGGAACGCGGCGTTGTCGGGGAACGCGCAGTAGGTGTCGAGCCCGTCGTGCGCCTCGTAGGCGATCGGGAGGGCGATGCCGGCGAGCTCGCTGCGATATTTCATGCCGCCGAAATTGTGGAAGCGGCGGGCGAGATCGGAGAGGCCGCGGTCGGATTCGAGGATCCATTGGGCGACGTGCGCCGGCCGGAGGGTGGGAAATTCGACGGGACGATCGCCGAGCAGCGAGACGAGCTTAAAGAACTCCTCATCGTAGACGCTCATAAATCACCTGAATTGAATGTATAAATAATGCGTATGTTTTGGGCGCTCGCCCTCGTGCTGTCAAATCGCCGGTCGCGGCCCCGTGCCGCCTCTGAACGAAAACACCCCGGGGCGAAAGCCGCCGGGGTGTTGCGAGCGCAGTGTCGGGGATCCGTCGTGCGGGATGCGGCGGGCGCGCGCCGCATCCGAGGCGGGTGAGGGGCTACTCCTGGACGGCGGAGAGCTTCCAGGCGCCGCCGACGGGGCGGACGAAGGTCCACACCTCCATCGTTTCGGTGGGGGCGGGGTCGCCCTCCACGATCTCGCCGGTGTTGCGGTTGCGCATGACGTCGACGCTCGAGTAGCGCATGGCGACGGTCGCATACTCCTCGTCGTCCTCGCGCCAGGCCTCGGCGAGGTCGCCCTGGAGGAGGTGCACGTCGGTCACGTCGTTGCGCACGCCGTTGATGGCGTTCTCGCTGAGCTCCTCGGAGAAGAAGGAGACGATCTCGGGCGTGCAGCGCGCGCGCAGGCCGGCGAAGTCCTCCCGCGCATAGGCCGCCTGGATCTCGGCGAGGAGCTGCTCGAAGGCGTCGAGATCGTCGGCGGTGATGCCGATCTCGTCGGCGCCGGTCGCCGTCAGCGGCTCGGCGTCGATGTCCGCGACGTCGGCGCCCGGATGACCGGAGAGGCCGCTGGGGCTCTGAGTTCCGCCGGCGGTTCGCGTCGGACCCGTGCCGCCGTTGCCGAAGCCGGCGTAGGGGCTCTGATGGGGCGCATCCATGCGCCCGCCGGCGAACGCCGGCTCGCGCCGGCCGCGGAACATCCGCATCACGAACGAGACGACGAGGATCACGAGGCCGATCTGCAGCAGGAGGCCGAAGAAGCCGGCCATGCCGCCGAGGCCGTGGCCCATCAGCATGCCGACGAGGCCGCCGAGCATCAGCCCGCCGAGAAGGCCGCCGGCGAGCCCGCCGAACAGGCCGCCGCGGCGCGTCTGCCGGGCGGTCGTGGCGCCGGCGGCGTTGGGCGAGCCCGTCGTCTGACGCGGCGTCATGGAGCGGTTGATGGGCGCGGCCGTGCTCGGCGAGGTGCGGGTCGGCGCGGGTGCGGAATAGGTGCGGTAGCCGCGGCTGCCGAACGAGCCGCCGCGTCGCGCTTCGGCGAAGTCGGCGGTCACGAGTGTGAAGCTCGTGGCGAGCACGGCGAGCGCGAGAAGAGCGCGGAGGCGGTGACGAGAAGGCATGGTTTATCTCTCTTGGCGTCGGACGATCGCACCGTGTCATATGGGAGCGATCGCGCCGGCCACCACCGCTGCGGCCCCCTGCAGGGTGCGACAAGGCGCGGCGCAGGCGTCCGATGGACGCCCGCGGAGGCCGCTCGACCGTTTCACCGGGGCGCGAAAAATGCCATCGTTCGAACGCCCGGATGGCCTTGATATTGCAGGCCTCGGGCAAAGGGTGGATCCACTCGATCCAAAGAATGCGAAGAGGAGCGGGGCATGGGCGACAAGATTTCGCGGCGTGGCGTTCTGAAGGGCGCGGCGGCAGCCGGCGCGGCGACGGCGGTCACGGGTTTTCCCACCGTCTGGGCGCAGAACATCAAGAACATCACGCTGAACCACACCGGGATGAGCTACTCGACGCTCATCGACATCGCCCGCAAGGCGAGCGAGGACCTCGGCTTCAAGGTGGAGATGAGCGTCGTCGACCATCCGGGCCTGATCAACCGGATGATCAACGATCCGACCTCCATCGACATCGCCGATTCGGAGATCTGGCAGGCCAAGGTGTTCGTGCCGCAGGGGACGACCCAGGGCATCGACGTGTCGAAGATCGAGACGTGGGATCAGGTGACGCCGCTCTATAAGGACGGCACCTTCGCCGGCAAGGAGGTGTCGCGCGAGGGCGATTCGCCGTTCGAGTACATGTATCGCGAGAGCGCCGACGCCACCTCCTTCGCGACCGGGCCCACCGGCTGGGCGACCTTCGTGCCGAGCGTCTACAACGCCGACACGCTCGGCATCCGCCCCGACAAGATCGACGGCGAGGTGTCCTCCTGGGCCTCGCTGATCGATCCCAAGTTCCGCGGCAAGGCGGCGATCCAGAACATTCCCACCAACGGCATCATGGACGCGGTGATGGCGCTCCAGGCCGCCGGCGAGATGACCTACGGCGACCGCGGCAACCTGACGCCCGACGAGATCAACCAGACGGTGGGCAAGCTCATCGAGCTGAAGAAGGCGGGCCACTGGCGGGCGCTGTGGAACACCTTCGACGAGTCGGTGAACCTGATGGCCTCGGGCGAGGTGGTGATCCAGTCGATGTGGTCGCCGGCGGTGACGGCGGTGCGCACCCAGGGGGTGAACTGCGTCTATCAGCCGCTCAAGGAGGGCTATCGCGGCTGGGGCAACGGCCTCGCCATGATGAGCCACCTCGACGGCCTCAAGCGCGACGCGGCCTACGAGTATCTCAACTGGTACCTGTCGGGCTGGGTCGGCGGCTTCATCGCCAAGCAGGGCTACTACATCTCGATCCCCGAGAAGGCGAAAGACTTCTTGACGGAGAACGAGTGGGGCTTCTTCTACGAGGGCAAGGCCGCGACGGCGCCGATCACCAGCCCGACCGGCGAGGTGACCAACAAGGCCGGCGACGTGCGCGACGGTGGCTCCTACGAGGAGCGCTTCTCCAAGGTGGCGGTTTGGAACAATCTCATGGACAACGCGCCGCTGTTGTTCGGCAAGTGGAACGAGTTCAACGCCGCCTGAGCGGGTGGCGGTCGGGGAGGGGACGTCTCCTCCCCCTCGTCGGCGTGGCCGCGCTCGTCGTGGGCCTCGCCGGCTGTCAGAACGGCGCGACGACGGTCAGGGTCGGCGGGGCTGTGACCACCGACGTCAACATCGTAAGCTGCTCGGGCAACATCTCCTGCTGAGGCTGCGATGAGGAGGCCGTCGGGCGCCTTTGATCGTGGAAGCGACGATGAGCCGACAACGCATTCAGGCGATCCTCGACGGCGAGGATCCGGTTTTCGGCCGCAGCGTGGCCTTCTTCCTCCAAGGGCTCATCCTGGTGTCGGTGGTGACGATCGCCCTCGAGACGATGCCGGCGTTCGGGCCGGCCTGGCACGGGATCTTCCTCGTCGAGGAGTGGGTGATCGTCGGCGTGTTCAGCGCCGAATATCTCCTGCGGCTCTACGCGGCGCCGCGACGGCTCGGCTACGTCTTCTCCTTCTTCGGCATCATCGACCTCATCTCCATCCTGCCGACGCTGCTGCTCCTCGGCTACGACGTGCGCTCGATCCGGGCACTGCGCGTGCTGCGTGTCCTGCGCCTCCTGAAGCTCGCGCGTTACGTGCGCGCGCTGGAGCGCCTCGGCCGGGCGGTGCGCACGGTCGGCGACGAGCTCGTGGTGTTTGCCGCCGTCGCGATCATCGTGCTCTACCTCTGTGCGACGGGCATCTACTTCTTCGAGCACGACGCGCAGCCGGAGGCGTTCGGCTCGATCCCCGACGCGATGTGGTGGGCGGTGGTGACGCTCACGACGGTGGGCTACGGCGACGTCTACCCGATCACCGCCGGCGGCCGCCTCTTCACCGGTCTCATGCTGATGCTGGCCCTCGGCGTCATCGCGGTGCCGACGGGGCTCGTCAGCTCCGCCCTGTCGAGTGGTGACCCGCTGCGCTCCAAAGAGGACGAGGAATGAAATCGAACCCCCTGGCTCCCTATCTCCTCGTCCTGCCGCTGGTGCTGGTGCTGGCGGTGTTCGTGGTGCTGCCCATCGCGCTGGTGGTGACGGTGAGCTTCTACCGCTACGTGATGCTCGTCGGCCTGCAGCCCGACTTCACCCTCACCAACTATATCGACATCCTCACCAACGCGACGAACCTTCACCTCTACCTCTCGACCATCAAGTTCACGCTGATCACCTTGGTGATCACGATGTTCATCGGCTTCTGGATCAGCTACTTCCTGGTCTTCAAGGTGCGCAACACGCTGACGGCGATCGCGCTCTTCCTCGTCTGCACCGTGCCGTTCTGGACCTCCAACATCATCCGCATGATCTCGTGGCGGCCGGTGCTCGGGCGCGAGGGGCTGATCAACGACGCCCTCGTCCAGTCCGGGCTGATCACGCAGCCGCTCGACTGGCTGCTGTTTTCCGACTTCGCTGTCGTCGTCGCCTACGTGCACCTCTTCACGCTCTTCATGATCGTGCCGATCTTCAATTCCATGGCGCGAATCGATCGGGCATTGCTCGAGGCCGCCTACGACGCGGGCGCCTCGCGCTTCGGCGTTGTCTGGAACGTGGTGCTGCCCCTCTCGAAGACCGGCATCGCCCTCGGCTCGCTGTTCGTGGTGGCGCTGGTGATGGGCGACTTCTTCGTGGTGAAGGTGATGTCGGGCGGGCTCTCCGGCTCGGCGACGTCGGGGATCTCCAACGACATCCAGTTCCTCAATTATCCGCGAGCGGCCGCCAACGCGGTGGTGCTTCTCGCCGTGGTGATGCTGTTCGCGGGGCTGATCTTCCGCATCGTCGACGTGCGGCGGGAGCTTTCCCGTTGAGCCGCTGCGGCCGAAGCGCGCGCGGAGATTGCGGACAGCTGGGTTGTGGGTGATAGGGGCGGTGGACGCGCGATGGTGCGTCCGCTAAGAGACGGGGGGCCGTCGACGGTTGCCCCCCACCGCCGCATTCCCGAACCCTTGCGTGCGAGAGACGCTGAATGACCCTGGTTGCGCTGTTCTTCTACCTGTTCGCCGCTGTGATGGTGGCCTCCGCGCTGTTGGTCATCTCGTCGCGGAATCCAGTCCATTCGGTCCTATTTTTGATCCTGGCCTTCCTCAACGGGGCGGGCCTGTTCATGCTCACCGGGGCCGAGTTCCTCGCGCTGATCCTGATCGTGGTCTACGTCGGCGCGGTTCTGGTGCTGTTCCTCTTCGTGGTGATGATGCTGGACGTGGACTTCGCTGCGTTGCGGCATGGCGTGATGCAGTATCTCCCCGTCGGTGCAACCGTGGGTCTGGTGCTGCTCGTCGAGCTTGTTCTGGTGCTCGGGGCCTACACCATCGCGCCGGTCATCGCCGGCGCGCCGGTCGTGCCCATTCCGCCGCCCGACGCGATGACCAACACCGAGGCGCTCGGCCACGTGATCTACACCAAGTACGCCTTCTACTTTCAGATCTGCGGCCTGATCCTGCTGGTCGCCATGGTGGGGGCCATCGTCCTGACGCTGCGTCACTCCAGCCGGGCCAAGCGGCAGGACGTCGGCGCCCAGGTGAGCCGCCGGCGCGAGGACACCATGGAAGTGCGCGACGTCGCATCCGGCCGAGGCCTGCAACTATGATCGGTCTGTCACACTACCTCACGGTCGCCGCCATCCTTTTTGTTATCGGGGTGTTTGGCATTTTTCTGAATCGCAAGAACGTCATCGTGATCCTGATGTCGATCGAGCTCATCCTGCTCGCGGTCAACATCAACTTCGTCGCCTTCAGCGAGGCGCTCGGCGATCTCGTCGGCCAGGTGTTCGCGCTCTTCGTGCTCACCGTGGCCGCAGCCGAGGCGGCCATCGGGCTCGCGATCCTCGTCGCCTTCTTCCGCAACCGCGGCTCCATCGCGGTGGAAGACATCGATACGTTGAAGGGCTGACCCCCGATGGTGGAACTCATCGTCTTCCTGCCGCTCGTCGGCTTCCTGTTCGCGTTCCTCTTCGGGCGGCAGACCGGAGCGCTCACGGCGCAGGTCGTGACCACGGCGCTGCTGTTCGTCTGCGCCGTGCTCTCCTGGATCGTGTTCATCGCCTACGGCTTCAACGACGCCCCGACGGATCGGGTGCCGGTGGCCGAGTGGATCGTTTCCGGTGATCTCGAGATTGCCTGGCGCCTGCGGATCGACACGCTGACGGCGGTGATGCTCGTCGTCGTCAACACCGTGTCGGCGCTGGTGCACCTCTACTCCTTCGGCTACATGGCGCACGATCCGGCCAAGGCGAAGTTCTTCTCCTACCTGTCGCTCTTCACCTTCGCGATGCTGATGCTGGTGACGGCCGACAACCTGGTGCAGATGTTCTTCGGCTGGGAGGGCGTCGGTCTCGCCTCCTACCTCCTCATCGGCTTCTGGAACGATCGCCACTCGGCGAACGCTGCGGCGATCAAGGCCTTCGTCGTCAACCGTGTCGGCGACTTCGGCTTCCTCCTCGGCATCTTCACCATCTTCACCATCACCGGGGCGGTGTCGTTCGACGTGATCTTCGGCGCCGCGCCGACCCTGTCGACGATGACGTTCAGCTTCCTCGGCTTCGAGGTGCCGGCGCTGGAGCTCGCCTGCCTGCTCCTCTTCGTCGGCGCCATGGGCAAGTCGGCCCAGCTCGGCCTCCACACCTGGCTGCCCGACGCGATGGAGGGCCCGACGCCGGTCTCCGCCCTCATCCACGCCGCCACCATGGTGACGGCGGGCGTCTTCATGGTGGCGCGCATGTCGCCGCTCTTCGAGTTTGCGCCGACGGCGCTCGCGGTGGTCACCTTCGTCGGCGCTTCCACGGCGATGTTCGCGGCCACCATCGGCTGCGCCCAGAACGACATCAAGCGGGTGATCGCCTACTCCACCTGCTCCCAGCTCGGCTACATGTTCGCCGCCCTCGGGGTGGGGGCCTACGGCATCGCCGTGTTCCACCTCTTCACCCACGCCTTCTTCAAGGCGCTGCTCTTCCTTGGTGCCGGCTCGGTGATCCACGCCATGCACGACGAGCAGGACATGCGCCGCATGGGCGGACTGTGGAAGAAGATCCCCTACACCTACGCGGGCATGCTGATCGGCTCGCTGGCGCTGACGGGCTTTCCGCTCACGGCCGGCTACTTCTCCAAGGACGCCATCATCGAGGCCTCCTTCGTCGGCCAGAACCCCTTCGCCACCTACGCCTGGATCATGCTGGTGGGGGCGGCGCTGCTCACCTCCTTCTACTCCTGGCGCCTGCTCTTCATGACCTTCCACGGCACCAGCCGCGCCTCGGCCGACACGCTGAAGCATGCGCACGAGTCGCCGCCCAACATGCTGATCCCGCTCGCCGTTCTCTCCCTCGGCGCGCTCGTCGGCGGCTACGTCTTCGCCCACTCCTTCGAGCACCCGACGGACGGCGGCTTCTGGAACGGGGCGATCTTCACGAGCGCCGCCAACCACGTGCTGCACGCCATGCACGAGGTGCCGGGCTGGGCGGTGATCGCACCGACGGTGGTCATGGTGCTCGGCTTCATCGTCGCGCTCGTCACCTACATGCTGGTGCCGACGCTGCCGAAGCGCTTCATCGAGGCCTTCCCGGCGGTGCACCGCTTCTTCCTGAACAAGTGGTACTTCGACGAGCTCTATGACCGCATCTTCGTCCGCCCCGTCCGCGCCCTCGGCCGCCTCTTCTGGAAGGGGGATGGACGGGTGATCGACGGCTTCGGCCCCGACGGCATCGCCGCCCGGGTGCGCGACATCGCCGGGCTCGCCCATCGCTTCCAGTCCGGCTACCTCTACCACTACGCCTTCGTGATGCTCACCGGGATCGCCGTGTTCGTGACCGTGATGATCGCCCTCGATCGGGGGTACTTCTGATGAGCGATTGGCCGCTCCTCACCATCCTGATCTTCCTGCCGCTCGTCGGCGTCGCCTACATCCTCCTCGTACGCGACAACGACGACACGGCGGTGGAGAACATCCGCCGCGTCGCGCTGGTCACGACGGTCTTCAACTTCATCCTGTCGCTCGGGCTGTGGATCTGGTTCGACCCGTCGGACCCCGGCTTCCAGTTCGTCGAAAAGCGCGACTGGATCCCCGGCCTCGTCAGCTACCACCTCGGCGTCGACGGCATCTCGATGCTGTTCGTCATCCTCACCACCTTCCTGATGCCGTTCTGCATCCTCGCCTCCTGGAAGTCGGTGACGGACCGGGTGCGCGAGTACATGGTCGCCTTCCTGGTGCTCGAGACGCTGATGATCGGCGTCTTCTGCGCCCTCGACATCGTGATCTTCTACATCTTCTTCGAAGGTGGCCTGATCCCGATGTTCCTGATCATCGGCGCCTGGGGCGGGCCGCGGCGCATCTACGCGACGTTCAAGTTCTTCCTCTACACGCTGACCGGCTCGCTCCTCATGCTCATCGCCATCATCGCGATGTACTGGCAGGCCGGCACCACCTCCATTCCGGAGCTGATGAACTATCAGTTCCCCACCGACATGCAGATGTGGCTCTGGTTCGCCTTCTTCGCCTCCTTCGCGGTGAAGATGCCGATGTGGCCGGTCCACACCTGGCTGCCGGACGCCCACGTCGAAGCGCCCACCGCGGGCTCGGTGCTCCTTGCAGGCATCATGCTGAAGATGGGCGGGTACGGCTTCCTGCGCTTCTCGCTGCCGATGTTCCCCGACGCGTCGGCGGACCTTGCGTGGCTGGTCTTCTCGCTGTCGGCCATCGCCGTCGTCGTCACCTCCATGACGGCGCTGGTGCAGCAGGACATGAAGAAGCTGATCGCCTATTCGTCGGTCGCCCACATGGGCTTCGTGACCATGGGCATCTTCGCCATGAACGTGCAGGGCATTCAGGGCTCGATCTATCTGATGCTGTCGCACGGCATCGTGTCGGCGGCTCTCTTCCTCTGCGTCGGCGTGGTCTACGATCGCACCCACACTCGCGACATCGCCGCCTATGGCGGCCTCGTCCAGCGGATGCCCTGGTACGCGACGGCTTTCATGGTGTTCACCATGGCCAACGTCGGGCTGCCCGGCACCTCCGGCTTCGTGGGTGAATTCCTGACGCTCGTCGGCACCTACAAGACGTCGACGCTCGCCGCCGTGGTGGCGACGACCGGCGTCATCCTGTCGGCAGCCTACGCCCTGTTCCTCTATCGCCGGGTGGTGTTCGGTCCGCTGGAGAAGGAATCCATGCGCCGGATGCTCGACCTCTCGCTGCGCGAGAAGTTCATCATGGTGCCGCTGATCGTCCTCACCATCGTCTTCGGCGTCTACCCGAACCCCGTCCTCAGCGTGACCGACGCGTCGGTGAACGCGCTGGTCGGCAGCGTCGCCGAGGCGACGGGCGGGCCGAAGGGGCCGGCGATCGACGCATCCGAATTCGCCATGGTGTCGGGCTCCTCCACCGATGCGGTGGAGAGGGGGCTCGAAGCCGCGGGCATGACGCCCGCCGGCGGCGGCCACGGCGAGTCTGGCCATGGCGAGACTGGCCACGCAGAGGAGGCGTCCGACGATCATGCGGCGCCTGCCGACAATCACGGGGAGCCCGACGCGGCCTCCGAACAGACGCCCGCGAGTGAATGATGGCTGACGCGCACGCCCTTCCGTCCCTCTTTCCGCTCCTGCCGGAGCTGATCCTCGCGATCGCCGCCATCGCCTTCCTGATGATCGGCGCCTTCGACAAGGAAGACGTCACCCCGACGATCAGCGTCCTCACCATCGTGGCGATGCTCGGATGCGCCGCGGTGCTCGGCTTCATGCCCACCGACCGCACCACCTTCGAGGGCGCCTTCGTGCTCGACGCCTTCGCCCGCTACATGAAGATCCTCACCCTGATCGCAGCGGCGGTGACGGTGGCGATGACGATGGGCTACGCCCGCCACCAGGCCTTCTCGCGGTTCGAATATCCGGTGATCCTGCTGCTCGCGACCGTCGGCATGATGCTGATGATCTCCGCCGACGACACCATCGCCCTCTATCTCGGGCTGGAGCTGCAGTCGCTGGCGATCTACGTCGCCGTCTCGATCAACCGCGACTCGGTGCGCTCCACGGAGGCGGGCCTCAAATATTTCGTCCTCGGCGCGCTGTCGTCGGGCATGCTGCTCTACGGCATCAGTCTGATCTACGGCTTCACCGGCTCCACCCAGTTCGCCGGCATCGCCGCTGCGATCGGCGCGGAGGGCGTGGGTCTCGGCATCGTCTTCGGCATCGTGTTCGTGCTCGCCGGCCTCGCCTTCAAGGTGTCGGCGGTGCCGTTCCACATGTGGACGCCGGACGTCTACGAGGGAGCGCCGAGCCCGGTCACCGCGTTCATGGCGTCGGCGCCGAAGATCGCCGCGATGGCGCTGTTCGTCCGCGTCGTGTCCGACGCGTTCGAGCCGGCGATGATCCAGTGGCAGCAGATCGTCATCTTCCTGTCCATCGCCTCGATGCTGCTCGGCGCGTTCGCCGCCATCGGGCAGACCAACATCAAGCGGCTGATGGCCTATTCGTCCATCGGTCACGTGGGCTACGCGCTGATCGGCATCGCCGCGGGCACCGAGCAGGGCATTCTCGGCGTGGTGGTCTACATGACCATCTACCTCGTGATGACGCTGGGCTCCTTCGCCTGCATCCTGTCCATGCGCCGCGCCGACGAGGGGATGGTGGAGGATATCGCCGACCTCTCCGGCCTCATCCGCACCAAGCCCTGGATGGCGGTCGCCTTCACGGCGCTGCTCTTCTCCCTCGCGGGCATTCCGCCGCTGGTGGGCTTCTGGGGCAAGCTCTACGTCTTCCTCGCCGCGGTGGAGGCCGACCTTCTGCCGCTCGCAGTCATCGGCGCGCTGTCCTCGGCGGTGGCGGCTTTCTACTACCTGCGCATCATCAAGGTGATGATGTTCGACGAGCCGAAGGACCGCTTCGAGCCGATGGCCGCGGAACTGCGGGTGGTGCTGGCGGTCGCGAGCGGGTTCACCGTCTTCTTCTTCCTCGTGTGGACGCCGATCCTGTCGGCCGCGCTGACCGCCGCGAAGAGCCTGCTTTTGTGAGCGGGGAGGCCCGGTCGCCGGCGGTCATCCGTCTCGGCGACGTGGGCTCCACCAACGACGAGGCGATGCAACGCCTCGTCGAGGACGGCCGTCCGGTGTGGGTGATCGCCGAGCGCCAGCTGTCTGGCCGCGGCCGACGCGGCCGGCCCTGGGTCTCCGAAGCCGGCAATCTCTATGCTTCGTTTGCGACGTCGACGACGCTCTCGGGCGACGCGTTCGGCTTCCTGCCGCTGGCGGTGGCCGTCGCCGTGGCGGACGCCATCGAGGAGACGACCGGCCTCTCGCCGCAACTGAAGTGGCCGAACGACGTTCTCATCGAGGGCCGCAAGGTTTGCGGCATCCTCATCGAGGCGCGCATGAGCGCGGCCGAGCCTCACCGCCGGCGCGTCGTCATCGGCATCGGAGTGAACATCGCCCACCATCCGGAAGACGTTGCTGCGACCAACCTTTGCGCGCATCATCCCCAAGCCACGCCGGAGGATGTATGGATTGCGCTCTGCCCCATTCTCGACGCGACGATCGATATACTGTCCCGGCCGGGCGGGCTCACCGCGATGCGTGAGCGATGGCTCGCCCGGTCCGTCGGGATCGGCGGCGAGGTCGCCGTACGGTTCGACGACGAGACGCGCGAGGGCCGCTTCGTCGGTCTCGATGACAGTGGCCGGCTGATCCTGGACCGGGACGGCAGCAGGGAGCCGATCGCCGCAGGCGATGTTTTCGTACGGAGTAGCTATGAGTGAAGCCGGCAGCGAGCTGGTGTTCCTGCCGCTCGGCGGGGTCGGCGAAATCGGCATGAATCTGGGCCTTTACGGATTTGGCCCGGTGCATGACCGGAAGTGGCTGATGGTGGATTGCGGCATCAGCTTCGCCGATCCGCGAACAACGCCGGGCGTCGACCTGGTGTTTCCCGACATCGATTTCATCGAGGAGGAAAAGCACGACCTCCTCGGTATCGTGATCACCCACGCCCACGAGGACCACTACGGCGCGCTCCTGGAGCTGTGGCCGCGCCTCGAGGTGCCGGTCTACGCGACCCGCTTCACCGCGGGACTGTTGCGCGCCAAGGCCATCGAGAACGGCCGGCAGAACAGCCCCGACGTGCGCGTGGTGGAGCAGGGCGAGACGTTGGAGCTCGGGCCCTTCCAGGTCGAGCTCGTGCCCGTTTCCCACTCCATTCCCGAGCCCAACGCGCTGGCGATCACCACCCCCTTCGGCACGGTGATGCACTCCGGCGACTGGAAGATCGACCCGACGCCCGGCATCGGCCGCCCCATCGACACCGATCGTCTCAAGGCGATCGGCGATCGGGGGGTGCTGGCGCTCCTGTGCGACTCCACCAACGCCATGCGCCCCGGCCGCTCGCCCTCCGAGCACGATGTGGCCGAGGGGCTGAAGGAGGTGGTCGCCGGCGCGCCGCACCGGGTCGCCGTGACCGCCTTCTCCTCCAACGTCGCCCGTATCCGCGCCATTCTGGAGGCGGCGATGGCGGCCGACCGGCACGTGGTGGTGATGGGGCGGGCGATGCGCCGCGTGATCGCCGTCGCCGCCGAGTGCGGTTTCATGGACGGTCTGCCCGCGACCCTTTCGGAGGACGATTTCGGCCATCTTCCGCGCGAGAAGGTGCTGCTGCTCCTCACTGGCAGCCAGGGCGAGGACCGCGCCGCCCTCGCGCGCATCGCGAGCGACGAGCACCCCCGCGTCGCCCTCTCGCCCGGCGACCGAGTGGTGTTCTCCTCACGCACCATTCCGGGCAACGAGAAGGCGGTGAACCAGATCATCAACGGCCTCGCCCTACAGGGGATCGAGGTGGTGACGGATGCCGACGGCCTCGTCCACACCTCCGGCCATCCCCGGCGCGACGAGCTCGTGGAGCTTTACCGCTGGCTGCGCCCCAGGGTGCTGGTGCCGGTCCACGGGGAGCCGATGCATCTCGCCGCCCAGGCCGCGCTCGCCCGCGCCAGCGGCATCCCCGAAGTGGTGATGACGGGCAACGGCAAGATGGTTCGCCTCGCGCCCGATCCCGCCGAGGTGGTGGATCAGGTTGCCGTCGACGTGCTGCTGCTCGACGGTAAGCTCCTGCGCCATCCGGATGCGGCCAACGTGCGCGAACGCCGGTCGCTGGCGTTCGCCGGCGTGGTCACCGCGCTCGTGACGCTCGATGGGCGCTTCGAGCTCGCCGACGACCCGGAGCTGGTGCTCATCGGCATCCCGAGCCGGGACGACGACGGCGAGACCTTCCGCGAGCTGCTCGTCGACGAGGTGGCGGCGGCGGTGGAGAGCATCCCGCGGCACCGCCGGCGCGACCGCGACGTCGTGGCCCAGGCCTCCCGCCGGGCGATTCGCTCGCATATGTCTCAGCGCTGGGGCAAGAAACCGATCTGCCACGTCTTCGTCGCCACGGAGAGGTAGGCGGACACAGGGAGGGGCTATGATCGGGCGATTGAATCACGTGGCGATCGCCACCGCCGACGTGGCGGCCGCATCGAAGGTCTATGCCGAGGCGCTGGGGGCGGAGGTCTCCGACCCGGTGGACCTTCCCGAGCATGGCGTGCGGGTGGTGTTCGTGACCCTTCCCAACACCAAGGTGGAGCTGTTGGAACCGCTCGGCCCCGGCTCGCCGATCACCGCCTTCCTGGAGCGCAACCCGGCGGGGGGGCTCCACCACGTCTGCTACGAGGTGGGCGACATCAGGGCGGCCGCGGCCCAGCTCGTGGCGAGCGGCGCGCGGGTCCTCGGCGACGGCGAGCCCAAGATCGGCGCCCACGGCAAGCCCGTCCTCTTCATCCATCCCAAGGACATGGGCGGCGTGCTGACGGAGATCGAAGAAGTCTGATGGGACTTGGCAGCGGTATCGCCATCTACTTCATCATCTGGTGGCTTCTCTTGTTCCTGGTGCTGCCGTTCGGCGATCGGCGGCCCGACCCCGCGCATGAGCGGGTGAGCGGCGCGGAGCCCGGCGCGCCCGCCTTGCCGCGGATGTGGCGCAAGGTGATCATCACCTCGCTGCTTTCCTTCGTGGTGTTCGGCGGCGTCTACTGGGTCCTCACCAGCGGCCTCACCTTGGAGGACGTGCCGTTGCCGAGCGCCGACGGCGTCGTCGCCCATCCGAAGGGAGAGATCCCGAAATAGGGCGGGCGGCGTCTCAGCAGACGCGCGGCGCGTTGCGCACGTAGCAGAGGCGCAGGCAGCGGCCCGGATGGCGTGCCGTGCCACAGGCCTTCTCGCAGGCCCGCGCCACCTTCGAGCAGATGTGGATGCCGAGGAGCGGACGCACCGGGACCGTGCGGCAGTCGGGCCCCTCGTGGCGGTGCAGCCAGCCGCGCCCGTCGAAGAACGGGTTGGCGTGGCAGCCGTGCACCGCGATCAGCGGGCCGGGGCCCGCGGTGGCCACCGGCGCCACGGCGGACGGATTGAGGCCCGCCGCCGCAGGCAGTGCCGCCGAAACCGCCAGAATGAACATAATCACGCTGCGCCACATGGAGTGGATATATGTCACTCCAGGCCGTCGGCAAAGTTCAGCGCATCGCCTCCTCGCGCTCGCGCACCGAGGGTGGACGCGGCGGCTGCGGGGGTGGCGGCGGGATCTCCGCCTCCTGGCGCTGGAGGTTCCACATCGCGGCGTAGACGCCGCCGCGCTCCACCAGACTGGCGTGAGTGCCGCGCTCCACGATCCGGCCCGCCTCGAGCACGATGATCTCGTCGGCCCGCACCACCGTGGAGAGGCGGTGGGCGATCATCAGCGTGGTGCGACCGCTCGCCACCTCGTCGAGCGCCACCTGGATATCCTCCTCGGTCCGCGTGTCGAGCGCCGAGGTCGCCTCGTCGAGGATCAGGACGGGCGGCGCCTTCAAGATGGTGCGGGCGATGGCGACGCGCTGCTTCTCGCCGCCGGAGAGCTTGAGACCGCGCTCGCCGACCTCGGTCTCGAAGCCATGCGGCAGGGCGCGCACGAAGGCGCCGATCTGCGCCATGTCGGCCGCCGCCTCCACCTCCTCGCGCGTGGCCTCGGGCCGGCCGTAGGCGATGTTGTAGGCGATGGTGTCGTTGAAGAGCACCGTGTCCTGGGGAACGATGCCGATGTTGCGGCGAAGCGAATCCTGCGTCACCGACCGCACGTCCTGCCCGTCGACGAGGATGCGGCCGCCCGTCACGTCGTAGAAGCGGTAGAGGAGGCGGGAGATGGTGGACTTGCCGGCGCCCGACGGGCCGACGATCGCGAGGGTGCGCCCCACCGGCACCTCGAAGCTGATGCCGTGGAGGATCGGCCGCTCGGGGTCGTAGTGGAACGACACGTTGTCGAAGCGCACCGTGCCGCCGTCGACCTCAAGCGGGACGGCGTCGGGCCGGTCCGTCACCTCCTGCGGGATCTCGAGCACGGCGAACATCGCCTCCACGTCGGCGAGGGCCTGCTTGATCTCGCGATAGACGAAGCCCATGAAGTTCAGCGGAATGGCGAGCTGCATCAGCAGCGCGTTCACCATCACGAAGTCGCCGAGCGTCTGCTCGCCCCGCATCACCGCCCGTGCCGACATCACCATGAGAACGGTGAGGCCGACGGTGAAGATCACCGTCTGCCCCATGTTGAGCCAGGCGAGCGAGGTCCACGACTTGATCGCCGCCGTCTCGTAGTCGGCCATGGAGCGATCGAAGCGCCGCGTCTCCATCGCCTCGTTGTTGAAGTATTTCACCGTCTCGTAATTGATCAGGCTGTCGATCGCCTTGGCGTTGGCGTCGGTGTCGGAATCATTCATCTCGCGCCGGATCGTGATGCGCCACTGCGAGGCCCGCACCGTGAACCAGACATAGGCGACCACCACGAGCGCGATCACGCCGACGTAGGTGAAGGAGAACTGGTAGGCGACCACCGCCGCCACCAACGCGAACTCGAGCGCCGTCGGCAGCGAGTTGAGGATGGTGAAGCGCACCAGCGTTTCGATGCCCTTGACGCCGCGCTCGATCACCCGGTTGAGGCCGCCGGTGCGCCGCTGCAGGTGATAGCGCAGCGACAGGTCGTGGAGGTGCACGAAGGTGCGCCGCGCGAGGCGGCGCACGGCATGCTGGCCGACGCGGGCGAAGAGGGCGTCGCGGAGCTGGTTGAAGCCGGTGGAGAGGATGCGCCCCGCCCCGTAGGCGATCACCAGCATGATGGGCGCGACGATGAAGGCCGGCATGTTCCAGCCCGGCGTCGTCTCGGCGATCCGCTCGGCGGCCGGGCCGAACTCGCCGGACGTCAGCGCGTCCGTCGCCCACTTGTAGGTGTAGGGGATCAGCACGGTGACGAGCTTGGCTGCCACCAGGGCCACGATGGCGATGGCGACGCGGCCCTTCAGATCCGGTCGATCGGTCGGCCACATATAGGGCCAGAGGCGGCGGAGCGCCTTCAGCGTCTCGCCGCGGCCGGCCGAGACGCCTGGTGAAGTGGTGGTCATGCGACCGCCTCGTGTTGGGATGATTAGAGCGCGAACAAGTCGCAAGTAGGGCATCCGAGGGGCCTGCGCCACCCCGGATGCCGCGCCGGCGGGCTACTCGGCCGCCTGCTTCACGTGGGGCCGGCGCTCGTCCCCCGGCCGTCGCTGGGGCGCTACGACGGGGGCGTAGACGTCGAGCGGCGGGGCTTCGGCCCGCGTCGCCGCCGCGTGGCCCGGAGCGGCAACCGGCGGGTGCGGGGCGGCCGTCTGCGCGTAGGTCTCGGCCGTCTCTTCCACCGTCGGCGCCGGTGCCACCTCGGCGGATGCCACCATCGGCAGCGCGGGCGTCGCCGCGACGGGGGCGGGCGCGGCCGGCGGTGCGGCGGGAGCGAGCGGCGCGCTGGGCGCCGCCGCCGCCGAGCCGCGGCGGCCGAAGCGGCGCGACACCGTCTCCGGCATCGCCAGCATCACCGGCACCACCACCAGGGTGAGGATGGTGGAGAAGGCGAGGCCGGAGATGATCGCCGTCGAGAGCTGCACCCACCACACCGCCGTGATGCCGCCCACCGCGATGGTGCGGGAGAAGAAGTCGAGGTTGACCTCGGTCGCCATCGGGATGAGGCCGGCGATGGTGGTGATGGTGGTCAACAGGATGGGTCGCACGCGCTGCGCCGCGGTGGAGAGCACCGCCGTCAGCATGTCCGGCTGCAACGTGCGCTCCCGGTTGAAGGTGTCGATCAGCACGATGGCGTTGTTGACGACGATGCCGGCGAGCGCGATCACCCCCGTCCCGGTCATGATGACCGAGAATTTCTGCCCGGTGATGACCATTCCGAGGAGCACGCCGAACACCGAAAGGATGATCGTCAGGAGCGTCAGCGCCGTCTGGTAGAAGCTGTTGAACTGGGTGACGAGCACCAGGAACATCATCACCAGCGAGGCGATCATCGCCTTCATGAGGAAGCCCATCGCCTCCGCCTGGTCCTCGTTGGCGCCGCGGAACATGAAGGTCACGCCGTCGGGCCAGGTCTGGCTCTTCACCCACGCGTCGAGCTCGGCGATCTTGGCGTTGAGGTCGTAGCCCTGCTGGTCGAGGACGTCCGCCTTCACCGTCATCGCGAACTGGCCGTCGATGCGGGTGATCGCCGACACGCGCTGCTGCGGGGTGATGTCGATGAAGTTGATGATCGGCACCAGGCCGCTGGAGCTCGGCAGGCGCAGGTCGGCGAATTGGCGCAGCGTCCGGTCCTGCTCGGGGAAGCGGATGCGGATGTCGATCTGATCGTCCGAATCGTCCGGCTGGTAGCGCGACAGGAGCACGCCGTTGGTCACGAGCTGGATGATCTGGCCGACCGTCTGCACGTCGGCGCCGAAGCGGCCGGCCTCCTCGCGATCGACGTCGAGCTGCCACTCGATGCCTGGGAGGGGGCGGTCGTCCTCCACGTCGCGCAGCCCTTCGACCGTCGCCACGTGGTCGTGCACCCTCTTCGTCACCGCGAGGAGTGTGTCGTAGTTGTTGGAGGAGACCTGAAGCTGGATGTCCTTGCCGGTCGGCGGGCCGCCTTCGACCTTGCGCACCTCGGTCTTGATGCCCGGGAAGGCGGTGCGCGCGCGGATGTCCTCGAAGATGTCGAGCGCCGGGCGACGGCAGCAATAGTTCACGAGCTCGACCTGGAGCTGACCGATGAGGTCGGCCGGCTTGTCGTTCACGTCGCCGATACCGCCACCGCTGCCGGAGCTCGCGCCGGACGGGAAGGCCTTGGTCACGACGTCCTCCACCCCGTCGACGGCGAGCACCTCGCGCTCCACGTCCTTGACGAGGTTGAGGGCCTCGCGGGCGCTCATGTTGCCGCGGCCCGACACCATCACCACGGCGACGTCGGGCTCTTCGTTGACGAAGAACTCCACGCCCTTGTTGTTCGCGCTGAAGAGCATCATCACCCACACGGCGATGCCGACGACGGCGACGCCGGTGAGGACGACGCCGGCGACGTTGCCGGCGAGAAGACGCAGCACGCGCACATAGAGGCCGGTGACGCCGCGCACCGCGGACGGGTTGAACAGCGTTTCGTGCGGGATTGGCGGCGTCTTCGGCCGGCGCGCCGCCCAGCGGTTGGCGAGCGAGGTGGTGAGGATCGCGGCGCCGAGGAAGCCAGCGACGGCCGCCACGTAGGCCATCGCCCCGAAGGGAGCGAGGAGCATCACCGCGCCCGCCGCGACCACCATGCCAGCGAACAGGCCGGCGATGATCGCGTTGGAGAGGAGCGCGCCCACCACCGGCAGGAAGACCATGGCGGTGACGAGCGCCACCGTCAGCACGATCACCACCATGATCGGTAGGTAGCTCATGAACTCGCCGGCGACGCCGGGCCACAGGAGCATCGGCAGGAAGGCGATGAGGGTGGTCGCCGTGGAGGAGATCAGCGGCCAGACCATGAGCTTGGCCGCCTCCTGGAAGGCGTCCGCCCGGGAGGCGCCCTCCGCGATCCGCCGGTCGGCATATTCCACCACCACGATGGCGCCGTCGACGAGGAGGCCGACGGTGAGCACGAGGCCGAACATCACCATCATGTTGACGGTCATGCCGAGGCCGGAGAGCACCAGGAAGCCGAGCAGGATCGAGGTGGGAATCGCGATGCCCACGAGCAGGGCGGAGCGGAAGCCGAGCGCCGCCACCACCACGATCATGACGAGCACGATGGCGGTGGAGATCGACGCCTCGAGGCTGCCGAGCACCTCGTAGATGAAGTTCGACTGGTCGAGCAGGTAGTCGACCTTGATCGAATCGGGCCAGTCCGCCGTGGTCTCCTCCACCGCGTCACGGACGGCCTGGTTGTTCTCGATGATGTTCTCGCCGAGCCGCTTCACCACCTCGATGGTGATCGCGGGGCGGCCGTTCACGCGGGTGAAGGTGGTGGGGTCCTCGAAGGTGCGCCGCACGGTGGCGACGTCGCCGACGGTGACGACGCCTTCGGCCTGCTGCTTGATGACCAGCGAGTAGACGTCCTGTGGGGTCTCCACGAGGCCCGGCACCTTCACCGAAAAGCGGCCCTCGCCGGTGTCGATGAAGCCGGCCGGCACCAGCGCGTTGTTGCGCTGAAGCGACTGCAGGAGCTCCACCGGGTTGAGGCCGTAGCTTTCCATCAGCGTGCGATCGACGAGCACCTCGAGCTGCTCGTCGCGCGCCCCCGAAAGATCCGCCGAGAGCACGGTGGGGATCGCCTCGATCTGGTCCTGAAGCTCCTTGGCGCGCTGGTAGAGGGTGCGCTCGGGAACGTCGCCGGAGAGGGCGACGACGATCGTCGGGACCAGCGAGAAGTTGGTCTCGGTGATCGTCGGCTCCTCCGCGTCCTCAGGAAGGTCGGCCTTCGCCTGGTCGACCTTGTCGCGCACGTCGGCGAGGGCCTCGTCCTTGTCGAAGTCGGCTTCGAACTCGAGGATGATGCCTGCGTGGGATTCGGAGGCGACGGCGCGGATCTCCTTCAGCCCGTCGAGGCCGCGGAGCTCCTTTTCCATCGGCTTTACGAGGAGGCGCTGGGCGTCCTCCGGCGAAATGCCCTGCTGGGTGATCGACACGTAGAAGACGGGGACGTCGATGTCCGGGTTAGCCTCCTTGGGGATCGTCGTGTAGACGACCGCGCCGGCGGTGACGAGGAAGAGCAGGAGCGTGATGAGACTGCGGGGCCGACTGAGCAGCCCTTCGAGCAAGCCATTCATGCGTCGTTCGCTTCCTTGACCGGGTCGACGGTCTGCCCGTCGATCACATAGTCCTGGCCGACGGTGATGACCGTGACGACGTCGGGAAGGCCGGTGACCCAGAAGCCTTCGGTGTCCTGCATCACGATCTTGACCGGCATGAAGGCGACCTTGTCGTCCTCGCCGACCGTGCGCACGCCCACCGCGCCGTTGTCGGCGAGGGTGAGGATGCCGGGCGACAGGCGATGCGCCTTGATCGCGGGCAGCGGGATCCGGGCCTCGGCGGTCACGCCGGCGCGCAGCGTCCCATCGGGATTGGGGACGTGGATCTCGACGGTGAAGGTGCGCGTATCGGCATCGGCGGTGCGCGAGATGAAGACAACGGTGCCCTTCACGCTCTCGCCGGTGACGAGGGTGATCTCGGCCGTCACCCCTTCGCGCACCTGCGAGATGTCGCGTTCGGAGACCTGGCCGGTGATGACGATCGGGTCGGCATCGACGATGGTGGCGCAGACGTCGCCCACGGCGAGCCGGGCGCCGACCTCGGCGATCGGCTCCTGCACGATGCCGGCGATGGGGGCCTCGACGACGGTCCGGGCGAGTTCCAGCTCGGCCGCGGCGACGCTCGCCTGGGCGGCGTCGAGCTCGGCGCGCGTGGTGGCAACGCGGGTCTCCGATTCGAAGCCCCGGCCGCGCAGCTTGGTGGCGGCGTCGAAGTCGAGCTGGGCGCGTGCGGCCTCCGCCTTCGCCTGGGCGAGCTGGGCGGCGCGGGCGCCTTCCTCGAGGCGGCAGAGTACGTCGCCGGGCTCCACCTTGGTGCCCCGGTGCGCCAGGCGCTCGGCGATGCGGGCGCCGGTCTCGGCGGCCACCGAGACCAGCGCATCGGCGCGCGTGCGGCCGCGCATCTTGAGCGAGCGCGGCCGATCGACCGCCGTGAGCGTCGCGACGCGCACGCTGAAGGGGGCGTCGTTCGCCTCCGAGCGCTCCGCCGGCGGACGCGGTGTCGCCTCCTGCGCGGTGCCCGACACGACGAGCGTTCCCGTCGCCATCCACGCGGCGATGCCGCCCGCGATGACGAGCGCGAGGATGATCTTGGCGTTCATGATGATCCCTATTCCGCCGCGTCCGCCAGCGGCGGCTTCGCGATGGCCACGAGGTCGTCAGCATTCTTTTCGAGGTAGTCGAGCGACGTGCCCATGCAGGCGAGCCCGTAGCCGACGATCCAGGCGACGCTCGGCTCGTCCGAATAGTCGGCGGTGATCCGCCTCAAGTGCTCCATCTCCTCCGTCAGGAGACGGCGGCGCTCGTCGACGGCCGCCTTGACCACGGCGGCGGGCAGATGCGGCGCGGACTTTGCGACGAGCAGGAAGCGGGAGCGGCGCTGGTCGGGTCCCGGCGGCTGCGACAGTGCGGCAATGAGCGCATCTGTCCCCTCCGGGGTGATGGAATAGATCTTACGGATGGGCCGGCCGGGATGGGTCTCTTCCCGCACGGTGACGTATCCGTCGTTGGCAAGGCGGGCGAGGGCCGGATAGATCGAGCCGTAGCTCGCGTCGACGAAGTAACGATAATCGCCTTCGACCGATTCCTTCTTGATCTCGTAACCCGTCGCCTCGCCGCATTGGAGAATGGCAAGGCACAGGGTGCTCACGGGGCTCAGCGTATCGGTGGACAAAGGCGATCCTCGCGTGGCTATATCCCGGTTCGATATATCTCGGGCCGAGATATATGGCTGTCGAAAGCCACCGCAAGAGCATTTCTGCAGGCGCGAAAACGTCGCGAAAGATGTGCGCACTGAGCGCGCTTCATTCCTTGAAATCGGCGGTCGACGATTTTATCGTCATGGAACTATTGGCAAGCTCGGGGTGAACGGGGAGCGGATGGCACAACACCGCCTTTTGGCTGACGCGATCGACGAGGTCGTGGATTGGGACGCATCGCAGGACACCGCGATGCCGGAAACGGCAGGCGAGGAGCACGTGATGGTGCGCGACGGCGTGAGGTGCGCCGGCGCTCATCTCATCGTCGACGTCTATGGCGGCGAAAGGCTGGACGACATCGACCACATCGACGCGACGTTGCGGCGGTGCGTGGAGGTGGCCGGCGCGACGCTGCTGCACGTCCATCTCCACCATTTCGACGAGAACGGCGGTGTGTCGGGCGTCGCGGTGCTGGCCGAGAGCCACATCTCGATCCACTCCTGGCCGGAGCACCAGTACGCCGCGCTTGACATCTTCATGTGCGGCGACACGCAGCCCGAGGCGTGCGTGGAGGTGCTGCGCGAGGCCTTCAGCGCCAGCAACGTGGCCGTCAGCGAGCTTCTGCGCGGTCGCGGCATCTGAAACATGGCTGACAACGGCGAGTGGGTGGTCGAGACCGTCAGCGAACGGGCCGGCTTCCGCACGGTGCTGCGCGCCGAGAACGGTGTGCGGGTGCTCGACAGCGCGCAGGATCTCGGCGTGTTCGAGAACCTCACCTTCGGTCGCGTGATGGTGCTCGACGGTGCCTACCAGATCACCACGGCCGACGAGTTCATCTACCACGAGATGATGGCTCACGTGCCGCTCTACGCCCACGGCGCGGTGCGCGAGGTGCTGATCATCGGCGGTGGCGACGGCGGCGTCGCACGCGAGGTCTTGCGGCACGACGTGGCGCGGGTGCGGCTCGTGGAGATCGACCGTGCGGTGGTCGATCTCGCCGTCGCCGAGTTCCCCGATGTCGCGGCGGGCGCGTTCGAGGATCCGCGCCTCGACCTCGTGATCGACGACGGGGTGCGGCACGTCGCGACGACCACCGATCGCTTCGATGTGGTGATCGTCGATTCGCCCGACCCGATCGGTGCCGGCGCCGTGCTCTTCGGCGAGGCGTTCTATCGCGACTGCCGGCGCGTGTTGCGGCCGGGCGGGGCGCTCGTGACCCAGTCGGGCATGCCGTTCCTGACGCCCGACTGGATGAGGGGCCATGCCGGAACGCTGCGCGGCGTCTTCGGCGACGTCGCCTTCTTCCTCACCACCGTGCCGAGCTATACCGGCGGCCCGTTGGCGCACGGCCTCTCGAGCGACGGCGATGCCCTACGTCGGGTGTCGCTCGAGACGCTGACCGCCCGCCATCGGGAACATCCCCTGACGATGCGCTACTGGTCGCCGGAGGTGCATCGGGCGGCCTTCGCGCTGCCGCCCTACGTGGCGGCGGCGCTCGGGTGAGCACCTGAGCTTCGACGGATCCGGCGTTCAGGCGAGGGCGGAGACGATCGCCGCCGGCACCGGCACGCGCCACGGGGCGGTGCTGCCGAACTCGCGGCGTACGGTGGCGGCGACGGCCTCGCGGATCGCGGCCCGCCGCTCGGCGGACTGCGGCCGCAGCAGCGCCGCGCCCCGCACCGTGCCATCGATGAAGTAGTCGAACGGCGCCGCCGGGTCCTCCACCTGCCAGGCGCTCTCCACCACGGCGATCTCCGGGGTGCGGAAGCCGGCCTCCCGAAGCGCCGGAAACGCGCGCTCGGGATCGGCGAAGGTGTGGGCGTCGGGACCGGGCGGCAGAGCGACGGACGGATCGCCATGGTCGCGCACGGCGCCGTAGACGCAGCCGAACGCGCCCGCGCTGCCGACGTCGCGCCAGGCCGACAGCACGATGCGCCCGCCGGGCCGCAGCACCCGGTTCGCTTCGGCGAGCGTCACTGCCGCGTCGGGCACATGGGGAATGCCGAAGCCGATGGTGACGACGTCGAAGCCGTCGTCGGCGAAGGGAAGGCGCATAGCGTCGCCGCGCACGAGCGTGACCGAGGGAACGCGCACGGCGGTCATCGCCAGCATCGCCGCGGAGAAGTCGAGGGCGGTGACCCGGGCTCCCGCCGCAAGGAGCCCCTCGGCGACGATCCCGTGGCCGCAGCACAGATCGAGCGCCTTGGAGCCCGGGCGCGCGCCACTGGCACGGATCATTTCGGGGACGCACTGGGCGGAGGCGGCGGCGAAGCCCTCGGCATAGGAGCGGGCGGTGTCGGCATCCCACCAGCCGTCACGTTCGAGCCGGGCGAAGGCGGCGTAGTCGCTCATCGGGTTCCCTCGTCGGTTGTCCCGCCGGCGGCGTGCGCAGTTCTCAATCGGACGAGTGGTCCGCGGCCGTCGGCGGCAAGCGCCTCAGCGGACCTGCGCCCACTGGGTGGGGGTCGGTGCGCGGCTGCGGCTCGACACGCGGCGCTTCTCGGCGAAGTCGAGCTTGTGGTGCACCACGCGGGCGTAGGCGTAGCGGATCTTGTCGGCGATCTTGGGGTCGGCGGCGGCCGCCGCGGCGAGACGGCGGGTGATCTCCTTCACCGGCGCCATCCCCGTCTTGCCCGACAGCGACAGGAGGGCGATGTCGCCGCCCGCCTCGACCATCTTGAGCGCCGCCTCCTCGGGCGACCAGCGGGCCGACACCGCGTCCATCGCGAGATCGTCGGAGACGACCAGACCGCCGTAGCAGAGGGTGTCGCGCAGGAACACGTCGATGGCGTTGGGCGACAGCGACGCTGGCAACCCACCGGGCCCGGACAGGCCGTCGAGATCGAGGTGGCCGATCATCACCATGTCCACCTCGTGGCGGCGGATGAGCTCGCGGAACGGCACCATCTCGCGCCGCGACCAGGTCGCGTTGAGGTCGATCGCGCCCTCGTGGCTGTCGGCGGTGGAGGAGCCGTGGCCGGGAAAGTGCTTCAGCGCCGTGCCGATGCCGGCCTCGTGGTGCGCCTCGATGAAGGCTTCGGCATAGGCGATCACGGCCTTGGGCTCGGCGCCATAGGCGCGGCCGAAGCGGGCGATGACCGGATTGTCGGGGTTCACCTCCAGATCCACCACCGGCCCGAAATTGGTGGTGAAGCCGAGGTCGGCGAGATTGTCGGCCATCGCGAGATAGGCACCGCGCGCCTCGGCGGGGCTCGTCGTGGCGATGTCGCGGGCGGACGGGGTCGCCGGCGCACCCTCGCTGGGCTTCACCCGCATCACCGCGCCGCCTTCCTGGTCGATCGCGATCATCGCGGGAAGGTCGGGATGAGCGTCGGTGAAGAGGGCGTTCACCGCCCGCACGTCGGCCGCCGAGCCCACGTTGTGGCGGAAATAGAGGACACCGCCGATGCTGCCGTCGGCGATCTCCCGGGCCGCGAGGGCGACGCCCGGGTCCTTCACCGTCTTGCCGGAGAAGCTGATGACGAGAAGCTGGCCGATCATCTCCTCGATCGGCACCTCGCGCAGGCTGCGGGGAAGAGCGGCCCAGGCGAGCTCCGGGCTCGTCGGGATGCAGCCGGCCGCGAAGGTCGCCACGAGACCGGGCTTCGGGTGGGGCAGGGGCTGGTAGTCGTCCGACCGGATGATGAGGCCGTCGATGGGCGGAAAGGGAATCCGCGCCTGCGCCATGGCGGCGCCGGCGGTCGCGAGCGAGAGTGCGACGGCCACGAGGCTTCGAAGGCTGCTCCGGCGTGTCGTCCCGCGCATCGGCTCGCTCCCATGGTCTGCCGAGGCTGCCGCCCCACCGCTCAAATCGTTAACGAACAGAGTTAATATAATCTTAACGACAAGCGATGGCCGAACAAGCTGCGGCGGCCTATTCCGCCGCGGCGCGACCTCGCTCCGATTGATAGCGGTGGCGGGGGCGGGCCTTCAACCTCAGCTCCTTCAATTCCTGCCGAGCGCGCGGCGCGTTGCGGAACGCCTGGTCCCGGCCGGCATAATATTGCGGCGGGCAGTCGACGTCGGCGACGCCGTAGTCGGCGGCCGCGAGGAGGGTGAAGGCGGGGCTGACGAGGTGCGGGCGGGCGAGGGCGACGAGGTCGGCCCGGCCGGCGGCGAGGATAGTGTTCACCTGGTCGGCGGAGGTGATGGCGCCGACGGCGAGCGTCGCGACGCCGGCCTCGGCGCGCACCTGCTCGGCGAAGGGCGTCTGGAACATGCGGCCGAAGATGGGCTTCGCCTCCGGCACGGTCTGGCCGCTGGAGACGTCGACGAGGTCCACCCCGTGCGCCACGAACGCCTTGGCGATCTCCACCGTGTCGTCGCCGGTGATGCCGCCCTCCGCCCAGTCCGTCGCCGAGAGGCGCACCGACATGGGCTTTTCCTGCGGCCACACCCCGCGCACCGCGTCGAACACCTCGAGCGGAAAGCGCAGGCGGTTCTCGATGCTGCCGCCGTAGGCGTCGGTGCGGTGGTTGGTGAGCGGGGAGAGGAAGCTCGCGAGGAGATAGCCGTGGGCGCAGTGCACCTCGATCATGTCGACGCCGAGGCGCGCGCACCGCTCCGCCGCCTGGACGAAGCTCGCCGTGACGGCGTCCATGTCGGCCCGCGTCATCTCGCGCGGCACCGGCGAGTGGGGGAAATAGGGGATCGGGGAGGGGGCGATCGTCTCCCACGCTCCCTCGTCGAGGGGCTGGTCGATCCCGTCCCACATCAGCTTCGTGGCGCCCTTGCGGCCCGAGTGGCCGATCTGGAAGCACAGCCTGGTGCTCGAATGGGCGCGGGCGAAGTCCACCACGCGCCGCCATGCGGCTTCCTGCGCGTCGGTATAGAGGCCGCTGCAGCCCGGGGTGATGCGGCCCTCCGCCGAGACGCAGATCATCTCCGTGTAGAGGAGGCCCGCCCCGCCCATCGCGCGGGCGCCGTAGTGGACGAGGTGGAAGTCCTGCGGCACGCCGTCGACGGCGGAGTAGGTGTCCATCGGCGAGACGACGGCGCGGTTGGCGAGCACCATGTCGCGCAGGCGCAAGGGCTGGAACATCGGCGGCTTCGGGTGCTCGACGTCGACGTCGAAGCCCGCCGCCCGCACGCCGCGGGCGAAGGTGCGGGCGACGTCCTCCACGAACTCCGGCGCGCGCAGCTCCAGATTGTCGTAGGTGATCGCCTTGGCGCGGGTCATCAGGCCAAACGCGAACTGCACCGGGTCCATGTCCCAATAGCGCCCCAGCCGCTCGAACCACACGAGGGAGACGTCGGCCGAATGCTGCGTCTTCTCCACCTCCTCGCGGCGCCCGGTCTCGAAGGCGGCGAGGGCGGTCGCGACGTCGCGATGGCGGGCGAGGGCGTCGTTGAGGGCGATGGAGTCCTCCATGGCGAGCTTGGTGCCGGAGCCGATGGAGAAGTGGGCCGTCGCCTTGGCGTCGCCGAGGAGGACGATGTTGCCGATGGTCCAGCGCTCATTGCGGATCATCGGGAAGTTGCGCCACATGGAGCGGTTGATGAGGAGCGGATGCCCGTCGAGCGCTTCGGCGAACACTCCCTCCAGATAGCGCGCGCTCTCCGCTTCGCTCATCCGGCCGAGCCCGGCGCGCTCGAAGGTCTCGGGGTCCGTCTCCATCACCCAGGTGGAGGCGCCCGGCTCGTACTGATAGGCGTGGGCGATGAAGAGGCCGTCGTCGTTCTTCTCGAAGAAGAAGGAGAAGGCGTCGAGCGGGCGGGTCGAGCCCATCCACGAGAAGTGGTTGGGGCGCAGGTCGGTCGACGGCTTGAAGTGCTCGATGAAGTGCTGGCGCACGATCGAGTTGATGCCGTCCGCGGCGACCACCAGGTCGCACTCCTCTGACAGCGTCAGGATCTCGTCGATCGACAGGTCGGTGCCGTTGACGATCTCGACGCCGAGCTCGGAGGCGCGGTAATTCAACAGCTCCAGCAGCGTCTTGCGCGAGCAGCCGCAGAAGCCGTTGCCGCCGATGCGGTAGCGGCTGCCCTTGAAGTTCACCTCAACGTCGTCCCAGTAGGCGAAGCGGCTCGTGATGAGGCGGTAGCTCTCGGCGTCGTGCGCCTCGAAGTTCTGCAAGGTCTCGTCAGAGAACACCACGCCGAAGCCGAACGTGTCGGACGGGCGGTTGCGCTCGAAGACGCGGATCTCCGCCTTCGGATCGGTCTGCTTGTAGAGGATCGAGAAATAAAGGCCGGCCGGGCCGCCGCCGATCACCGCAATGCGCATCGCCATTCTCCCGTTGACGCCATTATTTTAGGCTTGAAGTAACTTCCCGACAAGCGCACATTGGCGCCATGGACGGGCATGTATTGATCACGGGCGGTGGTACCGGGCTCGGCCGCGCGGTGGCGGCGACGCTCGGGCCCACCTATTGCACATCCCTTCTGGGGCGGCGGCTCGGTCCGCTCGAGGCGGCCGCCGGCGACCTCCCCAGCGCGGCGGCCTTCGCCGCCGACGTCACCGATGCTACCGCGCTCGCCGCCGCCGTGAAAGCGGCCGAGGCCCGCTTCGGTCCCGTCACCGTGCTCGTCGCCGCCGCCGGAGCGTCGGACACCGCCCCCATCGTCAAGACCGAGCCGGAGCTGCTCGCCCGCCTCTTCGAGGTCAACGTGGCGGGCGTGCTCGCCGCGATCCGCCTGGTGCTGCCGGGGATGCTGGAGCGCAGGTTCGGCCGCATCGTCGCCATCGCCTCCACCGCGGCATTGAAGGGCTACGCCTATGCCGGCGCCTACGCGGCGACCAAACACGCCGTTCTGGGCCTGATCCGCTCGCTGGCGCTCGAGACGGCGAAGACGGGGGTGACCGCCAACGCCGTCTGCCCCGGCTTCGCCGACACGGAGATGACCGCGACGAGCGTCGCCCGGATCATGGCGAAGACCGGCCGCAGCGAGGCCGACGCCCGCGCCGCGCTCGCCGCCACGAGCCCCATGGGCCGCCTCGTCGCACCGGAGGAGGTCGCCGACGCGGTGCGCTGGCTCGTCGGGCCGGGCGCGGCGGCGGTCACGGGGCAGGCGATCGTGGTCGCCGGTGGAGAGGTGATGTGATGGACGCGGTCAATCGCGCCGTCGTCGAAGCGCGCGACGAGGCGGATGCGCTGCGGCTTTGGCTGCGCCTCTTCGCCACCGCCAACCGCGTCGAGGGCGAGCTGTCGCGCCGCCTGCGCTCGGAGTTCTCGATGACCCTGCCGCGCTTCGATCTGATGGCGCAGCTCGCCAAGGCCCCGGAGCCGATCGCCCTCGGCGAGCTGTCGCGCCGCCTGATGGTGACGAACGGCAACGTGACGGGCCTCGTCGACCGCCTGGTGGACGACGGCCTCGTGGAGCGCCGCGTCGCCAAGGAGGACCGTCGCTCGGCCGTGGTCTCGCTGACCTCGGCGGGGCGGGCGCTGTTCGACACCATGGCGAAAGCCCATCGGGGCTGGGTCGAGGGGCTGTTCGCCGGGCTCGACGACGCCTCGCGCGCCGCTCTGTCGACGTTGTTGAAGGAAGCGCGCACCAGCGTCGAGGAGGCCACGTGAGCGACCGCTTCATGATCACCCTGCCGCTCGCCGACTACCGGCCGCAGCATTTCGCGCTGAAGGTCGAGGGCAAGGTGGCGACGATCACCCTCGACCGCCCCGAGCGCAAGAACCCGCTGACCTTCGAGAGCTACGCGGAGCTGCGCGACACCTTCCGCGCCCTCCGCCACGAGGACAGGGTGAAGGCGGTGGTGCTGACGGGCGCCGGCGGCAACTTCTGCTCCGGCGGCGACGTGTTCGAGATCATCGAACCGCTCCTCGAGCGCGACACCAAGGGCCTCCTCGACTTCACCCAGATGACCGGCGACACGGTGAAGGCGATGCGGGCGTGTCCGCAGCCCATCGTGGCGGCCGTCGAGGGCGTGTGCGTCGGCGCCGGGGCGATCCTCGCCATGGCCTCCGACATCCGCTTCGGCACCGCCGACGCCAAGGTCGCCTTCCTCTTCAACCGTGTCGGCCTTGCCGGGTGCGACATGGGGGCGTGCGCGATCCTGCCGCGTATCATCGGTCAGGGGCGGGCCTCCGAGCTTCTCTTCACCGGCCGCGTGATGGGTGGGGAGGAGGCCGAGCGCTGGGGCTTCTTCAACCGCCTCGTCGCCGCCGATGCGCTCGTCGAGGAGGCCGAGGCGATGGCCCGCCGGCTCGCCGACGGACCCACCTTCGCCAACGGCATCACCAAGAAGATGCTGCACATGGAGTGGGCGATGGGGGTGGACGAGGCGATCGACCAGGAGGCCGTCGCCCAGGCGCTCTGCATGCAGACCGAGGACTACCACCGCGCCTTCCACGCCTTCGCCAACAAGTCGAAGCCGGTCTTCGAGGGGAACTGATGGCCGACCCTCTCGCCGAGACGCTGTCGTGGCCCTTCTTCGAGGAGCGCCACCGCGCCTTCGCCGAAGAGATCGCCCGATGGGCCGGCGCCCACGCCGCAAGCCTCACCGACGAGGGCGACGTCGACGCCTCCTGCCGCCGCCTCGTCGTCGCGATGGGGGAGGCGGGGCTTCTCGCCCCCGCCGTCGCCGAGCCGCACGACGTGCGCACCCTCTGCCTCGCCCGCGACACGCTCGCCCGCCACTCCGGCCTCGCCGACTTCGCCTTCGCGATGCAGGGTCTCGGCGCCGGCCCCATCGCGCTCGCCGGCACCGCCGAGCAGAAGGCGCGCTATCTCCCCCGTGTCGCGGCCGGCGAGGCGGTGGCGGCCTTCGCCCTCACCGAGCCGAAGTCGGGCTCCGACGTCGCCGCCATCGAGCTCGCCGCCCGCGTCGAGGGCGACGGCGTGATCCTCGACGGCGAGAAGACCTGGATCTCGAACGGCGGCATCGCCGACTTCTACGTGGTGTTCGCCCGCACCGGCGAAGGTGCGGGGGCGAAGGGCCTCTCCGCCTTCGTGGTCGATGCCGACACGCCGGGGCTCTCGGTCGTCGAGCGGCTCGAGGTGATCGCGCCCCATCCCCTCGCGCGCCTCTCCTTCGAGGGGTGCCGTGTGCCGCTCGCGAACCGCATCGGCGCGCCGGGCCGCGGCTTCGGCCTCGCGATGGCGACGCTCGACGTGTTCCGCTCCACCGTCGGCGCGGCGGCGCTGGGCTTCGCGCGGGCGGCCCTCGCGGCGACGCTCACCCGCGCCCACACGCGTCACCTCTTCGGCGCGCCGATGGGCGACCTGCCGCTCGCCCAGGCGGCCATCGCCGAGATGGCGCTCGGCGTCGATGCGGCCGCGCTTCTCGTCTATCGCGCCGCCTGGACGCGTGACCGAGGCGCGCCTCGCGTCACCCGCGAAGCTTCGATGGCCAAGCTCTTCGCCACCGAGACGGCGCAGACGGTCATCGACCAGGCCGTGCAGCTCCACGGCGGCGACGGCGTGCGCACTGGCACCCTCGTCGAACACCTCTACCGCGAGATCCGCGCTCTGCGCATCTACGAAGGAGCCTCGGAAGTGCAGAAGATCGTCATTGCCCGTCAAGTGCTCGCGGCGAGCGTGCCGGAGGACGCCGCCCGATGACCCACTCCGCCCATGTCGATACCTTCGCGCGCGACAACCTGCCGTCGCCGACAGCCCAGCCGACCTTTCTGAACCTCGAGAAGCTCGACTATCCGACGCATCTCAACTGCGCCGTGGAGCTGATCGACCGCCACGTGAGCGAGGGGCGGGGCGAGCACGTCGCGCTCGTCGGCGAGGGCGTGGAGTGGACCTATGCCGAGCTGCAGAAGGTCGTGAACCGCATCGCCAACATCCTGGTGGCGGAAGGGATGGTGCCGGGCAACCGGGTGCTCTTGCGCTCGGCCAACAACCCGATGATGGCGGCGATCTACTTCGCCATCATCAAGGCCGGCGGGATCGTGGTCGCGACGATGCCGCTGCTGCGCGCCAAGGAGCTCGGCGTGATGATCGACAAGGCGCATATCGGCCTCGCGATCACCGACGAGAAGCTGAAGGACGAGATGGAGAAGGCCGTCGCCGGGCGCGACTGCAAGATGCTGACCTTCGACACGGCCGGCCACTTCACCGCGCTCGCCGTCGCGAGCGACGAGTTCGAGGCCTGCGACACGGCGGCCGACGATGTCTGCCTCATCGGCTTCACCTCCGGCACGACCGGGGTGCCGAAGGGCACCATGCACTACCATCGCGACATGCTGGCGATCTGCGACTGCTACGCCCATCACCTGCTGCGCGCCTCGCCCGACGATCGCTTCATCGGCTCGCCGCCGCTCGCCTTCACCTTCGGCCTCGGCGGACTGGTGCTGTTTCCCTGGCGCATCGGCGGCACCTCGATCCTCCTCGAGAAGGCCTCGCCCGACGACCTCCTCGCCGCCATCAAGAAATATCGGGCGACGGTGATGTTCACGGCGCCGACCGCCTATCGGGCGATGCTGCACAAGCTCGCCGAGCACGACATCTCCACCCTGCGCAAGTGCGTGTCGGCCGGCGAGGCGCTGCCCAAGGCGACCTTCGACGCCTGGTATGCGGCGACCGGCATCAAGATCACCGAGGGGATCGGCGCGACGGAGATGCTGCACATCTTCATCGGCTCCTCGGAGGAGACGGTGCGGCCGGGGGCGACGGGCCTGCCGGTGCCGCATTACGAGGCCAAGGTGATCGACGAGACGGGGGCGGAGTGCCCGCCGGGCGTGCCGGGCCGCCTCGCCGTGCGTGGGCCCACCGGGTGCCGCTATCTCGCCGACCCGCGCCAGCACGACTACGTCCTCGAAGGATGGAACGTCACAGGTGATACCTACATCCGCGACGAGGACGGCTACTTCTGGTATCAGGCCCGTTCCGACGACATGATCATCTCGTCGGGCTACAACATTGCGGGACCGGAGGTGGAGGGCGGCCTTCTCACTCATCCGGCCGTGGCGGAGGCGGGCGTCGTGGGCGCTCCCGACCCGGATCGCGGCCAGATCGTGAAAGCCTACGTGGTCCTGAAGGAGGGGCACGAGGGCGATGCGGCGATGGTGAAGGCACTTCAGGACCACGTGAAGGCGGAGCTCGCGCCCTACAAATATCCCCGCGCCGTGGACTTCGTGGACGCGCTGCCGCGCACGGAGACGGGCAAGCTGCAGCGGTTCGCACTGCGGACCAGGGCGGCCGAGGAGGCCGGCGGATGAGCGCACTCCTTCGCGCCGTCCAGCCCGAGGGATGGCCCAATCCCGTCGGCTATGCCAACGGCATGGTGACGGACGGACCCCTCGTCCATGTCGGCGGCCAGATCGGCTGGCGGCCGGACGGAAGCTTCCCGGACACCTTTCTCGGTCAGGTGGAGCAGGCGCTCGTGAACGTCGTCGCCGTGGTGGAGGCGGCGGGCGGGCGCGCCGACACCATCGCCCGTCTGACCTGGTACGTGACCGACATCGAGGCCTACCGTGCGGGCCTCGCCGATCTCGGGCCGGTCTATCGTAGGGTGATGGGGCGCCACTTTCCGGCGATGGCCCTGGTGAAGGTGGTGGAACTCGTGGAGCGCGAAGCCATGGTGGAGATCGAAGCCGTCGCGGTGGTGGAGGCTGCGGCGTGAGTGGGCCGACGCTCGGGTGGACACCGCGTCAGCGGCCGCCCCGCAAGCCGCTGGAGGGCCGCTTCATCCGCCTCGAGCCGCTCGACCCGGCCCGCCATGCCGCCGACCAGTTCGCCGCCCACCGCGCCGGCGATCCCAAGGGGCTGTTGTGGGCGCATCTGCCCTATGGCCCCTTCGATACGCTGGAGGACTACACCGAGCATCTGGCGCGTCAGGCGGCGAGCGAGGATCCGCTGTTCTTCGCGCTCGTGTCCAAGGACGACGGCAAGGCCGGCGGGGTGATGAGCCTGATGCGCATCAGCCCCGAGCACGGCGTCGCGGAGGTGGGCCACATCTGCCTCGCCCCCGGCATGCGGCGCACGCCGGGCGGCACCGAGGCGATCCGTCTCTTCGGCGGCCTCTTATTCGACGAGCTCGGCTATCGCCGCTTCGAGTGGAAGTGCGACAACGCCAACCAGGCGTCGCGCCGCGCCGCCTCCCGCTTCGGCTTCGCCTTCGAAGGCGTCTTCCGCCAGCACATGGTGGTGAAGGACCGCAACCGCGACACCGCCTGGTTCGCGATGACGGACGCCGACTGGCCGCGCCTCAGAAGCGCCATGGACGCCTGGCTGTCGCCGGACAATTTCGATGCGCGCGGCCACCAGCGGCAAAGTCTCGAGGCGCTTCAGGCCGCCGCCCACGGCGACCGCGAGCGCCCGACGGGCGTCGTCCTTTAGCAGGGCGGCGCGGCCGAATGGGGGAAGGGCTCAGCCGAACACCAGGCCGGGCAGCCACAGCGACACGGCCGGCACGTAGGTGGTGAGGAGAAGGGCGACGAGGATGGCGATGTAGAACGGCCAGATCGTCGCCACCGCCTTCTCGATCCGCACCCCGCCGATGGCGCAGCCCACGAAGAGGCAGGCGCCGACGGGCGGCGTGCAGAGGCCGAGGCCGAGATTCATCATCAGCAGAATGCCGAACTGGATCGGGTCGAGCCCGATCTGGGTGGCGATCGGCAGGAAGATCGGCGTCGTGATGAGGATCAGCGCCGCCATGTCCATGACCATGCCGGCGACGAGCAGCATCACGTTGATGAGGAGGAGGAGGACGATGGGGTTGTCCGAGATCGTCAGCATCAGCTCGGCGAGGCGGGTCGGCACCGAGTAGAAGGCGAGCATGTAGGCGAACGCCGTGGCGCAGCCGACGAGGATCATCACGAGCCCCGTCGTCTTGGCCGCGCGGGTGACGGCGGCGACGAAGCCCGCCCACGTCAGCTCGCGGTAGACGAGGAGCGTCACGAGGAGCGCGTAGATCGCCCCGATGGCACCCGATTCGGTGACGGTGAAGATGCCGGAAAGCACGCCGCCCACGATGATGACGGCGGTGAAGAGGCCCGGGATCGAGACGAGGGCGGCGACGAGCACCGCGCGCACGCCCGGGAACGGCTCGGCGCGATAGCCGTGGCGCAGCGCCACGAGCCACGCCGCGACCGCGAGGCAGAGGCACATCAAGATCCCCGGCACGACGCCGGCGAGGAACAGCTTGGAGATCGAGATGCCGCCGCCCGCCGCCACGGCGAAGAGGATCATGTTGTGCGACGGGGGGATCACGATGCCGGCGATCGAAGAGGTGACGGTCACGTTGACCGCATAATCCGCCCGGTAGCCCTCCCGCTTCATGACGGGGATGAGGATGGTGCCGAGCGCGGAGGTGTCGGCGACGGCGGAGCCGGAGATGCCGCCGAACAGCATCGAGGAGAGCACGTTGACGACGCCGAGCCCGCCGCGCACGTGGCCCACGAGCGCGGTGGCGAAGCGCACGAGGCGCTGGGCGATGCCGCCGTGAAGCATCAGCTCGCCGGCGAAGATGAAGAAGGGGATGGCGAGCAGCGAGAAGGCCGACACCCCCTGCGCCACGCGGCGGAACATGGTGGTGGCGGGAAAGTCGGCCTGCACGAAGGCCGCGAGCGCCGCGACCCCCATCGCGAAGGCCACGGGCATGCCGATGAAGAGGCCCACGGCGAACACGCCGAGGAGCAGGATGAGACCTGTTTCCATTCAGACCGCCGGGTCGCCGTCGCTGCCGGACGGTGTGGTGCGCGGCAGGCCGACGAGCATCTTGAGGGCATGGATGGCGGAGAACACGGCGATGCCGAACCCGCCGACGAGGAGGGGAAGGTGGCGCACGCCCTCCGGGATCTGGAGGAGGGGGATCGGGCGCGACCAGGTGTTGACGGTGTTCTCGTAGGAGGCGAGCGCCATCCAGGCGCCGAACCCGGCGAGGACCACGTGGCAGACGAAGCGCATGACGCGCTCCACCGGCGGGGGAAAGCTCTCGCGCACGAAGGCGATCGACAGGTGCTCCTCGCTGCGCGTGGCGGCGGCCGCCACGCCGAAGGTGACGACGAGCATCAAGACGAGGCTCGTCGCCTCCACCCAGGTCGGCGACCGGTTGAGGACGTAGCGGCCGAACACCAGCCACCCCGCCATCGGCACCAGCGCGAAGAGCGCCACGGCCGCCACGAACAGGAATGCCCGCGCGAGGAGCGCCCCGATGCGGTCGATGAAGGCGATCATCGCGGCGCCCCCGGGTCGGACCGTTCCTTCCGGCCTAGTCCTGCGCCGCCTTCACCTTCTCGATGAGCGGGGCCATGTCGGGATTGTCCGCCAGGAACTTGTCGTAGACGGGCTGCATCAGCTGTTGGAAGGCGGCCTTGTCCTCGATCTCGATGATCTCGACGCCCGAGGCGAGCACCTTCGCCTTGGAGACCTCCTCGCGCTTGGCCCACTCATCGCGCTGCAGCTCGGCGGCCTCCCGGCCGATCTCCTTCAAGAGCGCCTGCTGCTCCGCCGACAGGCTGTCGAAGAGATCCTTGTTGATGCACAGGCACTCGGGAAGGATGAGGTGCTGGGAGTTCGAATAGAACTTCGCCGCCTCGTAGTGGCCGGAGGATTCGTAGGAGGGATAGTTGTTCTCCGCCCCGTCGATGACGCCGGTCTGGAGCGCCTGGAACACGTCGGCATAGGGCATCGGCGTGGCGTTGCCGCCGAGCTGGGCGATCATGTCGACGTAGAGCTCGTTGCCCATGACGCGGAACTTCTGGCCCGTGATGTCGGACGGCGAGTGGATCAGCTTCTCGCGGTGGTAGAAGGAGCGCGCGCCGGAATCGAAATAGCCGAGCGGCTCCAGCCCGATCTTGCGCAGCCCGTCGGCCATCTCCTCGCCCACCGGGCCGTCCATGACCTTGTGCATGGAGGGCACGTCCTTGAAGATGAAGGGCAGCGAGGTGATGTTGACCTCCGGCGCGATGGCGCCGAGCGGGCCGAAGTTGAACACCGCCCAGTCGAGCGCGCCCTCGCGCACCTGCTCGATGGCGTCGGGCTGGTCGCCGAGCACGCCGGAGTGGAACACCTTCGCGGTCAGCTCACCGTTGGAGCGCTCTTTCAGTTGTTCGGCAAAATATTCCATGCCGGTGGAGACGGGATATTCCGGCGGGTGAACGTTCCACCCCCGCCATTCGCGAGCTTCGGCCGAGGAGATGACAGCCGCTACGGCCGCCGCGAGCGCGACGATCTTGAGCTTCATGAATGTCCTCCCATGACGCCATTCTTGGCGTTCTTTGTTGTCGACGCCGTTCGTGGCGTTCTTGGTTGTTGTCGCGGGCGCTCTGTCGGCACCCTGCGAGAGGACAATGACTGTTTCCCGATGGGGCTTCAACCGGTTTGGATGGCCGGCAGCGCGATCGGGAGGATTCCCCGTGCCCTGCCGGATAGGCAGGAAATCCGCCGGCCGAGGCCGCCGAACACCGCGCCGCCGAGCCCATCGAACACGGTGACGTCCATCGGCTTCTGCTCGCCGACGCCGAACACCCGCTTGTAGCGCTCGATCTCGGCGAGGGGGCCCGTCGCCTTCCGCGGATTGTCGGAGAGCTTCACTGTGGGCCGCCCGTTGGCCGACACCGCCTTGCACACGAGGCTGAAGGGGGCGAGGGCGTCGTCCTTCACGAGGCCGCGGAAGTCGTTGGTGAGGAGGGTGCCCCAGCCGAACGACACGCGGACGCGCTCGCGGAACGCCTCGTAGAGGTCGATCATCGTGTCGACGTCGAGGCCGTCGGAGAAGATGACGCGCTTCTCGCGCGGGTCTTCGCCGCGCTCCTTCCACCACTTGATGGCGGTCTCGGCGCCGACGACGGGGTCGCCGGAGTCGATCCGCACCCCCGTCCACCCGGCGAGCCAGTCCGGCGCGCGCCGCAGGAAGCCTTCGGTGCCGTAGGTGTCGGGCAGGATGATCCTCAGATTGCCCTCGTGCTCCTCGTGCCAGTCGGCGAGGACGCGATAGGGCGCTTCGGCGAGTTCCTCGTCGGTCTCGGCGAGGGCGGCGTAGACCATCGGCAGCTCGTGGGCGTTGGTGCCGATCGCCTCCACCTCGCGCCGCATGGCGATGAGGCAGTTGGAGGTGCCGGTGAAGGAGGCGCCGAGGCCTTCCATCATCGCCTGCACGCACCAGTCCTGCCACAGGAAGGAGTGGCGGCGGCGGGTGCCGAAATCGGCGATGGTGAGGCCGGGATGGGCGCGTAGCCGCTCCACCTTCTCCCACAGCTTGGTCATGGCGCGGGCGTAGAGCACCTGGAGCTCGAAGCGGCCCATGTCGCGCATCACGGCGCGCGAGCGCAGCTCCATCAGGATGGCGAGGGCCGGCACCTCCCACAGCATCACCTCCGGCCACGGGCCTTCGAAGGTGAGCTCATATTGCCCGTCGCGCTTTTCGAGGTGATAGGGCGGTAGCCGCAGCGCCTCGAGCCAGGCCATGAAATCGGGCCGGAACATCTGGCGCTTGCCGTAGAAGGTATTGCCGCGCAGGAAGGTGCTCTCGCCGCGCGATAGGGACAGCGAGCGCACGTTGTCGAGCTGCTCGCGCAACTCGCCCTCGTCGACGAGGTCGGCGAGGCGCACGCTCTTGCTGCGGTTGATCAGCGAGAAGGCGACCCGAGTGTCGGGCTTGTTGTGGAAGACCGACTGGCACATCAGGAGCTTGTAGAAGTCCGTGTCGATCAGCGAGCGAACGATCGGATCGATCTTCCACTTGTGGTTCCACACGCGTGTCGCGATGTCGACCATGCTTCCTCCCGGCGCCGTCTCCCGCCCCCCTTAGCCGATCCTTTCGTGCGAGTCCCGTCTGCCGCGGTCGGCGTCCGCCGGGTGCCCTCGGGCGAGCCCGGTCGCCTCGGGCGTCGTGCGCGCCGTTCTCGTCGACGGCCGCGAGGCGCCCCCGCGGCAGATCGCTCAGCGGGTCGCGAGGCGTCCGGTCAGGCGGCGGCGCGGGTGCGGGCGAGGGCGCACTGCGACCACAGCTCGCTGAGGGCGTGGCAGAGGTGCTCGATGTCCGCGTCGGTGTGGACCGGGGAGGGGGTGATGCGCAGCCGCTCGGTGCCCTTCGCCACGGTGGGATAATTGATGGGCTGGACGTAGATGCCGTACTGGTCGAGCAGCAGGTCGCTGATCCATTTGCACTTCGCGGCATCGTTCACCATCACCGGGACGATGTGGCTCGGATTGTCCATCAGCGGGATGCCGATGGCCTTGAGCCGCGCGCGCACCTTCGCCACCACGGCCTGATGCGCCTCGCGCTCGGCCGACGAGGTCTTCAGGTGCTCGATCGACGCGCGCGCCCCCGCCGCCACCGCCGGCGGCAGCGCCGTGGTGAAGATGAAGCCGGACGCGAAGGAGCGCACGAAGTCGCACAGCGCCGTGGAGGCGGCAATGTAGCCGCCGACCACACCGAACGCCTTGCCGAGCGTGCCCTCGATCACCGTGAGGCGGTCCATCAGCCCCTCGCGCTCGGCGATGCCGCCGCCGCGCGGGCCGTAGAGGCCGACGGCGTGGACCTCGTCGAGATAGGTCATGGCGCCGTGCTTTTCGGCGACATCACAGATCTCGGCGATGGGAGCGATGTCGCCGTCCATCGAATAGACCGACTCGAAGGCGACGAGTTTGGGGCGGTCCGGGTCGACGGCGGCGAGGCGACGGTCGAGGTCCTCGGGGTCGTTGTGGGCGAAGATGTGACGCTCGGCGCGGGAGTGGCGGATGCCCTCGATCATCGAGGCGTGGTTCATCGCGTCGGAGAAGACGGCGCAGTCGGGGAGCTTGCCGGCGAGGGTTCCGAGGGCCGCCCAGTTGGAGACGTAGCCGGAGGTGAAGAGGAGGGCGGACGGCTTGCCGTGGAGATCGGCGAGCGAGCGCTCCAGCTCGACGTGGTAGTGGTTGGTGCCGGAGATGTTGCGCGTGCCGCCGGCGCCGGCGCCGCACTTGTCGATCGCCTCGTGCATCGCGGCGATCACCTTGGGGTTCTGGCCCATGCCGAGATAGTCGTTGGAGCACCACACCGTCACGTCGGACGGACCGTCGCCGCTGTGATGTCGTCGCGCGCGCGGGAAGGCGCCGCGATGCCGCTCCAGATCGGCGAACACGCGGTAGCGGCCCTCGTTGCGCAAGGCGTCAAGGCTATCGGCGAAGTGCTTCTCGTAGTCCATCGTCATCCCCGTCTCCCTGGACCTAGAGTTAGACGTGTTCGCCCCTGAGGCCAAGTGCATTGGGGGAATACAAAAGTGGGATTGCCTGCACCTTGAGCACGGCTGGCGCGAGGGGCGGCGCGATGCCGTCCGATTTGCGGCAAGTCCAAGGCGCCGCGCGCCATTCGGCCGCAGTGGGCGAGGCGGGACGGGGTAAAACTCAAATTAGAATTATTATGATATAGATCGATCTATGAAATTGAATTATTCTAATTTTGATCCATCCCCGATGAGGTCCGCAATGCCCACCACCCTGATCGACGAGGCTCGGCGCACCCGGCGTTGTGGGCACCGGGCGCCCGCGTTCCCGCTGCCGGGCTCGGCCGGCCGGCGGGTGGAGAAGGCGTCGGTGCGCTACCGCGCCACGCCCCATGGCGACCAGCTCTGCGGCGGCTGCGCCTTCTGGCTGGGGCCGGAGGCGATGTCCGGGCTCTGCTCCATGGTGGAAGGGCGCGTCGCCGCCGGCGCCTGGTGCGCGATCTGGGCGCCGCGCTGACGCGACCGCCGCGCCGCCAGGGGCGGGCGGCTACTCCTTGGCGCTCTCCTGGCTGGCGTTCTCTTGGGCGAGCTCGATGGCGTCGCCCACCCACTCGCCGTGGGCGCTCTCGGGTCGCTCGGGCACCGTCTGGCTCGGCACTGCCGCGGGCGCTGCGCCCGACGGATTGATGATGTGCAGGTCGCGTTGCGGGAAGGGGATGGTGATCCCGGCCTTGGCGAACCGGCGCCACACGGCCGACAGCACCTCGCTCTTGACGACGAAACCCGAGTAGTTGCCGCGCAGGTCGATATAGTAGCAGACGCGCAGGTTGATGGAGGAATCGGCGAACTCCTCCACCGTCACCATCGGCGCCGGCGAGCGCAGCACGCCTTTGTGCTCCTTCAGGATCTCGTAGACGATCTTGATCGCCTCTTCCGGATCGTTGTCGTAGGCGATCCCCACCGTGAGCAGCACGCGCATCTGGCTGTTGGTGCGCGTCCAGTTGGTGAAGGTGTCCGAGATCAGCGCCGAGTTCGGCACGATGAGGTCGAACTCGTCGAAGGTGGTGAGGCGCATCGAGCGGATGCCGATCTGGCTCACCGTGCCGGAGTTCGCTCCCACCGTCACGATGTCGCCGAGGCGCAACGGGCGCTCCACGAGGAGGAGCAGGCCCGAGATGAAGTTGTTCACGACGTTCTGCAGGCCGAAGCCGATGCCGACGCCGAGGGAGGCGGCGAACACCGTGAGCGTCGTGACGTCGAAGCCGACGGCCGACAGGGTGAGGAGCACGCCGAGCACGATCACCACATACTGGGCGAACACCGAAAGGCTCTGGCGGATGCCGATGTCCTTCAGGTGGCGGAAGATCACCGTGTAGGCGACGCGGCGCGTCCAGGCTGCCGCCCAGAACACGAAGACGAACGCCGCTGTCGCGATCAGCACGTTGCCGATGCTGTAGCCCTGTCCGCCCACGCTGAAGACGGTGGTGCGCCACACCTCGACGAGCTGGCTGATCCCGGGCGTTTCTTGCGACCAGCCGAAGATGTGCGCCGCCACCGCGATCGCGACGAGGGCGAGAAGCACCTGGAGCAGCCGGTTGAGCGGCTGCAGGAAGTTGGAGCGCATGAAGTAGGCGCGCGCCGGGTCCTTCTCGCGGATCGTCTCGGCCATCCCTTCGATGATGTCGTTGAGCACACCGAGGATGAGGGCGAGCGTCGCCGCGATGGCGATGGCGATGCCGAGATTCTCCAGCATGATGTTGGCGAGCTGGGTGTAGCCGGCGAGGCCGGTGACGCCCGTCGCGATGAGGGCGACGGGCGGCAGCAGCGACAGGACGGCGGCGATGAAGCGCCGCGCCTTGCCGTAGGCGCTGTTGCTGCCGGTGTTGGCGAAGACGAACACGAAGAGCAGCATCGGCAGCCCGCTCAGCACGAACACCGAGTAGGCGAGGCGGTCGATGGCGGTCTGCGTCGAGGGCAGCAGCGGCACCTCGTCGAGCACCACGTAGACGAAGACGACGAGCGCCGTCGCCACCATCGCCACCTCGGTGGAGCGGGTGATGATGATGCCGATGCGCCGCTTCCGCCCCTCGGTGGAGTGGGCGACGATGACCTGCGTCAGGTCGCGCAGCAGCGCCGCCGCGGCGGGGATGATCAGGAGCGTGAAGACCGACACCGCCGTCGACCGCGAGATCGCGAAGGTGGCGCAGAAGATGCCCCACACCGCCGCCGGAAACAGCCAGAAGAGGTTGCGCCTCAGGACCTCGATGGGGACCTCGGTGGCCCGCGTCGCGCGCGAGGCGACGAAGCGGCGCAGCACGCGTTGGCGCAGCCACAGGGTGAGGGCGAGGACGACGAGGAGGGCTCCGGCGAGCACGGCGAAGCGCTCGTTGTCGGCGACCACGATCGCCGTCTCGACCTCGGCGACGCGGGCCGAGTAGATGCGTGTCAGCTCGCTCGGAATGTCGGCGATCTCGGCGGCGATGCGGTCGCGGGCGCCGCGGTCGGTGCGCGCCACCTCGCGCTGGAGGAGGGCGGCCCGCTGACGCGCCGCGCGCTCCTTCACCAGCGCGTCGCGCACCGACAGGAGCCGGTCCTGCAGCTCGCCGATTTCGCGGTCCTGCGTCTCGAGGAGCCGGCGCAGCGCCTGGATGCGGTTGGTTTGGCCCGTCGCGGCCTGCTGCAGGTTACCGGGCTCGGTGAGGAAGCGGTTGAAGTCCTGCAGCGCCGTCTGATTGTCGGAGATGATGGAGCGACGCGCGCCGAGGTCGTCGGAGGCATCGTCCACCGCGCCGATCGCCTCGTTGAACAGGCGGATCGGCACGGCCGGCTCGTCGATCATCGGCCGCACGCCGTCGATGACGTTCTGCGCCTCCACGATCACGATGTCGGTGAGGCGCGCGGTGGAGCGCAACAGGAGCTCGTCGGAGCGCAGGCGCAGCAGGTTGCGCCGCTCGACGGCGGCCGGCGTCGAGGTCTCGATGCTGGCCGCGTCGTTGGAAAGCTGCATCGCGGTGCGCGAGAGCTGGGTCACGAGATCGCGCAGCCGGGCGATGATCGGGTCGGCCTTGCCCCCCTCCGACCCGGTGATCGCGTCGAGGCTGATCTCGCTCTGCAGGATCTGCAGCTCTTCCTGGCGCAGATAGAGATATTCGGCCGACAGCTCGCGGAAGCGCGTGAGCTTGCCGATCATGTCGTTCTCGATGTCGCGCAGGCGCGAGCGCCAGTCGAGGGCGGCCTCTTCGACGACGCGCTTCAGCGTGTCCGCCGCGCCCGTGTTGCTCGACGTGAGGCGGATGATCTCGGCGTTGAGGTCCCCCATCATCGCCATCTGCTCGCTCAGCCTGTGGTCGAGCGTGGAAAGGCGCGTGCGGGCGATGTCCACCTCGAACTTCGCCTGGCGCAGCTCGGCAAAGGTCACCGGCTCGCGGACGTCGGCGACGTCGAGCGCGTCGGCGAGGCGCTGGTTCTCCGCCGCGCGCTGCTCGATCGCGATGTCGAGATTGCGCGCGTCACGCTGCGCCTCGGCCACCGAGCGGCGCAGCTTCACGAGGTCGACGTCCTGCGCGGCCGCTGCGCCGGCGAACGTCAGCGTGGCTGCGACAACGGCGGCGCCGATCAGTCGAAGAAAGAGAAAAATGCACGAGATACGCGGCATACAAGGCTCGTCACGCTTTTCGGGTCGTCGCTCTGCGACGGGAACGTCGGGCGTTGCCGCCCGCTCACGATGGTGTCGGCTTGAGGCGCGGGCAGCACGGCGTATAAGACGCTGCGCCTGAGGAGACAATAAGCGGGGTCGCGGCGTGCGCCGGCGGCCGCCGATCCGGGTCGCAGGCCATCGTGCCTCGGCATCAGCTGACTGCCATCGAAGGGAAGTGTTCATGCGTTTCGTTCTGGCGGCCGTGCTCTTCGTCATTGCCGGGGGGGTGGCACGGGCCGATTCTCTCACTCTCGTGTGTCTCGATGTGGGCCGTGCCGTGGCGGCGTGCCGGGATTCGGCGGCCCGCTTCGAGGAGGCGACCGGCCACACCGTGCGCGTGGTGTCGGCCGACGCCACGGACCGGCGCGCGCTCGAGCGATACCGGGCGCTCTTTTCCGTATCGAGCCCGCGGATCGACGTGATTCAGTTTCCCGATGCCTGGGCGCCGGCCCTCACCAGCGACCTTTCGACACTCGCCAACGAAGCGGACCCCCGAGCGGCGCTGCCGGCCGTGAGCGACGTCGCCGTCAGCACCGGCCGGGTGGTCGGGCTGCCGCAGCACATGGCGATCACGCTGTTGTTCCTGCGCTCCGATCAGATCAGCGAAGGGCCGGAGGCGTGGACGCAGCTGCGCGAGAGCCTGCTGCAGGCGCCGGGGGAGGAGGCGAGCAAGCTCGCCTTCGGCGGTGCCGGCGCCTCGCTCTTTCCCCTCTTCGTCGACTGGGCCTACAGCTTCGGCGCCAAGGGGCTCGACGACGAGCCGCGCATGCTCGTGGCGTTACAGGCGCTCAACGACACCGTCGGGGTGATCACCTCCGCCGCGGCGACGAGCACCACGGGCAGCGAGGCGCTCGCCGAGTTCACCGGCGGCGGCAGCGCGGCGCTGCTCGCTCGCTCCACGGCGCTGCCGAGCCTCGTCGGCTCGCCGATCGCCGACGTGATGTCGATACTCCTGCGCCCGCCGGCGGAGGATGCCGCCGACGCGGAGGCGATCATGGCGACCACCTGGTTCGTCGGCGTGTCGCGCCACTCGGCCAACCAGGAGAGCGCCAAGGCGCTCGCGACCTTCCTCGCCTCGCCGGACGAGCAGCGCCTCGCCGCGATCGACCACGGCCTCGCCCCGACCCGTCCCGCCCTCTACGACGACGAGGAGCTGCTCGCGGTGAGCCCCGTCTTCGCCACGATCGCGAGCCACATGAATAGGCTGGTGCCGCCGCCGGTGCGCCGCTTCGGGATCGCCTATCTCGATCTCGCCGATCAGGTGGCGGACGCGGTGCGGGCAATGGTGCGCGGCGAAGTCAAGGCCGACGCGACGATGAAGATCATCCTGGATCAGGTCGCGCAGGCCGAGCGCGAGGCGATGTGAGGGGCGGGCCGATGAGGGGATCGATGCGGACGCTGACCGCTCTATTGGCCGTCGCTCTGATCGCGACGCCGCCGATGGCGCTCGCCGACGACGAAGCGGCCCCCACCGCCGTGACGTCGCCAGCCGTGACGCCGTCCGCTGGGACGCCGACCGCTGGGACGCCGACCGTGCCGGCCGACGGTGTAGCCGAGCCCATAGCCCCGGCTCCCGCGGGCGAGGCGTCGGCGGAAGAGGAGGGGGACACGGCCGATCCCACCGCGGTGGTGCCGAGCGCCCCGTCCACGGCGGATGCCGAGGCGGTCGATCCGCCGTCCACCACCGCCTCCGACGAGGGGGAGGCCGCCGCGACCGCCCCCGCCCCGAGCGGCGCGCCGGCCGTGACCACCGAGGCGGCGAGCGAAGCGACGCCATCCGCCGTCGGCGAGGCCGCGAGCGGAACGACGCCGGCGACCGCGGACGAGGCGGCGGCGACCACGCCGTCCGCGGTCGATGGGCCGACGGCTGCGCCGGCGGTGGCGCTCGAAGAGACGCCGCTCCAGGACGAGGACGACGGTGCGGCGGGCACGGCGGCGGCATCGCCCGCGGCGCCCGCGGCAGGCGAGACGCCCGCCGCCACGCCGGCCGAGGCGGTGCCGACGGCCCCGTCGCCCGCCGCCGCGGCAGCGGCCGCCGCCTTGGGTCTCGGCCTCACGCCGACGACCTCGGCCGCGGCGACCACGTCGCTCTCCTACCGGATCGGCGTGCTCGACGACGCGCCGCCCTTCTCATCCGCCGGACGTTTCGGCGTGCGCGCCGGCTTCGACGTCGACGTCGCCCGCGCGCTCTGCTCGATCATGGATGCGACCTGCCAGCTCGTGCCGCTCGCCGCCGACGACGTGCTCTCCGCCCTGCGCGAGCGGCGCATCGACGCCGCCGTCGCCGCGCTCGCCCGCAACCAGCAGCTCACCGACGAGGTCGACTTCACCGACCCCTATGTCCGCCTGTCGATGCGCTACGTCGTGCCGAAGGCCGCCGTGAACGACCTCGAGGCGGAGGACCGCGCCGTCTATGCCGCCGTGAGCGGGACCCCGCAGGCGGACTATCTGATCTCGACGTTCCGTCCGCCCAACACGGTGTGGCTCTATCCGAATTCGGAAGGCATGTGGGTCGATCTCGCTCTCCACCGGCTCGACGCGGTGTTGGCGCCGGCCTTGACGGCGCAGCGCGAGTTCCTGTCGACGCCGCTCGGCGAGCCGTTCCGCTTCGCCACCTCCGCGCAACGCACCATGGAGCTCTCGCGCGGCGCCGCCATCGCCGTGCGCAAGGGCGACGACCAGCTGCGCGAACGGCTGAACAGGGCGATCCAGTCGCTTCTGAGGAGCCCGAGCTACGGCGAGATCCTCACCCGTCACCTCGACACGGAATTCGCGAGCACGCCTTTGTCGGAGCAACCGGAGACGGCGAGCGGGGGTTGACTTTCCGCGGAACGTCGCGGCGGCGATTTGCGTTGGTGATTCGTTCCGGCGGAACGGATGTCGACCGCTCCGCCCGTCAGCGAAGGATCGACCGCCATGGTGAAACGCGCGACCCGGAAGGATCCCGGCCCCACCGTCAAGGACGACGACACCTACGAAGCGCTTCGCCGCGACGGCGCAAGCAAGGAGAAGGCCGCCCGCATCGCCAACGCCAAGGCGCGCGGCGACAAGCCTTTCAAGCGCGGCGGCAAGGCGCCCCCCTACGAGGAGTGGACCCGCGACGCGCTCTACGACCGCGCCCGCGAGATCGGCATCGACGGCCGCTCCAAGATGAAAAAGGGCGAGCTCGTCGACGCCCTGCGCAACCACTGAGGCCGCCATGGCGCCGCGCGCCTATTGGAAGGGCCACATCCGCCTCGCCCTCGTCTCCTTCCCCATCCGCCTCTATGCGGCGGTGACGTCGACGGACCGCATCTCGCTCCACCGCATCCACCGCGAGAGCGGGGAGAGGGTGCGCCAGCAAAATGTCGTGCCGGACGAGGGGCCGGTCGACCGCGACGACATCGTGATGGGCTACGAGTACGAGCGCGGCAAATACGTCCCGATCGAGGACGAGGAGCTCGACGCGCTCGACATCGAATCGATGCACACCGTCGACCTCACCCACTTCGTCGACCTCGCCGACATCGACCCGATCTACTTCGATCGCCCCTATTTCGTGACGCCCGACGGAGCGATCGCCACCGAGGCGTTCGTCACCATCCGCGACGCGCTGCGGGGGGCGAAGAAGGTGGCGCTCGGCCAGATCGTGCTCGCAAAGCGGGAGCGGATCGTGGCGATCCAGCCATGCGGCCGTGGCCTCCTTCTCGAAACCCTGCGCTGGGCCGACGAGGTGCGCGAGGCGGACACCTATTTCGACGACATCGAGGAGGTGAAGGCCTCCAAGGACCAGGTGGAGATGGCCGAGCAGCTCATCACCGCCCGCGCCGGGGAGTTCGACCCGGATTCCTTCGTCGACCGCTACCAGGAGGAGCTGCGCGCCCTGATCGACAAGAAGCTGAAGGGCAAGCGCGTGGCGGCGCCGAAGGGCGGCAAGGACGGCGGTGCGTCGAACGTCGTCAACCTCATGGATGCGCTCAAGGCGAGCCTCGAGGACGGGTCGGGCTCGAAGAAGGGCAAGTCGGCCCGCCGCTCCGGCGCGTCCTCGTCGAAGGCCTCGGCGGGCGCGAGCGGTGGCAAGACGGCGAGCCGCGATGCCAAGACGCCGGCGAAGTCCTCCGGCGGGCGGACGCGGCAGGCGAGAAGCGCCTAGGTGTCCGGCGTTGATGTGTCCCGCGTCGATGTGTCCGGCCTCGATCGATACCGCAGCAAGCGCGACTTCGATCGCACCTCCGAGCCTCGCCCGAAGCGGGGCCGCCGCTCCGCCGGCCTGCCGCGCTTCGTGGTGCAGAAGCACGACGCGAGCCGCCTCCACTACGACTTCCGCCTCGAGCACGACGGCGTCCTGAAGTCGTGGGCGGTGACGCGCGGGCCGAGCCTCGACCCCGCCGACAAGCGCCTCGCGGTGGAGACGGAGGACCACCCGCTCGATTATGCGGGCTTCGAAGGCACCATTCCGGCCGATGCCTACGGGGGTGGCACGGTGATGGTGTGGGACGAGGGCACCTGGGAGATGGCCGACGGCAAGGATGCCGCCGACGGCCTCGCCGCCGGCTCGCTGTCGTTCGTGCTCCACGGCGAGCGCCTCAAGGGGCGCTGGCATCTGGAGCGGATGAAGCCCGAGAAGGGGCGCCCGCCCCAATGGCTCCTCATCAAGGTGGACGACGAGGAGGCTCGGCGGACGGGGCGCGCCGTCACCGAGCGCTTCACCCGCTCCGTCGTCACCCGTCGCACCCTCGCCGAGATCGCGAGGAGTGCCGACCCCGACCCTGATGCCGGGAAGGACAGGAAGAACGGGGCGCCCGACCAAGCCGGCAAGGATCGACGGAGGAACGCGGAGCGCCCCGCCGAGCGCGCGGCGAAGTCTTCTCCCGCGGTGCCGCGCTTCGTGGCGCCGGCCCTTTGCCGCAGCCGCAAGAGCGTGCCGAGAGGCAAGGGTTGGCTCGCCGAGGTGAAGTATGACGGCTACCGCATGATCCTGCGCGCCGCCGAGGGGCGGGTCGCGCTCCTCACCCGCACCGGCAAGGACTGGACGGACCGATTTCCCGCGATCGCCGACGAGGCCGGCCGCCTCGCCGAGCGCGGCGTGATGCTCGACGGCGAGGTGGTGGTGTTCGACGATGCCGGCCGGTCCGATTTCGGCGCGCTCCAGCGCAGTCTCCGTGATGGGGCCGACGGCGCGGTCTACGTCGCCTTCGACGCCCTCTTCGTCGACGGCGAGGATCTGCGCGAGGAGCCGATCGAGACGCGCAAGCAGCGTCTTACCGCGCTCGTCGAAGGTTTGGGGCGGATCCGCTACGGCGATCACGTCGCCGACAAGCAGGAGGCTCTTTTCGCCCATGCCGAAGCGCTGGGGCTCGAAGGGATCATCGCCAAGAAGGCGGGAAGCCCCTATCGCTCCGGCCGCCATGACGGCTGGGTGAAGGTGCGGGCGGTACGCGAGGCCCCCTTCGTCGTCGGCGCCTACACGGTGGGCGAGAATGGTGGCCTCGGCGCCCTCGTGGTCGGCGCCCATGCGGGCGACCGGCTCGTGCCGTGCGGTCGCGTCGGCACGGGCTTTTCGGCGAGCGATGCGAAGCGCCTGCTCGCCGCGCTTCGGGAGCGCGCCACCCGGCGCTCACCCTTCGCGCAGAAGCTGACGGGGCGGGGGAACCGCTTCGTGCGGCCGGACCTTGTCGTCGACGTCGCCTATCTCGCGATGACCGACGAGGGCATGCTGCGTCATGCGGTGTTTGTCGGCGAAAGTGGCGTTCCGGCGCAGGAGGTGAGCCTTCCCTCCGACCATCCGGCGACCGAGACCGACCGGGTCGCCGCTTCCCCCGCGCGCCGCTCCGCCGGCCGGCCGGACGGCGCGGCAAACAAGGAGACGCCGATGGCGACCACCGTGTTCGACGTCCCCCTCAGCCACCCCGACAAGGTGCTCTATCCGGAGCAGAACGTGACCAAGGCGGCGCTTGCCGCCCACTACGAGCGGCACATGGCGCTCCTCCTGCCGCACGTCGCGGGTCGGCCGCTGACGCTCGTACGCTGTCCGCAGGGGCGGGCCAAGGCGTGCTTCTACCAGCGTCACCCCGAAGGGCTGCCCGAGCGCATGGCCCGCGACATCGGCGAGGACGACGGCCTCGCGATCGTCGCCGAAGAGCCCGCCGACATCATCGAGCTCGTGCAGCGGGGCGTTCTGGAGATCCACGTGCGGGGGGCGCGGGTCGATCGGCCGGAGCGGCCCGACCGGCTGGTCTTCGATCTCGATCCGGGCGAGGGGGTCGCCTTCGCCGCGGTGCGCGACGCCGCCTTCGTGCTGCGCGAGCGCCTCGCGGATATGGACCTTGCCGCGTTCGTGAAGACCACCGGCGGCAAGGGGCTCCACGTCATGGTGCCGATCGAGCGCCGGGTGGAGTGGGCCGAGGCGAAGGCCTGGACGCGCTGGGTCGCCGCCGGCCTCGCCGGGGATTTTCCCGACCGCTACCTCATCAACATGAGCAAGGCGAAGCGGAAGGGGCGCATCTTCATCGACTATCTGCGCAACGACCTGAAGGCGTCGGCGGTTGCCCCCTATTCGACCCGCGCGCGCGAAGGGGCGCCCTTCGCCGGCCCCCTGACGTGGGAGGCCCTCGAAAAGCTCGAGACGCCTGCCCCATTCCATGTGGGCGACACCCTGACGCAGGACTCGTGGAAGGATGTCGGCGCGGTGCGACAGCGATTGCGCGGGAAAGATGTGAAGACGGCGGTGAACGCCAGCTGAACCGAACCGCCCGTTCATGCGTTTACGTATGACAGGAATATAATCGGATGGTGGTCATGCTGGGCGTTGAGAATTCTCTTTTCGTCGAGGCCATTCCAGCGGTCCGCCCGGCCCGACATCAGAAGGTCGAGATCGAAGGGCGGCTCATCGCCGTGTCGAACCGCGTCGCGCGGCCCTCCGAGGGGGTGTCGCCCGGCGGCCTCGCCTCGGCGCTCAGCGACGCGCTGACGGCCCAAGGCGGCACCTGGCTCGGCTGGTCGGGCAAGACGATCGCCGACGGGACCGAGCCCGACGTCACCGCCACCACCGTCGACGACGTCGTCTACAGCCTCCTCGACCTTCCCGCCGACGACTATCGCGGCTTCTACGAGGGATACGCCAACGCCTTTCTGTGGCCCGTCTTCCACGGCCGCTCCGACCTCGCGGTGCACCGCCCCGCCGAGTTCCGCGCCTACGCGGCGGTCAACCGGGCCTATGCGGAGGCGACCGCCCGCATCGCCGGGCCCGACGATCTCGTCTGGGTGCACGACTATCACTTCCTGCTTCTCGGCAAAATGCTGCGGGAGGCGGGCGTCGGGTCGACGCTCGGCCTGTTTCTCCACATTCCGGTTCCCGAGCCCGCCGCCTTTCGCGCGGTTCCCGAAGCGCGCCGGCTCGCCGAGGCGCTGATGCACTTCGACACCATCGGCGTGCAGACCGCGCGGGACGCCGCGCGCCTCGCCGAAGCCGTCGCCGGGCTGGGGGAGGGGGTGGTGCTCAACCGGCCGGGCGTGATCGAGGTGCGCGCGTTCGGCGAGCGGGTGCGCATCAAGGCGCTGCCCATCGGCATCGACGTCGGCGCCCTGCGGGGCGAGCTCTACGCCCCGACGCCGCCGGAGGTGCGCGCCTATCTCGACGGTCTCGGCGGCCGCCGCGCCATCCTCGGCGTCGACCGGCTCGACTATTCGAAGGGGCTGCCGGAAAAGCTCGCCGCGTTCGGCGCCTTCCTCGCGGCCGACCCCGCGCGGGCGGACGAGGTGGTGCTGACTCAGATCGCACCGATCTCGCGGGGCTCGGTCTCGGCCTATGCCCACCTCCGGCAGGAGGTGGAGGCGCTCGCGGGGCGCATCAACGGCGAGTTCGGCTCGCTCTCGCGCCATCCGCTGCAGCTTCTGACGCGACCCTACGGGCGGCGTGCGGTCGCCCACCTCATGGCCCACGCCGACGTCGGGCTGGTGACGCCGCTCGCCGACGGCATGAACCTCGTCGCCAAGGAGTTCGTCGCGGCCCAGGACGTCGACGACCCCGGCGTGCTCGTCCTCTCCCGTTTCGCCGGCGCGGCGGAGGCGATGGAGGCCGCCCTCGTCGTCGACCCGCGCGATGCGGACGGCTTGGCGAGTGCCATCGAGCGGGCCCTCGCGATGCCGCTGCGGGAGCGGCGCGAGCGGCACCGCGCGCTCATCGCGAGCGTCGCGCGAGACGACGTCGGCCACTGGACCACCCAATGTCTCGAAGAGCTGATCGCCGCGGGCTGACGGGGATCCGATAGGAAGCGCTGCGGCCCGCCACGTCGCCCGCCGCTGCCGCCGCCGCCGGCGAGGTCGTTCGCCGCATCACTGCGCAGCGTGGGCGGCCGGGGCATCCACTCCGCCGGGCGACGCCTCTCGCTCTCGCCCGACGATCGCCCCCGAGACGCCGCACACGCCGGCGGGACCGCATCGGGGAACCCGGCGGCGCTCGTTCTCGTGCCGCCCGTCGCTGCGAGCGTTTCCGGCGCCGCCAGCCGCTGCGACGTGTCGTGGAGGTGGGCGGCGACGGTCGCGGCAAGTGTCGGGCGGAAGGGCGCTCGTCGCAGCCATCGGCAATCGTCGGTCGCAATCGGCGTGATCCTCGCGTCTTGTCGGCGTTCGGCGTTGCCTATGGCGCGGGCTCGAACTACCACGCCATCGGTGGCGGCGCGGCCGTCCGGGTGCTGATCGCTCTCGCCATGCGGGCGGCGATTCGGCTCGACCCCGCAGGCGCGCCCGCACGAGGTGGCCGATCCCGGCTTTGAGCGCGTCGTGGTGCGCCTCATCCATGCCGGAGCGGGGGGCCTTGCCCTGGTTTGACCGGCGACACGCACCGGCCGGCCAAACCGGGGGATCGAACGACGGGTGCGCAGCGGGGGTCTATGTTCTTCAACAAGCGGCGCGCGAAGGCCGAGGCGGCGGGCGCGCCGGAAGAGCGCAGCGTGCCCGAGCAGGCTGCCGTCCAGAGCGTGTCGGCCGCCCTTGCCGCACCCGAAGGGGCCCCTTTCCGCGTCGTCGCCGCATGGCACGACCGGCTCCTGATCGCGGCGCCCCCGGGCCTGCGGCTCGGCCTCGACGAGCGACCCTTCCTCCCCGTCGGCACGCGCCTTGCCGACGTCGATCTTCTCTCCGACCCCGCCGGCGAGGATGTCGCCACCCATTGGCGCACCTACCTCGACGGCGGCCACGCCGTGCTCGGCCGGGACGTCGCGCCCGACTGGCAGCTCGCCGACGGCCACACCCTCTTCATGCGGGTGAACGTCGCGGCGCGCGCCTCGCTGAAACCCGTCGACATCGCCTATCGCGACCCCGAGCTCGGCGAGGCGCTGCCGGTCGCCTCCCGCAAGGTCCGCTGGCGCGGCCTCTTCGCCGCCCATCGCGGGGTGCTCGAGGTGCGCGTGGAGTTCTACGACGCGAGCGACCGCTATGTCGGGGCCGCGCCGACGCCGGTGCCCGAAGCCTTCGGCGGCCGCCATCCCGACGGCTACAGCCACCTTGCGGCGACCGTCGACGTGCCGCCGGGTGCCGTCGCCCTGCGCTTCAAGATCACCCTCACGCCGCTCGCGGGGGCGGAGGAGGCCTACGCCTTCTTCGCCGGGCTGAAGCTTGCCGAGGGCGACGGTGTGCGGCCTGTCGCCCGCCGCCTCACCCCGCTCGGGCCGCTGCTCCAGGGTCTCGGCAACGGCGATCTCCTGTTGATGGAGGCGCCGCTTCCTCAGCCTTCGCGCGGCGCGCCACCGATGCCGCTGGTGGTCCGTGCCGGCCGCGAGCGGTATCCGATCGGCGAGCGCCGCGCCCTCGACGGGGTCGGGCGCATCGCGATGGAGGGGCGCATCGTCACCGCCGACGCCGGACGCTGGGCGGGCGAGGCGGTGGTGCTCGCCGACGGCCGCGCCGTCGCCGAAATGGTCAGCGCGCCGTCCGCGGAGGCGACGGGCTGCGTGGTGGAGGACCTCACCGCCCTTTTCGACGGGCGGAGCCATCGCCTCGAGCTCGTCAGCGAGGCGGGCCGCCTCGCGGTGGGCTTTGCGAGCGCGCCCGCCCACGCGACACCGTGGACGCGCATCGCGGAGGAGGTGGTGCCGCCGCTGCCGGGCTTCGGCTCGCCGCTCGCCGAGCACCGCTATCGCGCGCTCCTCGCCCACGCGCGTGCCGCCGCCAAGGCGCCGCTCGACCCCTGGCTCGTCGCCCATCTGCCGGCGCTCCACGACGCCCTCGTGGCGGGTCCGCAGCAGGTCGAACCCTTCCCCCTGCGCTTTCCCCAGCACGAAACGCCGGCCGTCTCGGTGGTGATCCCGGTGCACGACGGCTACGGCCTCACCTTCATCGCCCTCGCCGCGCTCCTCTTCGCGCCGGTCGAGGCGACGTTCGAGGTGATCGTGGCGGACGACGGCTCCGCCGACGGCACCGCCGGGGCGCTCGCCGCGCACGAGGGGCTAAGGGTGGTGAGGCACGACCACTCGACGGGCTTCCTGCGCGCCGCCAATGCCGGCGCTGCGAAGGCGCGCGGTCGCCACATCCTCTTCCTCAACAACGACACCGAAGTCACGGCGGGATGGCTCGACGCGCTCCTTGCCGCGATGGACGCCTTTCCGGGAACGGGCATCGTCGGCCCCAAGGTGATCTATCCCGACGGCGCCCTGCAGGATGCGGGCGGCTCGATCGACCACAACGGCGATCCGACGATGGTCGGGCGCGGCGGCAACCCCTTCGACCCCCGCTATTCCTATGGGCGCGAGGTCGACTACGTGTCCGGCGCCGCCCTCCTCGTCGACGCCGCGCTGTGGCGCGCCGTCGGCGGCTTCTCCGAGATCTACGCGCCGGCTTATTTCGAGGACGTCGATCTCTGCTTCAAGGCGCGCGAGGCGGGGCGGCGGGTGCGCTACGCGCCGGGCGCGGTGGTGGTTCATTCGGAGGGCGGCTCGCACGGCGTCGACGAGAGCGCCGGCATCAAGCGCCACCAGGCGCTCAACGCGCCCGTCTTCAAGCGGACCTGGGCGCATCGGCGGCCGCCGGAGCTACCGGCCTGGGCCGCCCACGACCGCAACGTGACGGCGCGCGTCCTCTTCGTCCTCATCGAGCTGCCACGCACCGACGTCGATGCCGGCAGCGTGGCGGCGGAGGAGGAGATCCGCCTCATCCAGGCCCTCGGCGCCAAGGTCACGCTGCTGCCGCGCTCGATGGAGTATCTGCCGCGCTACGCGGAAGCGATGCAGGCGATGGGGGTGGAGGTGATCCACGCCCCCTTCGCCACATCCATGGAAGCCTTCCTGGAGGCGCGGGGGAGGGAGTTCGACGCCGTCTACGTCACCCGCTTCCAGGTGGCGGAGGCGCTGCTTCCGGCCATCGAGCGCTATGCGCCGGACGCCAAGATCCTCCTCAACCTCGCCGATCTCCAGTTCCTGCGCGAGTTGCGCGGCGCGACGCAGTCGGGCGACGCGGCGGCTCTGGAGGCGGCCCGCGCCACCCGTGCCCGCGAGCTCGCGGCGATGCGCTGCGCCGACGCGGTCTTGAGCTATTCCGACGTCGAGGCGTCGGTGGTGTTCTCCCACACCGGCCCGGAGGTGGCGGTGGTGAAGGCGCCCTGGGTGCAGCGGGTGCAGCCCTTGCCAGCACCGTTCGCGGGACGGGCGGGGCTCGCCTTCCTCGGCAACTACCACCATCCGCCCAACGTGGAGGCGGTCCGCTGGTTCGCCGCCGAGGTCGCGCCGCGCCTCGCCGAGCGGCGGCCCGACGTCGCCTTCACGGCCTACGGCGCCTACGCCCAGGAGGCGCTTGCGGGCATCGACGGCATCGTGGTGGGAGGCCACGTCGCCGATCTTCAGGCGATGTTCGACCGCCATCGCCTCTTCGTCGCCCCGCTGCGCAGTGGCGCGGGGGTGAAGGGCAAGGTGTTCCAGGCGATGGCGGCGGGGATCCCCTCGGTGCTCTCCGCGGTGGCCGCCGAAGGGATCGCGATCACGCCGGGGCGCGAGGCGCTGGTCGCCGACGAGCCGGCCGACATCGTCGCCGCCATCCTGTCGATCTACGACGATCCCGCCCGCTGGCAGGCGGTGGCGGATGCGGCGCGCCGCCTCATCGAGACGCGTTACGGGGTGGAGCAGGGCGTTGCCGAGATGCGTGCCGCCTTCGAGGCGGCCGGCCTCTTCCTGCCCGATCGGACCGAGGGACCTTCCGGCGCCGCCGAGCCCGCGCCCTGAGCGGAGCCCTCAGCTGCGCGGCGCCGCCGTCACGCGGGCGATGAAGCTTGCGAGCGGCTCGCCCGCCGTCGCGCCCATCGCCGTGGCGGCGGCGTTCATATGGCTGATCACGCCGTCCTCGTAGGTGGAGGCGCCGTCGCCGATCTTGGCGCTGGCGCAGTCGACGCAGACGGCGGCGATGCCGCGGGCCTGCAGCGCCGGTAGGCGGGAGACGCCCGCATCCTCGAGCCCCACCCCCGCGTCGTTGAAGGCGAGGAGGGCGGCGTCGGCCTTGCTCGCGGTCGCCGGATCGTCGCCGACGACGCCGCCATGGGAGGCGGTGACGACGATCCACCCGTCGTCCTCGCCGGGCCGGATCAGCGAGGCGGAGTCGCAGATCGCGAGATGCCAGCCGTTGATCGTCTCCTCGTGGCGGTGCTCGGCGTCGGCGTCGGCGCGCGGGCGCATCGGCAGCGGGGCGCCCGCGAGCCGGTCCGCCGCCTCCGCCGCCGTCATCCCGGGCTCGATCCCGAGGCGTTCGGCCGACGGGTTGACGAACGTCACGCGGCCGCGGGCGAGCGCGTCCTCGGCGTTGCCGATCCGGCAGGTGGTGTGGCCGAGCGCCGCCGCCGCCATGCCGGACGCCTCGCACACGTCGAGGCCGGCGATGCCGGCGTCCTCGCGCCCGACGCCGGCGTCGTTGAGAAGGATGCCCCTCAGCCCCGCCTCGACCGCGAGGAGCCCGGCATAGGCCCCCCCGTGCGAGCCGCACACGACGACGCGTCCGGCGGCTCCCTTCAGCTTGGTGACGGTATGGGCGAGGAGGGGCGCTTCCATGGGCAGACTCTTGTTGTGGGCAGACTCTTGTCGCGGACGGGGTCCGGCGGTCTCTTGACCAACTGGTACGACCAGATACCATTCGGAAAAACAATACAACATCCCAAGGAAACGCCGCGTGTCGCCCCTTCATCTTCCGATCCCGTCCGCCATCACGCGATGACGGCGAACGTGGACGTCGCGCGTCTGCGCGATCAGTTCCGCCGCATGAACGAGATCCGTGCCTTCGAGCTCGAAGCCATCGAGGCGGCGAAGGACGGTCGGGTTCTGGGCGCGATTCATCCCTCGATCGGTCAGGAGGCCGTGGCGGTCGGCATCGTCGGCAACCTGCGGCGCGACGATCGGCTGCTCTCCACCCACCGCGGCCACGGCCACACCCTCGCCAAGGGGGCCGAGCCGCGCGCGATGATGTGCGAGCTGTTCGGCCGCGTCGGCGGCAACTGCGGCGGCAAGGGCGGCTCCATGCACATCGCCGACTTCGGCGTCGGCATGCTGGGGGCGAACGGGGTGGTGTCGGCGAACATCACCATCGCCTCCGGCGCCGCCCACGCCATCAAGCTGCTCGGTGACGACCGCATCGTCTGCTGTCTGTTCGGCGACGGGGCGATCAACCGCGGCCCGTTCCTCGAAGGCCTCAACTGGGCGAAGGTGTTCGCCCTGCCGGTGCTCTTCGTGTGCGAGGACAACGACTGGGCGGCGACCACGCGCACCCGCGCGATGACGGCCGGTGAGGGCGCCAAGGCGCGGGCCGAAAGCCTCGGAATCGCCGCCGAGCGGGTCGACGGCAACGACGTGGGGGCGGTCGACGAGCTCGCCCGCGAGGCGATCGCGCGGGTGCGCGGCGGGGAGGGACCGTTCCTGATCCACGCCGTCACCTTCCGCCACACCGGCCACACCTCGGCCGACCCCGGGGCCTACCGGCCGGCCGAGGAGGTGGCGCGCCGCATCGCCGAGGAAGACCCGATCGCCCGGGCGCGGGCGCATCTCGAGCTCGCCGGCGTCGCCGCCGCCGATCTCGACGCCGACGTCGCGCAGGTCGCCCGCGCGATGGCCGAGGACGCCGCCTTCGCCTCCGCCCAGCCCTATCCGGACGCCGACGGCGCCTTCGACGACGTGCAGGACGTGGGCTCGCCCCGCGTCATGGCCTTTTGAGGAGCGGCGCGATGACGACCTATATCGAAGCCGGCAAGCGGGCCGTCGCCGAGGCGATGGAGGCCGATCCGACGGTGTGGTGCCTCGGCGAGGACCTCGGCCGCGGCGGCGTGTTCGGCCAATACAAGGGGCTCGTGGAGCGCTTCGGGCCCGGGCGGGTGTCGGATGCGCCGATCTCGGAGGCCGCCATCATGGGGGTCGCCTGCGGTGCGGCGATGACCGGAACGCGGCCGGTGGTGGAGATGCGCTTCAGCGACTTCGCCCTCTGCGCCGTCGACGAACTCGTGAACCAGGCGGCGAAGGCCCGCTTCATGTTCGGCGGCCAGTCCAAGGTGCCGATCACCGTGCGCGAGCCGATCGGCATGTGGCGCTCCTCCGCCGCCCAGCACTCGCAGTCGCTGGAGGCCTGGTACACCCACATTCCCGGCCTCGTCGTCGTCTGCCCGGCGACGCCGGCCGACAACTACAGCCTCCTCCTCGCCGCGATCCGGTGCGACGACCCCGTCGTCTACATGGAGCACAAGAATCTGTGGCCCCTCGAAGGCGAGGTGCCGCAGGAGGCGGAGGCCGATCCGCTCGGCAAGGCGCGGGTGATGGTGGCGGGCAGCGACGTCACCATCGTGTCCTGGTCGGCATGCGTTCACGAGGCGGCGAAGGCCGCGGAGGAGCTGGCGCGCGAGGGCATCGGCGCCGAGGTGATCGACCTGCGCACCCTGTGGCCGTGGGACAAGGAGGCGGTGCTCGCCTCGGTCGCCAAGACCGGGCGCTGTCTCGTCGCCCACGAGGCGGTGGCGGTGGCGGGCTTCGGCGCGGAGATCGCCGCGACGGTCGCCGAGCACGCGGTGCTGAAGTCGCCGATCGCCCGGCTCGGATCGCCACGCGCGCCGATCGCCTACGCGCCCACCATGGAAAACGTCCTGCGCGTCACCGCCGACAAGATCGCCGAACGGGTGCGCACGATGACGGGAGTCAAGGCGGTCGCCTGACCAATGTCATTGTGTCGCATGCGGCGAACGGGCTAGAAGCGAGTGAGAGGCCGATCAACGGTCCGACAAAAGAATAGGGCGGAGGAAATCCCTTGTTGAAGCAGTCTCTTGCGGCGCTGGCCGCGCTCGGCCTCGCGACGTCCGCGCAGGCCACCGACCTCGTGATGCAGTCGATCTACGCCGGCACTCTGCCGCTCCTCGGCGACACCGGACGCGAGCTGGGCGAGCGCGTCTCGACCCTGACCAACGGCGAATTGAACATCGAGTTCAACGATCCGGGCGCCATCGTCGCCTCCAACGAAATCTGGGACGCGGTGTCGACGGGCGCCGTCGACGCGGGCTGGTACTCGCCGGGCTTCGCCCAGGGCATCATCCCCGCCGCCGGCCTCTTCACCGCGCCGCCCTTCGGGCCGGACGTGAAGGAATATACCGCCTGGTGGTATTATGGCGGAGGCCGGGAGCTGTGGAACGAGATCGGCGGGCGCTACGACATCCATTCCGTGCTCTGCACCATCCTGGTGCCGGAGGCGTCGGGCTGGTTCCGCAAGCCCATCGAGAAGGTGGAGGACCTTCAGGGCCTCAAGATGCGCATCTTCGGCCTCGGGGCGCGGGTGATGCAGAAGCTCGGCGTGCAGGCGCAGTCGCTGCCGCCGGCCGACACGATGACGGCGCTGCGGCTCGGCACCATCGATTCGGCGGAGATGTCGTTCCCCGCCATCGACCTCAATCTCGAGCTCAACACCTACGCCGACAACTACTACTTCCCCGGCTGGCACCAGCAGACGAGCCTCATCACCTTCATCATCAACACCGACGTGTGGGCGGGGCTGTCGAAGCGCGACCAGGCCGCGATCGAGGAGGTGTGCGCGGCCAACGTGGCGCTGACGAGCGCGCGCGGGGAATCGATGCAGCTGGAGCCGATGGCGACCCTGCGTGAGAAGGGCGTGACGTTCCACAAGTGGAACGACGAGATGCTCGACGCCTTCCGCGGCGCCTGGCTCGAAGTCGCCGCCGAGATGTCCGCCGAGGACGAGGACTTCGCCCGCGCCTGGAAGAGCCTCCAGGACTTCCACGAGAAGTATGCCGACTGGGCCGACTACGGCTACCTGAAGTAGGCGGCAGGTGACCATCGTGCTGCGCATCTCATGCCGGGCGGCGAGGCCGGGCGTCCACGCGAGCCGACGAGCCCCATGATGCGCAGCGCACTGACCGTTGCGGCGTGGCTCTCGTGGCCATGCCGCATCTTCGCCTTCCTGTGCGGTTGCCTGCTCTTCGTGCTCGCCGCCGTGATCATCTACGACGTCATCGGCCGCCGCTTCTTCGCCACCGGCTCCTTCATGCTGCAGGAGCTCGAATGGCATCTGCACGGCGCCATCGCCGTGCTCGCCTTCGGCTACGCCTACCTGAAGGACGCGCACGTGCGTATCGACGTGTTCTCCACCTCCTTCTCCGGCCGCACCCGGCTGCGGATCGAGATTGCGGCGATCGTCCTCTTCCTCATCCCCTTCATGGTCTTCGTGACGATCTACGGCACCGAGTTCGCCTGGCGCGCCTTCGTCCGCGGCGAGGGGTCGACCGGCGGCGTCGGCCTGCCGGAGCGCTGGATCATCAAGTCGGCGGTGCCGCTGTCGGCGGTGCTCGCGATGCTCGGCGGGGTGGCGGTGGCCTTGCGTGCCTACGTGGCGCTGAAGCGGCCCGATCTCCTCGCCGACCCGTTCGAGCGAGACGCCTCGGAAGGCTTCGTGGAGACCGGCCCGCACGCCGACCGTCCCGCCACCCCCGAAAGGCGGCCGTGATGCCCGAAATGCTCGACGGGGCGCTTCCCGGCCTGATGTTCGCCACCCTCGTGGTGGGCCTCTTCTCCGGCGCGCCGGTGGCGATCATGCTGATGGGCATCTCGCTCGTCTTCGGCATCATCGCCATCGCGACGGGGGAGATGCGCCTCGTCCACGCGACGCTGATCCCCAACCGCATCTTCGGCGGCACCATCGAGAACCCGGTGCTCGTGGCGGCGCCGATGTTCATCTTCATGGGCCTCGTCATGGAGCGAACGCGGATCGCGGAGGATCTGCTTCTCACGCTGCAGCGCCTCTTGCGCGTGGTGCCGGGCGGGCTCGGTCTCGCGGTGGTGCTGATGGGCACGATCCTCGCCGCGGCGACCGGCATCATCGGCGCGTCGGTGGTGATGCTCACCGTGCTCGCCCTGCCCACCATGGTGGCGGGCGGCTACCGGCCCTCGCTCGCGGCGGGCACGGTGGCCTCCGCCGGCACCCTCGGCATTCTCATCCCGCCCTCGATCATGCTCGTCTTCATGGGCGACCTGCTGTCGGTCTCGATCGGGCATCTCTTCGTGGCGGCGCTGGTGCCGGGGCTGCTGCTGTCGGTGCTCTACGTCCTCTTCATCACCGGCTATGCGGCGTTGCGGCCGGAGGTCGCCCCCAAGGCGCCGCCGCCACCGCCGGAGGAGCGCAAAGGCCTCCTGAAGGACACCGTCGTCGCCCTCGTGGTGCCGTTTCTCCTCATCATCCTGGTGCTCGGCTCGATCCTCGGCGGTTTCGCCACACCCACGGAGGCCTCCGGCGTCGGGGCGGTGGGGGCGCTCCTCATCGGGCTGGTGCGCGGCCGGCTGAACCGCAAGGTGCTCTTCCAGAGCGCCGACGGCTCGGTGCGCACCCTCGCCATGCTGTTCTTCATCTTCGTGGGGGCGACGGCGTTTTCCTACATCTTCCGAAAGGTCGGCGGCGACAGCTTCCTGGTGGAGACCGCCCAGGCGCTCAATGTCGGCGACTGGGGGCTGCTCCTCGCCATGATGGCGATGATCTTCGCCATGGGCTTCTTCTTCGACTGGATCGAGATCACGCTCATCGTGCTGCCGATCTTCGCGCCGCTCGTCGCCGGCATGGACCTCGGCGACCACGTGGCGCGCGGCGACCTCGTCTACTGGTTCGCGGTCCTCGTGGCGGTGAACCTGCAAACGAGCTTCCTCACGCCCCCCTTCGGCTTCGCTCTCTTCTATCTGAAGGGCGCGGCCGGGGACGTGGTGTCGATGGGAGCGATCTACCGAGGCATCATCCCGTTCGTGCTGCTGCAGCTCCTCGTGCTCGCCCTCGCGCTCCTCTTCCCCGAGATCGTGCTGTGGCTGCCCGGGACGATGACACAATGAGCGGGGAGGGGCGGGTGCCGGAACGTCTTTCGGGAAAGCGCGTGGTGGTGTTCGGGGCGGGCTCGGTCGGGCCCGGCTGGGGCAACGGCAAGGCCGCTGCGGTGGTGTTCGCCCGCGAAGGGGCGAAGGTCGTCGCCGTCGACGTCAACGAGGCCGCGGCCAAGGAGACCGTCGACATCATCGTCGGGGAGGGCGGCGAGGCCGTCGCCGTCGCGGCCGACGTGCGGCGGGAGGAGGACGTCGCCCGCGTCGTCGACCTCGCCGAGACGCGGTTCGGCGGGCTCGACGTGGTGCACTACAACGTTGGCGTCAGCCGGCCGGGCGGCGTGGAGGAGACGAGCCTCGATGACTGGTCGGCGGTGTTCGCGATCAACGTCGACGCCGCCCTCCTCGCGGCGCGGGCGGCGCTGCCGGCGATGCGGCGCGCGGGCGGCGGGGCGTTCGTGTTCATCTCCTCCGTCGCCGCCGTCGCCTCCGGCGGCTACGCCTACGTCTCCTACGAGGCCTCGAAGGCGGCGCTCAATCGCCTGTCGCAGACGATCGCCGTCGCCCATGCCGCCGAGGGCATCCGCTCCAACGTCATCATGCCGGGCCTCATCGACACGCCGCACGTGGCGGCTATGATCGCGGGGCGGGCGACCGCGGCGCAGGATCTCGCCGCACGTCGTGCCGCCGCTCCGCCCATGAAACGTCAGGGGAGCGCCTTCGACGTCGCCCACGCGGCGGCCTTCCTCGCCTCCGACGCCGCCCGATACATCACCGGCGTGGCTTTGCCCGTCGACGGTGGCCTCACACTCACGGTACCCGCAGCATGATCGCCATCGCGCCCCCCTTCGAACCCCTTCCGGTGCCGCGAACCGCCATTGTCACGGGTGGTGCCGGCGCCCTCGGCTTCGCCATCGCCCAGCGGCTTGCCGCGGCGGGGCGGCGCGTCGCCCTCTTCGACCGCGGCGCCAACGTCGCCGAGATGGCGGCGGCCCTGCCCGACGCCGCCGCCTTCCGCTGCGACGTTTCCGAGGCCGATGCACTGCGCCGCGCCTATCACGAGACGGTGCATCTGATGGGACCGCCGGGCGTCGTCATCCACGCCGCCGGCTACGCCTCCGTCGCGCCTTTTCTCGACACCGACCTCAACAATTTCGAGACCTCGCTGACCGTCAACCTCACCGCCGGCTTTCTGCTCTATCAGCTCGCTGCGCGCGACCTCGTCGCGATGGGGGCGGGCGGGCGCTTCGTGTCCATCACCTCGATCTCCGGCGCCCGGGCCGGGTTCGGCCGCGTCGCCTACGGTACGGCGAAGGCGGGGCTCATCCACCTCACCGCCCAGATGGCGCTGGAGCTCGGCCCCTACGGGATCACCGCCAACGCCGTGGGTCCGGGCCCGGTGGACACGCCGATGTCGCGCGCCGGCCATACCGCCGAAATGCGCGCCGACTACGTCCGCACCATCCCGATGGCCCGCTATGGCGAGGAGCGCGAGACCGCCCATGCGGTCGCTTTCCTCGCCTCCGACGAGGCGAGCTACGTCACCGGCCAGACCCTCTTCGTCGACGGCGGCTACATGGCCTCAGGAATGGGGGTCACCATCGCCCAGAACGCGGCCGCCGTCCGTCGCCCGGCGCCGAGCAAGAAGGATCCCACGTGACCAACGAGATGACCGGCGGCGAGGCGCTCGCCCAGATGATCAAGGCGGCCGAAGGCGGCCCGATGTTCGGCATGGGCGGCTTCCAGCTCCTGCCCTTCTACGACGCGGCCCGCCGCCTCGGCCTCGATCATCACCTCATCAACGACGAGCGCTGCGCCGTCTTCCTCGCCGATGCCTACGCCAAGGTGTCGGGTCGGGTGGGGCTCGCCGACGCGACGCTCGGCCCGGGCGCGACCAACCTCGTGACGGGCCTCGTCGAGGCGCTCAACGCGGGCAGTCCGCTCGTCGTGATCGTGGGCGACGCCAACCGCGACCACGCCGGCAAGAACATGACGCAGGAGACCGATCAGGCGGCGATCCTGAAGCCCGCGGTGAAGGCCTTCCTGCGTCTCGAATCGGTCGCCCGCATTCCGGAGATGATGCGGCGCGCCTTCGAGATCGCCACCACGGGTCGCCCCGGCCCGGTGGTGGTGGACGTGCCGGAGGACATCGCCCACGGCACCCACGGCTTCGAGGAGGGGGCGTTCCACGTCGACCCGATCTTTGCGAGTGTGCCGGCCCTGCGCTGCCGGCCCGACGCCGATGCGCTCGACGAGGCCGCCGCGATCCTCGCGCGCGCCGAGCGGCCGATGGTCCTCGCCGGTGGCGGCGTGCACCTTTCCGGCGCCGCCGAGGTCCTGACGCGCTTTGCCGAGGAGAACGGCATCCCCGTCGCCCATACGATGACGGGCAAGGGGGCGATCCCTTGCACCCACCCGATGTCGGCGGGCCTCTTCGGCCGCTACGACCGCATCGCCAACGATCTCATCGCCGTGTCCGACGCGCTTCTCGTCGTGGGCTGCAAGCTCGGCGAGATCGCCACCAAGCGCTACATCGTGCCGCCGACCGACCGCACCATCATCCACCTCGACATCGTGGCGGAGGAGATGGGGCGCACCTTCGAGCCCACGGTGCGGCTCTGGGGCGACGCGCGGGCGGGCCTTCAGGATCTCGCGGCGGCTCTGTCGCCGGGCGCGGGTGAGGCGAAGGCGCGGCGCGCCGCCTACCATGCCGAGATCGCCGACAAGATGGCCGCCTGGCGCAAGGAGGCCGCCCCCCGCTACGACAGCGAGGAGGTGCCGATCGGCATGGGCCGGCTGATCCGCGACATGCGCGCCGAGCTTCCCGACGACGGCATCTTCATCGCCGACGGCGGGTTCGCGGCGCACTGGGGTGGCCTGCTCTTCGACACGCGCCTGCCGGGTCGGGCCTATGTGCCGGACCGCGGCTTCGCCTCGATCGGCTACGGTCTGCCCGGGGCGATGGGGGCGAAGCTCGCCGCGCCCGGGCGCACCGTGGTGGCGCTGACGGGCGACGGCGGCTTCAACATGACGCTCGGCGAGCTCGAGACGGCGATCCGCATGCGCCTCGCCGTCACCATCGTGGTGGTGAACAACGCCGCATCGGGCTACGTGAAGGCGCTGCAGCACCTGATGTACGGCGAGGGGTCCTACCAGTCCTCGGACCTCCACGAGACGGACTATGCCGCCGTCGCCCGGGCGATGGGCGCGGCGGGCATCCGCGTCACCGAGCCCGACGCGCTGCCGGCGGCGTTCCGCGAGGCCTTCGCCCGCACCGACGGGCCGACCGTGCTCGACGTGGTGGTGACGCGCGACGCGGGCAAGATGCTGCCCGCCGCCGACAGCCGCGCGGTGAAGGTGAAGAAGGGCGACCGCGTCGCCTGAGGCCCGGACCGGGCGAGGGTGAGCCGGGCGAGGGGGGCCGCCCGGCCGTCCCCTCAGTCGCTCGGCAGCCGCTCCTCCACGTAGTCGAGCCCGGCCGGGATCGACGCGTGCGCCACGTGCGAGCGCGTCGGCATGCCGACCACGATCAGCTTGTCGAAGTCAATGTCCTGGAGCACGGCGAGGAGGGCGGCGACGTCGAGCTCGCCGTCGCCGAGGGCGACCTTGTCGCCGCTTGGCCGGCGCACGTCCTCGATCGAAAGGCTTGCGAGCACCGTCGCATATTCCTTCGCCGCCGCGTGGGGATCGGTGCCGCCGGCGAGGAGGCAATGACCCGCATCGAGGGAGAGGGCGAGAGGTGCCTCGGTCATCTGCTTCACCGCATCGCGCACCAGCTTGAAGTCGTCGAGGGTCGCGACCATGTGGCCGGGCGTCGGCGCGAGGGCCGCCGGAACACCGGCGGCGGCGGCGAGGTCGGCGACCTGCTTCAGCCCGTCGAGGAGATGGGCGCCGGTCTCCTGCTGGCTCGCCCCGCGCTTGGGCCGGCCGGAGCCGAACGACACCGCTTCCGCCCCGCAGATCGCCGCCACGCGGATCGCCCGCTCCAGGAAGGCGAGGCGTCGCGCCCGTCCCTCGGCGGTGGGATCGATGAGGCTCGGGGCGTAGGGATCGCGCGGGTCGAGCACGTAGCGGCCGGTGGCGTCCACGGTCGCGGCCAGATCGAGGGCGGCGAGGCGAGCGGCAAGGCGTTCGGCGTGACGTTCATAATCGTCGGCGAAAGCGTCGAAGTGGTGCACGTCGAGGCTGAGGGCCACGCCCGAGTAGCCCGCATCGGCAATCATCTCGATCGCGTCGTCGAGCCGGTGATGGGTGCAGCCATTGGTGTTGTAGGCAAAACGCAGCATCATCAGGCGGCCTTGTCCGCCAATTGTCCAGGGTGGGCGGGAGAGGATGGAGGGCGCATGTGTCCTCGGCGCGACGGTCCGTGAGCGTGCGGCGCAACAGGCAGTCTAGTGTCGGCCACGGTGCTCCCCTCGGTGCCGATCGCTACGCCGCGCGAAAGGCGGCCCGTGCCTTCTTGTAGCCGACGGGTTGCGGCGCGAGAAGCGCTTTGCCGCGCTCAGTCTAGTAATCCGAGCCTCAATCAACCTGATTTTGGTGCGCATTTCGCCGCGCTTTGGCCTCGCAGGTGTCGCCGGGGGCGGAACCGGCGCTTGCCGAGAGCGCTTTAGGGTCGAGATGGAGGTGATCGATGCGCGACGAAGCGACATTGCCCTGCGCTGGCGGCCGTGAGGCCGGGAGCGTCCTTGCCATTCCGCTCGCCGGCTGGAAGGCGATCCTCGTGCGCACCTGGCAGGCGATCGGCGAGGACAACGTCTCGCTGATCGCCGGCGGGGCCACCTTCTTCCTCATCCTGGCGGTCTTCCCGGCGCTCACCGCCTTCGTCGCCCTCTATGGGCTCGTCGCCGACGTGGGAACGGTGGACGGGCACATGGGCCTTCTCGCCGGCGTCATGCCGCAGTCGGGCATCGACATCGTCAGTGGCGAGCTGAAGCGTCTCGCCTCGCAGCCGCAGGGGCAGCTCGGCGTCGGCTTCGCGATCGGCCTCGGCGTGGCGCTCTGGAGCGCCAACGCCGGGGTGAAGGCGCTCTTCTCCGCGCTCAACATCGCCTACAACGAAAGTGAGAAGCGCGGCTTCGTCCGCCTCACCCTCACGTCCTTCGCCTTCACGATCGCCGGCATCTTCGGTGCCGTGGCGCTCCTTGCGGCGACGGTGGTGGTGCCGGCCGTCCTCGGCTATGTGGGCCTCGGCAGCGCCGCGGCGACGCTGATCTCGGTGCTGCGGTGGCCGATCCTCCTCCTCGTGCTGGTGGTCGGGATCGGCCTCCTGTTCAAGTACGGAGCGTCGCGCCGGCCGCCGCGCTGGCGGTGGATCTCCTGGGGCACATTGGCGACGGCGGTGATGTGGATCGCCGTGTCGGCCGCCTTCTCCTTCTACCTCGCCCATTTCGCCGACTACAACGCGACCTATGGCTCGCTCGGCGCCATCATCGGCTTCATGATGTGGCTCTACGTCTCGCTCGTGATCCTGCTCGCGGGCGCCGAGCTCAACGCCGAGATCGAGCATCAGGTGGCGACCGATACCACCGTCGGTCCCGATCGGCCGATGGGAAAACGGCGCGCGGTCAAGGCCGACACCTTGCCCCAAGGGGAGGGCTGCTAGCAGTCCACCATGGTGGCTGCCAAGCTAAGCTGTTGTGATGCTGGGCGAAATTCGATTTGCCGGCTTGCTTCTCGGCGCCGACATGGCAGACTTTTCGCTGTCGCACAATGGAGGGCAGCTATGGCGTCGGCTCTGGAGCGGCAGCTTGCCGGCTACAGCCTCACGACGGCGGAGATCTTCTACAGATTACCCGACCACCCCGGCATTCTGCAGACCTATGTCTGGCAGGACTACGACCAGGCCCCCGACTTCCCGGTGCTCGAGCGCTTCCTCGCGTTCTGGCGCCGCGAGATCGAAGGGCCACTGCACTCCGTCAACGTGTGCTGCCGAAGGCTCATCGCTCCGGGACGTTACCGCACCATCCGCTACGAGCACTTCCACTAGCGCGTTCAGGAAGAGTGGAGCCGGTTTTCCGCTCGGAACGCGCGCAGACAAAGAAGCTGGAGCCGATTCGGTGAACGTGAGTTCATTGAACCGGCGCTAGGGTCCGAGTTCGATCGGGCGATCGCCGGCGTGGCGGCCGGGCGCGCGGGTACTGCCGCGCGTCTTCCCCGCGGTGGCGCGCGGGGGAACGGTGGTGCGGGGCGGCGCGTTGAGTGCGACGGTGGCCGGGCGACGGCTGGCGCCGCGCACGGCCTTGGGGTATGCGGGCTTCCGCGGGACACGAGTCGCGCCGGCCCTATCGCGCCCCCATATGGGGGACGCGGCATCGCCCAACAGAAGGCTCGTCATGACCCCGACCTACCGAGAACACCCCACCATGTTCGCCGACGAGCCGGGAAAGTTCATCCTGGCTTGCCTGCTCGTTCCCTTCGGCGTCGGCATCATCTGGCTGGTCTGGTGGTACATCACCAACCGATCGGCCCTCGTCACCATCGACGAAGAGCGGGTGACGCTCCGTCGCGGCATCTTCAGCAAGGAGAGCGTCGAGGTGGAGATGGGATCGATTCGCGCGGTCCGCGTGGATCAAAGCTTCGTCGACCGCATTTTCAATTGTGGGATCCTGAAGGTCTATACCGCCGGCGACAATCCGGAGATCGTGCAAGCGGGCCTGCCGGATCCCGACCGTCTCCGCGCCGCGCTGCGCAGCGCGCGCGGTGCGTAAGTTGCATGATCTCATCTGCCCACGCCACGAAGGCCGCATTGACCGATGATTGACAGTCCCGCCACATTGAAACCGCGCTACCAGGAGCACCCGCGCATGTTCGCGGACGAGCCCGGCTACTTCCTCCTCGCCTGCGTGCTGGTGCCGATCGGCGTCGGCATCGTCTGGCTCATCGTGTGGTGGATCAAGACGCGCTGCACCCTCCTGACCGTCGGCGAGGAGCGGGTGCTCCTGTCGCGCGGCGTCTTCAGCAAGGAGCGCCTGGAGATCGAGTTGGAATCGATCCGCACCGTGCGCATCGACCAGTCCTTCGTCGATCGCATCTTCAACTGTGGCGTGCTGAAGATCTACACCGCCGGCGACAATCCCGAACTCGTCCAGAAGGGCATGCCTGACCCCGAGCGGCTGCGCTCGGCGCTGCGCTCGTGAGCGACGTGCCCGCCGCCGCGGCGCCCAACCGCCGCAAGAGCCGCCTCGACGTCTTCATCGCCCGCATGACGGCGCAGAAGCTGTTCCTCGAACGCGTCGCCGAGATGATCGCCGACGTGGACGGTCCCGTGCTGGAGCTCGGCCTCGGCAACGGGCGGACCTTCGATCACCTGCGCGAGATCCTGCCGGGCCGCGAGATCTTCGTGTTCGATCGCGCGGTGACGGCCCATCCCGCGTCGATCCCCGACGGCGACCACATGATCATCGGCGAGATCCGGGACACGCTCGCCTATTGCGGGCCGCGGGTGAAGCGACCGGCGGCGCTCGTCCATTGCGACCTCGGCACCGGCGACCCGACCGCCGATCTCGCCAAGGCCGCCTGGCTCGCCCCGCAGATCAGCGAGCGCACCGCACCCGGCGGCTACGTGGCGAGCGGCATCGCGCTCGACATGCCGGGCTTCGAGGAGATGCCGCGCAGCGCCGACGCCGAGCTCGGGCGCTACTGGCTCTATCGCAAGGCGGCCTGATCCACCTCCAATGAGCCGCCTCGACAGTTTCATTCGCCGCATGAGCGCCCAGCGGCTGCTGCTCGACGCCGCAGCCGAGCGCCTCGTCGGCATCGACGGGCCGATCATCGACCTCGGCATCGGCGCCGGGCGCACCTACGATCACCTCGTGGCCCTGTTTCCGGACCGCGAGGTGTTCGCCTTCGACAACTTCGTCCAGGCGGCGGTGGGCGTGCTGCCGGATGCCCACCACATGGTGATCGGCGAGATCCGCGACACCCTTCCGGCCTCGCTTCCGAGGCTTGGCCGGCGGGCCGCTCTCATTCACAATGATCTCGGCTCGGCGGACGCGGTGGGCAACGCCGCGATCGGCGGGTGGCTCGCCCCGGCGATCCTCGCCGTGGCGCGTCCCGATGCCATCATCGTGACAAGTTTTGTCCTTCCATTTGACAAGGCCGTTTCGCTGCCGTTGCCCGACGGCGTCGCGCCCGGCAGGTATCATTTGTTTCAGCTCACTGTTTGACCATGCCGGCCGAGCGTGGCATTCGCCGGCCATCCTGTAGAAGGGGGCGTGTTTTTTGGCCTCTCGAGCCTTCTTTCGTTGCCGCGCTTGCGGCGAACCCGTGGTCGCGGGCGCCTATCGCTGCCCCGTGTGCGGGATCGACTTCCCCACCGGCACGCCTGGCGCGCCACAGACCCCCAACTCGCCCGCCGCGGTGACGCCGGACGGCGCTCCGCTGCGCGACACGCCCCAACCGCGACCCGATTCCCTCGCCGCCCGCCTCGAGGGCGCGCTCGACGAGGAGCTCGTCTTCGTCGACGAAACGCCGACCGAGGATGCCCCTCCGCTCGACGCGACCGTCGAGGAGGAGCTCGCCGAACCCGAGCCCGACGACGTCGCCGAGGCGCCCGAGGACGAGGTCGAGCACGACGATGCCGATCTCGACGACATCGACGTGAGGCGGGACGATCCGCGCGCCAAGGCCCCGCCGCTGGGGCCGGTGGAGCCCGTCCGTCCACGGCGCGGGCGCGAGTGGCCCGCCACCGGCTCGGAGCTGGCGGTGACGCCGGCGGGCCGGCGCGGCGCGCGCAAGCGCGAGCCTCGCGTGGTGATCGCCGCGATGAAGGACGACGTCGCCGTGCGCCGCGAGGAGGCGCGCGAGGTGATGCCCACCCGCCGCCGTCGCAGCAAGACCGGCAGCCTCGCCGGCACGCTGATGCTCGCCCTCCTGCTCCTCGGCGTTGCCGGGGCGGGGGCGTGGTGGCTCGACGTGACGGGCGCGGTCGATCTCGGCATCACGCGGCGCCTCGTCGCCCCGCTGCAGCGTCAGGCGGAGGTGACCGAGGTGCGTGCGGAGGATGGCTGGCTGCGCATCCCCGCCGCGACGGGGACGCGGGTGATCGGTGCCGACGGTCCCTTCCGCGTGCGCATCGACGGCGCGGTCTACACCATCGAAGGCGGGCGGGAGGTGCGCGTGCCGGTGACGGAGGCGACGAACCTCTCCGTGCGCGTGGTGCAGAGCCCGACGGTGGCCAAGGTGAGCCTCGCGCCCTGAACCGCGCGGCGGCTCGGGACGCGAGGTCGATCAGTTGGCGCTGATGCAGATGCTGCCGGCCGGCCCGTCCGCGGGACAGCGCGGCAGCGCTTCGGAGCGGTCGAGCGCCGCACTGAGCTTCGCCGCCAGAGCGTCGGGCGAGACGGGGAGGGCGAAGCGCTCGTCACGGGCGAATTCGTCGATCGCCTTCTCAACGGCCGCCGCGTCGGCGGTCTCGCTGGCGAGATAGTCGAGATCGACCAGCGCCCCCACGATCTGCGCGTCGCCGGCATAGCTTGCGCCGCCGGCATCGTCGCGCTCGCCGACGATCCGGGTGGAGCCGGCTGCGGGGTCGGCAGGGGCGGTGGGTGCGGCGGGAGCGGCCGGGGAGCGGGCGAGCACGCTGGAGCCGACCTCCGCCTGCGACGTCGTGTCGGCGGCCGGCGGGGTGGCGGTCGCGCTCGCCGTGTCGGTCGAGGGCGCAGGGGTGCCGCCCTCCGAAGCGTTGTCGCCCGTTGCCGGGATCACCTGTCGCACGCGCTGCGACGCGACCGGGTCGGCCGCCGTCTGCGCCGTGTCGGAAAGGGTGCCGAGATCACCGCCCTCGATCCCCTCAGCCACCGTCGTCTGCGGGGCGGCGGGGGTGGAGGCTGGTGCGGCATCGGCGGGGGTCTCCGCGGGCGGGGCGCTCGCCACCTCGTCGCGCGGGGCGGGGCGGGGGATCGGCGCCGGACCGGTCACGATCGGCGCACGCTCGTCCGGATAGATCGGCTCGTCGGCATAGAGCGGCTCGCCGGGGCGGCGCGGCTCGGTGGAGAAGGGGTTGAAGGGCGGCTCGCCCTGCGGCGGCTGCGTAGGCGTGTCGAAGGGGCTGCGCAGATCGAGCGGGCCGCTCTCCTGGGCGACCACGATCTCGGGCTCCACGATCACCCACGCCGCCCCGTCCGGCCGGCGGCAGCGGAAGCCGTCGACGGCGGTGTGGCCGCCCTCGCCGTCGAGGTCGATGCGATAGCCGCGGCACGGCGGCTCGCCGCGTCGGCGCACCGGCTGATAGGTGCGCACCGCGACGACCCGCCCGCTCGGCAGGTTGAAGCGGCTCACCTCGCCGGTGTTGGCATAGTCGAGGATCGTGCTGAGGCGCGCCTCGATGGAGCGCCGCTCGGCGGGGCTTACGGGCAGCGCCGTCTGAAAGCTCTGCGCGGCGGCGAGCGTCGCCGGCAGCATCGCCGCGGCGGCCAGCAGGATGGGCTTCATGGACCTCTCCATTCCGACTTCAGCGGTCCCGTGGAACGATTGACACGTCCCAGCCTGAGTGTCGGCTGAACATCGTGTGACTATAGCGGCGCCGGGCGGAACGGGCGAGCCTCGGCGGTCCTGTCGCCATCCCCCGCCGCCCGGCTCACTCCGTCGGCGGCTTGGCGCGATCGGAGAGGCCGCGGGGCAGATAGGCGCCATAGCCCTTCTCGCCGACGAGCGCCCCGTCGCGCACCATCACCTTGCCGCGCAGGATCATCGTTTCCGGCCGGCCCCGCACGGCGATGCCCTCGTAGGGCGAATAGTCGGCCGCATCGTGGAGCTCGGCGTGGCGGATGACGCGCTCGGCATCGGGGTCCCAGATGGCGATGTCGGCGTCGGATCCCACCGCGATCGTGCCCTTGCGCGGGTAGAGGCCGTAGGTCTTGGCGTGGTTGGTGGCGGTCATCGCCACGAAGCGCGGCAGATCGATGCGCCCCTTCATGACCCCTTCGGAGAAGAGGATCGACAGCCGCGTCTCCACCCCCGGAATGCCGTTCGGGATGTGGCGGAAGTCGTTGCGGCCCTTGGGGTTCAGCTTGCCGCGATCGTCGTCGTAGCGGAACGGGCAGTGGTCGGAGGAGAAGAGGTCGAAGATCCCCGTCTCGATACCGCGCCAGATATTCGTCTGCTCCGCCTTGTCGCGCGGCGGCGGCGAGCAGACGAACTTCGCCCCCTCCCAGTCCATGCCGGAGAGGTCGTCCTCCGTCAGCATCAGATACTGCGGGCAGGTCTCGCCCACGATCGGGCGGCCGCGGGCGCGGGCGCGGGCGATCTCCTCCATCGCCGCGCCGTTGGAGACGTGGACGATCACCACCGGCACGTCGACCACCTCGGCGAGGCTGATCGCGCGGTGAGTGGCTTCGCGCTCCACCACCACCGGCCGCGTCGTCGCATGGGTGCGCGGCTCCAGATGGCCCTCGCCGGTGAACTTGTCGACGAGGAAGCGGATGGCGTCCTCGTTCTCGCAGTGGACCATGACGAGCGCGCCGGTGCGGCGGGCGGTGTCCATGGTGGCGAGGATCTCGGCGTCGTTGAGGCGCAGCGCCTCGTAGGTCATGAAGATCTTGAACGAGGTGTAGCCGTCCGCCACCGCCGCGGGCAGCTCCTGGCCGAGCACGGCCTCGCTCGGGTCGGAGATGACGAGATGAAAGGACACGTCGGTGTAGCAGTTGCCGGCGGCCTTCGCGTGGTAGTCGGTGAGGGCGGTCCGCAGCGCCTCACCCTTTTCCTGGATGCAGAAGGGCAGCACCGTGGTGTTGCCGCCGAAGAGGGCGGAGCGGGTGCCGCTCTCGAAGTCGTCGGCCATCACGATCCCCTCGCCGGAGGGCTGGGCGATGTGGACGTGGCTGTCGATACCGCCGGGCAGCACGTAGCGCCCGGCGGCGTCGATGGTCTCGGCCGCGCCGGTGAGGCCACGGCCGAGCGCCACGATGACCCCGTCCTTGATGCCGACGTCGGCCCGATAGACGTCGGCCGCCGTGGCGACGGTGCCATTCGCAATGACGAGGTCGTACATAGAGCTACCTTTGGCCGGCCGCGCGATGCAGCCCATCGATCTGACGAGACTAGACCATTTTGCAACGAGGCTGAGAAGGGCGCGCCGTGCATAGGCGCGCCGGCCCCACGCGCCCTAGTATCCGCGGCCGCGTTCGACCACGTTCTGCAGCGGTTTGCCCGCCTCGAACGCGCTGATCTGGCCCGTGATGTAGCGCGAGACCGCCGTCGGGTTGCTCGGCGCCGCGGCGTGGGGGGTGATGACGAGGTTGGGCGCCGTCCACAGCGGATGGTCGGCGGGCAGCGGCTCGGTCTGGAACACGTCGAGGCTCGCCCCCGCGAGGGTGCCGGAGTGCAGCGCGGCGAGAAGGTCGTCCTCGTTCTGCAGCCCGCCGCGTCCGGCGTTGATGAGGACCGGTCCGCCCATCACCCCGTCCTGCGCCAGCTGGCCGATGAGCTCGGCGTCGATGATGTCGCGGGTCTGCGGCGTGAGCGGCAGGAGCACCACCAGATAGTCGGTGTTCGCGAGGAATTCGGGGAGCCCTTCGGCGCCGACATGGAGCGGCACGTCGGCGGGCTTCGGCGATCGCGACCAGCCGGACACGGTGTAGCCGAGCGTCGTGAGCACCTTGGCGCAGTGGGAGCCGAGGATGCCGTAGCCCATGATGCCGACGCGCACCTGCGAGGCGACCGGCTGGTCGTGTTCCTCCCACTCCTGGCGCCCCTGTTGGGCGAGATAGGTGAGGGCTCGGCGGTGATGGGTGAGGACCTGCAGCGCGACCCACTCGCCCATCGGCCCCGTCAGCGTGTCGTCGACGAGGCGCACCACCGGCAGATCCGGAAGGTCGGGATCGGCGAGGACGCCGTCGACGCCGGCGCCGAGATTGAAGATGGCCTGGAGGTTCGGCAGGCTCGGCAGAAGGCCCGCGGGCGGCCGCCAGGTGATGGCGTATCGGATCTCGGCGGGGTCGTACTCGTCGCGGCCATAGAGGTAGAAGGTGCGGCCGGGGGCCGCGGTGTGGAACGCCTTCACCCAGGCGTCCGCGCGCCAGCTGCCGACCGTCAGAAGAGAAGCCATGGAAACTCCGCCGATTTTCAGGATGCGCCGGAGCGTAGGCGGCAGATGCGCGGTTTGACAATGTTGACCGCGTCCCCGCGGGGTCATATTTCGCCAATATGGCGAAACGTCCCATCCTCATTCTGCCCGATCCCGTCCTGCGCAAGGTGGCCGAGCCCATCGCGGCGGTGGACGAGCGCGTCCGCACGCTGGCGGACGACATGCTCGAGACGATGTACGAGGCCCCCGGCATCGGCCTCGCCGGGCCGCAGATCGGGGTGCTCGAACGCATCATCGTCTGCGACGTGGTGACGGAGGAGGGAGCGGACCCCAACCCGATGGTGCTCGTCAACCCGGAAATCCTCGAAGCCTCGGAGGAGACCTCCACCTACGAGGAAGGCTGCCTGTCGATCCCCGACTATACCGAGGACGTGACGCGGCCCGCCTGTGTGCGCGTGACCTATCTCGACCGCGACGGCGAGCGCCGGGAGGTGGCTGCCGAGGGGCTCCTCGCCACCTGCCTCCAGCACGAGATCGACCATCTCAACGGCGTTCTCTTCATCGACCACCTGTCGCGGCTGAAGCGCGACCGGGTGACGAAGCGCTTCCAGAAGCAGGCCAAGCACGCATGATCGATCGTCGGGCAATGGCGCGGACGGCGCGGCACGCGTCGGCCGGCGAGGGGGTGCGCCCGTGATGCGCGTCGTCTTCATGGGGACGCCGCCCTTCGCGGTGCCGACGCTGATGGAGATCGTCGGCCAGGGCCACGAGATCTGCGCCGTCTACACCCAGCCGCCGCGGCCGGCGGGGCGGGGCATGGCCGAGCGCCGCTCGGCGGTGCACGAGGCGGCCGACGCGCTCGGCATCGAGGTGCGCCATCCGACGAGCCTGCGCGAGGAGGCGGGCGCCATCGCGGCGCTCGAGGCCGATGCGGCGGTGGTGGTCGCCTACGGGCTGCTCCTGCCCGAGAGCGTGCTCCAGGCGACGCGCCTCGGAGCGTTCAACGTCCACGCTTCGCTTCTGCCGCGCTGGCGGGGGGCCGCCCCGGTGGCGCGCGCCATCATGGCGGGCGACGCCGAGACGGGCGTCTGCGTCATGAAGATGGAGAAGGGCCTCGACACCGGTCCCGTCGCCATGGTGGAGCGCGTCGCGATCGGCCCGGACGATACGGCGGGCGAGCTGACCGAGCGACTCTCCCGCCTCGGCGCCGACCTGATGGGGCGGGCGCTCGGCGGGCTCGAGCGGGGCGCCCTCACGCTGGAGAAGCAGCCCGTGGAAGGCGCGACCTACGCCAACAAGATCGACAAGGCCGAGGCCGTGATCGACTTCGACGCGTCCGCCGAAGCCGTGCGCAACCACATCCACGGTCTCAATCCGATGCCGGGCGCCCACACCACGATGAGGGTCGGCGACAAGACCGAGCGTCTCAAGATCCTCAATGTGGTGGTGGTGGACGGGGAGGGCGAGCCCGGCACCGTCCTCGACGACCGCCTCACCATCGCCTGCGCAGTGGGGGCCATCCGCCCGACGCGGGTGCAGCGGGCGGGGAAGGGTCCCGTCGACACCGACGCCTTCCTGCGGGGGGCACGGATCGCCGTCGGCGACCGGTTCGGGGCCGTCTAGCTTGCCCCGATATCGGCTCCTCGTGGAGTATGACGGCGGCCCCTTCGTGGGCTGGCAGCGCCAGGAGAACGGCCGCTCCGTGCAACAGGCGCTCGAGGAGGCGGCGGAAAAGCTCTGTGGCGCACCGACGCGTGTCTTCGGCGCCGGCCGCACCGACACCGGCGTCCACGCGCGCGGCCAGGTCGCCCACCTCGACTTCGCCCGTGAGTGGCGCGCCGACACCGTGCGCGACGCAATCAACGCCCACCTGCGGCCCGAGCCGGTCGCCGTGCTCGCCGCGGCTCGCGTCGACGAGACCTTCGACGCCCGCCACTCGGCGCGGCGGCGGCATTATCTCTATCGCATCCTCAATCGTCGGCCGCCGCTCGCCCTCGACCGGCTCGCCTGGCAGGTCGCCCCGCCGCTCGACACGGGAGCGATGGCGATGGGCGCGGCGCGCCTTCTCGGCCGCCACGACTTCACCACCTTCCGCGCCGCGCAGTGCCAGGCGAAGAGCCCGCTGCGCACCCTCGACAGGCTCGACGTCGCCCGCGACGGCGATCTCGTGACCGTGGAAGCCTCGGCCCGATCCTTCCTTCACAATCAGGTTCGGTCCATGGTGGGGTCTCTGGTCGAGGTGGGGCTCGGCCGCTGGACGCCTGACGATATGACGGCGGCCCTCAAGGCGCGCCGACGCGCGGCTTGCGGGCCGGTGGCGCCCGCGGTCGGCCTCATCCTCATGGGCGTGGACTACGAGGACGATTGATGGACGTCACCTTGGGTATCATCGGCGGCTCCGGGCTCTACGAGCTGCCGGGCCTTCAGGGAGAGTGGGAGACGATCGAGAGCCCCTGGGGCGAGCCGTCCGATCAGGTCTTGCGCGGCACGCTCGACGGCACCCGCATGGTGTTCCTGCCGCGCCACGGCCGGGGGCACGGCCTCGATCCGACGGGGATCAACTACCGCGCCAACATCGACGTGATGAAGCGGGCGGGGGTGACCGACCTCGTGTCGCTGTCGGCCTGCGGCTCGCTGCGGGAGGATCTGCCACCGGGAATGTTCGTGATCGTCGACCAGTTCATCGACCGCACCTTCGCCCGGCCGAAATCCTTCTTTGGCAACGGCTGCGTGGCGCACGTATCGATGGCGCACCCGGTGTCGCGCGATCTCGGCGACCGGGTGGAGGCGGCGGCCAAGGTGGTGGGCGTGCCCGTCCGCCGCGGCGGCACGTATCTTGCCATGGAAGGTCCGCAGTTCTCTTCGCTCGCCGAATCCCAGCTCTACCGGGCCTGGGGGGCGGACGTGATCGGGATGACCAACATGCCGGAGGCCAAGCTCGCGCGCGAGGCGGAGATCGCCTACGCCACCGTCGCCATGGTGACGGACTTCGATTCCTGGCACCCCGAGCACGGCGAGGTCGACATCATGTCGATCATCGCCACCATGACGCAGAACGCCGACGCCGCGCGCAATCTCGTCGCGACGCTCGCCGCCGCGACCCCTCCCACCCGCGAGCCCTGCTCCACGGGGTCCGACATGGCCCTCGAAACCGCCATCATCACCACGCCCGAGGCGCGCGATCCGGCGCTCCTTGCCAAACTCGACGCGGTCGCCGGCCGCGTCCTGTCGCGGAGCTGAGAATGGACGCCTCGACGATCGACATCGAGAAGCTGGTGCGGGTCATCCCGGACTACCCGAAGACCGGCATCATCTTCCGCGACGTCACCACGCTGTTCGCCGATGCCGATGGGTTGCGCGTCACCATCGAGGCGATGGCGGCGCCGTTCCGCGACGCGGGCATCGACCTCATCGTCGGCGTCGACGCGCGGGGCTTCATCATCGGCGGCGCGATGGGGATGGCGATGGGCAAGGGCTTCGTGCCCATCCGCAAGCGCGGCAAGCTGCCGCCCGAGGTCTACCGCGAGGAATATACGCTGGAGTATGGGACCAGCGAGGTGGAGATCAACGTGAACGCCGTGCCGAAGGGGGCGCGGGTGCTGCTCGTCGACGATCTCATCGCCACCGGTGGCACCGCCATGGCGGCGGTGAAGCTCGTCGAGCGGGTGGGCGGCACCGTGGCGGCCGCCTCCTTCACCATCGACCTGCCCGACATCGGTGGCTCCAAGCTCCTGCGCGCGCAGGGGGTGGAGGTGTTCTCGGTGCTGAGCTACCCCGGCGATTGATCGCCGAGGTCGCAGCACCATTCAGCGCGGCAGCGGCGGATTGAACACGGGCGTCGCGTCGGGCCGGCCGGCGCTCCGGCCGAGGTGGGCCGCGAGCGCCGCCACATAGAGCGGATGCTCCACCGCGAGAACGCGGGCGGCGAGGCTCTCGGCGTCGTCGTCGGGCATCACCGGCACGGCGGCCTGGGCGACGATCGGCCCGTCGTCGAGCTCGGCGGTGACGAGGTGAACGCTCGCACCGTGGAACTTCGCCCCGGCGTCGAGCGCCCTCTGGTGCGTGTCGAGCCCCTTGAAGGCGGGCAGCAGGGAGGGATGGATGTTGAGCATCCGCCCTTCCCACCGCGCGACCATCTCGGGGCCCAGAATGCGCATGAAGCCGGCAAGGCACACGTGCTCGGCCCCCGAGGCGCGGATCGCGGCGTCGAGAGCGTCGTCGAAGGCGGCGCGGGTCGGGTGATCGCGGCGCAGCACCACGTGGGTCGCGATGCCGCGCTCGGCGGCGCGGGCGAGACCCACCGCGTCCGCCCGGTCGGAGATGACGGCGACGATCTCTGCCGGATAGTCCGCCGCCTCGGCGGCTTCGGCGAGCGCCACGAAATTGCTGCCGCGTCCGGAGATGACGACGGCGACGGGGACCTTGCTGCTCACAGGATCGCGCAGCCTTCGCCGTCGGCGGGGCGCGGCACGACGCGGCCGATGATCCGCGCGCTCTCGCCCGCCTCGCCGAGGGTGGTGGCGACGGCGTCGGCCGCTTCCGGCGCGACCGCCACCACGAGGCCCACCCCGCAGTTGAACGTCGCCTCCATCGAGGCGTCGTCGAGATCGCCCTCGGACTTGATGAACTCCATCAGCGGATGGCGGAAGAGGGCGCCTCGCTCGATCTCGGCGGCGAGCCCCGTCGGCAGCATGCGGGGGACGTTGCCGGTGATGCCGCCGCCGGTGATGTGGGCGATCCCCTTCACCGCCGCGCCGTGCGCTTTGAGGGCGGTGAGCACCGACTTCACGTAGATGCGGGTCGGGGCGAGGAGGGCGGCGCCGAGCGTCGTCTCGCCGAACGGCTCCTCCATCGACCAGCTGCACTCGGCGGCGAGCTTGCGGATCAGCGAATAGCCGTTGGAGTGGGCGCCGGAGGAGGCGAGGCCGAGGAGAACGTCGCCTTCCGCGACGGTGTCGCGCGGCAGCACCGCGTCGCGCGCCACGGCGCCCACCACGAAGCCGGCGAGGTCGTAGTCGCCCGGCTTGTAGTGGCCGGGCATCTCGGCCGTCTCGCCGCCGACGAGGGCGCAGCCCGCCTGCCGGCAGCCCTCGGCGATGCCGCGGATCACCGCCGCCGCCGCGTCGACGTCGAGGACCCCCGTCGCATAGTAGTCGAGGAAGATGAGCGGCTCGGCGCCCTGGGCGATGACGTCGTTGACGCACATCGCCACGAGGTCGATGCCGACCCCTTCGTGCACGCCGAGATCGACGGCGAGGCGCAGCTTGGTGCCGACCCCGTCGGTGGCGGCGACGAGGAGGGAGCCCGCGTGGCCGGCCGCCGCGAGGTCGAACAGACCGCCGAACCCTCCGAGGGACGGGGACGACCCGGGCCGCGCCGTCGCCGCCGCGAACGGCTTGATGCGGTCGACCAGCGCATCGCCGGCGTCGACGTTCACGCCGGCCGCGGCATAGTGGGCGCGGGGGTTCTCGGACATTGATGCGGGACCTTCCGTCGGTGTATCGGGAGCCGATGGGCGACGTGCCATCATTCGCGGCCGATGGGAAGCTTATCAACAAGCCGTCCCTGTTCGTTCTGTGCATAGCGGTGAGGAGGCGGGCCATCGGGTCGCGCCCGGCACGCTGCACGCTAGGGTCGTCGTGCCGCGCAGTCTCCCGCGGCGTGTCGTCTCGGATGGACCGGACATGATCCAGCTCGCCCTCGACCTTGCCCCGGTGACGACACCGCCCGCGACCGTGATCACGCCGTCGAACGAGGACGCCTACCGCGTGCTCGACGATTGGCCGCGATGGCCGCATCCCGTCGCGATGGTCGGCGGGCCGAGCGGCTCCGGCAAGTCGCACCTCGCCGCCGTGTTCGCCGAGCGGGTCGGCGGGCGCCTCGTCGAGGGTGCCGAGCTTGCCGCGGCCGACGCCGTCGAGCTCGCCCGCACCGCCGTCGCGGTGGACGACATGGAGGCCGCCGACGAGCGCGCGCTGTTCCACCTCATCAACGCCGTGCGGGCGGCCGGCACCACGCTCCTCCTCACCGGCTCTCGCGCCGGGGTGAGGTTGCCCGACCTCGCCTCCCGCCTGCGGGCCGTGCCGGAAGTGATGCTCGACGCGCCGGACGATGCGCTGATGCGCCGCGTCATCATGGAGACGTTCATGGAGCGGCAGCTTCCGGTGGACCCCGCGGTGGTCAACTATCTCCTGATGCGGATGGAGCGGACGTTGCACGCCGCCCGCGCCGTGGTGGAGGAGATCGACCGCAGGGGCCTTGCCGAGCGGCGGGCGCCGACGCGGCCACTTGCGGCGCGAGTGTTGCGCGAGAGCGGTTCACCCTCGGACGACATTGTGCCATAGCCCCGCCGAGGGCTGACACTTCGGGGGGCGGCAATGGCGGACTCGGCAGGTATGGAGGCGCCCGAGGCGCCTCCGAAGGAACCTATTCAGGATCTGCGGCACAGCCCGCGGCGGTTCACCAACCGCGAGCTGTCGTGGCTGTCGTTCAACGAGCGGGTGCTGGAGGAGGCGGACAACGCCAGCCACCCGCTGTTGGAGCGGCTGCGCTTTCTGTCGATCTCGGCGAACAATCTCGACGAGTTCCTGATGGTGCGCGTCGCCGGGCTGATCGCCCAGCAGCGGGCGGGTGTCGATGCGATGAGCGACGACGGGCTCACCCCGTCCGAGCAGCTCGTCAAGATCAACGCGGCGGTGGCCGAGCTGCAGCGCCAGCAGCAGCGCCAGCTCGCCGAGCTTCGCGGCGAGCTCGCCAAGGCCGGCCTCGAGATCGCCGAGCGCGACGAGCTGACCGAGGGCGAGCTCGACGCGCTGGAGGAGACCTTCCTCAACCACATCTTCCCGGTGCTGACGCCGCTCGCCATCGATCCGGCCCACCCCTTTCCCTTCATCCCCAATCTGGGCTTTTCGCTGGCGCTCCACCTCAAGGCGCCGGACGGGGAGAAGCGCACGGCGCTGGTGCGCATCCCGGCCCAGGTGGAGCGCTTCATCCGCCTCGAGAGCGAGGGCAGCACGGCCCGCTTCATCGGCCTCGGCAGCGCCATCCGCCTCAACCTCCACTGGCTCTTTCCCGCGCACGAGATCCTCGCCACCGGCTCCTTCCGCGTCATCCGTGACAGCGACCTCGAAATCGAGGAAGAGGCGGAAGACCTGGTGCGCACCTTCGAGAGCGCGCTGAAGCGGCGTCGGCGCGGCAGCGTGGTGCGGCTCGAAGTGGAGGCCTCGATGCCGGAGGACCTCAGGGACTTCGTCGCCTCCGCGCTCGGCGTCGACCAGAGCGCCATCATGCTGATGGACGGGCTCCTGGCGCTGAAGGACCTCTCCCAGCTCGTCTCGCTCGATCGGCCGGACCTCAAGTTCCAGCCCTACACGCCCCGCTTTCCGGAGCGTGTGCGCGAGCAGGGGGGCGACTGCTTCGCCGCGATCCGCGCCAAGGACATGGTGATCCACCATCCCTACGAATCGTTCGACGTGGTGGTCCAGTTCATCGCCCAGGCCGCGCGCGACCCGGACGTGCTCGCGATCAAGCAGACGCTCTACCGCACCTCCAACGACAGCCCCATCGTCGCCGCCCTCATCGCCGCGGCGGAGGCCGGCAAGTCGGTCACCGCGCTCATCGAGATCAAGGCGCGCTTCGACGAGGAGGCGAACATCCGCTGGGCCCGCGACCTGGAGCGGGCGGGGGTGCAGGTGGTGTTCGGCTTCCTGGAGCTGAAGACGCACGCCAAGCTGTCGATGGTGGTGCGGCGGGAGGGGGGCCGGCTCGCCACCTACGTGCACATCGGCACGGGCAACTACCACCCGGTCACCGCGAAGATCTACACCGACCTCTCCTTCTTCACCGCCGACCCGGTGATCGCGCAGGACGTCGCCCGCGTCTTCAACTTCGTGACGGGCTATGCCGAGCCCGCGGAGCTGTCGCGCCTCGCCGTGTCGCCGATCACGCTGCGCCCGCGCATCCTCGACCACATCGCCGCGGAGGTCGCGCACGTGAAGGCGGGCCGCCCCGGCGCGATCTGGATGAAGATGAACTCGCTCGTCGACGCGAAGGTGATCGACGCGCTCTACGACGCCTCCGCCGCCGGCGTCGAGATCGACCTCGTGGTGCGTGGCATCTGCTGTCTGCGGCCGGGCGTGCCGGGCCTTTCCGATAACATTCGGGTGAAGTCCATCGTCGGCCGCTTCCTGGAGCACAGCCGCATCTTCTGCTTCGGCAACGGCTCGGCGCTGCCCTCGCGCGATGCGGTGGTCTACATCGGCTCCGCCGATCTGATGCCGCGCAACCTCGACCGGCGCGTCGAAACCATCGTTCCCATCGACAACGACACTGTCCACGAACAGATTTTGGACCAGATCATGGTGGCATCGTTGCGCGACAACGAGCAGAGCTGGCGGGTGACGTCCGACGGCGGCCACGAAAGGATCAGGGTGCAGGATGGCGAGGAAGCCGTGAACGCGCACAAATACTTCATGACCAACCCGTCGCTGTCCGGCCGCGGTCGGGCGCTCGAGTTGTCGTCGCCGAAGATGTTCAAACCGCGTCGCCCGTGACGGGTTCGTCGAATACCGCCGCGATCGCCGCGGCAACCGCGCAGGGTCCGCGCATGGGATCGGGCGCTGTCGCGGTGATCGACGTCGGCTCCAACTCGGTCCGTCTCGTGATCTACGAGCGGGCCTCGCGGGCGCCGACGGTCCTCTTCAACGAGAAGGTGCTCGCCGCCCTCGGCGAGGGGCTCGCCGAGAACGGCCGCCTCTCCGACGAGGCGATGGGGCGGGCGCTCGCGGCGCTGCGCCGCTTCATGCTGCTGATCCGCGATGCCGACGTGCGGCAGGTGACGATCCTCGCCACCGCCGCTGCCCGCGTCGCGACCAACGGGGCCGACTTCATCGCCGACATCGAGCGCATCGCGCGGCAGAAGGTGCGGGTGCTCGACGGACGCGAGGAAGCCGAGATGGCCGCCAACGGCGTGCTCTGCGGCTTCTGGAGCCCGGATGGGGTGGTGGGCGATCTCGGCGGCGGGTCGCTGGAGCTGATCGACGTCGGCGACGGCGGCCTCGGTCCGGGCGACAGCTTTCCTCTCGGCACCCTGCGCCTCAAGAACGACGCGGGCAACGCGTTGCGGCGCGGCTGCGAGATCGTCACCGACATGCTGTCGGGCTCGCGGCAGCTGCCGCTGCTTGCTGGCCGCACCTTCTATGCCGTGGGCGGCACCTGGCGCTCGCTGGTGCGCCTCCACATGGCGGTCACCAACTACCCCTTGTCGGTGATGCACCACTATTCGGTGCCGGGCGCGGAGATGGCGGCCTTCTGCGAGCGCATCCTTTCCGAGGGGGTCGAGGGTCTCGACGAGGATCGGGTGATCTCCAAGGGGCGCCGCAGTCTGGTGCCCTGGGGGGCGGCGGTGCTGAAGGCGATCGTGGAGATCGGCAAGCCCGACCAGGTGGTGGCCTCCGCCCTCGGCGTGCGTGAAGGGCTCATCTACAGCGGTCTCGATGCGGCGGAGCGGCGGCGCGATCCGCTGCTTCTCGCCACCGAGGAGCTCGCCCTCCTGAGGGCCCGCTCGCCGCAGCACGCGACGGAGCTCATCGAGTGGGCGGGCGCGGCCTTCCGCACCCTCGGCCTCAGGGAGACCGAGGAGGAGGAGCGTCTGCGCGTCGCCGCGTGTCTCCTCTCCGACATCGGCTGGCGCGCCCACCCGGACTATCGCGGCGACCAGGCGCTGGCGATCGTCTCCAACGCGGCGCTCTACGGCGTCGACCATCCCGGCCGCAGCTACATCGCGCGGGTGCTCCACGACCGCTATGGCGGGATCGCCGATCCCCGCGCCAAGCCGGCGGTGGAGGGGCTGTGCTCGCCGCGCATGGAGCAGCGGGCGAAGGTCCTCGCCGCCGTCTGCCGCGTCGCCTACGTGCTGGCGCCGGGAACGCCGGGCGTGCTGCCGCGCATCCGCCTTCTGCGCGACGACGACACGATCGTCTTGTGGCTGCCGGAGGACCTTGCCGGGCTCGAGGGCGAGCGCCCGCTTCGCCGCATGCGCCAGCTTGCCCGCCTCGTCAACGCCCAGGCCGAGATCCGCAGCGGCGGAGCCTAGAGCGCACACGGGCGAGGCGTGTGCTGCCGGCGAGATGGAGCGCAGGACGCTCTATCGAGACGGCTCCGGCTCGCCGAAGACGAGGGACAGGAACTCGGCGATTTCCGCGGCGGTGGCGTGCACGTGGTCGGCGGGCTCGGACGTGCCGTGCTCGTCGATCAGCACGGTGTGCATGCCGATCTGATGGGCGGTGAGGAGGTTGGGCAGGCGGTCGTCGAACATCACCGCCCGGTGCGGGTCCACGGCGTGGTCGCGCATCAGCGTCTGGAACGCCGCGGGGCTCGGCTTGCCGACGAAATCGCACGCCTCGATGTCGCACACCGCCTCGAAGAGGTGGGCGATGCCGAGGTGGGCGAGCACACGCTCGGCGTGGCGGCGCGAGCCGTTGGTGAAGATCAGCCGTCGACCGGGCACCCGCTCCAGCGCGTCGGCGAGCCCCTCGCCGCGCCCGATGGGGGAGAGGTCCACCTCGTGCACGAAGCCGATGAAGTCGAGCGGATCGACGTCGTGGTGCTTCATCAACCCCACGAGCGAGGCGCCGTAGCGCTCGTAGTAGGTCTTGTGGAGGGCGCGGGCGGTGGTCTCGTCGCCGGCGATCTCCTGGATGAACATCACTACGCGGTCGATCATCGCCTCGTGGAGGCGAGAGGAGCGGCGATAGAGGGTGTCGTCGAGATCGAACACGAAGGTGTCGATCGAGGCGGGTAGCGTCATGGCGGGCCTTTCCGATGGCGCCGCTGGGGAAGTGCCGGCCGGCCGCGCCCGGGTGCGGGGGGAGGGCGCGAGCCGGCCGGAAGCGCCCGAAGACCCGAGCCGAGACGCCTCGGCCTCAGGGACGGGACAGCGGGCGCAACCGCAGCGGGAGCGTCAGCCCCCGACCGCCTTCAGCCGGCCGATGGTGCGATGGGCGCTCGGCTTGATGTCCTTCACATCGAGGCTGATGTCGAGAGCTTTCACCGTGTGGGTGAGATCACCAATCGAGATAATGTCGACGCCGATCTCGGCAATGGGCACGATGGTGGTCTCGTTGATGCCGCCGGAGGCTTCGCAGAGGGCGCGCCCGTTCACGAGCTTCAGCGCCACCTTCATCTCGTCGAGGTCCATGTTGTCGAACATGATGATCTCGACGCCCGCGGCGAGGGCTTCCTCCACCATCTCGAGGCTCTCGCACTCCACCTCGAACTTGAAGGTGTGCTGGGCCGAGGCGCGCAGGACCTTCACCGCCTCGGTGATCGAGCCGGCGATCTTGATGTGGTTGTCCTTCACGAGGACGCAGTTGGCGAGGTTGAAGATGTGGTTGTGCCCGCCGCCCACGCGCACGGCGTATTTCTGCACCATCCTGAGGCCCGGCCAGCCCTTGCGGGTGTCGGTGATGCGCACGCCCGTGTGCTTCACGAGATCGGCGTAGCGGCGCGTCTTGGTGGCGATGCCGGAGAGCTGCTGCAGCCAGTCGAGGCCGGAGCGCTCGATGATGAAGAAGGTCGAGGCGCGCGCCTTGATGCGCATGAGGACGGTGCCGGGCTCCACCACGTCGCCGTCCTGGACGCAATATTCGATCTCCGCCTCCGGCTCGATCTGGCGGATGGTCTCGTCGGCGAACAGCATGCCGCAGACGATGCCCTTGCCCTTCGCGTAGATGTTGGCGGTCTGCACCGGGTCGTCACCGACGAGGAAGCCGCCGGTGGTGTCGCCGGAGGAGATCTCCTCGCGCAGGCCCTGCTCGATCAGGGGCCGGATCATGAAGCGGTTCAGCAGCATGGGTGTCTCCTCACGCCGACAGGCGGTTGGTGAAGGCGCGGCCGTCCTTCATGACGAGATGCAGCCGCTCGCGCTCTTCGAGGATGGTGATGTCGTCCAAGGGGTTGCCGTCGACCACGAGCACATCGGCGAGACAGCCCGCCTTCAGGGCGCCGACGTCGGACCGGCCCATGCACTCGGCGGCCTTGGTCGTGGAGGCGACGATCACCTCCATTTCCGACATGCCGAGCCAGTCGATCATGAAGCGCAGCTCCTTCATGTTCTCGCCGACGAGCAGGCGGTGCGACTGGTCGGTGCCCATGGCGATCTTCACGCCGCGCTTCACCGCCTCTTTCCAGATGGGGATCTGATTTTCCATCAGGGACAGGATCTGCGCGTCCTTCACGTCCTCCTGGCCCATCTGATGGCTCGCCCAGGCCGTGTTCTTCTTGCGGTGCTCCACCGAGAGGGGAACGAGGGCGAGGGTCGGCACCCACCAGGTGTCGTGCTTCAGGAGCTGGTCGATGGACTCCTCGTCGATGAACCAGCCATGCTCCAGCGAGTGGATGCCCGAGGCGACGGCGTTCTTGATGCCGGCGAGACCCTCGGCGTGGACCGCGACGCCCTTGTGCTTGGTGGTGGCCTCCGACACCGCGGTCTTGATCTCCTCGATGGTGAACTGCGGCTCGTCCCAGGAATCGGTGATCGAGGTGATGCCGCCGGTGGCGCAGATCTTGATGAAGTCGGCGCCGCGCATCAGGAATTCGCGCACCATGCGGCGCATCTCGTCGACGCCGTCGCACACGGTGTTGGGGAGCCACGCACGCTTCTGGATGCGCATGCCGGCGGGCACCCAATAGTCGCCGTGACCGCCCGTCTGGGAGATCATCCCGAGCGAGACCTGGAGCCGCGGCCCGTCGATGACACCCTCGGCGATCGCCTCGCGGAAGCCGGCGTCGGCGCCGCCCATGTCGCGCGCCATGGTGATGCCGCAGGCGAGGGTCTCGCGCAGCACCTCGGTGGACTTCAAGACGTTGTAGGTGGGGGTGTTGAGGAGGTGCTGGCGCATGTCGCGGGCGCGGTAGGTGCCGTGGACATGGGTGTCGATGAAGCCCGGCAGCACGGTGCGGCCGGAAGCGTCGAGCCTTTCGGCGCCGCTCGGGACCGTCACGGCGCTCTCGGGGCCGGCCGCGGTGATCACGCCGTTCTCGATGACGACGACACCTCGGGCGATCGGGTCGGCGCCGCTGCCGTCGATGAGGGTGCCACCGTGGATTACAGTCGTCATAGGTCTCCCACCTTGCTTGGGGAGACTAAAACGCCTCTGGCACCATGGCACGAGGGCCAGCGGTGAGCGGGAGCATGGGTCCAGTCGGCCGGCTCAGCGTCCGTCCGGGGTGCGCATGCCGGCCCAGCGGTCCTTGCTGGCCGCGTAGTGCTCCTGCGGATTATAGGGGCGCACGTTGAGGCCGAGGAGGCCGATGTCGAGCTCTCCCATCGCCCGCAGGATTTCGAAGGCGGCGCCGTCCCGCTGGCGTCTGGCGGTGAGACGGGTGATCTCGGCGGCCACGAGGTCGCGCTGGGTGTCGAGCACGTCGAGCGTCGTGCGCTGGCCGACGCTCAGCTCCTCGAGCACGCCGGAGACGGCGCGGCGGGCCGAGGCCACCGAGGCGTCGGCGGCGCGGATCGCGATCAGCGAGGCGGTGTAGGTGGACCAGGCGCTCGCGAGGTCGGCGCGCACCGAGTTGCGGGCGAGATCCACCGCGATGCGGGCGCCGCCATGGAGCTCCTTGGCGCGGCGCACCTGGGCCGATACGCGGCCGCCCTGATAGATCGGGATGTCCACCCTGAGGCGCAGCTCGGCGGCCTCGTCGCGGTCCGAATCGGAGGAGTCGATGTCGGTCTGCAGGCGGCCGTTGAGCGAGACCGAGGGGAGCGCTTCACCCTGGAGCGCCTTCACCTGATAGCCGGCCTCGTCGGCTTCGTGGAGGGCGCGGCTGATGTCGGGGCTTGCGGCCTCGCCACGGCGCAGTGCCTCGCCGAGGCTCGGCGGCACCAGGCTCGCCACGTCGATGTCCGACGCGGCGGCGCCGGGGGAGAGGCCGGTGACCTCCATGAAGCGCGCCTCCGCGTTGCCGAGCGAGGCTTCCTCCGAGGCGAGCGAGGCCCGCGCCTCGGCAAGGCGCGATTCGGCCTGGTCGATGTCGGTCCGGGTGCCTTCGCCGAAGCGCTGCCGGGCACTCGCGGCGGACACCTGCTCCTCAAGGAAGGCGAGATCCTTGCGGCGCAGCGCGACGCCGGCGCGATAGCGTCGCACGTCGAGATAGGCGAGGGCGGTCTGAAGCAACACATCCTGCTCGGTGGCGCGCAGCCGCTCACGCTCCGCCCGCACGTTGGCCTCCGCCTGGAGGGTGGCGTTGCGCGTGCGGAAGCCGCGGAAGAGGGGCTGGGAGATGTTGAGCGACAGGGTTGCCGGGGTCTGCTCTTCGGAGAGCGTCGCGGAGGTGCCGTAGCCCGTCGGCGTGTTGAACTCGCGGGTGTGGGCGAGGCCGCCGGACACGCTGGCGGTGACCGTCGGCCGGTTGCCGGCCTTGGCGACGGCGATCTCCTCGTCGGCGGCGCGCAGGTCCGCCCGCACGCGGTTGATGGCGGGGCTGGTGTCGTAGGCGGCGCCGAACGCGTCGGTGATGCTGCCGGCCTCGGGCGCTGCGGGGGCCGGGGGTCGCGCGATGCGCGCCACGGGGGCGGCCGGCGCGGCGGGCATCGGGCGAACGGTGATCTCCGGCATCGGCTCCTGCCGCACCACGACGTCGCCGCGCTGGGAGGAGACGACGACGCGGCCGTCGCCGATCTCCGGCGCCGCTGCGCGCTGCGGCCGGCGTATCCGACGCGTTTCGGGCGAGGGGGAGAAGGCGGTCACCTGCATGTTCGGCGCCGCCTCGAGGAAGCCCGTCTGCGGGCTCTGCAGGAAGAATAGTCCGTCGGCGCTGGCAAGGTCCACCGCGTTGGTCGGCGCGTTGCCGTAGGTGGCCGGCACCGCGCCCTGGCGCGCGCACGCGCCGAGCAGACCGGCGACCAGGCACAGGATGATGCCACGCATAAAGACGCCCCTTGGAACGCCTTTTTGGTAAATTTTCGTGGTTAATGAGGCGTTAAGCCCGGGCCGTTGCCCACAGTCTCAGCTCTCGGTGAGGGCGAGATCGGCCGCGTTCATCAGCGGCTCGACCAGGTAGTCGAGCACGGTGCGCTCGCGGGTGCGGATGAACACGCTGGCGGGCATTCCCGGCATCAGTGCCACGTCGCCGAGGCGGGCGCGCTCCGTCTTCGAGAGGCTCACGTCGACGGTGAAGTAGTCGAGGCCGCGCCGCTCGTCGACGATGCGGTCGGGCGACACGCGCGTCACGGTGCCGTTGAGGCGCGGCGTGACGCGGGAGGGGAGGCCCGTCATCATCACCTCGGCGATCTGGCCGGGGGCGATCTCGTCGACGTTGATCGGCGAGACGTGCGCCTCGACGACGAGATCGTCGGTCTGGGGCACGATCTTCATGAGCGTCGCGCCGGGCGCGACCACGCCGCCCACGGTGGTGACGGCGAGCTCGTGGACGAGACCGTCGACCGGAGCGCGGACGGCGACGCGGGAGAGCTCGTCGTCGGCGGCCACGGTGCGCTCGGTGAGGGTGGCGATCTCGGTCTGCAGCTCGGTGATCTCGTCGAGCACCTTGCGCTGAAACTCCTTCTCCACCTGCAGGATCTGCATGCGGATCTCGGCGACGTGGCCGCGGGCGGAGGCGATCCGGGCGGTGAGCTCGCCGTCCTCGCCGTCGAGCCGCACAGCCTCGCGCTCGCGGGCGGTGACGCGCGAGCGCGGCACCAGGTCGCGTGCGAGGAGGGCGTTGAGGTCGCCGAGCTCGGCCCGCACCAGCTCGATCTCCTGGCGCTTGGCGGTCTGCTGCGCCTCGAGGCCGCCGATCTGCTCCTGGAGCTGGTTGATCTGCTCGTCGAGCTGCTCGGTCTCGCCGGAAAGGGTGGCGCGGCGGGCGGCGAACACGGCTCTCTGGCCGGCGAGGAGCTCGGTGATCGCGGGATCCTCCGCGTGCTCCAGGAGGGCGGGGCGGAACGCCACCGCGTCCTTGCCGTCGCGCTCGGCGGCCAGGCGATCCACGCGCGCCTGCAGCGCCTCGAGCTGGGCGGCGACGAGGTTGCGGCCGGCACGGGGCTGGGTGTCGTCGAGCTCCACGAGCACGTCGCCGGCGTGAACCCGGTCGCCGTTCTCCACGTGGATCGCCGCGACGATGCCCCCCTCGCGGTGCTGCACGTCCTTCACGCTGGAGCCAACCACGAGCACCCCGGAGGCGACCACCGCCCCGGCGATGCGGGCGACCGCCGCCCAGCCGCCGAACCCCACGACGAGCACGAAGGTGGTGAGGAAGCCGATCGTCACGTAGCGCCGCATGGAGATGGCGAAGATCGGCGGATCGTTGGGCGCGGTCATTCCGCGGCCTCGGTGGGCACCATCCGCACGTCGGTGCGGCGGCGGGTGACCTTGGCGAGGATCTCGTCGCGCGGGCCGTAGTCGAGCATGCGACCGTCGCCCATCATCAGGAGCTTGTCGACGCTGCGCACGGTGGAGGGGCGGTGGGCGACGATGACGGCGATGCCGCCGCGCGCCTTCACCGCGTCGACGGCTGCGGTGAGCGCCGCCTCGCCTTCCGAATCGAGGTTGGAGCTCGGCTCGTCGAGCACCACCAGGAAGGGGTCGCCGTAGAGGGCGCGGGCGAGGCCGATGCGCTGGCGCTGGCCGCCGGAGAGCGTCGCGCCGCTCTCGCCGAGGACGGTGTTGTAGCCCTCCGGCAAGGAGAGGACGAGGTCGTGCACGCCGGCGGCGCGGGCTGCTGCCACTACCGTCTCGGGGGCGAAGTCGGGATCGAAGCGGGCGATGTTGTCGGCGACGGTGCCTTCGAACAATTCGACGTCCTGCGGCAGGTAGCCGAGGTGGCGGCCGAGCGCGCCGGCGGGATATTGGCCGATGGGCGCGCCGTCGAGCGTGACGGTGCCGCGGGCGGTGGGCCACACACCGACGAGGGCGCGGGCGAGGGTGGACTTGCCCGAGCCCGAGCGGCCGATGACGCCGAGCGCCTCGCCCGACTTGAGGGAGAAGCTGACGTCGTGGAGGATCGGGGTGCGGCCGCCGGGGGGGAGCACCGCGATGTGATCGACCGCCACCGTGGCGTGGGGAACGGGCAGCTCCATCCGCTCGCTGTCGTCGGTCGCCTCCAGCGTGGCGTTGAGGCGGCGATAGGACTGGCGCGACCCGAGAAACTGCCGCCAGTTGCCGACGGCCGCCTCGATCGGCTGCAGCGCGCGGCTCATGATGATCGAGGCCGCGATCATCGAGCCGGGGGTGATGAGCTGCTCCACCGCGAGGAAGGCGCCGAGACCGAGGATCGCCGACTGGAGGAACAGGCGGAACACCTTGGTGAGCACGGTGGAGGTGGAGACGATCTCGGCCGAGCGGGCGTTGGCGCGCAGGAAGCTGCGGTTGAGGTCGGCGAACACGTAGCCGATGCCGCCGAGCATCCCCATGCCGCGCACGACCTCCGCGTTGCGGCGGGCCGAATCGGCGAAGAGGCTGCGCTTGGTCGAGGTCTCGCTCGACTGGGCCACCGCCTGGCGCGCCATCCGATCGGTGAGAATGGCGATGACGATGAGAAACACCCCACCCACCGTTGCGAGCAGGCCGAGCGCCGGGTGCACCATGTAGACGACGGCGAGGTAGAGCGGCATCCACGGCATGTCGAAGAGGGCGGTGATGCCGGTGGAGGAGAAGAACTGGCGCAGCTGGTCCACGTCGCGAATCGGCTGGGCGTGGGCGGCGAGGGTGCCGAGCTTCATCGGCGCATCGACGTAGGAGGCGAAGGCGGTGGCGCCGATCTCGTCGTCGAACGTGTGGCCGATGCGGATGAGGATGCGCTGGCGGATGAGGTCGAGCGCGGCCATGAAGGCGTAGAGCACGATGACGATCATCGACAGCGTGATGAGCGTCGGGATCGATCCCGACGCCAGCACGCGATCGTAGATCTGCAGCATGTAGATCGGCCCGGTCAGCATCAACAGGTTGATGACGAACGAAAACACGCCGATGCCGATCAGCGCGGTGCGAGCCGTTCGCAGAATGCGGGCTGTGACGGTTTTGGTGGCCAAAAGTCGCGTTGCTCCGTCGAGAGACTTGCCTCCCGCGCCTCAGACTTGCCTGATCCCTCTTACCACAGTCTTGCCATGTCCTCGACGCGTTTCTGCATGTCGGCGTCGGTGAGCTCCATCGGCACGCCCATGGCGCGGGCGCGGCCGAGGCGGGGGGGCGGCGTCACGAACATGTCGCTCGCGCCGAAGCCGGCGGCGACGCGGCGGACGATCTCGGTCGCCCCCACCTTCATGCCGGCAGGGTCGTAGAACGAGCCCTTGAGCTGGGTCGCCCGGGCGAGGGCGCGCACGAAGGCGTCGACGAACGCCATGTCGGGCGGATGCGGCGTCCTCCAGAAGTCGTCGAGGGGCTGCGGGTCGGTGAGGCCGGGCAGGTCGTAGATCGCCGCGCCGAGCGCCTTGGTCGGCCGCCCGGCCCGCAGCGAATAGAGGCCCACGGTGGAGTTGACGAGGGCGACGCCCTCGCAGTTGGCGAGCATCTCCGGCAAGGAACCCGCCGACAGCATGCGGATGCGCCCGGTGAGGCCGTGGCGGTGCTTCGCCCGCTTCAGCACGCGCTGCCAGTTCTGCAGGCCGTTGTCGAGCGGATGGATCTTGACGAGGAGGGCGGTCTCCGGCGGCGCGGCGCGGGCGAAGGAGGAGAAGATCTCTTCGACGAGCTCGCGCAAGTCGGTGTATCGCGAGTTGTGCCGGATCTGGTAGTCTTCCTGAAGCTGCATCGGGAAGAGGAAGAACGGCTTCGATTCCTGCGTGATCCGCCGCATCTGCATGGGCGCGCGCGTGCGTGCCACCTGCCGGCGGATGAGCTGCGGCAGCCAGGAGACATATTCCAGGATCGGATGGTTTGGCCGATCACGCTCGTAGTGGGGGTAGCGCAGGCTGCCGGCAAGGCGCGTGAGGGTGTAGCTGACGTCGTGGTAGGCTTCGGTGGCGAACGAATGGCGATAGACAACGGTGTCGTCGATCGGCGGAGCGCCCTCCGCGAGCGCCTCGATGGCGGCGCGCTCGGCCGGAAAGCGCGAGAAGGCGCCCATGCCGCCCGGCTCCAGCGTCAGCCAGTCGGGACGCAGATAGCCGTTCTCCACCGCATATGGGGTGATGCTGCGCCGGTTCGCCACCCGCTGCGCCACCCGGTGATAGGGCGTGCGATCGGCGAAATAGAGGATGTCGGTGATCTTCAGCGTGCCGACGAGGCGGTCGAGGAAGGCGTCGAACCCGTCGAGGCGGCCACGGTAGGGCACCCCCTTGCCGCCGGAGCGCAGCCAGTCGCCCGCATGAAGCAGCACCCTGGTGACCTGGATGTCGCGATCGCGGAACGCGCGCTCGAGCACGCGGAAGAAGGACGACGGCGGACCCTGCAGGAGCAGGACGTGCCGTCTGAGGGGACCAGACATCGCGACTTTATTAAACTCCGACCGATACATCGCGGTGCCTCGTTCCAACGCCACCTCGCACGACTTTGCAAGGTCCGATGCCGCGGCTAAGCCATTCCGAAAAACAGGAGGAGGCCGCCCATGAAGATCAACGCCATTGAGACCGTTCGTATTCCGCCGTTCGAGAATCTTTTGTGGATTCGGATCGAGACGGACGAAGGAGTGACAGGGCTTGGCGAGTCGAGCAAGGCACCCCAGACCGTCGAAACGTACATTCACGAATGGTGCGCACCGCGATTGATCGGCACCGACCCGCTGCGCATCCCGGAACGGCGGGCCAGCCTCGAGGCCTATTTGGGCTGGGGCGCGGCCGGCGTGGAGACGCGGGCCGCGTCGGCGGTGGACATCGCGCTCTGGGACATCGTCGGCAAGGCGCAGGGCCGCCCCGTCGCCGATGCCCTCGGGGGGCGGGCGCGCGACGAGATCCGCACCTACAACACCTGCGCCGGCTCCGGTTACATGCGCAAGGCGATCGGCCAGCGTTCCTCGAACTACGCCCTCGACATGACGGGCGACTACGAGGATCTCGACGCCTTCCTCAACCGGGCCGACGAGCTCGCCCATTCGCTGCTCGAAGAGGGCGTCACGGGCATGAAGATCTGGCCCTTCGACACCGCTGCGGAGCGGACCGGCGGCCGCGACATTTCGCCGGAGGAGCTCGCCCGCGCGCTGGAGCCGTTCGAGAAGATCCGCGGCGCCGTCGGCGATCGGATGGACATCATGGTGGAGTTCCACTCGCTGTGGTCGCTGCCGATGGCGAAGCGCCTCGCCCGCATTCTCGCCGAGTACGACACCTACTGGCACGAGGACCCGTTCCGCCTCGACAACCCCGCCGACGTCGCCGACTACGCGGCCCACTGCGAATCGTGGGTGTGCGTGTCGGAGACGCTGTCCTCGATCCATCACTTTCGCGAGATGCTCGCGACCGGGGCGGTGGGGGTCGCGATGTTCGACCTCGGCTGGTGCGGCGGCTTCACCGACGCCAAGAAGATCGCCACCCTCGCCGAAGCCTGGAAGGTGCCCTGCGCCCCGCACGACTGCACCGGCCCGGTGGGCTACGCCGCGGGCTCGCAGCTCGCGATGCACATCCCGAACGCGCTCATCATGGAGAGCGTCCGGGCGTTCTATAAGGGATGGTACAATGACCTCGTCACGGGGCTGCCGATCGTGAAGAACGGCATGCTGAGCATTCCCGAGGCGCCCGGCCACGGGGTGGAGCTGCTGCCCGACGTGCTGAAGCGGGACGGCGTCATGGTGCGCCGCAGCACCTGAGAGTTGGAAAAGGTCGCAGCCGGGCGGGGTCGTCGCCGACTTCGCCCGGTTGTTCGGACGTATACCGTCACCAAGCCGCCTCGCATCTGCAATGCTGCGATGCACAAGGCGTGGCTGGTCAAACCGGTTTCGAAGCGCAATGTCCTGACCGTACATTCGGTTAGGAGAAAATGCCGTGACGGCCGGTGTGACGGACCGCGGCGAGGCTCCCCTCGCGGCGGACATGGTGATCAGGCGGCTCAGCCGCGGTGAACAGAAGCTCTTCGTGGAGCATCTGAAGCGGCTCGACGCGGAAGCGCGGCGCTCGCGCTTCGGCCGGGCCATCGGCGATGCGGGGCTCGTGCGCTACGCCGGGCGCCAGCCCGAGCCGGGCGTGGTCCTCGTCGGCGCCTTCGTCGACGGCGTCCTGCGCGGCGTCGGCGAGCTTCATCCGGCCGGGGAGAACAAGGCCGAGACCGCCTTCAGCGTGGAGCCCGCCTTCCAGGGCCGCGGGATCGGCCGACGCCTGCTGCAGCACCTCGTGACCATCGCCCAGAACCACGGCATCCACACGCTCGTCATGCTGTGCCTTGCCGAGAACGGCTCTATGCAGCGGATCACGCGCCGGCTCGGCGGGCGGCTGATCACCCAGCCGGGCGAGGTCGAGGGCATCATTCGCACGCCGTTCCCGACGCCGTTCTCGCTCGCCCGGGAGGCGCTGTCGGAGGGCGCGCGCTACGCGTCCGCCGCCCTCGACTGGTGGACGGACGCCGCGACGGCAAGCCAGGGCAGCCGCCTCGCCGGACGCTGACGGGTCCCGTCTCCCGACTTGTCCTCGCCCGGATTTGGTTTACACCTCGTCGAATTCCGGGGAGGACCTCCAGTGCCAGAAAAGCCAAAGCTTCGCAGCCACCAATGGTTCGATGATATTACCGATCCGTCGGCGACCGCCCTCTATATCGAACGCTATCTAACCTTCGGCCTCACGCAGGAGGAGCTTCAGGGCGACAAGCCGATCATCGGCATCGCGCAGACGGGTTCGGACCTTTCGCCCTGCAACCGGCCCCACGTGGAGCTCGCCAAGCGGGTGCGCGAAGGCATCCGCGACGCCGGCGGCGTCGCCCTCGAGTTCCCGATCCACCCGATCCAGGAAACCGGCAAGCGGCCGACCGCCTCGCTCGACCGCAACCTCGCCTATCTGAGCCTCGTCGAAGTGCTCTACGGCTACCCGCTCGACGGCGTGGTGCTGACGATCGGCTGCGACAAGACCACCCCGGCCTGCCTCATGGCGGCGGCGACGGTGGACATTCCGGCGATCGCCTTCTCCGGCGGTCCGATGCTCAACGGCTGGTACAAGGGTCAGCGCACCGGCGCCGGCACCATCATCTGGGAGGCGCGCAAGCTCCTCGCCACCGGCGAGATCGACTACAAGGGCTTCATCGAGCTCGTCGCCTCCGGCTCGCCCTCGGCGGGCTACTGCAACACCATGGGCACGGCGACCACCATGAACTCGCTCGCCGAGGCCCTCGGCATGAGCCTGCCGGGACAGGCGGCGATCCCCGCCCCCCACAAGGAGCGGGCCGCGATGGCCTACCTCACCGGCAAGCGCATCGTGGAGATGGTGCACGAGGACATGAAGCCCTCCGACATCCTCACCAAGAAGGCGTTCGAGAACGCCATCGTGGTGAACTCGGCGATCGGCGGCTCCTCCAACGCGCCGATCCACATCAACGCCATCGCCACCCACATCGGCGTCGAGCTCGACGTGATGGACTGGGAGCGCGTCGGGCTCGACGTGCCGCTGCTCGTGAACCTGCAGCCGGCCGGCGAATATCTCGGCGAGGACTTCCACCATGCCGGCGGCGTGCCGGCGGTGGTGGCCGAATTGATCAAGCACGAGCTCATCCACGAGGACGCGATCACCGCCAACGGCCGCACCATCGGCGAGAACTGCCGCGACGCCGAGATCCTCGCCCCCGAGGTGATCCGCACCTTCGACACCGCCCTCAAGAAGAGCGCCGGCTTCAAGGTGATGCACGGCAACCTGTTCGACGCGGCGGTGATGAAGCTCTCGGTGATCAGCCCCGAGTTCCGCGAGCGCTACCTGTCCAACCCCGACGATCCGGACGCCTTCGAGGGGCGCGCCATCGTGTTCGACGGGCCGGAGGACTATCACCACAAGATCGACGATCCCTCGCTCGAGATCGATGCGAGCTGCATCCTCTTCATTCGTGGCACCGGGCCGATCGGCTATCCGGGCGCGGCGGAGGTGGTGAACATGCGCGCGCCCGACTACCTCATCAGGAAGGGCATCCGCGAGCTGCCCTGCGTCGGCGACGGGCGCCAGTCGGGCACCTCCGGCACGCCCTCGATCCTCAACGCCTCGCCCGAGGCGGCGGCGGGCGGCGGTCTGGCGTTGCTGAAGACCGGCGATCGGGTGCGCATCGACCTCAACAAGGGGCGGGCCGACATCCTCGTGTCGGAGGAGGAGCTCGAGGCCCGTCGCGAGGCGCTCGACGACGCCGGCGGCTACCACTACCCGCAGAGCCAGACGCCGTGGCAGGAGATGCAGCGTTCCTGCGTCGACCAGCTCTCGCGCGGCATGGTTCTGAAGCCCGCCGTGAAGTACAAGAAGATCGCCCGCACCTTCACCCCGCGGCACAGCCACTGATGCTGATCGGCGTCGATTGGGGGACGAGCCGGCTGCGCGCCTATCTCGTCTCCGACGACGGCACCGTGATCGACCGCACTGAGTCCGAGGCCGGGCTGATGCGGGTGGGCGAGGGCGGGTTCGAGCCAGCCCTCGCGGCCGCCGTCGGGCCATGGCGGGCGGCCCATCCCGACGCGCCCATCGTGATGTCGGGCATGGTCGGTAGCCGGCAGGGCTGGGTCGAGGCGCCCTATGTGGCAACGCCCGCCGACCTCGACGCCATCGCGGCGGCGGTCATCGCGGTGCCCACCGACGGGCTCGGCGACGTGGTGATCGTTCCCGGCGTCGCCATCGGCATCGCCGGCGACACCTTCGCCGACGTGATGCGCGGCGAGGAGGCGGAGGTGTTCGGCGCCCTCGACGCGCTCGGCCGCGACGACGGGCTCTTCATCCTGCCCGGCACCCACTCCAAGTGGGTCACCGTGGAGGCCGGCGCCATCACCGGCTTCCACACCTACATGACCGGCGACGTCTACGCCGCGCTCGCCGGTCACACCATCCTGTCCAAGATGTTCGGCACCGACCCCGGCGACGGGGCGGGCTTTGCCCGCGGCCTCGATGCGGCGCGCGGGATGAGCGCGCCCGGCGACCTCCTCAACCGCCTCTTCGCGATCCGCGCCGAGGGGCTGATGGGCCGCCTCGCCGACGACGACGTGCCGGGCTTCCTCTCCGGCCTCCTGATCGGCGCGGAGGTCGCGAGCGCCGCGGCCGACGCGCGCGAGGCCTTCGTGATCGGCGCCTCCGATCTCGCCGGGCGCTACCATGACGCGCTCGCCGCCTTCGGCGTCGCGGCGATCACCGTGCCGTCGGAGAGCGCCACGCGCTGCCATGCGAGGATCGCCCGCGCCAGAGCGCGCTGACGGCGGCCCGGCGGCGGTCCTCTCCGCGTTGACGCCGGCGCGGTGGCGCGGCAGGTAGAGGTGCTGAGGCGGCAAAGCCGCGATCCCCTTGATGTCAATGGAAGGTCGGCCATGGAACTCCAAGAGGCGTTGGCGAAGTTGCCCATCGTCGCGGTCCTGCGCGGAATTTCACCCGACGAGGCGGTCGGCGTCGGCGAGGCGCTCGTCGCCGCCGACGTGCCCATCATGGAGGTGCCGCTCAACTCGCCCGACCCCTTCCGCTCCATCCGTCTGCAGGCCGACCGCTTCTCCGCTGACGCCGTGGTCGGCGCCGGCACGGTGCTCCAGGCCGAGGACGTCGCCCGCGTCGCCGATGCCGGCGGCACCATCATCGTCTCCCCCAACCTCAACGAGGAGGTGGTGCGGGCGACGAAGCGGTGCGGCCTCATCTCGGTGCCCGGGGTGTTCACCCCGTCGGAGGCCTTCCGCGCCCTCGATGCGGGAGCCGACGCGCTGAAGCTCTTCCCCGGCGACGGCATGAGCCCCAAGGTGGTGAAGGCGCTGCGGGCGGTGCTGCCCAAGGAGACGATCCTCATCGTCACCGGCGGCGTCGACGCCGGCAATATCGGCGAATGGATCGCCGGGGGCGCCAATGGCGTCGGCATCGGCTCCGCTCTCTATAAGCCCGGCAAGAGCGTCGCCGAGGTGGCGGCCGACGCCCAGCGCTTCGCCGAGGCCGCGAAGGCGCTCGCCTGATGGACATCGTTGCGCTCGGTGAGCCGCTCGTCGAATTCAACCAGCAGACCGACGGCCGGTGGCTCGAAGGCTTCGGCGGCGATACCTCCAACGTCGCGATCGCGGCGGCCCGGCAGGGCGCCGAAACGGCGATGATCGCCCGCATCGGCACCGATGAGTTCGGCGACGGCCTGATGCGTCTCTGGGCCGAGGAGGGGGTCGCGACGGACTTCGTCACCTGCGACCCCCACGCTCCGACCGGCATCTATTTCGTCCACCACGGCGAAGGGGGCCACGTCTTCTCCTACCGGCGGGCCGGCTCGGCGGCGAGCCTGATGCGGCCGGAGGACGTGCCCGCCGAGGCGATCCGCGCTGCGAAGGTGCTGCATCTTTCGGGCATCAGCCAGGCGATCTCGGCGAGCGCCGCCGACGCCTGCTTCGCCGCGATGCGGATCGCGCGCGAGGCGGGCGTGAAGGTCGCCTACGACCTCAACCTGCGCAGCCGGCTCTGGCCGCTGGAGCGCGCCCGCGCCGTGATCCACGGGGCGATGGCCTATGTCGACATCGCGCTGCCCGGCCTCGACGACGCCAAGGCCCTGACCGGCCTCGACGACCCGCGTGAGATCGTCGCCTTCTACCAGCGCCTCGGCCCCTCCGTGGTGGCGCTCACCCTGGGGGAGGGGGGCGCGCTCGTCGCCGACGGCGACGCCCTCTACGACGTGCCGCCGCGCACGACCACGCTGGTCGACGCGAGCGGCGCCGGCGACTGCTTCGACGGCTCCTTCCTCGCCGCCTGGCTGCGCGACGGCAGCGTCGCGGCGGCCGCCCACTACGCCAACACGGCCGCCTCCTTGTCGGTGGAGGGATATGGGGCGATCGCGCCGATCCCGACCCGCGCCGCCGTCGAGGCCGCGCTCGCCCTGACCTGAACGGACCTGCGCAAGGTGCGGACGGTGGGTTAGTTCGGAGGGAAGACACCCGCCGGCCCGACGCGCTATAGAGGCGGCAACGGACGCGAGGAGAGCGATGGACCGACCGACCGCAGCCCTTTCTTCGGAGAGCCTCCGGTGACCCTCGCGCGCGCCGCAGGCAACGCCCGCCGCACCATCTGGGCGACCGGCGACGGAGGCGTCGAGATCATCGATCAGACCCTGCTGCCGCACAGCTACGCGACGCGTCGGCTGGGAACGGTCGCCGACGTCGCCGAGGCGATCAAGGTGATGCGGGTGCGCGGGGCGCCCCTCATCGGCGCGACGGCGGCCTACGGCATGGCGATCGCCGCCGACGCCGATCCCTCCGACGCCGGGCTCGGGACAGCGCGCGACACGCTGTTCGCAACGCGCCCCACGGCGGTCAATCTCGGCTGGGCGCTGACGCGGATGATGGCGCGCCTCGCCGGGGCGGGGCCGGCCGACCGGGCGGCGCTCGCCTGGGCCGAGGCGGAGGCGATCGCCGCCGAGGACGTCGCCCTCAATGCCGCGATCGGCGACCACGGCCTCGCCCTCGTCGAGACCGCCTACGCCGCCCGCGGGGGCACGGTGAACATCCTCACCCACTGCAATGCCGGCTGGCTCGCCACCGTCGGCTGGGGTACGGCGACGGCGCCGATCTACAAGGCGCACGCCGCCGGCATTCCCGTCCACGTGTTCGTGGACGAGACGCGGCCGCGCAATCAGGGCGCCTCGCTCACCGCCTGGGAGCTCGGCGAGGCCGGCGTCCCGCACACCCTCGTCGCCGACAATGCCGGCGGCCACCTGATGCGGCGCGACATGGTGGATCTCTGCATCGTCGGCACCGACCGCACCGCGGCGAACGGCGACGTCTGCAACAAGATCGGCACCTACCTGAAGGCGCTCGCCGCCCACGACAACGGCGTGCCCTTCTACGTGGCGCTGCCGTCGCCGACGCTCGACCTTTCGCTCGGAAGTGGCGACGAGGTGCCCATCGAGGAGCGCGACGCGGCCGAGGTGACCGAGCTTGCCGGACGCACCGCCGACGGCCGTATCGAGACGGTGCGGATCGCCCCGCCCGGCACGCCCGCGGCGAACCCCGCCTTCGACGTCACCCCGGCGCGCCTCGTCACCGCCCTCGTCACCGAGCGCGGCGTGTTCCGGCCGGGCGAACTGAAGGCCGTGTTCGGCGGCACGCTCGCCGCATGAGGGGCGCGCTCCTTCTCCTCGTCCTCCTCGCGACGCCCGCCGACGCGGCGCCGCCCTCCCTGTCGCTCCCGGTCGACTGCGTGCCCGGCAAGACCTGCTTCGTGCAGAAATATGTCGACGTCGATCCAGGCGAGGGGGTCGCCGACTATCGCTGCGGCCACATGTCGAGCGAGGGCCACAAGGGCACCGACTTCCGCGTTCCCCCCGGCGCCCGCGTCGACGTGCTCGCTCCCGCCGACGGCACCGTCTTGCGCGTGCGCGACGGGGTGCCCGACCAGCGTTTCGACGCCCCGATCGACGTTCCGTCCGACCGGGCGTGCGGCAACGGCATCGTCATCGACCACGGCGGCGGCTTCACCAGCCAATATTGCCATCTGACGCCCGGCTCGGTGGCGGTGCGCCCGGGCGAGCGGGTGGCGAAGGGCGATCGGCTCGGCGTGATCGGCGCGTCGGGTATGGCGGAGTTCCATCACGTCCACGTCCAGTTCATGGATGGCAGGAACGTGGTCGACCCGTTCACCGGCGCAGTGATGGGCGAGGCCGCCTGCGGCGCACCCGGAACCCCGCTCTGGGACGAGGAGACCGACGCCGCGCTCGAGGCGGTCGGCCCCACCCACGTCCTGACGGTGGGCTTCCACGACGGCCCCGTCACCATTCCGATGATCGAAGCCGACGCGATGGGCGAGACGCTCGCCGCCGGGGCCGGAGCGATCGTGGGCTACGGCCTCGCGATCGGCCTCGAAGAGGGCGACGAGCAGCGCATCGTGGTGGAGGGGCCGGGCGTTTCCATCGACGACACTGCGCCGGTCGCCGGCGACAAGGCCCAGTCGATGCGCTTTGCCGGCCGCAGGACCCGCGGCGGCCTCGCGCCGGGCGACTACACCGTGCGCTACGAGGTGAGGCGGGACGGCGTCACGGTGGATGTGATGGAGAAGACCATCACCGTGCGCTGACGGCGTGGCTCGGGCTCTCCGGGTGGCGAAGGGCCGCGCGAGGCCGGCTGTTTTTCCAACGGCTTGATGGGGTGGCCGCGTTGACTGCGACCCTCCGAGAGGAGAATGTCGCGCCATGAGCGACGACCCTCGAAACGCTCCCCCGCGCATCGCCGTGGTGGGGAGTCTCAACTACGATATCCTCGTCAGCGGCGCCTCGGTGCCGCGCATGGGCGAGACCTCGCCGGCGCGCAGCTGGGCGCCGAAGTGCGGCGGCAAGGGCGGCAATCAGGCGATCGAGGCCGCCCGCCATGGCGCGACCGTGTCGATGATCGGCCGCGTCGGCGCCGACCAGCTCGGCGATGCGCTGGTTGCGAACCTCAAGGCGCAAGGGGTGGACGCCGGCTGCGTGCTGCGCTCCGCCGACGGCGTCTCCGGCCTCACCGTCGCGCTGTTCGACGAGAGCGGCGACTATCGCGGCGTGTTCGTGCCGGGCGCCAACGCGGCGCTGGAGCGCGATTCGATCAGTGGTGCCGCCCGTCGGGCGATCGAAGGGGCCGCCGTGCTCCTCCTTCAGAACGAGACGCCGATGGAGGCGAACGTCGCCGCCGCCGAGGTGGCGCGGGCGGCCGGCTGCCGCGTCATCTGGAACGCCGCCCCGGTGCAGGAGGTGGACGACAGGATGCTGACGCTCACCGACATCCTGGTGGTGAACGCCATCGAGGCGGAGGGCTTCGGTGCCGCGCCGGTGATCGATCTCGCAAGCGCCGAGGCCGCCGCCCGGGCGCTCGCGCCCCGCGCCCCGTCGGTGGTGGTGACGGCGGGAGAGGACGGCCTCGCCATCGCCGGCGAGGGCCGCGTCGCGACGCTCGCCGCCCACGAGATCCGCGTCGCCTCCACCCATGGGGCCGGCGACGCCTTCTGCGGCGCGCTCGCGGTGCGTCTCGCCGCCGGATTCGACCTCGGCGATGCGGTGATCTACGCGAGCGCCGCCGCCGCCACCCTCGTCGCCACCCACGAGGAGGACCGGCCCCATCTCACGGTGGACGACACGTTGGCACGGGTTTCGCTAAGTCCACCGCTGACGCCGGCCTAAGCGGATGCTATGAGGGCCGGATTGACACCAGTCCGGCCGCTCACGCCATAGCGGCCCACGAACGCTCGAGAGTGCCCATGGACGCCCGCGTCAACCGCCCCAACGATCTCGCCAGCTTCTGGATGCCCTATACGGCGAACCGCGCCTTCAAGGCATCGCCACGCCTGTGCGTGTCGGCCAAGGACATGCACTACGTCACCGACGACGGCCGCCGTATCCTCGATGGGACGGCAGGCCTTTGGTGCGTCAACGCCGGCCACGCCCGACCGAAGATCGTGGAGGCGGTGCAGCGGCAGGTCGCCGAGCTCGATTTCGCGCCCACCTTCCAGTACGGCCACCCGGCGGCCTTCACGCTCGCCGCTCGCCTCGCGCAGCTCTTCCCGGCCGGGCTCGACCACGTGTTCTTCACCAACTCCGGCTCGGAGGCGGCCGACAGCGCGATGAAGATCGCGCTCGCCTACCACCGCGCCCGCGGCGAGGGTCAGCGCATCCGCTTCATCGGGCGCGAGCGCAGCTATCACGGCTCCGGCTTCGGCGGCATGGCGGTCGGCGGCATCGCCAAGAACCGTCTCGCCTTCGGTGCGCAGGTGCAGCCCGTCGCCCACATGCGCCACACCCACCTGCCCGAGAACGCCTTCTCGCGCGGCTGCCCGGCGCACGGCAAGGAGCTCGCCGACGATCTGGAGCGCCTCATCGCGCTTCACGACGCCTCCACCATCGCGGCGGTGATCGTGGAGCCGATGGCGGGCTCGACCGGCGTGCTCCTGCCGCCCGAGGGCTACCTCGCGCGGCTGCGCGAGATCGCCGACAAGTACGGCATCCTCCTGATCTTCGACGAGGTGATCACCGCCTTCGGCCGTCTCGGCACGGCGACGGCGGCCGACTATTTCGGCGTGACGCCCGACATCATGACCCTCGCCAAGGGCCTCACCAACGCGGTGGTGCCGATGGGCGCGGCGGTGGCCTCCCACGCGATCTACGAGACGGTGCTCGAGAATGCCGATGTCGGCATCGAGTTCTTCCACGGCTACACCTATTCGGGTCACCCGCTCGCCTGCGCCGCGGCCCTTGCGACGCTCGACGTCTACGCCGAGGAGGATCTTTTCGCCCGCGCCGCCTCGCTCGCCCCGCTCTGGGAGGAGCGCATCCATCGCCTGCGCGACCGTCGCAACGTGATCGACATCCGCAATCTCGGTCTCGTCGGCGCCATCGAGCTCGCGCCGCGCGACGGGGCTCCGGGCGCCCGCGGCTACGAGGTGATCGAGCGCGCCTTCGAGGCCGAGCTGATGGTGCGCGTCACCGGCGACATCATCGCCCTGTCGCCGCCGCTCATCGTCTCGGAGGAGGAGATCGAGACCATGTTCTCGACGCTCGAGACGGTCATCGACGCCATCGAATAGCGCCCCCGGGCGGGCGCCCCACCGCCCGCCCCTTGCCGCAGGCCGCTGCCGAAGACGGGGATCGGTCCGCCCGAACGGCGTTGGTGTCGTCCTGTCGCAGACGTCATCGCTCGTCCGTCGCCGTGGTGTCGCCGGCTGCGACGGGTGGGGAGGAGGGCGTCATTTTGGCGGCGAGCGTGCGGATGCGGTCTCGGTCCTCGGCGTGGAGGGGGTTATAGACGAGCATCGCGAGGTCGGCCCGGCCGTCGACGGCGAAGGCCGAATATTCGAGCGCGAGCTCGCCGAGCACGGGGTGGCGCAGGCGCTTCACGCCCTCGCCGAAGCCGCGCACGTCGTGCTCGCGCCACATCGCGGCGAATTCGGGGCTCTCCCGGCAGAGCTCCTCGGCGAGCGCCTCCATGGCCGACACCGCGCCCGCCCGCGCCGAGTCCGCCCGGAAGACGGCCACCACGAACCGCGCGACGCTCTCCCAATCGGGGTTCGCCGCCCGCACTTGCGGGCTCGTGAACATCAGCCGCAGCACGTTGCGCTCCTTGGGGGGCAGGGCGTCGTAGTCGGTCAGAACGGCGGCCGCGGCACGGTTCCAGGCGAGGATGTCCCACGTCGCCGTCTTGACGATCGCCGGGCAGGCATCGAGCGTGTCGAGCACCCGCTGAAGCCGAGGTGTGATGCCCGCCGGGGACTGGTGGCGGATCTCCGGCACGCGGCCGAGACCCAGGATGAAGACGTGCTCGCGCTCGACCTCGGTCAGCATCAGGGCGCGGGCGATCCGATCGAGCACGTCCGCCGAGGGGGCGCCGCCGCGCCCCTGCTCCAGCCAGGTGTACCAGGTGGCGCTGATGTTGGCGCGCTGCGCCACCTCCTCCCGCCGCAGACCCGGCGTGCGCCGCCGCGCGGCGGGAAAGCCCAACGCCATCGGATCGAGCCGGAGGCGGCGGTCCCTCAGATAGGCGCCGAGCGAGGCGCTGTCGGACGAGGCGTTGGAGGGGACGTTGGACGGGGCGGCCATCCTGTTGGCTCCTATACTAGGATAATCTCACGACTTTAACATGATAGGACATGCACCGAAGTGGTTCGCCAGACCAATGGAGAACTGCACGATGCATGTGTTCGTAACCGGGGCGACGGGGTGGGTCGGCACGGTCGTCGTCGGCGAGCTGCTCGGCGCCGGCCATCGCGTGAGCGGGCTGGCGCGCTCGCCGGAGAAAGCCGCCGCCCTCGCCGAGAAGGGCGCCACCGTCGTCTCCGGCACCCTCGGCGACCTCGACCTTCTGCACCGCTCCGCGGCTGCCGCCGACGCGGTGATCCACACCGCCTTCAACCACGACTTCACGAAATTCGCGGCGAACTGCGAGGAGGATCGGCGTGCGATCGAGGCGATGGGGGCGGCGCTCGAAGGCTCCGACAAGCCGCTGCTCGTGACGTCCGGATTGGCGATGATCGCGCCGGGCCGCGTGGTGAGCGAAGAGGATCCGGTGCGGGTCGACCCGGCCCATCCGCGTCGGTCGGAGCCGACGGCGCAAGCTCTCGCCGAGCGCGGCGTGCGCGCCGCGACGATGCGCCTCGCGCCCTCGGTCCACGGCGTCGGCGACCACGGCTTCGTGCCGATCCTCATCCGCATGGCCCGCGAGACGGGGGTATCCGCCTATATCGGCGAGGGGCTGAACCGCTGGCCCGCAGTCCACCGCAACGATGCCGGGCGGCTTTATCGTCTCGCCCTCGAGGCCGGGCTTCCGGCCGCCGTCTATCACGCCGTCGCCGAGGAGGGGATCGCCTTCAAGGAGATCGCCGCCGTCATCGGCAAGCGGCTCGGCGTGCCGGTGGAATCGCGTCCGGCGGAGCATTTCGGTTGGTTCGCCGACTTCGCCGGTGCCGATATGCCCGCGTCGAGCGCCTTGACGCGGGAGCGCGTCGGTTTCGCGCCGACCGAGCCGGGCCTGTTGAGCGACCTCGATCAGCCGGCCTACTTCGCCTGAGGCGGTCGGGGCCTCCTGGGCGCTGGGCCGGGACGCCGGGCCGGGGCGCCGGGCCCTCAGCCCGTCTCGCCGAAGGCGAGGAGGGCGTCGAAGCGGCCGCGCGTGTCGGCGGGGAAGCCGAGGCCGCGGATGAAGGCGCGCTGCCGTTCGATGAGGGCGGCGTCCTCGGCGGCGTCGGCGAAGGCGAGCCAGTCGGCCGCCGTCGTCACGCGCGGAAGCGTGCCGTAGAGGCTGTCGTCGACGATGTGGTCGGCGTCGCGCCAGACGGCGACCGGCACGTCGTAGCGCATCAGGTCGAGGAGCACGGTGGAGGGGGCGGAGATGGCGGCCTGATAGAGGCCGAGATCGGCCGTCTCAACCGGCCGACCATCGAGCTTCACGCCCGGCGGGGGTGCGATCTCCCCCTTGGCGAAGGGTCCTGCCGGGTGCGGCCGCACGGTGACGGGACGGTGCCGCGCCACCTCCGTCAGCGCATCGAGGAAGGCCGCCCGCGGCGCCCCCGCAAGGCGCACGGACTGAAGATTTTCGCACACTAGCAGCCCGCCGGTGCGGCTGTGGGAGGGGGCGGAGGCGCCCGCCATCAGAGCGTCGAGCCAGTCCGCGGGACCCTCGTCGAGAAAGAGGGTGGAGCCCGTCGTCATGAATTTGCCGCGGTCGGCGGCGGGGACGTCCGGCATTCGCTCGGCGGCGAACCAGCCGCAGACGATGTCGGCGGCGAAGCCCGCGTCGGCGCGGCCGAGATCGTGCGCCCGGTTGTGCAGGAAGCCGATGCACTCGTAGCCGTGCTGCAGGGTCGCCGAGACGAAGCGGGACGGCAGCGCCGCCGCCAGCGCGTGGGTCGGGCGGTGGTGGATCGAGCGCGACTCCGAGGCGAGGATCACGAGGCCGCGGCGCCCGTTGAGCGCCATGAGGGCGTCGGTCGTGTGGTCGAAGGCGTGGACCGGCGCCTCGCCCACGAGGGCGGCCACCCGCGCCGCCGCACTCGGCTGCTCGGCGAGGCGGTCGGCGACCAGGAAGGCGACGTCGCGCCCCGCCGCGCGGCGCACGAGCGGGGCGAGCACGGCGACGTCCTGGATCAGCGAGACCACGAAGGTGAGGCTCATGGCGCGAGAATTTCTTCGTGCGCCACGAAGAGGGTGTGGTTGGGAAGGAGCCGTCGCGCGGTCGCTTCGAGCGTCGCGAGGCGGGCGCGCATGCGCACGAGGTCGATCACCCCGTGGCCGCTGAGCGGGGGGAGCGGCGCGCCCGATCCCTGCCAGCTGCCGGCAAGGCGCTCCGCCACCCCGTCGGCGACCGTGATGGTGGCGCCGACGCGGATGTCGGCGGAGAGCCCGTCGGCCGCCGACACGGTGAGGGCGCCGCTCGCGCCAAGCAGCGCCGGTTGCTCCAGCCGGTCGCCGAGGACGACGGCGTGGGGCGGCCGCGGCTCCGGCTCGATGTCCGAGAAGAGGTCGACGAGGCGCGCCGCCGCCGTCCGCGGGCTCGCGACGCGCGCGAGCGCATCGGCGAGCCGCGGAACCCGGCCGGGCCGCAGCCTGAGGACGCCCGCCGCCGCATCGAGGCGCAGGCACGCGAGGTCGCGGTAGAGGAAGGGGGCGAGCGGGCGGTAGAGCGGCGCTCCGAGGGAGAGCACCTGGGTGCCTGCCGCAAGCGCCGTCACCGCGCGGTTGAGCGACTTCGCCGTGGAGAAGGCGCCGGCGTTGACCGGCAGCACCGCGACGTCGGCCTCGGCGAGGGCCGCCGCCTCGGCGGCCTCGCTCCAGCTGCGCCACGTCACGTCGACGGGGGCGGCGGCGAGGGCGGCGAGCGTCGCCTCGCTCGCCCCGTGCGGGTTGGTGAGGATCGTCAGGTGGTGCCGTCCGCCGTCGGCCTCGCTCGCTTCGCCGGAGAGGGCGTGGGCGAAGGCGGCGAGATCGCCGAGCCCCGCCGCGAAATAGGGATTGGCGGCGATGCCGAACCAGAGGAGGTTGAGCTGCCCGGGGACGAGGCGGGCCGCCTTCTCGGCGAGACGGGCGGCAAGACCGTCGGGATCGAGGGTGGGGGCGGGGTCGTCGATCACCGTCGCGGGAACGACGAGGCGGGGGTCGAGGCGGGCCTTCATCGCCGGCGTCGACACCGCGACGCGGTGGACCGCCCGGCTCATGTCGGCGAACCAGCGATGGAAGCGCTGCAGCCGCACGTCGCCGCGCTCGCTGAAATAGTCGTCGAACACGTCGAGGGCGACGCGCTTGCCGGCGGCGGCGAGGCCGTAGGCGATGGCGGGCGCGGCCATCTGATAGGTCTTGGAGAAGAGGTAGGCGTCGGCGGTGCGATCGATCCGGTCGATAGGGACGAGCTCGATCGTCACGCCCTCCGCCGCGGCCTCGATCATCCGCCGATAGCGGATGCGGGCGCCGGCCGATTCGGCGAAGGCGGCCGACGGGGTGACGATCGCGATCCGCATCAGAGAAGGCGACGCACGAGGGTGACGGGCCGCGGCGGCGCCTCGAAGGCGGGCGGCAGCGGCGGCCGGGCGAGGGCGCCACGATCGAACACGCTGAACCAGGTCGTGGCGGCGTGGTCGAGCCCCGCGGCCGACGCGCGCGCCATGAGATGGGCGAGGGCGGCGGGATCGGCGATACTCTCGGCCCCGTGAGCGGCGAGGGCGCCTGCTGCTACCATCACCGCCTCGGGGGCGTTGGCGGCGACGAGATAGGTCTCGCGGGCAAGGAGCGCCGCCGCGGCCGGCACGCGCCCCACCGCGGGACGCCACGGGGCGTCGACGGCGGCGTGGGTCGGGAAGAGGCCGGCGCTGCGCACCCGATCGTAGGCGGTGACGTCGCCCTCCGCGGGCTCGCGCAGGATCATCGGGCCGGCCGTCGCGATCCCCGGCACGGCGACCATCGCGGCGAGGGCGGCGACGACGCGTGGATCGTGGAGGAGCATCGCCCGATCGAGGAAGAGCACCGGCCGCCCCTCCGCCGCGAGCGCGCTCAGCGGCCGCAAGTCGCCGGTGAGGTCGACGGGCGAGATCGCGAGCGGCGCGAGCGATTCGCGAAGCGGCCCGTCGGCGCCGCCTCCGCCCGGCAGGATCGCGACGATGGGCATCGCCGTCGCGTCGGCGCCGGGGAAGGAGGCGGCGGCGAGGGGAAAGAGGAGCGGGTCGAGCCCCTCGTCGGCGATGTGGCGCCGGTGGATCGCGGCGGGCGCGCTCGCCCCGGCGTCCTCCCGCGGCGGCGGCGCCCGGTCGGGCGTCGTAGCGGCGAGCGCCGGGCTCGTGCGGCGCCGCACCAGCCAGGTCGCGCCGCCGGGCGCGGGGTCGACCTCGAGGACGCCCGCCGCGGGGCCGGCGAGGGCGGCAAGGGTCGGCAGCGCGTCGGCGGCGAGGCTGAGGGTGGCGGCGGCGGGCTCGGCGACGCACTCGGCGTGGTCGGCGACGAAGCGGGCGAGCGCCGGGTCGGCCATCGGCTCGGTGCCGAGCCGCGCCGGCGCGACGTGGAGGGTGCGGCGCGGATGGGGCAGCGCCAGGCGGGCGGCGAGCTCGGCGGCGCGGGCGGGTAGGCCCGCCGCATCCCCGGCGGTGGCGAGCGCCTCGGCCGCGTGCAGTCCCCCGCGCAGCAGCGACGGGAACGGCAACAGGTCGATCTCGCCCCCCGCGGCCGTGTCGAGAAGAAGGAGAGCCGGCGCATAGGGGGAGGCGAGGGCGAGGGTGAGGATCGCTTCCGCCTCGCCATCTCCGGCCGCAGCGTCGGCGATGTGGAGCGTGCCGTCGGCCTGAACGAGCCGCGCGCCGCTGACCCCGCCGCGGGTGCGCAGCCGCAGGCTCCGCGCGTCGGCGAGCCACATGTCGGCGATCAGCGTGCCGAGGCTCGCCATCGCACCCTCGGCAGGCGCCGGCGCGATGGCGACGGACCGCCCGGCGAAGCTCAGCGCCGCCTCGGGCCGGCGCTCCGGCGCGATGAGCGACAGCCAGCCGGCGACGGGTCCGGTGCGCACGACGAATCCCTTGGCCCCGCCGTCGCCCCCGACGACCGCGTCGACGTCGGGGCGCGCGATGGTGCGCGGGCACTCGCGTATCGGAACGCTTTGCACGGTGAGGTTGATTTCAAATTGTGGCGGCCCGAAGGCCCATCCACGGCATTCACCGCCACATTCGGATTCGACGACGAAGCGCGCCGATTCGGCCGACTTTTTTCCGCGAGTGCGAAGGCCGAACCGGCGCCGCCATATCACAGATGGAGGGCCTTCGCTTCGGCGGTCCAGAGGTCGGCATAGTCGACCGCCTCGCACGATTCGAACCACGGTCCGCCGTTGGTGTAGTGAATCGCCGCAGGAAGCGTTGCCGGCGGCGTGTATTCGCCCACGAGGAAGTTCCACGTCCGGCTCAGTTCGCCAATATCCTCGTCGTCGAGCCATTGAAACCGGTGCAAGAACGCCGGCGTGGCGGTGTTGACGATCTCGGGCGTCAGCGCCTTCACCTTCGGATGCCGGCCATCGAAGACCATGAACGACGACCAATTCTTGCGCGGATATTTCGCCTGCGTGCGGCCATCCATCTTCATCGCCTGGCGCGGCACGTAGTCGTGCTTCACCACGTGCACCGCCTTGCCGGGTTCGAGCGTGTCAAGCACGGTTTCGACCGGCACGGTGAACAAAAAGTCGCAGTCGACGAAGACAGAATAGTCGTCGGAGGCCGCAAGATAGGGTGTTAGGAACCGTGTCAGCGAAAACGCGGTGGCCGCGCCAATGTCCGCGGACCGCGTATAGAGCCCCAGTTCGCGCACGACATCTTGCTTCAGCGGATGCACCGACACCGTTTCCGCCGAATGACGAAGAATTGAGCGGCGGCACACTTGATATGCTGCGTCTTCTCGCGCGTCATAACCAATGAAGATCTTCACAGTTCCTCACGAATTGTCTGGATGTTTAGCATTTGAACAGGTTGCGTGTGTTTCAATCACGAGTCGCCTCAGTTGAGGCGCTTGATACAACTTATGGGCTCGTGACAGGCTTTGGCTTGACGAGTATCATCCGCTCGTTATGACAGCGTAGATTATTTTTTGCGCCCGACGGGCCGGATCGGTGAATGTGTTGCCTCTCGACGGTTATATCGAGGAAATCGACGACGGTGTCGTTCGAGGGTGGGTGTGGGGACCTGCCGATCCGTCCGAACCGCTGATCGTCACCGCAACGCTGGCCGGGGTCGTTCTCGGCGCCGCGCGTGCCGATCTCTATCGCCCCGATCTCGCAACGCACCATAAGCGCGACGGCTTCTGCGGCTTCGAGCTCGTGCTGTCGCGCTCCGCGCTGGTGATGGCGCGCTTCAAGATGCGCCAGCTCGGCCCCGCGCGGTGCGAGCTCGAGTTCTCCGTGCAGCGGCTGAAGGATGGGCGCCTCGGTCCGCGCGAGCACTGGACGAGCCTCGACCGCTCCCACAGCGCCCGCATTTACGCGCCGGCCACGCTGCGCGCGAGCCGCGGCCTGTGTCAGGACGTGCGCACGGTGTTCGGAGCGCTCGACCGCCTCGACCAGGACACCATCGCCGGCTGGTGCTTCCACAGCACGCTTGACCACGGCTCCGCCCCTCTCCTCGTCGATCTTCTCGTCGACGACGTGTGGGCCGATACGGCCGTGGCCGCAACCCCCACCTGGACCGAGCGAGTGGGCCAGCGCGTCAGCGGCGCGTCGGGGGCCGCCGAGCAGATGCGCTTCCGCTTCCGCACGCCGCCCTTCCTGCGCGACGGCCATGCCCACCGCGTCGCCGTCGCCGTGAAGGGGAGCGACGGGGCGCTGATTGACGCACCGGCTCTGGTGCGCCTGCCGAGCGAGGCGGCCTCGACCGTCTCGACCTTTCGCATGCCGCCCCTCATCCCGCCCTCGACCCAGATGGCGGGCTGCGCCGACGGCCCGCGCCAGGGCGAATATGAGCGGTGGATCGAGGAGGTCGAGCGGGCCGCCGCCGAGCCGTTCGCGCCGCCGGCCGCGGGCTGGCCGAGCCTCACCGTGCTCATCGAAACGCGCACGCTGAAGGTGTCGGAGCGAGCCGCCCTCGCCGAGACCGAGGCGTCAATCCGCCAGCAGGACGTCGGCGCGCAGATCATCCACTTCGGCCCCGGCCCGGCCGATCACCGGCGCACACTGAAGCAGGCGATCGGCGAGGCGACCGGCGAGATCGTCGCTCTCTGCGCGGCGGGCGACGTGGTGGCCGACGGCGCCCTCGCGACGCTGCTGCGCACCACCGCCGCCGAGCGCGAGGCCGTGCTCTTCTATAGCGACGACGATCTTCTCGACGCCATGGGCACCCGGCGCCGGCCCCGCTTCAAGACCGCCTATTGCCCCGACCGGGCGCTCACCGACGACGTCTTCTCGGGTCTCACCGCGATGCGGGCCGAGGCGGCGCGCGACGCCGTCGCCACCTCGCCGCTGCCGCTCGACACCGCGACCCTCGCGGTGAAGGTCGCTCGGGCCGTCGCGTCGCGGGCGATCTGCCACATCCCCCGCGTCCTCGCCCATCGCGCGATGGGCCAGCCGCCGCGCGCCAAGTGGCAGAGCGCGTTCGTCTCCGCCCTGCTGCAGGGCGAGGCCGCTGCTCGCGGCGTCGCCGCGCCCCTCGTGATCGACGAGGAGGGCCGGCGGATCCTGTGGCCGCGGCCGGCGACCCCGCTCTCGGTCTCGGTGATCATTCCCACCAAGGACCGGGCCGCTCTCTTCGAGCCGCTGGTGCACTCGCTCCTCGCCGACGCGGGCGACCTCGACATCGAGATCCTGATCGTCAACAACGACAGCCGCGAGGAGGCGACCTTCGCCGCCTTCCGCCGCCTCGTCAGCGATCCGCGGGTGCGGATCCTCTACGTCCCCGATCCGTTCAACTACTCCACCGTGAACAACTTCGCCGTGGCCGAGAGCCGCGGCGACATCATCGTGTTCGCCAACAACGACATCGCCGAGCCGGTCCCGGGCACCCTCGACGAGATGGTGCGTCAGGCGCTGCGGCCGGACATCGGCATTGTCGGGGCACGCCTCTCCTACGCGGACGGGACCAACCAGCACTGCGGCGTGGCGCTCGGGATCGGCGGTGTCGGCTCGCACCTCCTCAAGGGGCACAGCGACCTCGGGCGCGCCGACCACGGGCGCTTCCGCCACGCGCAGACGCTGTCCGCCGTCACGGCGGCGCTGATGGCGATGCGGCGGGAGGTGTTCGAGGCGGTCGGCGGCTTCGACGAGGTGTTGTCGATCGCCTACAACGACGTCGACCTCTGCCTCAGGGTGACGGCGGAGACGGGGTTGCGGGTGCTCTACACGCCCTACGCGGCGGCCTACCATCTGGAGTCCCAGTCGCGCGGCCTCGACCGGACGCCGGCGAAGCGGGCGCGGCTCGCCCGCGAGAAGGCGCTGATGACGTCGCGCTGGAGCGACGTCCTCTTCAGCGATCCCTACCTGAGCCCGAACCACTCGCTGACGAGCCGGGATCTGCGACCGGCCCACCCGCCGCGCGTCGCCGCCGTCGCGCCCCGCTTCACCCGCGAGGCGGCGGAGTAGCCAAACCCCCACAGTCGCGCAGAAGAGCCCGGGCGGCATGCCGCCCGGGCCGATGCGGGAGATCGGGCGACGGCGGCCCGAGCAGAGGCGGGCCGGCGCGTCAGAGCAGGCCGCGCTCGGCGAGGTTGCTCATCAGGGCGCGTACGCCGAAGGTCCACGGCGGGGCCGTCGTCGACAGCGTCACCCGATTGATCAGCGCCCCGAGCGTCGGCGTCGCGATCGCGACGACGTCGCCGTCGTGGTGGGTGAAGCCCTCGCCGGGGCCGTCGCGATCCTCGATCGGGGCGAACATCGTGCCGCAATAGAGCACCACGCCGTCCGGATATTGATGATGCGGCCCCATCATGGCGCCAACCAGCGCCGTGGGCGACCGGCTGATCTGTGACATCGACGAGCCGCCTTCGAGACGGAAGCCGTCGGTGCCTTCGATGGTGAGGGAGATGTCGGCGGCGGCGACGTCGGCGGGGCCGAACGAGCCGTCATAGAGGCGGATGAAGGGGCCGAGGGCGGCGGAGGCGTTGTTGTCCTTGGCCTTGCCGAGGAGGAGGGCGGAGCGGCCCTCCACGTCGCGCAGGTTGACGTCGTTGCCGAGCGTTGCGCCGATGATGGTGCCGTCGGAGCGCACCACCACGACCACTTCCGGCTCTGGATTGTTCCAGCGCGACACGGGGTGGAGGCCGACGAAGGCGCCATGGCCGACGGCGCTCATCGGCTGAGCCTTGGAGAAGATCTCCGCGTCCGGTCCGATGCCGACCTCCAGATATTGCGACCACACGCCCCGCGCCTGGAGCACGCCCTTGAGCTCCATCGCCTCCTCGGAGCCCGGTGTGAGCTTGGACAGATCGGTGCCGATCACCCCGGCGATCTCCTCCCGTAGCGCGGCGGCGCGCGAGGGATCGCCGCGCGCCTGCTCCTCGATGACGCGCTCCAGAAGGCTCGTCACGAACGTCACGCCGGACGCCTTCACCGCCTGAAGGTCGATCGGGGCGAGCGGATAGGGCTTGTCCCGGTCGCGGGTCGCCTCGTCGGCGTTGGAGAGGATGTCGGCGACGCTGCCGATCGCCTCGCCCTCGGCCGCGGCGACGACGGCGGCGGGGTCGGCCGCCTCGGTCACGTCGCGCACCGTCGGGTGGTCGCGGCTCGTCATGTCGATCACGTCGCCGTCCCGCACGGTCACCACCGCCGGGCCGATGCCGGGGCGCCAGACCCGTCCCAGAAGCCGCGCTCCCGCGTCCTCGGGCAGCGCATTCGTCATATCCATCCCTGATGTCCTTTTTTCTTTCTGGTGACCGCCTGGCGGCCGAACGGCCCGGCCCGACGCTCGGCTGATGGGCGGGTGGGTGATCGCCGGCCCGGACGCCTCAGGACGACCGCCCGGTGCCGGCATCGCTATCGGCGTCGATGCTTCGGTTGGCGGCAGCGTCGACGTCGGGGTCGAGGAGGCGGGAGACGAACGCGTCGCCCCGGCCGTGGTCGACGTGTGCCGAGAACGTCGCATGGAGGGCGTCGGCGATGGGGGAGGGGGCGCCGTCCATCTCCTGTGCGAGGGCGGCGTAGTAGCGCACGTCCTTCTCGGCGTTGCGGACGGTGAAGGGGAGGCCGTCGAAGTTGCCGTCGAGGGCGGGGGTCACGATGCGCTCCAGCGTGCCGGAGCGGGCCGCGCCGGTGAGCATCACGTCGTGGAGGCCGTGCCAGTCGACCCCGGCGCGGTGGGCCCGCCCGTAGGCCTCGGCGAGGAGGGCGATCGTGCCCTGGGTGACGAAGTTGTTGATGAGCTTCGCGGTGTGGCCGGTGCCGACGGCGCCGAAGTGGCGCACCTTGGCCGACCAGGCGTCCGCGAGCGCGCGCGCCCGCGGCGCGTCGTCCTCGCCCGCCCCGAGGAGCGTCGCGAGGCGCCCGGCCATCGCGTCGTCTGGTCCGCCGGTGACGGGCGCGTCGACGAAGCGCACGCCCCGATCGGCGAGGGCCTCGGCGAGGCGCCGCGAGGTCGCGGGCTGCGACGTCGAGATGTCGAGGATCATCTGGCCGGGCCGCAGTCCCGCGCCGAGCCCCGCCACGACGGCCTCGACGGCGGGGGCGTCGGTCACGCAGATCGCGACGGCGTCGACTGTGGCGGCGAGCGCCTCGAGCGAGGTCGCCTCCTGCGCCCCGGCGGCGACGAGCCGGTCGACGGCGGCGCGCTTCTGGTGGGCGACGACGGTCAGCCGATGGCCGCGCCGCATGGCGGACGAGGCGATTCCCTCGCCCATGAGCCCGACGCCCACGAACCCGAGATGTTCCACGCCCTGTCCTCCCCGACTTTTTCGCCACCGTAGCGGACCGCACGGTGCGATGCACCTTGCGGCGGCGCGTGAGTGCCACTAGGTTGCCGGCCGCGGGAGAGATGCCGGAGTGGTCGAACGGGGCGGTCTCGAAAACCGTTGAGCGCGCAAGCGTTCCGAGGGTTCGAATCCCTCTCTCTCCGCCACATGGGCCTTCACCGGCCGACCGCGATCGCCAAGAGCCCCTAAATCCCTGGCGTTTTCCGCTTTCCTCGACGCATCTAGCCGCTTCGTCCGCCACGTAGCCGCACCTCTCCTGTGGGGCAATCTGTGGGGCACAAAGATGCGATCTGTGGGGCAAGCATGGCCAGATTGACGGTCGCCGAGGTCAAGGCCGTTGCCAAGCCGGGGCGGTACGCCGACGGCGGTGGGCTCTATCTTCGCGTTCGCACCTGCGGCGCGAAGCAGTGGGTCCATCTCTAAAGCCTCAACAAACGTCGGCGCGAGATGGTGCTCGGGACATTTCCGACGCTGTCGCTCGCGGAGGCGCGCCGCGCGGCGGACGTGGCGAGGGCCAAGGTTCGCGATGGCGTCGACCCGATCGATGAGCGCCATGCTGCCTCACAGCCCAAGGTCTCGTCCCCGACATTCGGAGCCGCAGCCGACGCCTTCATCGAGGCCATGGGAGCGTCGTGGCGCAACCCGAAACACCGAGCCCAGTGGGGCGCGACGCTTGCGACGCATGCTGCCGCACTCACCGACAAACCGGTCAACGAGGTTGATGGAGAAGCCGTGCTGTCCTGCCTCACCCCGATCTGGCAGGCCAAACCGGAAACGGCGACCCGTTTGCGAGGGCGCATAGAGCGGGTGCTCGACTATGCCGCGACGCGCGGATGGCGGGCCGGGGACAACCCGGCCCGATGGCGTGGCCGCCTGTCCATGGTGCTGCCCAAGCCGGTGAAGCTATCGAGAGGGCATCACGCTTCGATACCCTGGCAAGACGTGCCGGGCTTCGTCGCCCACCTCGGTAGCGTCAATGGCAGCGCAGCGCGGGCGCTCACATTTCTGATCCTCACTGCCGCTCGCTCGGGCGAGGTTCGGAAGATGACGTGGGACGAGATTGACTTTGACGACGCCGTTTGGACCGTCCCAGCCGAGCGCATGAAGGCAACTCGACCTCACCGCGTGCCGCTCACCGCGCCGGCACTGGCGGTTCTAAAGGGGCAAGAAAAGTTCTCCATCCCCTTTCCCGGCGCACGACTGACGAACCCTCTCAGTGACATGGCTTTAACCCAGCTCGTGCGGCGTCGATGTGGGGACGAGCGAAAGTTTACTGTCCACGGCTTCCGCTCGTCCTTCCGCGATTGGGCGGGGGACGATGCCGAACAGCGTCGAGGACGTGCACGCCCGCGTGGAGGACCTCAGCAAGCGCCACGACCACCTCTCGCGCCGCGTCGACGAGGTCGACCGCAAGGTGACGACGGTGGTGGACACGCTGCAGAGCTACACCGAGGAGCGCTCGCGGCAGATCAAGCAAGAGGAGAGGCTGAGGAAGGCGGAGTATCAGCAGTGCGCCGAGGATCAGGCGCGCAAGAAGGTGTGGTGGGTGTGGGCGCGCCTCGGGTTCGTGCTCCTCACCCTCTCCGGCGGTGGCGCGGTGACGGCGATGTGGACCACCTCCAACAGCTTCGTGCGGGCGCTGGAGAAAATCGAGACCAACGGCGAGCGCATCAAGGCCGTCACCGCCGAGAACGCCCGCCAGGACGACCGCCTCGACGACCTCGTCCCCGCCGTCTCCTCCATCGAGGTGCAGGTCCGCTCCACCGACCAGCGCACCCAGAGGATCGAGGCCCAGCAGGATGCACAGGGGCGGTAGGGGGGCGCTGCACGGCGCATCGTGCTCTCGTCCGGGCTCCGCGCTCGCGACGTCCTGACCGTCGCGGAGTGGGATCGAGCGACCCGCTCCATGATGGACGGCACCCAGCTCATGCAGCGCAGTGCCGAGCGCGGCGCAGCCATTAAGGTATCGGGAATCGAATTATTCGGAGCCTTGCGGGCCGCTCTGGCGGTAAAGTCGCCTGCCGAGCTCTTCGGAACGTCGTGCCGTTAAATACTCCCCCGGAACGCGTTGTCAGCTCCAACAATCGTACTCCCCTAAGACGAAGTCCACATCGCCTAATTTTAGAACAGAAAATTCCGCAAGATGAAGGTCTCTCGATGCGTGCCCGGCCGGCTTTCCCAACCTTCTGCTCAATTTCTCGGCCTCGTCTTCAAAACCACGCAAGAGAGCCTTAATTTTCGGCACACTCTCGGTCTTGACGACGCCTAAGCTGAGCGCTCGGCGCGACGCGGAGGCGCACTTCAGCGCTCGCTGGTAATCCTCCTCGGTCGAGCCCGAAAATACCCAGACGAGAAGAACAAGAACGGGAGTAGCAATCCCCACAGCGATCAATAGTTTTTTCATGATCCACCTAACAACTCCTAGTTTTGCTCTTTCCTTGGCGGGAGCGCGGACCCATATCCGGGGAAATACGTCATCCGTTTCGATATTGGCGAGATAGCGTTCGTAGCTCGACAGCAGATGACCGGTAAGGGTGGTCTCAAACCTCCCTTCTCGGGTTATTCTCGCTAGTGGATAGTTCAGATGAAAAGAGTCCCGATGCGCGATTCCCCTGAGCTGGGTTCGGGGCAACCTGGCCGCGATCCGGGGGCGTGTGCTTCGGAGAAGGTCCAACCTTGAGCGGAACGACTGCTCCAATTGAACCCGCGCACATGGTGTCAGAAGCAGACGTTGAGCGTGTCCCAGAATGTCCAACGAAAACGCAGTGCAGACTCACACAGCGTTTTCGTTGAAGTGGCTGCAGATGAGCCGATTCACCGGACCTCCACGACGACCTTCTCGATCGTGCCCGTGAAGGAGAACGGCGCTTCGTACTCCTCGGTGACAGGTTGTCCGCTATCCTCGCCGATGCCGAAAGTATCGATGCCGAAGCGCCCGGCGACGGTCGAGTCCATGCCGCCTCGCGACACTTCGCGACCGTTGACGGACAGAACGATCTCGGCGCCCTTACCAACTTCGCCCTCTGCGCCCTGGTAGGCGAAGTCGAGGGTGATCTCGGCCTCGCCGCCAGACAGCGGCTCGGTGCCCTTCACCACGGTGTGCTTCTCGAAAAGGTTGTAGTCGAAGACCGGAACGCCGGCGTCGAGGTAGAGCACCAGGCCGGCCGCGACGCCGCCGAAGCCCAGGATGACGCCCTCGGTATCGGCCCCCTCGGTCGTGACGTTCGCCGTGAGCGTCCAGGAGCGGTTCTTCATCGGTGGTGCGGCGGGCTCGGCGATGCGTGTGGCACCCTCAAAGTAGGTGAAGGTGGTGGCATCCTCGTCTGCGCCCGGCACCGGCGGCTTGGCGATTGCAAGACGTGCGGAACCACGGTCGTCGAGCGGCAGCACGCCGTATTTCTCGAAAGCCTCGTCGAGCATCGCTTTCAACTCTTCGAGCTTCTCAGGGTACTGGGCGGCGAGATCGTTGGCCTCGGAGAAATCCTTGTCGAGGTTGTACAACTCCCATTCGTCCTCGTCCCAGTTGCCGGGCGCGTAGTCCTGTCGCCAAGGGAAGGTGTGCTGGGCGTCGGCCTTCCAGCCGTCGGCATACATGGAGCGGTTGGAGAAGACCTCGAAATATTGCTGGCTTCGACCCTTGTAGTCAGGGTCGGTGAAGCTCGCCAGAAAGCTCTCGCCTTCCAACGGCTTCTGGACGACACCGTTCACCGTCGCCGGCATCGGGATATGGGCCGCTTCGAGGATCGTCGGCACCACGTCCACGAGGTGAAGGAAGGCGGTGCGCGGAGCGTTGTCGTGCTCGATCCGCGCCGGCCAACTGACAACCATGGGGTTACGCGTGCCGCCGAGATGCGAGGCGACCTGCTTGACCCATTGGAAGGGCGTGTTTCCGGCCCACGCCCAACCGACCGGATAGTGCGGCTCCGACTGCGGCCCCCCCAGCTTGTCGAGATTGGCCTTGATGTCCTCGAGGTTCGAGGGGATGCCGTTGAGGTTCATGATCTCGTTCAGCGTGCCGTCCGGCCCGCCCTCGGACGAGGCGCCGTTGTCGCCGACGATATAGATCACCAACGTGTTCTCGCCGTCCGGCAGGTGCTTCACCGCGTCCAGCAGGCGGCCGATCTCATGGTCGGTAAAGGCGAAGTAGCCCGCGAAGTTTTCCATGAGATCGTCGTAGACCTCCTTCTGTACGTCGGTCAGCGTCTCCCAGGCGGGCACCCAGTCGGGGCGCGACGTGAGCACGGTGTCGGGCGGAACGATCCCCATCGTCTTCTGCCGATCGAAGACTTGCTCGCGATAAGCTTCCCAGCCCATGTCGAACGCCCCGTCGAACTTGTCGCGCCATTCGGCGGTGACGTGGTGCGGGGCGTGCATCGCCCCCGGCGCGAAATACATGAAGAAAGGCTTGTTCGGCGCGACCGACTTGGCGAACTTCATGCGCGCGATGGCGCGGTCGGTCATGTCGGTCATGAAGTGGTACCCCTCCGCCGGGGTCTTGTCGGGTTCGACCGGGGTCGTGTTCTCGAACAGCACCGGGTAATACTGGTGGGTCTCGCCGGAGTTGAAGCCGTAGAAGTAATCGAAGCCCATCCCCGTCGGCCATCGGTCGAAGGGGCCGGTGACGGTTTGCTCCCAGTCGGGCGTATTGTGGTTCTTGCCGAACCACCAGGTGGCGTAGCCGTTGTCCTTGAGGATCTGGCCAATGGTTGCCGTCTCGCGCGAGAGCATGGTGGAGTAGCTCGGGAATCCGGTCGCCCATTCCATCAGGAACCCGTTACCGCTGGTATGATGGTTTCGTCCGGTGAGCAGGGCCGCGCGCGACGGCCCGCAGATGGCCGTGGTGTGAAAGCGGGTGAAACGCAGGCCCTCTTCCGCGAGCCGGTCCAGCGCAGGGGTCGGGATCAGCCCGCCGAACGTGGAGGTCTGGCCGAACCCCACGTCGTCGAGCAGAATGACGATGATGTTGGGTGCGCCTTCCGGCGCCGCCACCGGCTCCTGCCAATCGGGTTGGGACTCTTGATAGGTCTCGCCGATCGTGCCTTCGAATGGGGCGAGCGGTATCGGCAACGTGGTGCGGTCCGGCCATTGCTGAGCTTCGGCATGGGTCACGCCGAAGGCGAGCAGCGCCATCGCCGACACGGTCAATTTATTGAGCATTGGACCCCCCTTGTTTGATGAGCGCGCAGCGCCAGCCCCAGCATTCCGGCGCGGACCTGGGCGTTTACGCCATGGGAGAGTGACGCAAAGTCGATCGACCGAGCCGCACTCTCGTCAACGTCAAGGGGCCGTCTCGTCGAATGGGATCATCTTTGACGGCCGACCCAAGACGTGGCGCGGAAACGCACCTGTTGTTGCCGCAATTTGATTGGAGTGGTGCCTGTCCGCTTTTTGCTGCTTTTGACTCGCGAAGGTATCCCAACTTACTGCCCTAAGTTGCACACCGGTGTGCAACTGGCGGACAAATTTTCCATGACCCCTACAGACGCAAAAATGGTCGCCAGCGAGATCGGCTGGCTTTCGGAGCAACCGGCCCCGTTTCGTGAGCTCGTGCTCGATCGCTGCGAGTTGCGGAAAATGCCCGTCGGACAACGCCTCTATTCGCTTGGCGATCCTCCCGGCGGGATCTACGGCATGGTCGAGGGGTTCGCCGACGTGCTGCTGGCTTCAGGACCCTTTCCGCCGCAACTCGTCTACATTGCGCGAGCGGGCTGGTGGGTCGGGGAGGCGGCCGCGGTCACCGCATCGGAGCGCCGGGTCGAGGTGCGGGCCCGCACAAATGTCGAGATTCTCCACCTCCCCGCCCGCGAACTGCAGGTGATTGAGACGCTCGATACGCGAACCTGGCGTTACTTCGCCAGATTGACCGTTTCCCACATGGATAATGCGCTGATGCTGGCTTCGACCCTCGTTCGGGGCGATGTCCGCAGCAAGATCATCAACACATTGATCCGACTGGCCGGCCCCATAAGGACCATCGATGCCGAAACCTTCGTTCCCTGCACCCAGCACGAACTCGGCGAGATCGCGGGCCTGTCCCGCAACAGCGTGGGACCATGCTTGAAGCGGTTGGAGCGCGACGGCCTCGTATCCCGACGGGTCTATGGCCAGATCGGCTACAACCCCGTTCGCCTTGCCCGTTCACTTGCCACGTGACGCGACGATTTCGGGCAGCGCGGTCCGAGTTGAATTGCCGGTCTGCTTCCTTGATCGCCGGACCCGGCCGCCGGATGTGAACGTCGACTTTGGAGTTGCTCGACCCGGAACTGGACGATCTCTCTTTGGTCACGGGTCGTCCCGACGGGGAGCGGGCCGCCATCCGGGGACGTCCGCTTCGGAGCTCCTTAAGCCCCGCTTTGAACGGCCGGAATGGGCCGATTCCGTTGAAAAAGTCGGCGTTGCTGTGATGCCGAAGTGCTGATTCACTCCTTCGGGGCCTCGGAGGATTCGGCGATGATGGGTGAGCGGACGCAGATGCAGGAGGCCCTGTTCTACGAGTTCAGCCTCGAGCGGCACGTGCCAGCCGATCACCTCCTGCGTGCCATCGACCGGTTTGTCGATCTCACCGAGATGCGCTCGCACCTGAAGGCCTTCTACAGCGACACGGGACGGCCCTCGGTCGATCCGGAGTTGATGATCCGGATGCTCATCGTCGGCTACTGCTGCGGTATCCGATCCGAGCGGCGGCTGTGTCAGGAGGTCCATCTCAACCTCGCCTACCGCTGGTTCTGCCGCCTCGGCCTCGAAGGACGGGTGCCGGACCACTCGACCTTTTCCAAGAACAGGCACGGGCGTTTTCGGGACAGCGATCTCCTTCGGCATTTGTTCGAGGCGGTGCTCGACCGCTGCATCGAGGAGGGCCTGGTCGGTGGGGATGGGTTCGCCGTCGACGCCAGCCTGATCAAGGCTGAGGCCAGCCGGCAGAAAGGCGTCGAGGGGACGTCCGGACTGCCGCCTCATTCGACGGGGCGTGCGGCTCGGGAGTACCTCGCCACTCTCGACGATGCCGCGTTCGGTGCGGCAACAGAGGTTACGCCGAAGTTCATCTCGCCGGCCGATCCGGCCGCGCGTTGGACAGGCGCGCACGGCGGACAGGCCTTCTTCGCCTATTCCACGAACTATCTCATCGACGTCCAACACGCGATCATCGTCGATGTGGAAGCGACCACGGCGATCCGTCAGGCCGAGGTTCTGGCGGCCAGGCGCATGATCGAGCGGTCGATGGACCGCGGCCTCTACCCCGAGCGCTTGATGGGCGACAGTGCGTACGGCTCGGCCGAGATGCTGGCCTGGCTGGTCCACGAGCACGGCATCGAGCCGCACATCCCGGTGTTCGACCACTCGGGCCGTCGCGACGGCACCTTCAGTAGGGCCGACTTCGCCTACGATCATGGGCGCGATCTCTACACCTGCCCCGGCGGCGCCGAATTGCGCGCTTTCCGCCGCCCTGGAAAGACCGGCGCCAACGTCGATGCGCTGGGTCTCATGCGCTACCGCGCGAGCAAGCACGACTGCGATGCGTGCGCCCTCAAGCCGAGATGCTGCCCGAAAGAGCCGGCTCGCAAGATCCTGCGCTCGATCCACGAAGGGGCCCGCGATATGGCGAGGGACATCGCGGCCACGCCGGTCTACGCGACATCGAGGCGCGAGCGGAAGAAGGTCGAGATGCTGTTCGCGCACCTCAAGCGCATACTCAAGCTCGATCGACTACGCCTGCGCGGCCCGAACGGCGCTCGCGACGAGTTCCACCTCGCCGCCACCGCCCAGAACCTCCGAAAGCTCGCCAAGCTCATCCCTGCCGGCACTCGACCGGTCACCGCCTGACGGCAGGGCGACCGCATCAAGCCGGTCGCCACCACCCCGATCGCCGCCGCGGCAAACAGCGAGTTTTTCAACGGAATCGGCCACAGGCGATAGCGCCCGTCGACTTGCTCGTTCGCTCGGCGGGATTGCCCGCCCCAAAGCGCCGAGGTGCCAACTGCGAACCTGGATTCCACGCGCACCATCCGTCGCTGAGGACGGGAAACCGGCAGCAGGCCATTGTGCAGAAGTTATCGGCGGTCGGTCGCCGCACAACCCATACGAGCGGCGCCTTACCGAGATGTAATGCCTGAGAGCTGTGTGATACCCGGGCATGGCGGTGATTCGATGGGTGGCGGTGCCAACTTCGGCGCGGATGTCCGCACAGTCGATCCGCAGCCTGGAGCGTGGAGTGGTGCCCTCGATGCGGTTCGAGAGGGAGCGGTGAGATGAAGATTTCCCAACCGACCCCCGAACTGGCTGTCCGGAGCGTGGTGGATCCGCATGCTTAGGATCGCGACCGAACGGACTTCGACACCGGATGGCATCACGAAGGCGGCAGGATCGGGGCCGTCGCTCACGGGGATTGCGCAATCTTCTTCCGAGAGGCGGATGACGCGCTTCATCCCGGCCGGCTGCCGCCCAGTAGCTGGCAACCAGCGCAGGATCCGTTACGCAGGTCCCGCGGCCGAGGCCTGCCGTGTGGCCGCCCGTGCTTGAGCACGAAGGCCATGGTTCGCCTTCCTCGTGCGAGGGCAGAGCTGCGTAGGGCGCGGTGACGGGCTGCGCCGCCCAAACACCCTCAAAGGTGGACGAAGTCGGTCTCGCTCAAGGTCGAGGTGAGGACGCCGGCGAGCCGCGCGAGCTCTTCGCCGTCGAGGAGGATGGCATTGCCGGCGAAGTCGAGATCGCCGTAAGCGAGGTCGTCGAGGCCGATGAGGTCGGAACCGGCGGTGAAGTCGAGAATCCGGTCGATGCCCTCGCCAGCGGCAAGCACGAAGACGTCGTTGCCGGCCCCGCCCTTCAGCGTGTCGGCGCCGGCGCCGCCATCGAGCCAGTCGTCACCGTCACCGCCGGAGAGCTTGTCGGCGTTGCTGCCGCCGCTGAGGACGTCGTCGCCGAGCTGACCGAGGAGAACATCGGCACCGGCGTCGCCTTCCAAGCTGTCAGCTCCGGCGTCGCCCCACAATATGTCGTTGCCGGCGTTGCCCTGTAGCGTATCGTCGCCGGCATTGCCGAAGAGGAGGTCGTCGTCGGCGTTGCCGACGATGAAGTCGTCGCCATCGTCGCCGTGGATGACGTCCTCGCCCGCGTAGCCGAAGAGGCGGTCGTCGCCGTCACCGCCGTCGACGCTGTCGTCGCCCGTGCCGGCCTTGATGGTGTCGTCGCCCGTGCCGCCGGTCATGCGGTCGTCGCCCGAGCCGCCTCTCATCTGGTCGTCACCACTCCAGCCATCGAGGTCGTCCTCGCCCGAGCCGCCGAGGACGGTGTCCTCGCCGGCCCCACCCTTCAGCGTGTCGGTGCCGGCGCCGCCATCGAGCCAGTCGTCACCGTCGCCGCCGGAGAGCTCGTCGGCGTCGCTGCCGCCGCTGAGGACGTCGTCGCCGAGCCCGCCGAGGAGAACATCGGCACCGGCGTCGCCTTCCAAGCTGTCAGCTCCGGCGTTGCCCCACAGCGTGTCGTTTCCGGCGTTGCCTTGCAGCGTGTCGTCGCCGGCGTTGCCGAAGAGGAGGTCGTCGTCGGCGTTGCCGACGATGAAGTCGTTGCCATCGCCGCCGTAGATGACGTCCGCGCCGGCGTAGCCGAAGAGGCGGTCGTCGCCGTCGCCGCCGTCGACGCTGTCGTCGCCCATGCCGGCTTTGACGGTGTCATCGCCCGTGCCGGCCTTGATGGTGTCGTCGCCCGTGCCGCCGGCGAGACTGTCGTCGCCGGCGTTGCCGACGATGAAGTCGTTGCCATCGCCGCCGTAGATGACGTCCGCGCCCGCGTCGCCGAAGAGGCGGTCGTCGCCGTCGCCGCCGGCGACGCTGTCGTCGCCCAGGCCGGCTTTGACGGTGTCAACGCCCGTGCCGGCCTTGATGGTGTCGTCGCCCGTGCCGCCGGCGAGACTGTCGTCGCCGGCATTGCCGACGAGCTGGTCGTCGCCCGAGCCGCCGTCCATGGTGTCCTCGCCGGAGCCGGCGCTCATGCGGTCGTCGCCCGCACCGCCTCTCATCTGGTCGTCGCCGCTCCAGCCGGCGAGGACGTCCTCGCCTGAGCCGCCGAGGACGGTGTCCTCGCCCGCCCCGCCCGTCATGGTGTCGTCGCCGGAGCCGCCGTTGGCGAAGTCGTCGCCGCCGGCGGCGCCGATCACGTCGTTGTCGCCATCGCCAAAGAGGTCGTCGTCGCCGTCGTGGGCGTCGAGGATGTCGTTGCCGGCGAGGCCCTTCAGCGTGTCGGCCTCGTTCGAGCCGAGGAGACTGTCGTCGCCGGACGTCGCCGGGCCGCCGTCGGTCACCGGATCGGGCGCGGCGACGGCGTCGAGCGCGACGAAGTCGTTCTCGGTCAGCGTCGTGGTGTCGAAATTCGTCAACGTCGCGATGGTCGTGCTGTCCGTCAGGACGATGTTCGAACCGGAGAAGGTGAGATCCTCGTAGGTATATCCGTTTGCGAGGCCGAGGAGATCTTCACCCTGGGTGAAGTCTTCGATCACCGCGAGCTCGTCGGAATTCCCGATTGTAAAGATGTCGTCGCCGTCACCGCCCTCGAGCGTATCGGTCCCTGTGCCACCGTCGAGCGTGTCGTCGCCCCCTTCGCCCATGACGAGGTTGTCGCCGTCGTTGCCGATGAGGCTGTCGTCGTAGGCCGAGCCGATGAGGGTATCGAACTCCACCGCAATGTCGCTGCTGACGACGGTGTCCGCTTGCGAGCTGCCATCGGTGCCGTACTCGTCGGCGTTGGTCTCGCTCGCGCCGGTGACGGTGTCGTCGTAGAGGGTGACGACGACCTTGCCGGTGTTGGCGGCATAGCTGAGCGTGTTGCTGCCTTCGCCGCCCGAAAGGGTGTCGTCGCCGGCATCGCCGCTTATGGTGTCATCGTCTTGGACACCGGAGATCGAATCGTCGCCGTCGCCACCGGAGATGGTGTCGCGGCCATAGTAGCCCTCCATGGTGTCGTCGCCGGCGCCGCCGTCCATCGAGTCTTCGTTGCCGCCGCCGTCCATTGAGTCGTCGCCGTCGCCACCGCTCAGGGTGTCGTCGCCATCGCCGCCGTCGAGCGTATCGTCCCCGTCGCCGCCTTCGAGGTCGTTGGCGTCGCCGTTGCCGGTGAGCCTGTCGTTATAGGCGGAGCCGATGAGGGTATCGAACTCCACCGCAATGTCGCTGCTGACGACGGTGTTCGCTAGCGAGGTGCCATGAGTGCCGTACTCGTCGGCGTTGGTCTCGCTCGCGCCGGTGACGGTGTCGTCGTAGAGGGTGACGACGACCTTGCCGGTGTTGGCGGCATAGCTGAGCGTATTGGTGCCTTCGCCGCCCGAAAGGGTGTCGTCGCCGGCATCGCCGCTTATGGTGTCATCGTCTTCGCCACCGGAGATCGAATCGTCGCCGTCGCCACCGGAGATCGTGTCGAGGCCGTAGTAGCCCTCCATGGTGTCGTCGCCGGCGCCGCCGTCCATCGAGTCTTCGTTGCCGCCGCCGTCCATTGAGTCGTCGCCGTCGCCACCGCTCAGGGTGTCGTCGCCATCGCCGCCGTCGAGCGTATCGTCCCCGTCGCCGCCTTCGAGGTCGTTGGCGTCGCCGTTGCCGGTGAGCCTGTCGTTATAGGCGGAGCCGATGAGGGTATCGAACTCCACCGCAATGTCGCTGCTGACGACGGTGTTCGCTAGCGAGGTGCCATGAGTGCCGTACTCGTCGGCGTTGGTCTCGCTCGCGCCGGTGACGGTGTCGTCGTAGAGGGTGACGACGACCTTGCCGGTGTTGGCGGCATAGCTGAGCGTATTGGTGCCTTCGCCGCCCGAAAGGGTGTCGTCGCCGGCATCGCCGCTTATGGTGTCATCGTCTTCGCCACCGGAGATCGAATCGTCGCCGTCGCCACCGGAGATCGTGTCGAGGCCGTAGTAGCCCTCCATGGTGTCGTCGCCGGCGCCGCCGTCCATCGAGGCTTCGTTGCCGCCGCCGGCCATTGAGTCGGCGCCGTCGCCGCCGCGCCCGGTGTCGTCGCCGGCGCCGCCGACCATCGAGTCTTCGTTGCCGCCGCCGTCCATTGAGTCGTCGCCGTCGCCGCCGCTCACGGTGTCGTCGCCGTCGCTGCCGTAGATCGTATCGTCGCCGTCGCCGCCGCTCACGGTGTCGTCGCCGACGCCGCCGTCGATCGTGTCGTCGCCGTCGCCACCGCTCACGCTGTCGTCGCCGTCGCCGCCGTCGATCGTATCGTCGCCGTCGCCACCGCTCACGGTGTCGTCGCCATCGCCATCGCCGCCGTAGATCGTATCGTCGCCGTCGCCGCCTTCGAGGTCGTTGTCGCCGTCGTTGCCGATGAGACTGTCGTCGTAGGCCGAGCCGATGACGGTGTCGAACTCCACCGCGATGTCGCTGCTGACGACGGTGTCCGCTTGCGAGCTGCCATCGGCGCCGTACTCGTCGGCGTTTGTCTCGCTCGCGCCGGTGACGGTGTCGTCGTAGAGGGTGACGACGACCTTGCCGGTGTTGGCGGCATAGCTGAGCGTGTTGCTGCCGTCGCCGCCGGAAAGGGTGTCGTCGCCGGCATCGCCGCTTATGGTGTCATCGCCGTCGCCGCCCGTCATACTGTCGTCGTTGTCGCCGCCCGACATCAGGTCGTCGTCGTCGCCTCCGTCGATCGAGTCGTCGCCGGAGTAGCCGAATAGGGTGTCGTCGCCCGCGCCGCCCGACAAGCTGTCGCCGAGATCGTAGGACATGGCATTCTCGCCGCTGCCGGCGATGAGGTTGGCGTCGTCGTCACCGGTGAGCGTGTCGGCGTAGGCCGAGCCGATGAGGTTCTCGAACCCCATGAGGGTGTCGGTCGAGATGAGGTCGCCGTCGAGGTCGTACTCGAGGCCCGCCACAGTGTCGTCGGTGACTGCGCTGAGGTCGACGGCGACCGGACCGTCGTTGTCGGCGTAGGAGGCGGTGTTGGTGCCCGCGCCACCGTCGAGGCTGTCGTTGCCGGCGTTGCCTTGCAGCACGTTGTCGTTGTCGTCGCCGACGAGGGTGTCGTCGAGGGCGGTGCCGGTCAGGTTCTCGACGTCGGTGAAGGTGTAGTAGTCGTAGATGTCGGTATCGGTGTCGCCGCCGTTGTAGCCGGTGCCCTCGGCAAGGCTCGCATAGACGGTGTAGCGGGAGTAGGCGAAAGAGACGGTGTCGGATCCGTCGTCGCCGAAGAAGTCGGCCGCTGCGCGCCCGCCGAGCGCCTTGGCGGAGGACAAGGTGTCGTCACCGTCGCCGCCGTAGAGCTGGTCGCGGTTGGGAGCGTCGTCAGCGCCCCAGCCGTAGATGATGTCGTCGCCGTCGCCGCCGTTGATGTCATCCTGGCCGATCGAGCCGTTGATGATGTCGTTGCCGTCGAAGCCGAGGATGAGCGAGGCGGTGGAAACCTGCTCGACGATGCCCGCGTCGTCCCAATCGTCGGGGGCGAAGCCGTCGTTGGTGAGGAAGATCAGGTCACCGAAGTTGGTGCCGGCGAGGGAGGCGGGGTTGGCGTGGGTGGCGCCGAGCAGGATCAGCGGCCCGAAGGCGCCGAGCACCTGGGTCTGCGTGCCCGAGGGCGCCTCGAGGGCGATGGTCGAGGTGACGGCGGGGAGCGTGCCGCTGGTATAGTCGTCGGGGTCGGTCGGGAAGGGGTAGACGGAGCTGTCGAAGTCGGTCGCGGTGGGGTCCGACAAATCGGTCTGGCGGCCCGAATAGGCGCCGTCCTCGTTGAGGAAGATCGAGGTCGAGACGATGTCGGTGATGAGGTCGGTCGCCGCCTCGGATTCCGACGTGATGCCGAACTCGGCGAGGAAGTCGGTATCGATGAAGACCTCGGCGAACAGCGTGTCGGCGTCCCCGTCGGTGAATTTGAGGCCGTAGCCGGTGAGGCCGCCGGCGCTGTCGCTGCTCGAGGCGAACCAGACGACCTCGATGATGAGCGTCGTCCCCGTCGCGGTAGGGAGGAACAGGACGTCCTCGCGCGGGTCGAAGTCGGTGACCACCATGGTGTCTTCGCCCGTCGGCTTGGGCGTGCTCGACTTGTGGATGCCGAGGAGGTGGTCGATGCCTTCCTCGGTCAAATCGCCGAGGCCGGTCGAGAGGCCGCCGAGCACCATCGCGCCGAGGGGGTTGTCGAAGAACTCCGGTGCCACCGTCTTGCCGAGCGCGGTGACGCCGGCGGAGACGGCCGACGCGCCGATGCCCGGCAGGTACGTGTTGGCGAAGCTCGCCCAGAAGCCGTCGGTATTGCCGGACGAGCTGTCGGTGTAGGAGAGGTAGAAGGCGTCCGCCCCGGCCCCGCCGGTGAGGATGTCGGTGTAGCCGTCGCCGCGCGGACCGCCATAGAGCTGGTCGTTGCCGTCGCCGCCGCTCAGCCTGTCGGCGCCGTCACCGCCTTGCAGCAGGTCGTCGCCGTCGCCGCCGAGGAGGGTGTCGTTGCCGTCGCTGCCGTCGAGCGTGTCGTCGTCATCGCCGCCTGACAGGTAGTCGTTGCCGGAACCCCCATCGATCGAGTCGTCGCCGTCGTCTCCTTCGATGTGATCGTTGTTGTTGTCGCCCGACAGCACGTCGTCGCCGCTGTTGCCGTAGAGCGTGTCGTTGCCGTCGCCGCCATCGATCGTGTCGCCGCCGGAGAGGTCGGTGTTCTGCTCGCCGACCCTGTATTCGTCGGTGAGGTTGTTCGCGTAGTCGCCGTAGAGGAGGTCGTTGCCGTTGTTGCCGGTCAGGTGGTCGTCGTCGTCGCCGCCGAGGAGGGTGTCGACGCTCTGGGAGCCGGTCAGCGTGTCGTTGCCCGGCCCGGTGGCGGCGATGCTGCCGGTACCGGGGGCGGAGAAGGAATCGTCCGAGGTGGCGTCGCTGGCACCGATGAAGCTGACGTGAAAGCTGTCGATCAGCAGGTCGTTGCCGCCGTAATACGCGATGACGCTCGGCTCGATCTCGTAGCCAGTGTAGCTGCCGGAGAGCGAGCTCCAGTCGCTGCCGTACTCGATGTACCAGTTGGTCGGGTAGCCGGCGTTGTCGTCCTCGCCGAAGACGGTTGCGTTGGTGTGGTTGAGTGCGACCAGGCTCATCGAGGCCTCCCTCTGTGAACGTCGTGCTCTCGTTGCTGAGCGCAGCATGGGCGCACGACGATTTGGGACCGGCGCGGGGCGGCCGGCCGGGTCGGTTCACTGCTGTTTCAGGGCTATGCTGACGTCGGGGCTGCGCGTCGGCGACGATCAGCCGTCCGGTGGCGCAGAGCCTTTCGGCCTCTGCGTGCGGAGGGCGCTGTTCGGACGGCTACGCGCCATGATTTCGTCATAGTCGATCGTCGCCATGATCAACCCTCTCGATCCAAGAACGAGCAATAAATGAGATAATTTCACGGATCCGACCACTCTAATACTGTCGGATCTATAGCAGAATGGAAACTAGACAAATATAGTTCAGAATCTCAAATTTGGTGAGACTCCCGTCCGCTCACCCCACCGCCTCAGGCGACGGTCTCCGGCGGTGTCTTGAGGAACTCCATCACGGCGCCCGGCGGGTAGCCGAACTCGGCCCGGCACATCCTGGCGAAGCGGCTCGCGTCGATGAGGCCCCAGCGCTGTGCCGCCTGGCCGATGGCACCGCGCACCGCCTCATTTTCCACAAGGTCCATCAGCGCCCCGCGCAGCCGCCGGCGGTGGACCGCACGCCGCACGCCGCCCTCGCCCTGGAACACCCGATAGACCGAGGCGCGCGAGGTGCCGACGGCGCGCGCGATGGTGCTGGCGTCGATCGTCTCGTCGAAGAGGTGCTCCTCGAGGTAGAGCCGCATCGCAAGGGCGCGGAACGCCTCCACCGACGGCTCGTCGGGCCCGCCCTGATAAAGGTCCGCGAGCAGCGCCCGCAGGAAAGCCATGAGCGGGGCGCACAACCCCTCTCGACCCGCGCTCGCGACCTCCCGCGACGCCGCCTCGACCAGGGCGATGAGCACCCGCCCGACCGCCGTATCGAGCGGGATCGTGGTGATGCGCGGGTGGCGGTAGGGATCGTAGCCGACCGCGTCGAACGGGACGACCAGCACGGAAAGAGCGAAGTCCTCACCGTGGACGCAGGCGCACGGCGCCATCTCGTTGCACAGATAGGCCGCGCCGGGGCGCAGCAGCGCCATCTCTCCGTCGAGCACGAAACGCATCGTCCCCTGCGTCGGAATGCGCAGGACGAGGACGTCCCCGTGAAACGCTTTCGCCTGCCTCGCCGAGCGGAAGCTGTTGCATTGCGGCAAAAGAAGCTGCCCCAAGGTGACCTCGCCCAGTGTCCACAGCTTGACGAGGGCGCGTGCGTCGTGCGCCGGCTCTGTCGGGGCACGGACGTCGTAAAGCCCACCCCAGAAGGCGCGGAAGGCCTCGTAGCGGTGGCGCGCTGGCAGGTCGGCGCTGTCGAAGACGACGCCGGCGCGCGAAGCCTCCGGCTCGGCGGTGCGAAACAGATCGGCCGCCCGCCGCCCCCCAAAGGCCACCCGTCGTCCGTCCCGCGCGATCACAGCCATGGCCTGCTCCCGGACGTCGACAACAGGTTGCCAGACCGCGCAGCGCGCCGCAACCGAAGGCATCCTCCTCGGTCGAACCCAGCCTTCATCATCCCACCGTGTTCGGCTGTTACGCGCCGCGTCAGTGACCGAAGGACCGGACCATGCGGATTCTCGCCGACCGCCCCATCGAAACCCGCACCACGTCAGAACTTGCCGGGGTGGGCGAGGCGCTCGTCGCGGCGGCGCTCGCGGCCCCCTGTCGGTTGCGGAGGTGGTAGCGTCGGAGTCGCGGAAGGGAGCTCGTCTCCCCGAGGGCCCCGGCGCCCGTTAGGAAGAATGGGCCGTTCCTTGGCGAACAATGCCGCCATTCGGAGATGTCCGCCCCGCAGATCACTTAACGTCAAAATGAACGGTGGTTCTGGGCCAAAAGCTGCCGCAAATGGTGGTGTGGGCGGACGACGCGAGAGCGGCGGCGTGCGGCCAGCCGGTAGTCCCGCTACAGTCCGGTTTTGTGCGAACGGTGACGGAACATGGTCTGCGTGGGAGAGCGACGGCCGGCCGAGCAAAGCGGGGATCGGTGCTTCGCGCGCAAGCCGATAGTCGACATTTCAGCGCCAGGGCTGGACGCCGTCGGACTGGTCCGCAGGGTGGATCGCTTCCGGACGCGCCGTGCCGCTTGCCGTGAAGGCGGCAATGGGCGCGCCGTCACCCGTGCGTTCACGGGGCGAATGGTCGGCGACGCCACCTCAAGCCGACAACCGTCCGCCGGATCGGCGCCCCCGGCCGTGGTGGAACTGACGAGACCCACCCACCTCGGCGATCTTGACGGGGGCGCGGCTCGCGACACGGATCCACGAGCGTGTCGTCACGCGGTGTGAACCGTGATCGTGTAGCCGAACGGATCGCGGAACGCGAAATACCGGCCGAACGGACCGTCCTTCGGCGGAAAGGCGATGGCGATGCCCGCCGCCTGCAACGCCTCGTGCGTCGCATCGGCGTCGTCGCAGCCGAACCAGAGGGCGATGCCCCATCCCAGCTTCCCCGGCGCCGCATCGAGATCCACCAAGGGCTTTCGGACCGCGAAGGGAGCGGGCTTGCTGTCGAACACCACAGCGTCGGGCGTCTCGTGCAGCACCGGCAGACCCAGCCGGTCTCCATAGAACGCTTTGGCCGCCTGAAGGTCTTCGGTTTGGAGGGCGATGAAGTCGGGGCCGATCAGTCCGGGCATGGTTGCCTCCTCCGGGTGGATGGGTAGTATCAGGATCCTGATATAATATAAGGTGCCTGATATAGCAATGACCAAGGACATGACCCCGTTGCTGGGGTACCGGCTGAAGCTGGCGCAGCATGCCCTGCATCGGCGCATGGAGGAGGCGCTCAGACCGCTCGGGCTCAGTCCTGCCCAATACGCGGTGTTGGCCGAACTGAACGCGAGGCCGGACCAGACCAATGCCGACCTTGCCGAGCGGGCCTTCATCACCCCCCAGTCGATGCAGGGCGTTCTGACGAAGCTGGAAGGATCGGGGTTGGTGGAGCGGCGACAGGACGCTCGTCACGGTCGCCGCCAGCTCGCCAGGCTGACGGGGGAGGGGCGTTTGAAGGCCGAAGCCGCAAATGCCGCGGTGATGCGGGTGGAGGACTTGCTGGAGGCTGCCGTCCATCCGGCTTGCGTTCAAGATGCCGTCGATCTGATGAACCGGCTTCACAACGCCATGTGCGAGTAGGACGAACATCGCGATGGCCGCTCCCGGCCCGCGCCATCCGCGCGGGTGCCGTCTGCCACCGCGCCGGCGGCCCGCTGTCACGCACCGCCGGCTGCCGCTCTCGGCGGGAGAGGGCCATCACCATCACATGACTCTGACCTTGGCGGGGAGGGTCGTCGGAGGGCGCGGAGGGAAGAACCGTGTCGGCGCCGGAGCTGCGGTGCCGTCGAACCCGCCCCGCCCGCGGGCCGGGCTCGCTCAGTCGCCGCGGGCGTAGCGGGCCGGGGGCTGGCCGACGCGGCGGGAGAACGCCAGGCTGAAGGCGCTGGCCGAGCCGTAGCCGGTCCGCGCGGCGACTTCGGCGATGCCGTGCCGCCCCGAGCGCAGCAGGTGCTTCGCGAGCGTCATCCTCCAGCTTTGGAGATATTCCATCGGTGCCATCCCCACCACCCGGTTGAACCGCGTGAAGAAGGCGGAGCGCGACAGCCCCGCCTCGCGGGCAAGGTCCGCGGCGCTCCAGGCCCTGTCGGGCGCGGCATGGAGGGCGCGGAGCGGGCCGCTCAGCCGGTCGTCCGCCAAGCCGCGCAGCAGCCCCGGCGTTCCGCTCGTCTGGGTGGAGGAGCGCAGGGCCTCGATCAGAAGCACCTGCAGCAGATGCTCCAGAACGACGTCCCGCGCCGGGCGTTCGGCCCGCGCCTCCTCCCGCACCAGGCGCACCAGATCGCAGAGCCGCCGCTCCCCCCGCACCACGGCCATGTCGGGCAGAAGCGACACGAGCAGCCCCGCGTCGGGCGAGCCGAAGCTGCAATAGCCGACGAGCTGCCTGACCGTCACGGGAGCGTCTTCGGGGCCGACCCGCACGGTCCCGTCCGGGCGGACGAGGGGGCGGCTTTCGAACCCCGGCGGCGCGACGGGATCGACGCTCGACACGGCGAAATTCTGCGTCGCCGGCACCAGGACGAAGTCGCCCTCGCTCAGCTCCACGGGCGGCTTGCCGTTCACGTCCAGACGGACCCGGCCGGCGAGCAGCAGACAGTAGTAGACCTGCCCCACCTCCGCCCGCCGGACACGCCAGGCGCCGGCGGCCTCCACCATCTTCGAGAACGGCGCGCGCGGGTGCAGGAGGGCGATGATCTCGGCGAGAGGGTCGGACATGTCGGACGATCAATGGAGAACGGCGGACTTCCGATTATAGAAAGTCCGAGCCGCAACGTCGATATGCCGAGGCGTCCAAGAACAGGAGACGCGATCATGAACAGCGTATTGATCACCGGATGCTCCTCCGGCTTCGGGCTGGAGACCGCACGCCACTTCCTCGACCGGGGATGGTCGGTCGTCGCCACGATGCGCAGCCCGCGGCAGGACGTGCTGCCCACCTCGGACCGGCTGCGCATCCTGCCGCTCGACGTCACCGATCGCGATTCGATCGACCGTGCGGTGGCGGCGGCAGGCCCCATCGACGCCCTCGTCAACAATGCCGGCATCGGCTGGATGGGGCCTTTGGAGGGAACGCCGGAAGCGGCGATCCGCGACATCTTCGAGACCAACACCTTCGGCACGATGGAGATGATCCGCGCCGTGCTGCCCCAGTTCCGCGAGCGTGGCGCGGGCACGATCGTCAACGTCTCGTCGAGCACCACGCTCAAGTCACTGCCCCTGCTGCCGATCTACACGGCCAGCAAGGCGGCGGTGAACGCCTTCACCCAGTGTCTCGCGCTGGAGCTCGCGCCATTCGGAATCCGCACGCGCCTGGTGGTGCCCGGCCTCGCCCCCGGAACCCGCTTCGCCGACAACGCGCGCGGCAAGATGGCGGAGGTGGCCGGGATTCCCGAACCCTATCGCGCCTTCGCCGACGAGGTGCTCGCCGCTCACATGGAGGCCGCGGGCGCCGTCGTCACGCAATCTCGCGATGTCGTCGACGCCATCTGGCGCGCGGTGACCGATCCGAGCTGCCCGCTCTTCCAGCCCGCCGGTGCCGACGCGGTGGCACTCGCCGCATAACGCGCCGAGACGCCGAGGGCGAGCACCCGTCCCCGCCCTCGGCGAGGTGCGTGCGAGCCGGCGCGGCGCGCCGGAAGGGGAGGCGCGTCGGTCGTTGTCCCGCCCGCCGCCTTCGGGCCGTCGCACGGGTCCGGCCCGAGGCCGCTTGTCCGTGCCGTTCACAGAATCGTAGGTTGAGGCATCGGCGTCTTCTGATGTGAGATGCACGCCACAGGTCGAAAGGAACGGCATGGGAGGAACGAGGGCCTACGTTGGCGCGGTCGTCGCATTGGTGCTGGCGCTCGCCACCCCGGCGCGCGCGCAGGACCTCGAGGACGCGTTCGCCACCGCGCTCGGTCCGATGGCCGAGCGCATCAGCGGCTGCCTCCAGGTCGAGGGTGACAAGGTGCGCGAGGTGCTGGTCATCGGCGTGCCCCGCACGACCCTGCGCTTCACCGAGGTCGACCGCACGTTCGTCAACATCGCGATCACCGGTGCCGTCAACTCCATCGCGCTGTGGCGCGCCAACCAGATCGAGACCGTCGACGTCCTGCCGACGCTGCTGCACGGCGGCGAGGAGGCCCGGCGCGAACTCGTCGAGACGCTGCAGCGGCGCTACGAGGCCCCGCTGGTGCTCACGGCGGACGCGATCCGGCCGTCTCCCGACGAGGTCGTCGTCCAGCTCAACCTTCTCGGCCGCGACCGCCACGGTGAATATGGCTGCTCGGAAACCGCTGTCCTCGCCCTCGATGCGGCGACCTTCCGGGTCAGGAAGCGCACCTATGGGGCGGACGCGGACTACGTCCTTCTGGGACCGGGGCTGAAGTCGGCGCTCCGCTCGATCGCGGCGGCGGGGCTTGCCGTGTCCCCGGCGATCGAGGTGACGTCGAACGTCGCCGAGACATGCCAGATCGCGCCGGAGCTGCGCCACCTCGTCGCCCGCCTCTCGGCGCAGCTGCGCGCCGACGGGGCGATCGGGGAGGCTGTGGGGGAGGGCGGCTCGGCACCCCCCTCCGAGGTCGCATCGATCGTGGTGCGGCCCGACCGGCGCGCCGCCAACGCGCTCGCCGTGCGTGTCGATGCTGCGGACGGACGCGCCATCGCGGCTTTCCGTGCGCTCGCCGAGCCCGTCATCCTCGAAGGCTGCGAGCCGCCGCCGCCCAAGGCGGCCGCGGCCGATGTCGCGCCCGTCCCCGCGGTCGAGCGCAACGAGGTCTACCTCGTCCCCGACCGCGACGCCTATCGTGTCGGCGACAGCTTCCGCGTCGGCATCGTCAGCCGGCGCGACTGTCGGCTGACGATCCTCAACGCGAGCGCCGACGGCGAGCTGTGCCTCCTGGTGCCGAACCCGCGGACTCCGCACGTGGTGATGACCGCGCGGACCCCCTATTATTTCCCGCCCACCGGACGGGCGACGCTGACGTCGGCGGGGGAGGAGACCTTCGTCGCCCTCTGCGATGCGGGTCCCTTGGCGCTCGGCTCCGTGCGGCACATCAAGGGGCCGGCGTGCGCGGCCGGGCCGTCGGACGCGGGACGCATCCTCGGCGAAGACGACGCGGCCAGGGTCGAGGCCGCGCTCGCCGCAGCCGACGGGACGGCCGCTGCCGTCGCCGACGATGCCGAGCCGGACCGCGCGACCGCGGTGATGCGCTTCGCCGTCGCCCCGCGCACCGACTGACGGAAGGCCAGCCATGCCGCTTCTGCCCCGCTTCGCCATCCCCCTCGCCGCGGCCGCGCTGCTGACGGCGCCCGCCGCGCCGGTTCTTGCCGCGGGTGGGCCCTGCGCGCTCGACGGCGGACGGCTCAAGTCGGCCGTTCGCGCCGACGCGCCGGCCGAGGTCCTCCAGATGGTTGCCGCGGCCGAGGCGGGCGGCTGCCAGGGCGCGGCGCGAAGCACGGTCCGCCGCCAGGCCTCCGCGGCGATCGCGGCCATCGCCCGCCAGCGCCTCGCCGAAGGCGACGCCGCCGGGGCCGAACAGGCGCTGTCGGAAGCGCCCGCCCTGCACTGGGCCGTCATCGCCGTGCGCGGCGACGTCGCCGCCTCCCGGCGCGAGCGGGCCGCCGCGGCCCGCTACTATAATGCCGCCATCGACGCGCTGACCGATCCCGCCGTCACCCCGCCGGGTCCCTGGACGGACGCGCCAGCCCGCACCCTCGCCAAGCTCGCGCAGGAGAACATGATGCTCGCCGGCTCGCTCGAGACCACCCTCTCGCGCGGCGGCGAGCCGACGGGCGCGCTGCGCTACCTCACGCGCGGCCTTTCCTGGGATCCGGACGCGCCCGCCGACCCCGCACCCGGAACCGCCGGCGACGGCGGCACCGACGAGACCGCCCAATCTGAACCGACGGTTGGAGCCCAACAGACCGCCGAAGCCACGGTCGGGAGCGGCGACGGAGCCGCCGCCGGAGTCTCCGAGGCCCGCATCTTTGCGCCGATCCGCTTCGCCTTCGATTCCAACACGCTCACCGAGGAGGGGCGCCGCGAGGCCGAGCGCCTCGCCGCCTTCCTGATCGTCGCGAATATCGCCCACGTCACCCTCGTCGGGCACACCGACGAGGTGGGCGACGAGGCCTACAATCTCGAGCTCTCGCGTCGCCGGGCGCGCAGCGTGCGCGAGGCGCTGCTCGATGCGGGCGTCGCGGCGAGCATCGTCGTTCTGGGCAAGGGCGAGAGCGAGCCGCCGGTGCTCACCTCCGACGACGCCTACGACCAGGAGGAGCGGCGGGCGATCGCGCGCCGCGTCGAGGTGGTGCTCGAGCAGCGATCGTGACCTCGCCTATCCGGCGGCTCGTCCTCGCCGTTCTCGCCGGAGGGTTCGTCGCATCCGCCGGCGCCCTCGCCGATGCCCGCGCCGAGATCCGCCCTGTCATCGTCGGGATCAACGACTATGCGCATTTTCCGGACCCCGGCGCGGCCGCTCCGCCGACCGACCTCGCCGGCGCGCGCAACGATGCGCAGGAGATCGCCCGCGCGCTGCGCTCCGCCGGCGTCGTCGTGCCGCCCGAGCAGCTCCTCATCGACGATCGGGCGACCCTCTCCGCCTTCCTGCAGGCCTGGGACCGGGCGCTTGCCGGGGCCGGGCCTGACGATGTCGTGCTCGTCACCTTCTCCGGCCACGGCGGGCAGGAGATCGAGACCCGGCCGCCATTCGACGAGACCACCGACGGGCGCGACGAGACGCTGCTCTTCCACGACTTCGATCCCGCGCGGCCGAGCCTCGGCCGGCTGACGGACGATGCGCTGCAGGCGATGTTCCTGGCCGCCGCGCCGACGCGCATCGTCTTCGTCAGCGATGCCTGCCACGCGGCCGGGCTGGAACGGGACATCGCCGCCCGGATCACCGGACTGAGCCGCAATGCCGGGGTGTGGGAACTGCCGCTCGAGGAGTTCGCGGCACCCGCCGAAAGCGCAGAGGCCGAGGTCGTCGCGGACGCCGTACCGGAGGAGGGGGCCGCGCCGCCGCCGCATGTCACTCAGGTCTTCGCCACCGCCTCCGAGAGCCGCCTCGTGATGGAGACGAGCTTCGAGGGCGAGGCGCACGGTGCGCTCTCCTGGTTCTTCGCCCGCGCCATCGACGGCGAGGCCGATGCCGACGAGGACGGCGTGCTGTCCCAGGCCGAGCTCGGCGACTATCTGGAAGACCGGGTGTTCACCGCCATGGAGCAGCAGCAGCAGCCGCGCGTCGTGCCGCGCGACGGCGCGGCCGTCGCCTTGCCGCTCGGCCGCCGCAGCGGCACCACCGCGCGGCCGTCCGCGGGGGCGCTCGACGATGCCAGACTGCCGGGCCCCGTCTCCGTCCACTTCGTCGGGCCGGCTCCGTTCGACCTTGCCGCCTGTGCCGTCTGCGTGCCCGGCGGGCGGGGCGCCGCGGTGACCTTCGAGGCCGCCGACGACGGATGGACCGTCTACAACCGCACCGGCGACCGGATCATGACGGTCGCGAGCGTGGATGCGGCGCTCGCGCAGGTGCGCCGTGCCCAACTCGTCGCGACGGTCGATGCGCTGAAGGACCCGCACCTCGCACCCGCAGGCGTCGCGGCGCTGCAGCCGCCGCGCCGCCATCCGATCGGCACCATCGTCGGCTTCCGCTTCACGCCGCCCTCGTCGAGCCTTGCCTACCTGACGCTCTTCAACATCGCGAGCGATGGGGCCGTCCAGTGGGGGCTCGAGCCTCCGGGCGTCGAGCGGCTCGCCCCGCTGCGCGGGCCCGCGACGATGCGCTTCCGCGTCGCGCCTCCCGCGGGCGCCGATCAGCTCGTGGCGCTGTTCTGCGAGCGGCCGCCGCTCGGCCTGCACGATCTGTTGCGGCGTTCCGGCGGAGCCGCGCCGGAGCCGGAGCGCGTCGTGGCCGCGCTCGGCAACACGCGCTGTCAGGCCGGCCGCATCGGCCTCTTCACCGGCCCTTGACGGTCGTCTTGGCGCTGCCGTCCTTGGTGGCGGGGCGGCCGACGGTGCCTTGGCGGGCAGCCTGCCCGCCACCGCCGCGGGCGGCGACGACCTCGCTGCGCGACCCCATCTTGCGAAGGTTCGCATATTCGCTCACGAAGCGGGCGACCTCGGCGGCGCCGTTGGCGGAGGCGAACGCGGCGGCCCGGCGCGCCATCGCCCGCCGCGTCGGCGCGTCCATCAGGTCGGCCACGGCCTGCCGCGCGACGTAGGGGTCGGCGGTGGAGACCACGCGCGCGAACCCGGCAATCTCCCCGAAGCGCGCCCGCAGGTCCTGCCGGTCCATCTCCGGCGCGTCGTTGGGCACGTAGATCGCCGGCAGTCCCGCCAGCACGCATTCGTGGAACGTGTTGTAGCCGCAGGTGCCGACGAGGAAGTCGAAGGCATGGAGGAAGGGAAAGATCGGATAACGCTCGAGGGGGAGCACGGCGCCGGCGGCCCCGTCGGCCCGCGCCCCGTCGGCCCGTGCCCCGTCGCCGTCCGGCCGCTCGTCGGCCACGCGGGTCGCGAGCGGGGAGCGCAGATCGTGGATGTGCACGCCGTCGTGGGCGGCGAGCATGTCGACGAGGAGGCCCGGCGCATCGCCGAACTCGAAGTTCGTGCGGCTGCCCAGCGACAGGAGGACGTGGACGCCGTCGGCGGCAAGCCCCAGCTGCCGGCGCGCCTCCGCCCGCGGCAGACACGTGTCGGGATCGCCGCGAACAATGGGGTTCACGAGGTGGACGCCCGCACGCGCCCCCGCCGTCGGCCCGGTGTCGAGAGCGCCGGCGATGTCGCCGGGCTCGATCACCGCGTCGAACGCGCCGGCCTTCGCCAACGCCGAGCGGTGCCCGTCGGTCCAGAACCCGCGCCGGATCCACACGGAACGGCGGTCGGAGAGCGTCTCGAGCGCCTCGACGACGCCGGCATAGGGCATGTTGCCGTCGAACACGAACGCTTGCGCGCCGTAGTAGGAGAGGACGTCGACGATGTCTTCGGCAAGGTTCGCGTTCCACGCGGTGATCGAGCAGTCGAGCCCGCGGTGGAAGGGCCGGTACTCGACCATGTACCCCGCCTGCGCCACGAGGCCGGCGGCGCGCGACAGCGTCAGGAACACCGGCTCGACGTCGGCCGGCAACCGGTCCGCGACCGCGAGGAGCCGGGTCAGGTGGCCGAGGCCGACGCCGTTGGAGGACATCAACACGACGCGCTTCGGGCTCGGGGCCGCCGCAAGGGGAAATGCCGGCTTCGGCCAGGCCTTCGACAGGGTGATCCGCTCGGGGTCGAGGAGCTCCAGGCGCTCGCGCAGGGTGTGCGGGCCGAACGTCTTCGCGACGTGGGCGCGGGCCCGCGCGCTCTGCTTGGCGTACTCGGCGGGGCGGGCGGCGAAGTGGGCGATGGTGGTCGCGACGGCGTCCGCCTCGCGGTAGATCGCGGCCGGGCCGAACAGCGCCTCGAAGTGCGGCGGCAGGATCACCACCAGGCCGACGGTCGCCGCCTCGAGGATCGAGCGCCCGAACGCCTCGATCCAGTCGTCCGCGTGATAGTAGACGTAGAAGTCGAGCGAGGTGAGATAGTCCTTCACGACGCCCGCCTCGAACGGCCGCAGCCGCCAGTGGAGCGGCACGTGGCCGTAGCGGTCGGCGAGGAAGCGGTCTGCGCCGAGCATCGAGACCTCGAACGCCGGATCGTCCGGATAGGCGAGGAGCGCCGTCTCCAGCGTCGTCGGCCATTTGTCCAGGCTCGGGCGGGAGTGGCGGCCGATGCGCGCGGGCGCCGCCACGGGCCGCTCGCCGCGGGCCGGCCAGTCGTCGACGTCGATGATGTTGACCCAGTCGCGCGACAGGAGCGGCGCCCCGGCGACCCCGTCCGGCGGCAGCTGCTGGCGAACGAGCGGCCCGACCGGTCCGAGACGGAGCTCGGTACCCAGCGCCGTCCGCGCGTTGGCGACGACGCGCTCGAGGTCGTATTGCACCTTGCCCGCCGCATCGAACCGGGGATGATGCAGGACGATGACGCCGACGTCGGCCTCGACGCGCAACGGGGTGCACGGCAAGAGTTCGAAGAGGGAAGGGTGATGGATCACGGCGACGCGCGCGTGGATGCGGGCGCCCGGCTCGACGAGGCGCGTCTCGCCCGCGTCGAGGGCGGCCCGGATCTCGGCGTGGAACGGCCATCCTTTGACGAGCGCCGGTCCCTTCACGGGCAAGAGCGCGGAGGCTATGCCGAGCTTGCGCGCCGCCGCGATTTCCGTCGCCAGCGCGGTCGAGGTCCCGCCGGGAAAACGCGGATCTGCGATGAAGAGGAGATCGGTGTAGTGCACCATCGAGGGGAAGGATCTGGTGGAGCAGCCGGTCGCGGGGCCGGCGGGAACCACACCATGCGAAGTCGGCGACTGTCCATAGGAATATGGACGCCGCTTCGGGGCGCGGCGGACGAAGCGTGCTGAGCTGGCTCACGAGGCTGCGCGCCGCCGCGCCGCCGACGCCCCCCGCGGAAGGCCCGAGCGAGCTCTACCTCTTTGCCGAAGCCCCGCCGGCCTCGCTCGCGCTCGTTCTGTTGCTCGAACGCTCGGCGCGCGCCACCGAGGACTTTCTCACCGCGGCGCCTGGGCAGTTCGCCCGCTTCGACCGGGTCGTGTTCGTCGTCTCCGACCCCGATCTCTCACCGTTCGTGCGCCGGGACCTCACCGTCGAAGTGCTGCCGCCCGCGACGCGTCGGCCGCTCGCCGCTCCCGCCGCGGAGACCGCCGCATTCGTCCGCCGTCGCTTCGCGCTGATTCGCGAGAAATGGCAGCCGAACTGGGTCCTGACGTACGGAATCGGGTTTGACGCTTATGTGGCGAACATGGTAGATCTTTAGGAACAAATGGAAATTCGATAATATTTCATCAGCAAATGGATAGTCGGTAGATGCCCAGCCTCCGCGGCTTGCTTTCCGTTGCCGGCGCTTTGATGTCGACGGCGATCATCACCGCAGGATGTCAGGTGCAGGACGAGCGGCCTCAGGTCGAGCCGGTGAGCGCTCCGCGCGTGACCACCACCGCCACCACCACGACGAAGCCGGCCACCACCCAGCAGAAGCGTCGGGTTAGCTCACAGAAGCGCGCGAAATCTACGACGGCTCGGGTGGCGAGCTCGAACTACTAGTACGGCGCGCCCGCCGGTGCGTGCCGGCGGCCCGCGTCGAGATCACCCAAGTCGCATTGGTCGGGCCAACCAAGGATGCTGCGCTATGCTGCCGATCAACCGGTGGGGTCTTCCCGTCTTGTTTGCCGCGCTTGTCGTCGTCGCCTCGCTCGCAGGGGCGGCGGCGCAGGTGGACGTGGTGCCGGCGACGGCGGGCCGGCACGCGCTGGTGATCGGCAACGCCTCCTACAAGAACGTCGCGGACCTGCGCAACGCGCACAACGATGCCGAGCTTATCGCCGACACGCTGCGCGCGCTTGATTTCGACGTTCGGGTCGCGATCGACGCCGACTACGTGACGATGAACCGGACCGTCCTCGCCTATGCGCAGGAGCTGACGCCGGGCAGCGTGTCGATCGTCTACTACGCCGGCCACGGCGTGCAGGTCGACGGAGAGAACTACCTCGTGCCGGTCGACGCGGCGCCCGAGACGCCGTCGGATCTGCCGTTCGTCTCGCTGTCCGCGAACGATCTCTTGCGCATGTTCAAGGATCGCGAGACGATCGCCAACATCTTCATCTTCGACGCTTGCCGCAACAACCCGTTCGAGGATGGCCGCTATCGCTCGCTCGCGGGCGGCACCTCGCGTGGCCTGGCCCCGATCGAGGTGGCGTTCACCGGCAATTTGATCGCGTTCTCGACTGCCCCTGGTCGCGTCGCCCTCGACGGCGACGGCAGCAACAGCCCCTATTCCCGGGCGCTCGCCGACAGCCTGCGGAAGCCGGGCCTCGGCATCGAGAGCGTGTTCAAGCTGACGCGCTCCGAGGTCATCGGCGCCACCGATTTCAAGCAGGTGCCCTGGGAGAACTCGTCGCTGACCCGCGATCTCTTCCTGCTGCCCGAAGCCTCCACCGGGAAGGAGATCACCGAATGCGACATTCTCGCCGGCCATCCCTCCGACCCTGAGCGGATCCACCCCGGCATCGACTACGCGCTGATGAAGCCGGCGCCCGCCATCCGGGCCTGCCGGGCCGATCTCGCGGCCGACCCGCAGAACCCGCGGCTGATGACCAACCTCGCGCGTGCGCTCGACAAGGCGGGCGAGTTCGCCGAGGCGCTGGAGCTGAACAAGGCGGCCGCCGACGCGGGCTATCTCGGCGCCTACCACAACCTCGGCAACCACTACAAAAAGGGCAACGGCGTCCCCCGCGATCCGGACGAGGCCTACGAATATTTTCTCTATGCCGCCGAGCGCGGCCATCGCGAGGACGCCTACAACGTGGGCGTCATGGCCTTTCAGGGCACGCCCAAGCGGCCGAAGGACTACGACGCGGCGCTGATGTGGTTCAACCGCGCCGCCGAGCAGGACTATCCCACCGCCTTCGACAAGCTCGGCCTGATGTACCGCGGCGGCCTCGGCGTGGAGAAGGATCTCGCCAAGGCGGCCGAATATTTCGCGCGAGGGGCCGAGCTCGGCGATCCGTCGGCTCTCGTGAACCTCGCCACCGCCTACCGCAAGGGGGAGGGGGTCGCGCAGGACAACGCCGAGGCCTTCGAATATTATCGCCGCGCGGCCCAGCTGCGCCGGCGCGCCGCCTATACCAACCTCGGCGACATGTATCGCCGCGGGACGGCGCCGCAGCCGAGCACCGAGGAGGCGGCGTTCTGGTACGGCCTCGCCGCCCGGGCCGGCCACGCGAGCTCGCAGGAGCTCTACGAGGAGATGTCGTCGCAGCTCAGCGACGAGACGGTCCGCTCCGTCGAACGGCGCATCCAGGAATGGCTCCTCGGTGACTTTGGTTGACGCAGCGCTTCCTTAGGACCGACGCCTGGTCCGAGGGCGCCGACAGCGGGTCCGACGCGGCACCCCTCGTGCCGATCCCGACCCTTCCCCCGGAGCCTCCCGCGGACGCGCCCCTCAGCGCGCGCGAGGGCTGGCTGAAGGTCGCGAACTTCGCGCTGATGGCCGTGGCGCTTGCCCGCACGCGCGGCGCTCCTGCGGCGGCCGAGGACGCGACGGCGCGGCTCGGTCCCCTCGTCGCGGCCCATCGGCGCGTCCTCTCGCCGCTGCTTCGCCCCGAGGCGGGCGCGGCGGAAACCTTCGCCGTCGCAAAGAGCTTCTTCACCGCGCTCGCCGCCGCCGACGCCCTTCTCGCGAGCAATGCCTCGCTCCGTCGCGACGTCGCCGCCGTCGTCGCCCCGCTGGCGGCGGAGCCGGAACGAGCGTCCGACCCGCTGCGGCTCAGCTCGCGCAACAACCACCTTCTCATGCGCGCCGCCGCGTTGGCGCTCTGGGCGAATATCGACGGCGACGCCGGCATGATGGACCTCGCCCGCGCGCACATCGACCGCTTCGTCGGCCAAATCGACGCCGACGGCTTCTTCCCGAGCGAGATCGTGCGCGGCGCGAGCGCCCTGGCATACTCGAACCTTGCCGTCATGCTTCTCGTGACGCTGACGCGTATCGGCGCGATCGCGGGGGAGGCGCTCGTCGATCGCGCCGTGCTGGAGCGCGCCATCGCGGCCCTTGCCGCGGGCGTGGAGGACCCCACGATCGTCCACCACCTCGCCAGGAAGAACATGTTTCCGAACCCGGCGCACGGGCCGAACCCGTTCGCCACCGACCTCACGTTCCTGCGCGGCTACCACTCCTCCCGCCACCTCATGAGCTGGGTGCCGCTCGCGCACGACCTGCTCGGTCCCGAAGCCGTTCCGGCGGTGCTGGCCCGGGCTCTTCACACCGGGGAAGACCTCTTCCCGTGGGGCTCGGAGTTCGTCGGCGGCTTCGTCGACGCGCTGCCGAGCCTCGGCGATCGAGCCGCACTCCTCGCACGGCAGGACGGCCAAGCGACGGGCGGATGACCGGCGCGTGATCGACGGCGTTCCGCACGCCCTCGAGACCGGCCGCCGATGGATCGACCCGCCCGCCGCCAACGACCCGGCAGCGACCGCTTCGACAGCGCGCCTCGGCAACAGGTCTCACCATGCATCTGCGGGACGCGACCGTCGCCCGGGTGAATGCGGCCTCGACCGAGTTCACGGGTGAGGCAATCGACTGGCGGGCCCCCAAACGCCAAGCCGACCACATCTCTTGAGCGGCCTCGAACGGGCTCGCTCTGCCCGTCGACCCCGAAGCGGTCGCCGCCGAGCAATGCCGCTGTCAGATCGCAAGCACCGGCGGAGCAGCGAGGATGCTCGTGTGATCGGGATAGACGACGCAGTAGGATAAGCCAAAATAGTGCATCTCGATCAGGCCGCAGTTGGCGATCGCCGGCCGGTACCGCGCGCGGCCGCTGTCGTCGAACAGGATGAGGCCGGCCGGCGCGAGGTGCGGCACGGCGGCGGCGAGGCAGTCGGCACGGTGGCGACCGTCGATCACGATGAGATCGAAGAGCCCATGGCCTTCGATCGAACGTGCATAGGATGGACCGACGTCGTCGCTCTCGCTGCCGGCGAGGATCTGACGAACACGGTCACGACCAGACAACGCCACGGCGACATCGGACGCCCAGAGCGCATCATGTTCCACCGTGAGCACCTCGCGAGCACGGCGCGCGAGCCACACGGTGCTGGCGCCGCTCCCGTACTCGAAGACACGTGCATCGGGGCGGCACGTCAGGAAATCGGCGATCACGGCCGTGGCGTCGACATTCCACCAGGGGATGTCGAGGGCAATCATGCGTTGGAGGTGATAGATCGCGCCGAGGCTCGCAAGCCATCTGCCGAACTCGTCGAGCTGGCGCTCGCCATAGATCGAGTCCCCCGGCCAAATGCCGGGAACGGCCTGGGCAAACGCGCCATAGGCGCGCTTGATGTGCCGCAGCAGCTCCTTTCTGTTCGTTCCCCTCGTCGAGGGACGGTCGAGAACTCCTGTCCCCGTGTGGTCTGCGCGGATACTGGGGTCTCTCGCGAGACCCCAGCGAACGGAGCGTGGCGCGCGCATGTCGTGTCGCTTTCAGCAGATCGATGAAGGTGACAGCCGACTACGCGCTCGGGCCGGTCCCGTTCTTTAAGACGTGTTATCTTATGTGTCGTCGCTCTCCGGCGATGCCGAGCAGCGGGCATGCCCGGCCGGCCCCGAGCCGGCCGGGCCGGGAGAACACGCCGGAATTTGATCTCGGGTCGACGACCGGCGACCGTCTACGGCCGCGTCAACAGATGGTCCCGGCGCCGCATCGGGTGGCGCATCTCTGAGAAAATGGCGGCAACGGGAGCGGTCCCGGACGAACTCTCGCTCGACAGCAGTCCCTCGAGGCGGACCGCTCCGCCGCCGGGGCAAAAGGGACAGCATCGAGGCGACCGTCCCCTCGACCGCCCCGCGCCGCACGCCCCATCCCCTCGATCGGCGCGCCGACCGCCGCCGCAACGTCCTCGAGCGCATGTTCTGCGAGCTGAAGAGCCGCCGCCGGATCGCCACCCAATGCGGATCGCCATGCCGAAGACCGCCTCGCCGGCACCGCTCTCGCCGCCGTCACAGTCGCCTGCCAATGCGTCCACGACCCAGAGCGGCGCGCGGCCGGCGGATGTGGCCAGACATGCGCCCATCCCGCGCGTCTGCGGCGCGTCGCGGAGGCTCTCAGCGGCCGTGGATCAGTCCGTAGTGTGCCCCGCCTGCCGCCATCACGCCGGCGGCCGCGGCAAGGGTCGCGTTCGCCATCGGGTGCGCCATGTCCCCCGCGGCGAACACGCCGGGCACCGACGTGCCCTGGCGCTCGTCGACAGAGACGATCGGCCCGAGCGGGGACGCCTTGCTCGCGCAGCCGAGCCGCTCGGCGAGATCGCTGACGGGCTCCGTCCGCGGTGCCACGAAGAGGCCCGAGAGCGCGACCGTCCTGCCGTCGGCGAGGCGGACGGCCTCGAGCGCGGAGCCCGGGCCGAGGAGCTCGGCGACCGGCGTTGGCTCGATCCGCACCCCGCGGCCCGCGAGCTCGGCCCGCTGCTCGGCCGTGGGCGTGAAGGCGTCTTGGGTGAACAGCGTCGTCGGCCCCCAGTCCGGCACCAGCATCGCTTGGTGGAGGGCCAATTCGCTCGTCGCGAGGACACCGAGAGGACGCTGGTTCAGCTCGTAGCCGTGGCAGTAGGGGCAGTGCAACACGCTGATCCCCCAGCGCTCTTCGAGACCCGGCAGCGTGGGCAGGATGTCCCGGACCCCCGTCGCGAGGATCAGGCTCCTCGCGGTGATCTCCCTGCCGTCGGCGAGCGCCACGGCGAACCCGTCGGCGGTCGCGACCGCATCGGTGGCTTCCCCCTGATGGACGTCGACCGTCCCGTAGACGGCGAGCTGGCGGGTGGCCGTCGCGATGATGGCGGCGGGCGTCTGCCCGTCCTGGCCGAGAAAGCCATGAGAAGAGCGGGCGAAGCGGTTGCGCGGGCGCCCGGCGTCCACCATCAGGACCCGCCGACGCGCGCGACCCAGCTGCAGCGCCGCAGCCTGACCCGCGAAGCTGCCACCGACGATGACGACATCGAACTCCATAGGACTACCCTCCCGTTATGTACTTCGACGAGTTGCATGATGTAGCCGAAGGCGTCAACTCAGAAAACTTTCATTGTTACGTGAGAGCTGCTAGAGATCGCCGCGACCTCGAAGGACGACCCGATGCCCCGTGACAGCCGCATGTCCCGCATGCTCCACGTGCTGATCCATATGGATCGGCACGCGATGCGCGTGACGTCGGACGAGATCGCGCGGATGCTCGGCACCAACGCGGTCGTGGTGCGCCGGATGATGGCGGGACTGCGGGACGAGGGCTACGTCACGTCGGAGAAGGGGCACGGCGGCGGCTGGGCGCTCGCCTGTGGTCTCGACGCCATCACGCTGCTCGACGTCTATCGGGCGATCGGTGAGCCGCCGCTCTTCAGCATCGGTCCGCACGCCGATCGACCCGACTGCCTCGTCGAGCAGGCCGTCGACGCGCGCTTGGAACAGACCTTGGGCGAGGCGGAGGCCCTGTTGATGGCCCGCTTCGGCGCGATCAGCGTCGCCGACCTCGCCGCGGACTTCGAGCAACGCCTGGCGCAAAGGCCGGCCCGCGCCGACACGCTCTGCACGGGCGCCTAACCCGGTCGCGGCCGGTCGGGCTCGGTCTCAACCCTCCCGCGGCTCGGAGGCGGAGGGCTTGGTGCCGGCGACGCGCACCGCGGTCGTGGTGCCGGGCTCGACGTCCTCGGTGCGCGGCCGCGGCGGCTTGGTGGCCGGCAACGGTGGCACGGGGGCGCCGTCGGCGGCAGTATCGGCGTCGGTGCCCGTTGCCGTCGCGCCGCCGGAGGGCAGCTTGAGCCGCAACCTCGGCGCCTCGCAGCGCCGCAGCGTGATGCGGCGCTGGAACAGCCCGTTCGTCTGCGGCTCGCGCGACAGGCCCACCACCGCCACCCCGCGCAGCTCCTCCTGGAGCACGGTGATGATCGTCGCGCGATGGTCCTCCGCGCACGCGCTCGCCGCCTCGTCGAGAAACACCCAGCGGGGGCGCTGCAAGAGCAGGCGCGCGAAGGACAGGCGCTGCTGCTCCTCCACCGTCATCTCCCGGTCCCATCGCTTGGCGACGCGCAGGTCACCGGCATAGGTGTCGAGATGGACGCGGGCGAGCATCTCGCGATAGGTGTCGTCGCTCCATCGGTCGGGATCGTCGGGGTAGGAGAGGGCCGCCCGCAGATCGCCGAGCGGCAGGTAGGGGCGCTGCGACAGGAACGCCACCTCGTCCTCGGGCGGCAGGTAGATCGTGCCGCTGCCCCACGGCCACAGCCCCGCCATCGCGCGGAACAGCATGCTCTTGCCCACCCCCGCATCGCCGAGGATGAGCACCCGCTCGCCGGGCGCGATGGTGACGCTCTCGTCGTCGAACTTCGCGGCGCCCTGCGGCAGCTTGATCCGCAGCCGCTCGAAGGCGAGCTTGCCCTCGGGGTGGGGGCGCACGGTGATGCGCTCGGCGTCGGCGCCGAGCTTTTCCACCGCGTCGAGCGCGTCGCGAAACTCGTCGACGCGGTGGCGCGTCGCCCGCCAGTCGGCGATCGTGCCGTAGTTGTCGACGAACCAGCGCAGCGACTGCTGCACCTGGTAGAACGCCTGCACCACCATCATCAGCTCGCCGAAGGTCAGCGCGCCGGAGAAGTAGGCGGGTGCCGCCACCACGGCGGGCGCCACGATGGCGAGCCAGCCGTAGCCCGACGTCACCCAGGTGACCCGCGCCGTCGCCCCGGCGAGGGCGATCATCACGTCCACCGTCTGCGCGAAGGCACCGCCGATGGTGCGGCGCTCGCGGCTCTCGCCACGGTGGAAGGCGATCTCCTGGGCGGCCTCGGCGGCGCGCACGATGGTGAAGCGGAACTGCGCCTCCTGCGCGTATCGCCGCTGATGCAGGCGCACCAGCGGCGCGCCGACCCACCAGGTGAGCACCGAGCCGGCGATGGAGAAGAGGAGGGTGCCCCACAGCATCAGCCCGTGCACCACGATGGTGGTGCCGAAGACGTGGAGCGGCATCGGCGTCGACAGCGTCCACAACACGCCGATGAAGGTGAAGAGGAGGAGCGTCGACTGGAGGAGGCCCACCGCGAGGCCGACGAAGAGCTCGGCGAGGTGGCGCACGTCCTCCTGAAGGCGCTGGTCGGGGTTGGCGCCGATCTCGCCCGCAAGGCTCATTTCGAACGGGCGGCGCGGCTGGAGCCAGCGGTCGAGAAGCTCGCCGGTGAGCTTCTCGCGCAGCCGCACCTTGGCGATCTCGGTGAGCCAGGTCTGGCTCACCACGAACACGAGCAGCGCCGCCGCGAGGATCAGGAACACCACGAGCTGGTTGAGGAAGGTGGCGAAGTCGCGCTTCTCGATGGCGCCGTAGAAGTCGCCGTTCCACGTGTTGAGGCGGACCTGGGCCACGGTGTTGGCGATGATGACGAGGAGGATCGCGCCGCTGATCAGCCAGAGGGGGGAGAGGCCGAGCCGGGCCGCGAGGACGTTCGGGAGCCGCGCGAGGGTCACGCCGGGGAGCGTCCTTGGTGGGTCCGGCCCCGGCCGTGCGCCGTGGCGGCCCGGATCGTTCTGCGCATGGCTGTCCCCGCATTTGGGATGGTCGACGACACGTGGACCGGCAGACCACCCTGCGCACCGACCCTCACCGCAATTGGCGGCCCGTCATAAGGCGGCAAGCCCCCGATGCCCATCGCCGCGTCGATTCCGCCGCCCCTGCGACATTGCGCGACGCCGCCCCGCCCCGGCGGCGCAGACGGCGCACGCGTCCGCGGCGGACGGCTCTGGGGAGGGGAGGATGGTTTGGCGGAGGCGGGCGTTTGGGGACGGAGAGCGTGGGCTTTTGGCCCGGAGTTGCAGTTAAATCGAAGGTGAACAGACTCGGGACGCGGACATCGGTCGAGGGCGCCTCGTCTCCTCTCAAAACTCGCTGAGCACAAAGGTTTCGAGAACCCGGGTTTCATGAGATGGTTTTGGGAGGGGGTGCCCCAACGGATTGGGGCGGACCCGGTAGGGGCGCTGACAAGAAGCAAAATCGTTCGTTTTCGATGGTACTCGCGGCTGCCCGCTGAGTGCCAAAACTGCGCAAGGTGGGCGTGCAGGTCCCTGGACGGGAGAGAGTTCGATGGCCCGAGCCGTTTGAGAACAAGACAATGGGACTGCGTTCGCCCGCAGCCGGGGCGCTCAGGTAAGGCGCTGTCCATCAATCTGGGCGCTGGTCCGGTGTAAAGCTCAGAGGGATTAACCCCGCCTCATTGTGATGACGTTTCACCTCATACGAGAGTAAATCGTACACCTAGCATTCATGCATTTCGACGAATGCGAAACCAATGATTGCAATGCCGCTCGTATCGATCGGATCAATAACGCGCGGCGCTAAGTAATTTCTCGACGGGTTGTTTGTTACAAACGTTGATCTGTAGTCTCTATACGCGATGATAACAATATCATTGATTTGTTTGAACCCGATATTATTGAGTCGATCGTTAATTGATGGGTGAGTCTCAGTGTATTTTCCTGCTAATAATCGCCAGTTTCGGAGAAATATTTCTTCGCTTGGTATGGTTTCAAGGCTGTCGATAAGCTGAAGCGCGGAGAGTCTGACAAGAGCGCTACCAAGGGCGTTTGCCCCGCAATACTGCGCCGCACGCGAATCAGCGACAAATTCAGCAACCCAAAAATCAAGCCGAAACCGCCTAATAAAATACTTCACAGTATATCTGCATAAAGAAACAATGATAAAATTTGCATCGCGTATACTATCTCTAATAAGAGTTCTTGCTGAAAAGAAATCTGGGATAATACAAGTAGACCACTTTATCATAGTAGAATATAGGGATTCATTTCCGGTAGCGCAAAGTTGTTGTGCCAAAAATTCAGTAGATATGTGAACACGTCTCAAGAATATATATGGGAATGTTGTGCCTTCACTGAAGTGACTGTATTCATGGTATAGAATAGCTGCCACTTGGGCATCTGACATTAATTCAGATACCCTCCGATCAAGAATAAATCTCTTGCTGAAACCAGTAATAATTGCCCCGACATAAAATCTTCGGGCTTCCGTGAATAATTTTACAATCTCTCTTCTCATTGTATTTGCAACGTATTGATTGACAGCGTCAAGTTTTCTGTCAGCGACATTGCTCGATTTCATTTTGCTATTGCGAGTGCTGGATAAAATAATTAAAGGCCCAAAAAGAAAGACAATCACAGAATATACAATAACTATCAATGTTAATAAAACAGAAATGACAAATATTAGAGTAATACCACTCGAAATCTGTGAGTAAATGTTTAAATCTCTGTGCCTTTCAGTTATTATAAAGAATAAATATTCTCCAATATAATAAAATATACAAAGTAGTAAAGATAATATAACAAATCTGAAAAATAAAACAATAATAGACAGAGCAATTGTCAGTGACAATGCGGTTGAGAATAGCATTGTTAGTATTGTAGCCTTAAGAATTGACATTAACATTTCTTACTTTATATTTATATTCGGACTGCCTGTTAATATAAGAACAGCGCCAATGATTATGATGACTAGCCCCGGGCTTGAATTAGTAATTTTAGTTACAAGGGCCGGCGCTTCAAATCCAAAATCAACAACATCCCCTATTCCAAGAAAGATTAGAAAGACTCCAATTAGCACTACAAATACACCGGAAATGCTTCTAAAATATGCGGCGCGGAGTTCTCCTTTGATTGCTTTCTCGCGCTCAGGGCGGGTAAGTCCTTCGGCGCGAATGTTGATGCTTTCTGCGGCACCTGTGCATTCAATATTATTGTCTCGGGCTTGGTGATTTCTTTGAACCATTCGCGTGTGCCTTGATTTTCAACGACATGCAGGGGATCGTCGTCGATATTTCGATAGGCCGAATCGCATTCAACGCCCTGCCGTGTACATCTAGTACTACGACAACGCTGAGAGTTCACAAAATGGAATACTAGCAGTAAAAAGGGCAAAGCGGAAGCCCCACAATACCACGCGATGGTGAAAAGATGCGGCCGTCAGCGCTCTCTGCACGGCTGACGAGATGCACGAAAAGCCAATCATTGCTATTCGAGCTCGTTCTCTCTTGCGTGAACGACAGGCGTGGGGCATTCGGGAGCCGCTTTTGCCTGCCAACTCGCTCTCATGCAGGAATATCCGTCTCCGAGTTTGTGTAGCCGCCGAGTGAAATTGGAGTAGGTCAAAAGCTTAAGCGCCGTGGTCTCTCAATAACCGTGGTTTTCGCAATCCTGCCAATGTTCGCTTCGGTCCGGCTCGCATCCGAGACTGTATGGTCGGAATTGGCACAAGGCAGCTGCTCTCCGACCACCCTCACAAGAACCACCCGCTTCGGCCGCCGGAGAGCGCCCAAGCGCCGCTCATCCCATCTCCCGGCCCAAGCCCCAAACCCCCTTCGCGCCCAGCATCCTCGCGTGACGCCCACCAGCGCGCGCGTCACGAGATGCACCACACGTCCGCTCCCCACATCCCCGTCGCGCGCCCGCGAAGCCACCCCAGGCGCGCACCAACCCCCGGCCCCCAAGCCCTCGCATCGTCATATTGTCTGATTGACTGCCTATAAGCCTGCCCCATAAAGTGCAGACCTTCCGACAATCGACAGGTACGCCATGGCCGAGATCCGAGACGCCTCCCTCCTCAAAGACGCCTGCCTCGTCGACGGCGCCTGGATCAAGGCCGCCTCGGGCGAGGTGATCGGCGTCACCAACCCGGCCGACGGCACCGTCGTCGGCGTGGTGCCGATGCTCGCCCCCGGCGAGGTCGAGCGCGCCATCGAGGCCGCCCGGCGCGCCCAGCCCGAATGGGCGGGCCTTGCGGCCAAGGCGCGCTCGGCGGCGCTGCGGCGCTGGTTCGAGCTCCTCGTGGAGAACGCCGACGACCTCGCCCTCATCATGACGCGCGAGCAGGGCAAGCCGCTCGCCGAAGCGCGTGGCGAGATCCTCTACGCCGCCTCCTTCGTCGAGTGGTTCGCCGAGGAGGCCAAGCGCGTCTACGGCGACACCATCCCCGCGCCGCAGCCGAACCAGCGCATCACCGTGCTGCGCCAGCCGGTCGGCGTCACGGCGGCGATCACCCCCTGGAACTTCCCCGCGGCGATGATCACGCGCAAGGCGGCGCCCGCGCTCGCCGCCGGCTGCACCATGATCGTGCGGCCCGCCGAGCTGACGCCGCTCACCGCGCTCGCCCTCGGCGTCCTCGCCGAACGGGCGGGCATCCCCGCCGGCGTCCTGCAGATCGTCACCGGGCCGGCGCGCGAGATCGGCAAGGTCCTCACCGAGAGCGAGACGGTGCGCAAGCTCTCCTTCACCGGCTCCACCGAGGTGGGCCGGCTCCTGATGGCCCAGTGCGCTCCCACCATCAAGAAGCTCTCCCTGGAGCTCGGCGGCAACGCGCCCTTCATCGTGTTCGACGACGCCGATCTCGATGCCGCCGTCGCCGGGGCGATGCTGTCGAAATATCGCAACGCCGGGCAGACCTGCGTGTGCGCCAACCGCATCCTCGTGCAGCGCGGCGTCAAGGACGCGTTCGCCCAGAAGCTCGCCGCCGAGGTGGGCAAGCTGCGGGTCGGGGAGGGGACCGAGCCCGGCGTCGAGATCGGCCCGCTGATCAACGAGGCGGCGCTCGACAAGGTGGAGGCGCACGTGCGCGACGCCCTCGCCAAGGGGGCGCGGCTATTGTGCGGCGGCGAGCGGCGCGACGGGTGCTACTTCGCGCCGACCGTCCTCACCGACGCGACGCCCGAGATGATGGTCGCGCGCGAGGAGACCTTCGGCCCGATGGCACCGATCTTCACCTTCGAGGAGGAGGCGGAGGCGATCCGCATGGCCAACGACACCATCTACGGCCTCGCCGCCTATTTCTACACGCGCGACCACGCCCGCATGGTGCGCGTGTCGGAGGCGCTCGAATACGGCATGGTCGGCCACAACACCGGGCTCATCTCCAACGAGGTCGCCCCGTTCGGCGGCGTCAAGCAGTCCGGCCTCGGCCGCGAAGGCTCGCGCTACGGCATCAAGGATTATCTGGAGCTGAAGTACGTCTGCAGCGTCGTCTGAGGGCGGGGCGAGGGGGCGTGCGCTCCCTCGCCCCCTCCGTCACTCGACGAGATGGTTGCCGATCGAGGAGCCGCCGTCGACCGTCAGCACGCTGCCGGTCGCGAAGCTGGAGCGGCCGGAGGCGAGGAACAGGATCGCCTCGGCGATCTCCTCCGGCTGACCCATGCGGTCCATCGCCGCACGCGCGTCGAACTGGGCGCGCAGCCCGTCGGGGTCCGGGGCGGCGGCGAAGATCTTGGCGAAATAGGGCGAATCGATCGTCCCCGGCGCCACCGCGTTGACCCGGATATTCTGTTTGACGTGGTCGAGCGCCATCGCCCGCGTCAACGCGCTGACGCCCCCCTTGGAGGCGACGTAGGCCGCCCGGTCGGCGATCGCGCTCGTCGCCGTATAGGAGGTGGTGTTGACGATCACGCCGCCGCCGACGCGCTCCATCGCCGGGATCGCGTACTTGGAGCACAGGAAGACGCCCTTGAGGTTGACCGCCATCAGCGCGTCCCAGGCGTCCTCCTCGATCGACACCACGTTGCCGCGAAAACCATAGCCGGCGTTGTTGATCAGGATGTCGAGCCGGCCGAAGCGCGCTTCGGCGCCCTCCACCATCGCCCGCACCTCGTCGGACCGGCCGACGTCGGCGGTGAAGGCCGCGGCCGCCGCGCCGATCTCGGCCGCCACCGCGTTGGCGCTCGCCTCGTTCTTGTCCACCACGGCGACCTGGGCGCCTTCCCGTGCCAAAAGGACGGCCGTGGCACGGCCGATGCCGCTGCCTGCGCCCGTCACGATCGCCGCCTTTCCGTCAAGATCACCCACGATCGCACTCTCCCTTGTCTCAGTTTTGCCAGTGTGTGTCCCGCAATGAGGGCGGGACGAGGCACTATTGACAGATTGTCTGATTCTATGAAAGTTGTGCGGACATAACGGTTCATAAATCCAATAGGGAGATCCCCATGCCCATCAAACGGACCCTCTTGTGCGCCGCGCTCGCGGCGCTGACCGCGACTGCGGCGCATGCGGATGATATCCGCTGGCGGATCCCGCTGTCCTTCCCCTCCGAGCTGCCGGTGCTCGGCGACATGGCGAAGTATCTCGCCAAGACGGTGGAGAGCGTGTCGGGTGGGAGCATCCGCTTCCGCCTGGAGGAGCCCGGCAAGATCGTCCCCGCGCTCGGCGTGCTGGAGGCGGTGAAGGCCGGCAAGCTCGAAGCGGGCTACATCTGGATCGGCTACGACACCGGCATCGTGCCGGCGGCGAGCATCATCGGCGGGCTGCCGTTCGGCATGGAGCCCTGGGAATACGACGCCTGGCTCTACGAGGCCGGCGGCCGCGAGATCGTCGACGGGATCTACGCCCCGCACAACATCAAGCCGATCCCGTGCGGCACCGTCGGTGCGGAGACGGCGGGCTGGTTCCGCAAGCCCTTCGAGAGCGTCGACGACCTCAAGGGCCTCAAGATCCGCTTCGCCGGCGTCGGTGGCTCCGTGGTCCAGTCGCTCGGCGCGTCGGTGACGGTGCTGCCGGGCAGCGAGCTCTATCAGGCGCTCGACAAGGGGGCGATCGACGCCACCGAGTTCTCGATGCCGTCCATCGACGACCGTCTCGGCTTCTACCAGATCGCCAAGTACAACTACTTCCCCGGCTGGCATCAGCTCATCGCGGCGCACTACCTGGTGGTGAACCTCGACACCTGGAACGACCTCGACGACGTGCAGCGCGCGCAGATCGAGACCTCCTGCATGGCGACCAACGCCAAGGGCATCACCTTCGGTGAAGGCCAGCAGGGCCCGACCCTCGCCAAGTTCGAGAAGGAGGGCGTGAACATCGGCGAGATCCCCGAGCCGCTGCTGTTGGAGCTGCGCGAGGCCTCCAAGAAGGTGATCCAGGAGCAGATCGACAGTGACCCCGGCTATGCGAAGATCTACAACAGCATGGCGAAGTTCATGTCCCAGTACAGCCGCTGGAAGCGGCTCGCCTACCTGCCGCGGGACTTCGACTCGATCTTCGACGTTCTGCCCGCGCAGGACGACTGACGTCCCATCGACCGAAACCGGGGGGAGGCGCCGCTTCCCCCTCTTTCCTAGTGTGAAGGCAGTCGTATGTCCGCAGAAGCCCCCGGAGTCGGCGAGGTCACCGACAGCGTATTCGCCGCCGAGCGGCCGGCGGTCTGCGCCGCGCTCGACGGCTTCATCGTCAAGTTCAACGAGGTGCTGGCCCCGCTCTGGGGCGTCCTGATCGGGGTCATCCTGTTCAACGTCGTCGCGCGCTACGCGTTCTCGATGGGGATGGTTTCTCTCGAAGAACTCCAGTGGCACATCTACTCGGCCGGCTTCCTGTTCGGACTGTCCTACGCCGTCGTCACCGACGACCACGTCCGGGTCGACGTCGCCCAGCAGCTCCTGCCGCGCCGGGCCCGGATCGTCATCGAGATCTTCGGCCTGATGTTCTGCCTGATCCCGATCGCAACGGTGATCTTCTGGTACTCGCTCCCCTTCGTGGCCAACGCCTGGATCCTCGGCGAGACGTCGAACTCTCCTGGAGGGCTGCCCTCCCGCTGGATCGTCAAGGGCTTCATCACGATCGGCAGCCTGATGCTTGTCCTCGCCGCGCTGTCGCGGCTGATCCGTTGTTTCGTCGCTTTCCGCCAGCTCGGCACCCGCCGCGCCTGAGGTCACAAGCTTCCCATGTCTGAAACCGACTCGATGGCCGTCGCCATGATGGCGACCTTCATTCTGCTCCTGTTCACCGGCTTCCCGGTGGCCTGGCTGCTCGGTGGTGTCGCCTTCCTCTTCACCATCCTCTCGATCGTGCTCGACACCTATTTCGACACCTGGATCGGCGTCGACATGTCCTTCCTGTCGCTGATCGTCGACAGGATCTGGGGCCTGATGAACAACTGGGTGATGGTCGCCCTGCCGATGTTCGTCTTCATGGGCTTCATGCTGGACCGGTCGGGCGCGGCGGAGCAGCTCCTCCACAACATCTCGCGCGTGTTCGGCCGGGTCCGCGGCGGCATGGCGCTGAGCGTCACGATCGTCGGCATCGTGCTCGCCGCCTCAACCGGCATCGTCGGCGCCTCCGTGGTCCTCCTCGCGACGCTCTCGGTGCCGACGATGATGAAGTCGGGCTACGACCGGCGGATCATCGCCGGCACGGTCTGCTCCGTCGGTACGCTCGGCATCCTGATCCCGCCCTCGATCATGCTGGTGCTGATGGCCGACCAGCTCGCTCTGCCGGTCGGCGACCTCTTCCGCGGCGCGCTGCTGCCCGGCCTCATGCTGGGCGGGCTCTACGCGGTCTACCTGATCGTGACCGGCATCCTGGCGCCGCAGCGCTACCCCGCGGTCGACGGGAACGACAAGTTCTCGCTCGCGGCCGCGCTCGACATCCTGCGCGCGGTGGTGCCGCCGGCGCTCCTGATCGTCGCCGTGCTCGGCTCGATCTTCGCCGGCATCGCCACCCCCACCGAGGCCTCCGGCGTCGGCGCCTTCGGCGCCACCGTGCTCGCCGCCTGCAACCGCAAGCTCACCTGGGGCACCTTCTGGTCGGTCTGCACCGCCACCACGCGCATGACGGCGTTCATCTTCGGCGTGCTGATCGGCGCCACCGCCTTCTCGCTGGTGCTGCGCGGCCTCGGCGGCGACGAGCTGATCGAAGGTCTCCTGAAGAGCCTGCCGTTCGAGGGATCGGGCGTCGTCATCGCCATCCTCGCGATCGTCTTCATCCTGGGCTTCTTCCTGGAGTACATCGAGATCACGCTGATCGTGCTGCCGCTCGTCGCCCCGATCGTGTCCGATCTCGGCTACGATCTCGTATGGTTCACCATCCTCTTCTCGATCTGCCTGCAGACCTCTTTCCTCACGCCGCCGGTCGGCTTTGCACTCTTTTATTTCCGTTCCGCCGCCTCGCGAGAATTCTCCGTCTCGGACATCTATCGCGGGGTTATTCCTTTCATCTTGATGCAGCTCCTGGTTTTGGCGCTCGCCTTCAACTTCACAGCCCTGGTGCTATGACCAGGGCGCGGTGGGGCTCCGCGCGCCGGGGCGTTGCCGATACGCTCCTGGTCGACAATATGACTTGCCTACGATCTTATGGTGTCATGCAGGCGCCGGCGGAGGGGGAACGCGCCCGTCGCGATCCGACCGCTGCCGTGCGAGGTTGGAAGGAGCGGGATGAACAAGCTGGATCTACAGGTTGAACGGAAGAGCGCCACGCTGCGCGGCCGGGTCGAGGAGAAGCTGCGCGAGGCGATCGCCTCCGGCCTCTTCAAGCCCGGCCAGCGGCTGATCGAGCGCGAACTCTGCGAGATCCTTGGGGTCGGCCGCACCTCCGTGCGCGAGGCACTGCGCCAGCTCGAGGCCGAAGGCCTGATCGAAAGCCTGCCTCATCGCGGTCCCTCCGTGTCGAACATCCGCATCGAGGAGGCCGAGCAGCTCTACGCGCTGCGGGGGCTACTGGAAGGCTATGCCGGCGAGCAGTGCGCCGCGCGTGCCGACGGCGCCTTCCTCGCCAAGCTCGACGCTGCGGTCGAGGCGTTCGTCGCCGCCGCCCACTCCGGTGAGCGGGAGGCGCTCGTCGCCACGAAGACCGAGTTCTACAATCTTCTCCTGAACGGTTGCGGCAACAAGTTCGTCGCCCAGACGCTGACGAGCCTCCACAACCGCATCAACCTGCTGCGCTTCACCTCGATGACCCAGCCCGACCGGCTGAAGCACAGCATCACCGAGATCCAGGAGATCGCGGCGACGATCCGCTCCGGCGACGTCGCCGCTGCCGGCGACGCCTGCCGGCGCCACATCCACAACGCCGCCCACGTCGCGTTGGACTATATGCGCAGCAACGCGACGCCGTCCGACCGCGAAGAGGCGTGACCCTCCGCGGTCGGGCATCGCGTCCCCTCAGGGGATCAGCAGATGGCGGATCACCTCGCCCTTGCGCAGCTTGTCGAACGCCTCGTTGATCTCGCTGAGCGGGCCGGTGCTCGAGATCAGCCGGTCGACGGGAAGCCGTCCCGCACGATAGAGCTCGATATATCGGGGGATGTCGCGCGAAGGCACGCAGCTGCCCATGTAGCTGCCCAGAATGGTGCGCTCCTCGCCGACGAGCGGCAGCGGCGAGATCTCGAACCGTGAGTTGACGTTGGTGAGGCCCGCCGTGGCGGTGACGCCGCCGCGCCGCGCGATCTTGTAGGCGAGGTCGAAGGCGCGGGTGTTGCCGGCCATCTCGATCGCGTAGCGCACGCCGCCCTTGCTGGCCTCCTTGACCTGCTCGACGATGTCGGGGTCGCCCGCATTGAAGACGTGCGTCGCCCCGAGCGTCTTCGCCTGCTCGAGCTTGGCGTCGGCGATGTCGATGGCGATGATCGGATAGGCCCCGCTCGCCACCGCGCCGAGGAGGGCGGAGAGGCCGACGCCGCCGAGCCCGATGATCGCGACCGACTCGCCCGGCGAGACGTTGCAGGTGTTCATCACCGCGCCGACGCCCGTCATCACGGCGCAGCCGAACACGGCGGCCGTGGTGAGGTCGATCTCGGGCGTGATCTTGACCACCGACTTGGTCGAGACCACGGCATACTCGGAAAAGGCGGAGACGCCGCTGTGGTGGTTCACCGGCAGGCCGCGCAGATGGATGTGGCGCGCGCCGGACAGCAGCGTGCCCGCCGCGTTCGCCGCATAGCCCTCCTCGCAGAGGGCGGCGCGCCCCTCCGCGCACATCGGGCACTCCCCGCACACCGGCAGGAACGACATCACGACCGGATCGCCGGGGACGAGCTTGGTCACGCCTTCGCCCACCGCCTCGATCCGCGCCGAGGCCTCGTGGCCGAGGGCGATCGGCAACGGGCGCGGCCGGGCCCCGTCGATCGCCGACAGGTCGGAATGGCAGACCCCGGCGGCCTCGATCTTCACCAGCACCTCGTCGCGGCCCGGGCCCTTGAGCTCGACGTCCTCGATCGTGATCGGCCGGCTCTCGGCGTAGGGCGTCGACATCCCGGATTCGCGCAAGATCGCGCTGCGTGTTCTCATCATTCCTGTCCTTTGTCCTCCCGCGACACGCGACGCCCGACCCGCCGCGCGGCGGGCCGGGCGCCGAGTGCCCTCAGATGCCCATATCGTCGAAGACTTCCTGCGCGATCCGGAAGCTGTCGATGCCGGCCGGAACGCCGCAGTAGATCGCCACCTGCATGAAGATCTCGCGCAGCTCCTCCTTGCTGAGGCCGTTGTTGATCGCGCCGCGCACGTGCAGCTTCAGCTCGTGATTGCGCCCGAGCGCCGAGATCATGCCGAGATTGAGGATCGAGCGGGAGCGGCGGTCGAGGTCCGGCCGGTTCCAGATCTCGTCCCAGCAATACTCGGTGACGAGCTGCTGCATCGGGAAATTGTACGGGGTGGCCTTGTTCACCGAGGCGGCGACGTACTGATCGCCCAGCACCTCTTGGCGCGTCTTGAGGCCGTTCTTGAACTTCTCGGTGAAGTCGGACCCGTCGGGCGCGGTACTCGTGATCTTGGAAGAGTCGGTCATTGTTGTTCTCCGATTCAAAGGTCGAGAAAGAGGAGGGGGGCGAGACAGAGGACGGGGTCGAGAAAGGGGCCGGCCGGGCCGCTCGCGCGCCGGGCCGGGTCGCGGGCGGTCATGTCGCGGCCGTCGCCCGCTCGGCGAGATAGCGGTAGAGCTCGGTGTGGTCGGCACCCTTCGGCAGCGCCGCGGTGGCGTCGGCCCAGAGCTTCGCCATGTTGTGCAGCGTCGGCAGCTCCAGCCCCATGTCCTCGGCGAGCCCGTCGGCGATGCCGATGTCCTTGGCCATCAGCGCCAGCCCGAAGCCGGCGGCGAAGGTCTCCGACAGCACGAACTGCTTGAGCTTGTTCTCGGTGGCGTTGTTGCGCCCCGTCGAGGCGTTGAGGACGTCGACGAGAAGGTCGAGGTCGAGCCCGAACGACTTGGCGAGCACCAGCGCCTCGAGCGCGGCGGCGACGCCCGCGCCGCCGACGAAGTTGTTGATCGACTTCGTCGCGTGGCCGGAGCCGAGCGCGCCGGTCTCGAAGATCCGCCCGCCGAGCACGGCGAGCACCGGCTTGGCCGCGGCGACGACCTCGGGGCGCCCGCCCGCCATGATCGCGAGCGTGCCCGTGATCGCCTTGGCGACGCCGCCCGACACCGGCGCGTCGACGAGGTTGAGGCCGGCCGCCTCGAGGTCTTCGCCGAGGGAGCGGGTGTCCATCGGCGCGCTGGAGCTCATGTCGATCACCACCGTGCCGGGGGCGAGCACCGCCGCGGCGCCGCCGTTCCCGAGGAGCGCGTCGCGCACCACGCGCCCGTTCGGCAGCATCGTGATGACCCCGTCGGCGCCCGCCGCCGCTTCGGCGGGCGAGGCGAAGGCCGTGCCGCCGGCCGCCTCCAGCGCCTCGCGTGCCGCCGGCGACAGGTCGCATCCGCGAACCCCATACCCCGTCTTCAGGAGGTTCACGGTCATCGGCGCGCCCATCTGGCCGAGGCCTATGAAGGCGATGGTGCAGGGTGGTGAGAGCTCTTTCATCGGGGTCCCCATGGATTAGAATCTTGTGATTTCATGCAATCAGACAATCTGTCAATATCATCGCGAGTCTAACGCGCGATCGTCGGCCCGGCGCCGGGCCGGGGGGAGGGCGATCGGGCAAATCATTATATGATTGTATGACAATAGGGACGGGGAGGAAGCCATGTCCGGTCGATGGGAAGTGCTGGCGCTGCGGTATGCGACGCTGGACTCCACGCTGTTGAGCGTGCCGCTCGACGCCGACGTGCACGACCGGATGGGGCGGATGGACTACTTCGTCTGGGTGGTGCGCGACGGGGCGCGAGTGATCCTCGTCGACACCGGGTTCAGCGAGGCGGCGGCGCGGGCGCGCGGGCGCACGCTGCTGCGTCATCCGGTGGCGGCGCTCGCAAGCATCGGCATCGCGGCGGAGGACGTCGCCGACGTCGTCATCACCCACCTCCACTACGACCACGCCGGCAACCTCGCCGCCTTCCCCAACGCACGCTTTCACCTGCAGGACAAGGAGATGACCTTCGCCACCGGCCGCTACATGGTGCACAAGCCGATCCGCCGGCCGTTCGACGTCGACGACGTGGTGGCGGCGGTGCGCCTCGTCTATCGCGAGCAGGTGGTGTTCCACGACGGCGACTATGTGCTCGCGCCGGGCGTCGCCGCCCATCTGATCGGCGGCCACTCGATGGGGCTGCAGGTGCTGACGGTCGAGGGGCCGCGCCGCGTCGTCGTCGCCTCCGACGCGCTGCATCTCACGCGGCTGATGGACAGGGACGACGCCTTCCCGGTGCTGTTCGACTATCCGGCGACGCTCGAGGGCTACCGCCGCCTGCGCGAGCTCGCCGGCGAGGACGGTATCATCCTACCGGGTCACGACCCGGAGGTTCTGTCGCTCTGGCCCCCCGTCGCCGCCAGCGATCCCGACACCGTCCGCATCGGATGAGGCGAGGGGGGAGGGAGCAACGCCAATCGTCGTGCTTTGTGGACGGGAAGCGGACATTACTGGTGACCCTACATGTACTGTCGGCGACACCGAACCAGTGCGAACATTTGTGCCCATTGCGGACGCAGGCTGCGCGAGGCAGGATCCTTCGAAGCGGACGTTCGGCATTCGCGAAAACCACCGATTTTGAGAGGTCGCGATGGCGAAAGGTCGTCCCAGTGTCCGGGGACAGTCGCGACCCCGCAAGCCTTGGCGACGCCGGCGACAGCTCTGATCCTCTACCGCCCTCTGGAGGGCGGTGACGGGATCGAGCTGATCCGTGTCTTTCACGCGTCTCGAGACTGGCTGACGCTGTTGCAGGGAGGAAGACCTCGGATAACCCACCAAATGCGGTGACGCGCTTGCCTGGCCGCGCGCATGGCACTGCCAGACGTTGCTCCAATCGCCACGATTCGACCGCAACGGGCTGTGCTAGTCTAGCGCTTCAACGCACCAAGGCCGGGCTTGAAGTTCCGCAACTCGTCCAGGATCGGGTCGATCGCGTTTTCGAAGCGTTTGTGGATCTCGCTATCGCAAGGCTCGGACGCCAGGATCACTCCGATGTCGTGAATCAAGTCCTCGCGCGAATAGTCGGTAAGCTGGGTCGGTTTTACACCGACGGTAGGCATGAATCGGCCCTTGTTGGCAAAATCGAAGATATAGCGCGGGTTTGAGCCGTCCTGCTGCGTGATCGCGCGGTAGAGCACCGGGAACACATCGGCGAAGCGACGGTTGATGGTGACCATCTGCGAAGTCTCAGACTGGTTGGTCACGACAGGCGGCAGAAATCCGTTCCGTTCGTACTGCGTGTAGACAGTCGTCTTTTCATATTTAGCGGCATCCGGCATACATTTGGCATAGGCGCTGCCGGACAGGACCAGATACCAGTAGGCCACCGCGAAATAGACATTGGGCGACGTCATGTGCATCTGGCCAGTATAGAGCATCGATAGGTAATAAGGGTTGCGCATCTGCGCATAAAGCGGTTCTGGTGCATAAATCCAGCCGACACGTTCCCGCCGCTCCGTTTCTTCCTGCGCCAGGTTCTCGGGGCTATTCAGCGCGGCGATAGCTTCGTCCCGGGTCATCCCGTTGCCCATAAGCTCGGCCAGTTTCTTGATCCGCGCCATCGGATCGGTGCCAAAGGCTTTGCTGTACATCTCGTCGACGATCCGGTTCGCGTCGAGAGTGACCTGAGACCGCTTGGCCTGCGCCTGCGCCTTTGCCTGGCGTTCCTGGAGGTCGAAGCGCCGCGCCTTTGCAGCGTTGAGCGCCGCCTCCAGCTTATCGACCAGAGGGCGCGGCAAGGTCGCGGCTTCGCGTTCTAGCTCTACGATCCGTGCTTTGTCTGCCTCCTCCCTCGAAAGCTCGGCCACATAGCCGTCGACAATTGCCTCCCGGATCTCGACGCGCCGGGTCTCGATCAGATCGTCGCCCACCGCGCGCTCCGCGGTCGTCATTCGGTCGCGCAGCGCCGCGATGTCCGGAGGAAGCCGATCAAGCGCATTTAATCCCATCTTCGTGTCGGGAAGCGCCGCAAGATACTCCCGGAACATATCGAGAGAACCGTCCGGCAAGGCCAGATCCTCGACCATCAGCCGCAGCGGATCGTTCGGGTCCACCTGCATTGCGACCTTCAGAAAGCTGTTAAAGCGATTGAACTCCGGAGGCAGGCCGCCTTGTGCCTGGAACTGCTTCCGGCAGGTCATTCCCAACCGGCCGAGCTCGACTTCGACCTGATCGCTGCCGGCAAGCTCATCATATGGCAGGCCGAAGAACGGCACGAACTGGCTGTCCTGAAGCAACATCGGTAGACGTCCGTAGTGCTCCGAGCCAGCGCGCACGACGGTCCCTATGAACGCATCGGTGCCGGCCTGCGCCATCCAGTCCTCATAGGCGGCGCAGGCGGTTTCGGGTTTGGCTACCCGCAGCCGGTTCGGCCGCCGTGTATCGCGCTGGAAGATCGTCGTCTGGGACGGGCCGGGCTGGGTCATGACGGCGACGTCGGGAACTGGATACTGGCGATAAATCGCCTCGTCGCAGCCGGCCCGATTGATCTCTGCCGCCAGCATACCTTCTTCACCCGACGGCCAGAGCCGGGTTGGTAAAAGCGAGAACCCGTCGGTGCCGCCGCCAAGAAGCTCCAACGGATTGAGGTCGAGCGCAGGGCCAATCGGGTCGACCCGGCCCGAAAGCGTGTGAATCTCGAACCCCGGGGCCTTTCCGCGACCCTTGGCTTTCTGCTTTCCGATGAAGATCCCGTCCCCGGTCTGCTCTAGGGTCAGCCAGGTCACATATGCGCCGTCGGTGCATTGAACCCGTCCGTACCACGGGCCGCTCAGGCTGAGGGCAAAGTTGTTGGCCGCCGAGATCTCATCGTCTGACAGGACAACCGGTGGCGGGCCGTCCTCGATCTTCCAGCCCGCCACTGGGCCGCATTCGTCATAGAGCCCCACCTGCTCGCCCTCGAGCTCCTGCCCGTCATTGCTCAGCGCGATTGCCAGCGTGGGCGGCGGCGGGGAATAGTCGGCGGGCTCCGACATATGCAAGACGGGTAGAAGGCGCAGCCGGCCGTCGGGAAGCGCATCGACCCGCGACACAAAGCGTGCGCGCGGAACGCGATCGTTTTGCGTCAAAGGCGACAGCGCCATCTCGGCCTGCAACGCCCCCGAGACCGGATCCATTCGGAAGGCGACGTCGATGGCGACCTCACCCACTTGATCACAGGCCATTTCCGCTTGCCACTTACCGTTTAGTCCGCGGTTGAAGAGCGCCTTTCGGTCGACTTCCGACATCTCCGGCCAGGGCGCTTTGCTCAGTGATAGTGTCTTGCAGGATTTCTCTTCTGTCGTTGAGATCCCCGTGCCGCCTTTCGAACGTGCAGCGTAAAAATCGGATGCCTGCATGTCTTCGGGCAGGCCCTGCCAGTCGCGCAAGCCGATGACCGTCTGGAAGGGATCGAAATCCTCGTAGGCAATCCGCGCTTTAGCGGTGCCGGTGGCGCTTGCGGTCTTTGCAGTCAGAAAGCCACTGTATCCGGTCGCGTTGTAATTCGGCAGTCCAATGTCGAGTTCAACATCGACAAAGGCCCCGTTGCAGAGCCCATAGCGCCCGCTCCAGTGACCGACCAGCGGTGCATCTTGGGCCATCGCGAAGTACGGGGCAAGGCAAGTCAGAAGAAATACCAGGCAGCGGAAGAAGTGCTCGAGCAAAAAAGTACTTACAGCAATACGGGACATCCAAATCTCCATACAAGCGAAAGACCGGAACACGAGTACCACAGTTTATCATAAGGGTCCGTAGGCAAGCTACCGACCGGAAGCCATTCCGCCGAGCCTCGTCCGACTGTAGACCAGCGGAGGTGCTGGAAAATACCGACCTGGGTTGGCGATGGCTTGTTCCAAGCGTGATCCGTCCGGAAAGCGCGGCGATCTGCATTTTTGGCGACGTTGCGGCCGGGAGCTTCGTCCGCAAGCCGGGCAGCCATACTATCAAAAACGAACGTTTTCGTCTCCTGTCAGCGCCCCGTCGCGACCGCCTCACTCGGTTGAAGGCACCACCTCCCAAATCTGTCTCGTGAAACTCGACCTCTCGAAACTTCCGAGCTCGGCGAGTTTTGAGTGGAGGCGGGCCACCCCGCCCGATGTCCGCTAACGGGGTCTCTTCACACTCTATTGAACAACCGGAATGGGCCAATACCTCCAGATCGCCTGCTCGCGGTCTGTGCTGAACGCGCCCCATCGCGAATGGCAGCTTCGGGGATTCGTCTCCTGCGCAACGCGTCAGCCACATGAGCAGGGCGAATTGCTCACGTCCGATCACTCGTGGCTCACCAAAGCTCGACTTGAGCGCATCAACCCAATTTCCACGACCCCATGGCGGGCGACGTCGATGAGTGCTGTGTCGTCAGCGCAAGGACCCACCTCATCCGCCGTCGACGAGCGCTCCGAACCATCCCATGGCCGCGTGGTGGCGGGGCGGCATCGGCGTCCGCGCAGCGCGTCGGTGCGGCGGCGTGCGACAACGCTGCACGGCGGATCGGGCATCGATCCCTTTGCGATCGGCGGTCATCGGCCGAAGGTCGCAGGTGGCGCAGGCGCCGCCCCGTCGCGGCACCCGAACGGTGGCTCGAAGGGATGCCGCAACGGCATGCCGTCCCACAGCCCGGGCCGATCCTGCGCCGACACTGAGCGTCAATCGCTGGGACTGGAGAAGAAACCATGAGCCTGACAGTGAGCGGGAAGGTCGTCGTCATCACCGGAGCGGGGGCCGGCATCGGCCGTGCGACCGCCGAGCTCTTCGCCAAAGGCGGCGCCAAGATCGTCGCGACCGACATCAACATGGACGGCCTGAAGACGACGGCCGATCTCGTCACCAAGGCCGGCAGCGAAGCACTGACCCTTAAGCACGACGTCGCCTCCGAAGACGACTGGATCAGCGTCCTCGCCAAGGCCAAGGAGACCTTCGGCGGCGTCGACGTCCTCGTCAACAACGCCGGCATCTATATCATCGCGCCGGTCACCGAGACCTCGCTCGAAACCTGGAACAAGCTGATGGCGATCAACGTCACCGGCGTGTTCCTCGGCGCCAAGCACGTCATCCCCTATCTCGTGGAGCGCGGCGGTGGATCGATCATCAACATGTCCTCGGTCGCGGGGCTCCAGGGTGCGGCCGGCCACGCCCTCTACGGCGCGAGCAAAGGGGCGGTGCGGATCATGACCAAGGATCTCGCCGCCGAGCTCGCGCCGCAGAACATCCGCGTGAACTCGATCCACCCCACCTATGTGAAGACCGCGATGGCCGAGTATGCCGAAAAGACCACGGGGATGTCGCAAGGCGAGCTCGGTCAGCGGCTGACCCCGATCGGCCGCATCGCCGAGACGAGCGACGTCGCCAACGTCGTCGTCTTCCTCGCGGCCGACGAGTCCGCCTATCTGACGGGCTCCGAGTTCGTGGTCGACGGCGGCGGCACCTCGGTCCTGTCCTTCTGACCGGACGGGCGGAGCGCCCGGGCATCGCCGCCCGGCGACGCTCCGCCCACGACGCACCGGGCGACGCTCCGCCCCACGACGCATCGGGCGACGTCCCGCCCACGACGCACCGGGCGGCGTCTCGCCGCAAGACGTGCCCCGCGTCGCGCCACCTCATGATGCGCCCGCAGCAGATCCGAACGACGCGACCCCGCCGTCCCGCACACCACCTCGAAGCGTCGCCCGCGAGCGTCGCAAGCCGCCGACGGCACTTGACCCTCTAGGTCACTCGACCTAAAGAGCTTCGTAGGACGCTTGACCTAGAGGGCTCGGCGACCACGCCGCGAGCCGCCCCGCCGTCACGAGCGTCACCGGAGCGAGGGTGAGGACCATGGGCGCGACGGACACCCGCGAACACATCGTCGAGGCGGCCGACCGGCTCTTCTACGAAAACGGCTACGCGGCCACCTCCTTCGCCGACATCGCCGCGGCGGTGGGGCTCTCGCGCGGCAACTTCTACTACCACTTCAAGACCAAGGACGAGCTTCTCGGCGCCGTCATCGCCCGCCGCCTCGCGTCCACCGAGGCGATGCTCGCGGCATGGGAGGAGGGCGCCTCGTCGCCCGTCGCCCGCATCCGCCGCTTCATCGACATCCTCGTCATGAACCGGGCGAAGATCATCGCCTACGGCTGTCCCGTCGGCACCCTCTGCGAGGAGCTCGCCAAGCTCGACCATGCCGCCCAGGACGACGCCGCCGCGATCTTCGGCGCCTACCGCGGCTGGCTCGCCGGGGAGTTCGCGGCGCTCGGCCGCGCCGCCGACGCCGACAGCCTCGCCCTCCACGTCCTGATGCGCAGCCAGGGCATCGCGACGCTCGCCACCGCCTTCCACGACGAAGCCATCATCCACCGCGAGGTCGCGGCCCTCACCGCGTGGCTCGCCGCCGAGGTCGGGGAGGCGTCGCGGCCGACCCCCACCGCCCCCCAACGGCCGTCCTGACGGAGCACCCATGTTCATCATCACCCTGCTCTTCGCCGACAAAACCAAGGCGCCCCCGCTCATGGAGGGGCACAAGGCGTGGATCGAGCGCGGCTTCGACGACGGCGTCTTCCTCCTCGTCGGCAGCCTCTTGCCGGGCATCGGCGGCGCGATCCTCGCCCACGAGGCCTCACGCGCCGCGCTCGAGCGGCGCGTCGACGAGGACCCCTTCGTCGCACAGGGCGTCGTCGTCGCCGACATCCTGGAGGTCGCGCCGGGGCGCACCGACGCGCGGCTCGCGTTCCTGGCGCCCTGAGCGATGGGTTCGACGATCCCCGGGCCGGACGGCCGGCCGCGCTGCCGCTGGTGCGCCGCCGCGCCCGAGTTCCTCGCCTACCACGACACCGAGTGGGGCTTCCCCGTCGGCGACGATCGTCGGCTCTTCGAAAAGCTGTGCCTCGAAACCTTCCAGTCGGGCCTCAGCTGGCGCACCATCCTCGCCAAGCGCGAGAATTTCCGCAGAGCCTTCCGCGGCTTCGAGATCGACGCCGTCGCCGGCTTCACCGAGGCCGACATCGCTCGCCTCCTTACCGACGAGGGCATCGTGCGCCATCGCGGCAAGATCGCCGCCGTCGTCGAGAACGCCAAACGGGCGCAGGAGATGGTGCGGCGGGAGGGCTCGCTCGCCGCCTATGTCTGGGGTTTCGAGCCGCAGGCCGCCGACCGCGCGCCACCGCAGAGCGCTTCGACGTCGCCCGCCTCGATCGCGCTGTCGAAGGACCTCAAGCGGCGCGGCTGGCGCTTCGTCGGCCCCACCACCGTTCACGCCTTCCTGCAGGCGATGGGCCTCATCAACGACCACGTCCCGGACTGCGCCGTGCACGAGGCGGTCGAACGCGCCCGCGCCGCCTTCGTCCGACCGGGGTAGGGGTCGTCCGAGGGCGGCGGCCGATCCGTCCCGATCAGTGATCGGAGATCGCGAACGGCCCGATCACGGCGACGTTCGGCAGGAAGAGGGTCGCGTCGACGACGTCGCCGGGCGGGGCGGAGAACACCCCTTTCCACGACCCAACGCGCGGGTTCTTCGACGGATCGTAGTTGAACGTGAGCTCCAGCGCGGTCGGCGCCCGCGGTTTGCCGGCCGCGTCGCGGGCGAGATCGTAGCGCCGCCCGCCGGCCTCGACGTGGATCGCACCGAGGCTCGCTTCGTCGAGATCGGCGTAGATCGCCTCGCCCGAATAGCCCGCCTCGTCGGTCACGAAGCGCAGCTCGATCGTGAGCGCATCGGCCTTGCGCACGGCGCGGCGCACCTCGGCGTAGGCGTGGCCGCTCGCCGTCTGCGGCAGCGCCGCGGCATCGAAGGCGTGCGAGGCGGGTGTCGCGACGGCGCCGAGCAGCGCGGCGAGAGCGAGGCGTTGCAGAATTTTCATGGAAAACGTGCCCGAGAAAAGGGGCGTCCGCTCGTCGGCGGGCGCCCCGAAGGGATGGACTAACGCGCGTCTTCGGTCAGGCCGAAGGCATGCATTGCGGCACGGAACACGTCGGTGTTGTCGACATACTGCCGGCTCTCCTCGGCGACGTCGTAGATCGCGAGGCCGGGCTCGGGCGTCGCCGCGTCGAGGAAGAAGTCGGCGCCCGCACCCTTCGCATAGAGCGGCACCAGCTCGCGGGTGTGGGTGTCGGAGTTCCAGCGCACCAGCGGCAGCGCGCCCGCGCCCTGGTTGATCACCGGGGCATAGGCCACCTCGTCCGAGTTCGGCCCCTGCAGCAGGCCGTTGCCGTGGTCGGTGGTGATGATCACGAGCGTCTCGTCCCAAGAGCTCTTCGCCTCGATCCACGCGACCACCGCCTCGACCGCTTCGTTGAAGTCGATCTGCTCTTCGATGATCCGCGGCAGGTTGTTGGCGTGCGCGGCCCAGTCGACGGCGCCGCCCTCGACCATCAGGAAGAAGCCGTCCTCGTCCTGCGACAGCAGCGCGATGGCGCCGAGCGTCATCGTCGCGAGGTCGGGCACGTTGTCGAGCATGTCGCCCATCGCGACGCCCGGCCGGTTGAACTGGAGGGTCGCGGCATTCTCGGCGGTGCCGATGAGCTTTTCCTTGCCGCCCATGTCGAGCGTGCCGGCGGCGAGGGCCTCGAAGTCCGCCTTGCTCTCGATGAGCTTGTACTCGGTCTCGCCGTTCGCAAGGCGCGCCCAGGCCTCGCGGCCACCGACATAGCGGAACGCCTTGTCGCCCGGCGCGGCGACGGCCGCGCCGTTCTGGTCGAAGTAGGGGTGGCCGGTGCCCATCACCACGGTGGCGAGACCCGAGCCGATGATCTCCTGGCCGAGCGCCTCGTAGTTGTTGCGGCTCCGGTTGTGGCCGAGGAAGGCGGCGGGGGTCGCGTGGCTCCACTGGACCGAGGAGATCGAGCCGAGCGCGCGGCCGCTCTCGACGGCATATTCGCCGATGTGCTTCAGCTGCGTGTCGGTGTTCGACCAGTTGAGGGCGTTGTTGTAGGTCTTCTGGCCGCTCGCGAGCGCCGTGCCGGCGGCCGCGCTGTCGGTATAGTCGTGGCGGGCATAGTCATAGCCCACGAAATAACCCTGATAGTCGCCGAGCGAGCCTTCGTAGACGGTCTCGGTCGGCACCGCGGCCCAGAGCTCGGCCGGGTCGAAGGTCACGGCGCCTTCGTTGGTCATCGTCGGCTCGCGCTCGGTGTTCAGCGGGTAGGTCGAGGCGAACAGCTTGACGTCGAAGTCGTCGTAGACCTCGTGGCCGAGCGCGCCGAAGCGATAGTAGCTCGCCGCGCGCCAGGTCTCGATGCTGGCACCGTCGGTGATCATCAGGATGACGTTCTTGGCGGGCGCCTCTTGCGCCGAGGCCGGCAGGACGAGGGCGGCCGAAACCCCCAGAAGCAGGGCAAGACGTTGGCAGGACAGCATGGTGTCTCCGTTTCCCAAAGTGCGGACAAACTCCAGCGCTGCAATAATGTTATATCATAACAAGCGCATGACTGTCGGCACGACCGGTTGGGGATGGGAGATCAGCCTTGAGATTCAGTATGTTACTCTGCGACTCCTCGGAAGAAGACTCGGCAGAGGCGAATGCGTCGACCATTTGTCGAGGTTTTCGCAGACGCTTGTCCGTGGGCTGAAGGTCGCAGGGATATCGCGCCGGCGGCAATCGCCGGAGCACATCCACGACACCGTCGACCGCTCGACGACGACTGGTCCGGGGATCGCCCGCTTCTCCATGCGACAGATGCCTGACAAGCTTTTGAGCGCTCAACCGGTTGCCGGACATAGGGATCCGTCACGTCCCTTCGCCCGTCAGGCGGCACCGATCATGCCGTCTGGTTGATCGCAGCATCGCAGCGACCCGCCGAGCACGCCTATTTCAAGATGCGACGTTTACCGACTGTAGGTGGGGCGAGGCGTGTGAGCGGGCGGGGCACCCCGTGCCGGGGGGGGGGGGCGACGCTGAAGCCCTTATCCAACCACTCTCGTGGATCGGCCGAGACATTTGAGGCCCGCCTCTCGGTTCGAGAGTCTGAGCCTAAATCACTCAAATGTCTCGAAAAATCGATCTATCAGAGAATATGCCGAGTGGCTCGATCCGTTTCGATCGAACCACTCGGTGCCTGCTTTAGGGGCGACGAAGAGGCACCGCACATCAAGTCGATAGCCCGTCGTGGGTGAAATCCGCCCAGTCTCGCGCATCAGTGCGAGCGAAGCGACTCGAGTTGTCTGAGCCACCGACCTCCCCATCGTGATCTTGCGAGGCACCTTCATTTGCGATGATCAGCGAGGCCGCCGTGCAGATCCAAATCGATCGCGAGAAGCGCTTGTGGTGTGGCGACTGACTTGATCGACGCGGCGACCATTCCGAGCGCAAACCGTCGTGCACCGCGGCGGCTTGCGACGGCGAATTGAACAAATGGCGAGTGAGCGGCACTCGGCGCGATCGTGCTTTAGCCCTTTCGCGCTCGTTTCAAGCCGAGCGACGAGATGAGGTTCCGAAGTTTGGACCATGATCGGGGATGGAGCGGTCACGTTGCCGTCGGTGGCGGTGTCAACGGCGGCGTGGGTGAAGCAGGTCGGCAGGTGACGTCAAATCCGGTCGATCGGATCGCCACGTCCGTCGACAGAGCAGTGACCTCGCCCACCGCCTCATCGCTTGGATGGTACACGCCCCGGTGCAGTCACGGGTCGTCTCCGACCAATGTCCGCGCTCGTGCGGTGCTCCAAGCACTCCGGCATCCTCACCCCACCAAGGTCACATTGCGATGGGCGAGGCAGTTACAAGTCGTAATTTATTCTGATGATATAAACAGTCATTTGTTATTCGGGGTAATTCTCAGATTCTTTCTGTAGGAGACCAAATAATTTCTCATCATAATAACGAAAATTTTTGTAGTCTCGCCGATTCTTGACTCCGGTTGCCTGGTGCACAGCCGCTTTGCCGCTTTTAAAGCTTATATGTCGAGCGGAATTGAGGATTTCATCTAAATCCACGGCGGTTAGGTCAACTCCATAGAATTTGGCGACGCGATTCAACTGTTCACTCGGTGACTGCATGAGATCGTCATAGTCGATGACCACGCGATTGCTCCGAGGAGTCCGAACCCATTTGTGGATGAAGATAGGGTATTCTTTTGCTCTGCCGCGTGCATATCGGATAAAAGATGCCTTTGTATCATGCTCAGCCGGGCGTTTATTGCAGTAAAGTTCGTATTCAGAGACAACCGCGGGAAGGAACTTGCGAAATTGAACGATCAAACGGGCGTCTCTCGGAAGATCGTGTTTCAGATCAAAATCATGCTGCTTGCTCATCGAGATTCCCGGCTTGGTGCACGGAAAGCTGCCGCAGCAATCATGGCCCGGCTCCTGTTGAGCCTTGTAATATTCGCAATATTGAAAACTGTCGCCGAAAGCAGCAGAGAGGAGTCTCACCAAGAGGTGATGGCCGCTTCGCGGCCAAGAAACACAAGACGCATATTTTAAAGAATAGGTATGCGAGTAACCTGTCGGTTTCGGGGGCGTGTCTGTTGCCAGTGCGGTGTTCTTCGTCGGCATGCTCATTGCGCAGGAATCTCAGATATCCACATGAATTTTTAATATAGAAGGAGGCAAATTCTAACTCAAGACACATTGGCCGGTGCGCTGCGGAGGGACCCTCTCATCCACTGCCGAGGTCATCGAGTGCCAGCCTGTCCGTTGCTCTCGTCACGACGTTCGGGAGACCGTAAGAGCGCTTAGGCTGAGGATCTGTAATTTGCGCTGCGGTTGCGGTGTGCCGTCGAGGGTTTCATTGATCTGTCCGCACTGACGATCCGCGCGGTGGTGGACGCCGTGCGCTATCGGGTCTCACAAGGCCGGGTGGTGCAATGACTCGAAGCGGGCTCTGGCAGACCAGGCTTATCCGGTACCTTCGCAGCTCATCTGTCCCTGCGTCCCCTCTCGGGACACCGTCATTGGGTCGGCGAACGCCGAACCCCTCTGGCCCTCTCAGACTACGCGCTCTCACGCCTCGAACAAGGTGCCGTCGCGCAGCATCGCGTGCATGATCACCCCGAGGCAACGAGCCAGCGCGACACGGGCCTTCCTCAGCCCGCGCCGTCGCGCGATCTTCAACGACCACGTCTTCAGCCCGAAGGTCCGGCGACTGCGGGTGAGGATGGAGTTGGCGGCCTCGTAGAGGAGCTTGCGCACCATGGTGTCGCCTTGCTTGGTGATGCGGCCGACCCAGTCCAGCTCGCCGGATTGATGGCGTTTCGGCACGAGGCCGAAGGAGGCGCCGACCGAGCGGGGGCGTTTGAAGCGGCCGGCGTCGTCGATAGCTGCGGCGAAGGCTGCGGCGGTCTGCACCCCGACACCGGGAATGCCCATGAGGATCTGGCAGGCACTCGACCGGCGGCTGAACACGACGAGCATACGGTCGAGCCGCTTGATCTCCCGAACCAACCGTTCGCGCACGCCAAGCAGCGATGCGACCGCCTCGCCGAGGCCGGGCACTCCGATCGCCGCCTCGGCGCGGGCGACGAAGTCCTTGCCCTGGCTGGGGCCGACCTTGATGCCGAACGCCACGCACAATCCGCGGATGGTGTTGTCCAGCCTGACGCGGGCCTCGACGAGATGCGAGCGGGCCGTGATCACCGACCGCACGCCCTGGGCCGGGGCCGATTTGACGTGTACCTCCTTGTAAAAGCCGGTCTGTGCCAGCTGCGCCAGGCCCGCCGCGTCACCCGGATCGGTCTTGTTGGCCTTCATCGCCTTCAGGCTCTGGTGGGCCTGGACCGCATCGAGGCAGACGACAGGGATGCCGAGCTCCCTGAGGCCGAGGCAGATCGCTGCCGCCATCCGCCCGGTCTCGATCACTGCGCGCTCGATCGGGCCGGCATCCGACAGCGCCTCGGCGATCGCCGCCGGCGTGCTCTCCACCTTCACCGCGGTGATCCTGCTGCTCTTGTCGTCGACGACGCAGATCGCGGTCGTCTCCATCGACAGGTCCAATCCGGCAAATCGGCTCATGGCTCCCCTCCTTCCAGGCATCCGCTCCCAGAAGTGTCGCCGCCAGCCGACCAATCAGCAGCCCCGAATTCCCCGATGGCTCATAAGCACGATTGGTAAAGGCGGATCTGCTTCCACGATCTCCGAAGGGAGATCGCCATGATCCGAGAGCACTTCATGGCTAAGCGAGGCGCAGTTCGAGGGCCTCGCGCCGCTTCTGCCGAGCGGCACGCGAGGCAAGCTGTGTGATCTGCTGACATCGTTTCAATCGTCAGCGTCGCGCTGACCAGTGGTTGCGCGGCAGAATGGGCTCGGCGTTCGGGTCATACGACGCAGCGATGTCCTTGCCGGTGGGAGCGATGCCGCCGAGGCTGCCGTGCGGACGCACCCAGTTGTCGACGTTCTGCCACTCCGCCGATCGCGCTTCGAGCTCCGGGTCTTTGAGGTCGACCGTCGGCCAGAACTCCTCCAGCGCGGTCCGTTGCACCCGTTCGACCTTGCCGTTGAGATGCGATGACCGCGGGCGGTGTTGCCGCCGCTGGAAAACTGACCCGGTCGCCGACTGA
>NZ_JAEKJA010000014.1 GCF_016411865.1 Acuticoccus mangrovi | reverse complement strand
TCGACGATCTCGCGCAGATGACCAACGTCGCCGCCCCGGTGCGCACCGCCCTCGCCGAACGGGTGGCGGTGGGCTCGGCCGAGCTCGTCGACGAGCAGATCTCCACCGACGGCACGCGCAAGTGGCTGCTGCGCTTTCCTGCCCGCGGCCCCGGCGCCCCGGTGGAGGTGGAGACCGTCTATATCCCCGAGGACCATCGCGGGACGCTGTGCGTGTCGAGCCAGGTGGGCTGCACTCTCAACTGCAGCTTCTGCCACACCGGCACCCAGCGCCTGGTGCGCAACCTCACCGCCCACGAGATCGTGGAGCAGGTGGTGTTCGCCCGCCGCCGCCTGGGCGACTTCGCATCGGACCGCAGCGCCACCGGCGGTCCCGTGGGCGGACGCATGGTGTCGAACATCGTGCTGATGGGAATGGGCGAGCCGCTCTACAACTTCGACGCCGTGAAGGCGGCGATGGCCGTCGCTTCGGACGGAGACGGCCTCTCCCTCTCCAAGCGGCGCATCACCGTATCCACCTCCGGCGTGGTGCCGATGATCGAGCGCGTCGGCCGCGAGATGGGCGTGATGCTCGCGATCTCGCTGCATGCCGTGCGCGACGAGGTTCGCGACGTCCTCGTGCCGCTCAACAAGAAATACCCCATCGCCGAGCTGATGGACGCCTGCCGGCGCTATCCGGGCCTCTCCAACGCCCGCCGCATCACCTTCGAGTACGTGATGCTGAAGGACGTCAACGACAGCGATGCCGACGCCCGTGCCCTGGTGGAGCTGATCCGCGGCATCCCGGCGAAGATCAACCTGATCCCCTTCAACTCCTGGCCCGGCTCGCCCTACGTGTGCTCGGACTGGGAGCGCATCGAGGCGTTCGCCGACATCGTCAACCGGGCGGGCTACGCCTCCCCCGTGCGCACGCCGCGCGGGCAGGACATTCTCGCCGCCTGCGGCCAGCTGCGGTCGCAGTCGAAGAAGCTGTCGGCGCGGGAGCGACGCGCTCTCGACAGCGAGCCGGCCTGACGCCATGACCGCCATCTGGGCTGCCACCGCACAGTCCTGCATGATCGCCATCGCCTACACGGCCGCGTGCCTTGCGGCGGGCGCCTTCGCGGTGGTGGCGATCCTCAACCTGACGCCCGCCGACCTCAGCGGCGACCCCGGGACGGTGATCGAGTTCACCATCCTCGCCCTCTCCACCGCCTTCTCCGCCTTCGTCTCGGCCTTCTGGCCGGCGGTGATCGCCATCGCCATCACCGAAGGGCTCAAGCTGCGCGGGCTGGTCGCCTATGCGCTCGCCGGCGCGGCGGTGGGCCTTGCGAGCGCCTTCCACACCGGCGTCATGCTGAACGGCGGCGACACCATGATGGTGACGATGCGCAGCGCCGAGCTCAGCGTCGCCTGCGGCGCCATCGGCGGCTTCGTCTACTGGATGATCGCGGGGCGCACCGCCGGCTACTGGCTCGAACTCAACTGGTTCGACCCCCACCGGCGCTGACGCCTCCCCTGCCGACGGCCTCCGCTTCCGACGGGCTCCGCTCAGGCGGAGAGGCGCATCGGCTGCATCACCGTCTCCGCCGCCGGCAGCGCGCCCTGATCGGCGACTCCCGTCCACAGATCGAGGAAGCGGGTGAGCCACGCCCGCACGGCGCCGTCGTACACGGCACGGCCGGCGAAATGATCGCGGCGATTGCGCGCGCCCGGCAGCTTCATCCGCTCGTGGCCGCGCGTCGTCCAGCGATAGAGCATCGCGAGGGTGATCTCGGGATGGAACTGGAGGCCGTAGGCGTTCTTGCCGACGCGGATCGCCTGCTCCTCGTAGTGGTGACCCTTCAGCAGGACCTCGGTGCCCTTGGGCGTGCGGAAGCCCTCGCGGTGCCACTGGTAGACCTTGTCCGGCCACTCCATCAGCTGCTCGCCCGCCGGCGTGGGCATGACGTCGTAGTAGCCCACCTCCACCTGGCCGTCGGGGTGGGGACCCACGGTGCCGCCGATGGTCTTCGCCAGCATCTGCGCCCCGAGGCAGATGCCGAGGAAGGGCGTCTCCTCGCGCAGCGGAACGTTGATGAAATCGATCTCGCGCCTGACGAACGCCTCGGTGTCGTTGGCGCTCATCGGACCGCCGAAGATCACGACGCCCGCGTGCTCCGCGGTGGACTTCGGCAAGCTGTCGCCGAGCGCGGGGCGGCGGATGTCGAGCCGATAGCCGCGCGCGGCGAGCATCTGCCCGACGCGGCCGGGCGTCGAATGCGCCTGATGGAGGACGATCAGGATGGGACGTTCGTGCTTTGCCACGCCGCCGGTCTCACTTACTCGTGCCTTGATTTTCATCATGGTTCGAAATGTATCAGACAATGTTGCGGTGCGCCATCACAGGCCCCGCTTCTCCTCGATGCGTTTGCGGATCATCACCCGCTCGCGGGCGGTCACGCCGAGGAGTTCGGCAACGCGCCATACCACGTTGTCCTCGAACTCCGACACCTCGCCGTCGGCGAACACCATTTCCCACATCAGCGCCACCACGTCGCGGCGGCCCTCCTCGTCGAGCTCGCGCTTCAGGACGGAGGTGAAGCCGTAGAGGTCGACGGCGTCGTCGTCCCGCCGGGTGGCCTCGCTGACGAGCTCCTCGGTCTCGGTCGGGCTCAGCTCGTAGTGCTTGCCGAGAACGGCGCGCAGGGTGCGCTTCTCGTCCTCCGTCACCACCCCGTCGACCGCGACGATGTGGACGAGGATCGCCGCCACCGACAAACGCGCGTCCGCTGCTGAAAAGGTCTCTTCGCCTTCGCCGGCATGGGAGAGCTTGTTAATCCAGTCGGTAAGGGCCTGAAGCACGAGTCGATCTCCTGAGTTCCATAAAACATGGCGCAGCCTCGACCGGCTGGCAAACATCTCGACGCGGTGCCGCGCCCGTCACCACCTCTTCGTGATGCAACGTGATCCGCATCCCACGCTCGGAGCCATTATTGAAAGGATGCGGGCCATGCCCGGCCCACGGAGGCTCAGTCCCATGCGATGGTTCATTGCGATCTTCGGCGCGGCGCTCCTTGCAACCTCCGCCGCCACCGCCGGCGAGCAGTATGTGAACGCCAGCGGCTACGCCAACGCCGGCTACGACGTCGTGGCCTATTTCGACCTCGAGCAGGCGCCGCTCGGTGCCGCCCAGCCCGAAGCCGTGCCGGGCTCACCGCGCTTCACCGCCACCTACAACGGCGCCGCCTTCGCCTTCGCGAACGCTCACAATCGCGATCGTTTCCTCGCCGATCCCGCCCGCTTCGCGCCGCAATATGACGGGCACTGCGCCTACGGCGTCGCCCAAGGCGGCAAGGTGCCCGGCAACCCCCACCTCTGGCGCATCCGCGACGGCAAGCTCTACCTGAACATCACCCCCAACGTCGTTTCCTTCTGGGAGGAGGACGTCGCGGGCAACATCGACAAGGCGGAAGCCAACTGGCCGGGCATCGAGCCGACGCCCGCCTCCGAGATGGCCATTCCGAAGTTCGACGCGACCGCCGCTCCGTCCGGCTGAGCCATCCCGCCGGCCCGTCGGGCCGCCGCCTCTCGCAGAGCGGCAATCTCCACCCTCCCCGGCCCGCGCGCTCGCGCCCGGGGGCGCCCCCCTCGGCCCGCCGCATATCGGGCAATCGGCGCTGCGCTTTGACGGAACTGGGCAGCATCCTTATTTCAGACGAAGGCAACCTAAATGTAACGAGACAATATCGTGGAATTGACGGGCGAGAGGGTCATCAACGCGCCGCAGTCGCGCGTGTTCGATGCGTTGCGGGATCCTGTCATCCTCCGTCAGGCGATCCCGGGGTGTCAGGCGCTGACACGGCTGTCGGACGAGCGCTACGAGATCACCGCCGGGCTCAAGATCGGCTCGGCGCGCTCCACCTTCGTCGGCATCATCGAGGTGACGAAGGCCGAGCCGCCGAACTCCTACGCCCTCTCGGGCAACGCCGACGGCGGTCATCTCGGCACGGCGACCGGCGGGGCCCACATCGCCCTCGCCGCCATCGACGCCGACAGCACCAACCTCGCCTATCAGATGGCGGTGGCGCTGTCGGGCGACCTCGCCTCGATCCCCGACACCATCCTGCAGTCGACGGCGAAGACGCTCGCCGCCGAGTTTTTCTCCCGCCTCTCGCTGCTTCTCGAAGACGACGCGCCGCCGGCCGCCCTCACCGAGCCCGCGAGCCAGCGCCGGCCGAGCCCGCCGCACGACCGGGGCGCCGAAGCCCTGCCGGAATTTCCCGAGAGCCGCGAGCCCGACGCCAGCGCGGCGGACGAGTGGGCGAGTGCGGAGGTCTCCCCCAAGAAACCCGAGGTGGAACGGGAGCCCGAGCTGGAACGGGAGCACGAGGTGGAAGAGGCGAGCCCCGCCACCGACGCGACGGGCGCATGGATCGAGGAGCGGCCCGCCCGCACCCCCACCGACGACATCTACTACGAGCGCGCCACCGTGATCCCGGCCGAGGACGAGGGCCCCGCGGCCGAGCCCCCCGCCGAATGGCGGCGGCCCACCTCGTCGACCTCGTTCTCGGCACGCAGGCCGAGCCGCCCCCGCGCCGAGGATCAGTCCGAGGGAGGCAGCAAGCTCTGGCGCTGGCTCTTCGCCATCATCGGCGCCGTCGTCATCGCGATGCTGCTCAGCAACGGCTTCTGAGCCGTCCGCCTCCGCCTCAGTCGCGCGAGAAGAGGATCGACGACGTCGTCACCTCGACGCCCGATTCCATCTTGTCGCTGGTCTCGATCGTGAAGGTGCCGTCGCCGGGCGTCGTGATGGTCATCTTGGCGACGTCGTCGCCGTTGACGGAGCGCGGGAAGGTCATGGTCAGCTCGACGGTCTCGCCGTCGACATAGCTGCCGTCGAGTTCGGCGATGCCGACGTCGGCGCCCTTGTAGGTGCCGACGAAGCGATCTCCCACCCGCTTGAGCTGCGCGCCGATCTCGCGCTTCAGAATGAGCATCGCGCGGCAGGCGCCGGCGAAGCCGATCGTGTCGGCGGTCTGCTCACCCTTGATTTTGCACGAGACGTTCATCGGACGCGACCCCTCGTCCTTCTGGACGAAGCCCTTGCCCGACCAGGGGCCGGTCATGTCCGGCGACTCGTTGACCGCAACGGCCGGGCTACCGAGCATCAATGCAACGGCGATCGCAGGTGCGAAAATCTTTAGCATCAACAGAAAACTCCATCAGTACCTTGGGCGCTGCCGGCGCCATTGAAAGGCCGTGCCTCACGTCAAACAGCGGCCGCATGCGGCCGAAGACGATGATCATAGCACAAGCTTGCCCGAATGAACGCTTTCCAGCCGCCCCTTGTGCCGCGCGCCGCCGGCTGATACCCCCCGTGCCGCAGCGTTCCTCGAAGGAACTGAAAGCGATCGCGGTGCGGCCGACCCAACTCGGGGGCCAAATCCGTGGCTGCCGGATGACGGTCCCGCCGTGGGATCGGCCCTCGTGGTGCGCGCATCGGCCAACACGAGAGGCACCATGCGCACGATCATCGTTCTCAACCTTCTCCTTGCCGCGACCGCCGCGTTCGCCCACCCGGGCCACGTGGGAGAGGTCTCCGGGCATACCCACTACATCGCCTTCGGGCTGATCACGATGGCGGCGCTCATCGTCCTCGCGCTCCTGCCGACGGCGGTCCGGATCCATCGCGCTCGCCTCGCCAAACGCCGCGCCCGCTAAGCCATGAACGAGCATATCGGGGTCATGGTCTGCGGCCATGGCTCCCGCTCCGGGAGCGCGGTCGCCGAATTCGCGACCGTGGCGGAGGCCCTGCGTACCCGCTTTCCGCAATGGCCGGTGGAGTATGGCTATCTGGAGTTCGCCAATCCCGTCATCCGCGACGGGCTCGACAAACTGCGCGGCCAGGGCGTGGAGCACGTCCTCGCCGTGCCGGGGATGCTGTTCGCCGCCTCGCACGCCAAGAACGACATTCCGAGCGTCCTCAACGCCTACGCGCTGAAGCACGGCATCCGCATCGACTACGGCCGCGACCTCGGCGTCGACGCGCGCATGCTGAAGGCCGCCGCGGACCGGGTGCAGGCGGCGATCGACGCCTTGAACGCGGCCCACGGCGAGGCTCCCGCCTCCGATACCTGCCTCGTCGTGATCGGCCGCGGCGCCTCCGACCCCGACGCCAACGCCAACGTGGCGAAGGTCGCCCGGCTCCTCTGGGAGGGCTTCGGCTTCGGCTGGTGCGAGATCGGCTATTCCGGGGTCACCTTCCCGCTGGTCGAGCCCTGTCTCGACAGGGTGACGCGGCTCGGCTTCCGCCGGGTGATCGTGTTCCCCTACTTCCTGTTCTCGGGGATCCTGATCGACCGCATCTACGGTTTCACCGACCGCGTGGCGGCCCGGCATCCCGAGATTCACTTCGCCAAGGCCGCCTATCTCGGCGACCATCCGGCCGTGCTCGACACCTTCGAAGAGCGCGTCACCGAGATCCTCCAAGGCCAGGCGGTGATGAACTGCGGCATGTGCAAGTACCGCACCCAGGTGCTGGGCTTCGAGGTCGACGTCGGCGCGCCGCAGGAAAGCCACCACCATCACGTGGAGGGCATGGGCGCCTCCGCCCCCGGCTCCTCGGTCGAGACGTGCAGCCTGTGCGACACCTTCTGCACCGGGGCCTGCCGCGTGCTCCTCCCCCACGATCACGGGCATGACCACGATCATGGGCACAGCCACGACCATGGGCATGACCACGACCATGGCGAGGGTCACTCGCACAGCCACCATCACGGCCACACGCACGCCCACGGGCACGCTCACGCTCACGCTCACGACCATGATCATCACCATGGCGACGCGCATGATCATGAGCACCATCATAATGGGCACGATCACGGCCACGACCATCACCACCACTACCCGCACGAGAAGCATCCGTTCGGGCCGGTGAGCGTGGTGCGCGACGGTGCCGTGCTCTATGAGCGCGACCCGGAGGCGATCACGGCGAAGTCGTTCGCGATCATCCGCGCCGAAGCCGATCTCGAGCGTTTCGGGGTCAACGCCCCCGTCGCCGAGCGCATCGCCCACGCCGCCGGCGACACGGAGATCCTGGACGACCTCGTGTTCTCCGGCGATCTCGTGGCGGCGACGCGCGCCGCCCTCGCCGCCGGTGCGCCCGTGGTGGTCGACAGCGAGATGACGCGCCACGCGATCTCGGCGCGTTACGTCGATCCCGCCCGCGTCGTCTGCCACCTCAACGACGAGGCGACGCCCGCCGAGGCCGAGGCCGCCGCCACCACGCGCTCGGCGATCGCGATCCGGCGGGCGGCGGCGGAGATCGCGGGCGGCATCGTCGTGATCGGCAACGCGCCGACGGCGCTCTTCGAGCTGATCGATCTCCTCAACAAGGGGGTGCGGCCGGCGGCCATCCTCGCCTTCCCGGTGGGCTTCGTCGGCGCGCTGGAATCGAAGGCGGCCCTCGTCGCCCTCGACCCGGACGTGCCGTTCGCGACGCTCACCGGCCGTCGCGGCGGCAGCGCCATGGCGGGCGCCGCGCTCAACGCCATCGCCCGCTGACATCATGGCCCCCTGGCTCACCGTGATCGGCTGCCTTCCCGACGGCACCCTCGCCCCTCGCGCGCCCCGTGGGGCGCTCGAGGGGGCGGTGTTCGGCGCCCCCCGCCTGCTCGAGGCGGTCGGGGTGCCGGCGGCGGCCCGCCACCCCTGGCCGCGCCCCTTTTCGGAGGGCATCGCCGCGATCCTCGCCCGGCGCGGCACCCCCACGACGGTGCTCGCCTCGGGCGATCCGCTGCACTACGGCGTCGCCACCACGCTCCTCGCCCACGTCCCGATCGAGGAGATGAGCGTCTACCCGGCGCCCTCCGCGTTCGCGCTGGCGGCGGCACGACACGGCTGGGCGCAGGAGAGCGTCACCACCCTCTCCCTCCACGCCGCACCCGAAACGGACATCCTCACCCACGCCGCCCCCGGCCGACGCCTCCTGGCGCTGACCCGCGACGGCGGCGCGCCGGCCCGCATCGCCGCCATCCTGACGGGCGCCGGCTACGGCGACAGCCCCGTCCACATCCTGCAGAATCTCGGCAGCCCCGAGGCCGCCGTCGAGGCCACCATCGCCCGCTCCGTCGCCGGCGAATTCGCCGCGCTCAACGTCGTCTCGGTGGAGTGCCGCCGCCCCGGCCCCGTCGGCGTCGACGATCTCGTCCACGACGGCTGCGTCACGCGCGACGAAATCCGCGCCCTCACCCTCGCCGCCCTCGGCGCGCCCGGCCATCTTTGGGACGTCGGGGCGGGCAGCGGCGCCGTCGCCATCGACTGGTGCCGCACCGGCGGCACGGCGACGCTCTTCGAGCGCGTCCCGTCCCGCATCGCGGCGATCCGGGAGAACCTCGCGGCGACGTGCACCCGCGCCACCCTCCTCGCCGGCGAGGCGGCCGACCGGCTCGCCGAGGCCGCGCCCCCCGACGCCGTGTTCCTCGGCGGCGGCGTCGCCGACGACGTTCTGTTCGCAGCGCTCTGGCAGCGCCTGCCGCCCGGCGGCGTGATCGTCTCCAACGCCGTCACCCTGTCCGGCGAGGCGGCGACCCTTGCCCGCTACGCCCTCCACGGCGGCCGCCTGACACGCATCGCCCTTTCCCACGCCGAGCCCGTTGGCCGGCTCGTCGCCATGAAGCCCGCGATGCCCGTCCTCCAGTGGCGGGGGGTGAAGCCTTGAGCGCGGCGCGCCACATCACAACCACGGCGGCGGCGCGGCGACGCGACCGCCGGGAGCGGATGACATGACCCTCACAATCGTGGGCGTCGGCCCCGGCGATCCCGAACTCCTGACGCTGAAGGCGGTCCGCATCCTCGCCGCGGCCGACGTCGTCGCCTACCCCGTCAGCTCGCAGGGAAGCTTCGCCGCCCGCATCGCGGCCGCCCACATCGGCGCGGCCGAGCACTTCGCCTTCGCGATCCCGATGTCGGGGGATGGCGCCGCCGAGGCCGCCTACGACGCCGCAGCCGAGACCATCGCCGGCCACCTCTCAGCCGGCCGCACCGTCGCGCTCCTGTGCGAAGGCGATCCGATGCTCTATGGCAGCGCCGCGTCGGTGATGGCGCGCCTCGCCGGACGCTTCGCGGTGGACGTGGTGCCGGGCGTCACGGCCGCCTCCGCGTGCGCGGCGGTGTCAGGCACCAGCATGGTGCGCTACTCCGAGCCATTGACGATCCTGCCCGCCACCGCCTCGGCGGAGAGGCTGCGCGCATCCCTCGCCGCCGACGGTGCGCTGGTGATCTACAAGATCGGCCGCCATTTCGACGCCGTCAAAGCGCTGATCCGGGCTGCCGGGCGCGACGGCACGCTGATCGCCCGCGCGACCTTGCCCGAGCAGGAGATCACCCCGCTCAACGACGCGCCCCCCGGCCCCAAGCCCTATTTCTCGACCGTCCTCGTGCCCGCCGCGAGCTCGGACATGTCCTCGCGGCCGGCCGTGGACGTCGACGCGCCGGTCGCGGTCGTGGTGCTCGGCCCCTCGGCGCTCGCGACCGCGCGGGCGGCGAAGGCCACGCTCGCCGCGGCCGGCATCGACGCGCGCCTCCACGGCCTCGTCGCGCGGGTGGAGGCGGAGGCGGTCGACGTGCCCTTCGCGGCCGCGCGCCATCACATCGGCCACCTCTTCGCGACCGGCCACACGGTGGTGGGGGTGATGTCGGCCGGCATCCTGATCCGCGCCGTCGCGCCCTACCTTGCCGACAAGCCCGCCGAGCCCGCCCTCCTCGCCCTCGCCGAGGACGGCAGCGCTGTGGTGCCCCTCCTCGGCGCCCATCGCGGCGGCGGCCGGATCGCCACCCTCCTCGGTGAGACGTTCGGCGTCGCACCCGCCGCCACCACCCAGGGCGAGGTGCGCCTCGGCGTCGCGCTCGACGACCCGCCGGCGGGCTGGCGCGTCGCCGATCCGCGCCCCTTCAAGCGGCTCGCCGCCGACCTTGCCGCCGGCGGCGGGGCGGCGCCCGATCCCTCGCTCGACTTCCTCGCCTCGCTCCCCGCGGGTGCGGCGCCGATCCGCTCCACCATCCACCCCGCCGCGGACGCCGACATCGTGCCCACCTATGTCGCCCGCCGCGTGGCGCTCGGCATGGGGGCGGAACGCCATGCCGACCCGGCCGCCGCCGTAGACTTCGCCCGCGCCGCGCTCGACGCGGCGGCGATCGACCCGCGCGCCGTCGCCGTCGTCGTGTCGCTCGACAAGAAGGCCGACGAGGCGGCCCTCGCCGCCGTCGCCGCCGATCTCGGCGCGCCGCTGCGCGTGTTCGACGCCGCCACCCTCGCCGCGCAGGAGCCGCGCCTCGCCACCCCGTCCGAAACGGTGCGGGCGGCGGTGGGCGTCGCCGGCGTCGCCGAGGCCGCCGCGCTCGCCGCCGCCGGTCCGGACGGCGCTCTCATCATGCCCAAGCGCGTCGAGGGCGCCCTCACGCTGGCGCTCGCGGCGGCAGTGCGCCCGATCACCCCCACCGTGGGGCGGGCACGCGGGCGCCTGCGCGTCGTCGGCATCGGCCCCGGCACCGCGCGCTGGCGCACCCTCGAATGCCTCGACGCCCTCGCCCGCGCCGACGCCTTCGTCGGCTACACTCTCTACCTCGACCTCGTGGAGGATCTGCGCGGCAGCCAGAGCCGGCACGACTTCGCCCTCGGCGAGGAGACCGCCCGCGTCCGCTACGCGCTGGAGCTCGCCGGCACGGGGCGCGACGTGGCGCTGATCTCCTCCGGCGACCCCGGCATCTACGCGATGGCGACGCTCGCGATGGAGCTCCTCGACACCGGCAACCTCAGCGAGGGCGCCCGCCGCGTGGCGGTGGAGGTGGTGCCCGGAATCTCCGCGGCGCAGGCCGCCGCCGCCCGCCTCGGCGCACCGCTCGGGCACGACTTCGCCTTCGTCTCCCTCTCCGACCTGATGACGCCGTGGGAGGCGATCCGCCGGCGCCTGGAGGCGGCAGCAGTGGGCGATTTCGTCGTCGCCCTCTATAATCCGCGCTCGCGGCGCCGCACGTCGCAGCTCACCGAGGCGCTCGAGATCTTCCGCGCCCACCGGCCCGCCGCGACGCCCGTGGTCGTCGCCGCGAGCCTCGGCCGCCCCGCCGAAGCGCTCCACCACACCACCCTCGGTGCCCTCGACGCGGAGCGGGTCGACATGCTCGCCACCGTCCTCGTCGGCGCCTCCACCACGCACCGCTTCACCCGGGGCGACGGCCGGATCCACGTCTACACCCCGCGCGGCTACGAGGTTCACCCATGATCCACTTCATCGGCGCCGGGCCCGGCGCGCCCGATCTCATCACGGTGCGCGGCCTCAACCTGATCCGCTCCTCGCCCGTCTGCCTCTTCGCCGGGTCGCTGGTGCCGGAGGCGGTGGTGGCCGAGGCGCCGGAGGGCGCCCGCGTCGTCGACACCGCATCGATGACGCTCGACGACATCCTCGCCGAGATGGTGGCCGCCCACGCGGCGGGCCACGACGTCGCCCGCGTCCATTCCGGCGACCCCTCCCTCTACGGCGCGACGGGCGAGCAGATGCGCCGGCTCGACGCCCTGTCGATCCCCTACGACATCGTGCCGGGCGTGCCCGCCTTCGCCGCCGCGGCGGCGACGCTCAAGACTGAGCTCACCCTTCCCGACGTCGCCCAGACGGTGATCCTCACCCGCACCGCCATGAAGTCGTCGAAGATGCCCAACCGGGAAGACCTTTCGACGCTCGGCGCCTCGGGGGCGACGCTCGCGATCCATCTCTCGGTGCGCAACATCCGTCACGTGGTGGCGGAGCTGACACCGCACTACGGCGCCGACTGCCCGGTGGTGGTCGTGGTGCGCGCCTCCTGGCCCGACGAGGAGGTGATCCGGGGAACGCTTCAGACCATCGCCGGACTGGTGCGGGCGGCGAAAATCACCCGCACCGCCCTCATCCTGGTGGGGCGGGTGCTCGATGCCGGCGACTTCACCGACTCCGCCCTCTACGACCCGGCCCACCGCCACATCTTCCGCAACCAGAAGACGGCTCAGAGATAGTGGCGGAGGCGGCGCATCATGGTGTCGACGTCGCGGGCGTTGGCGTGGGGCTGGCCTCGCGGGCGCTGCACCATGTAGACTACCAGACGCCGCTCGCGGGCGGCGACCAGCTTGGCCGCCGTCGCCTCGCCGCCGGCATTCTTCGTCACCATGGCGTCGAAGCGGAAGCGGTCGAAGATCGCCCGCTCGTGCTCGATGTCGAAGGGGCCACGCTCGCGGATCACCACCACGTCCTTGCGCGAGCCGAGGTCGGGCACCTCGATGGTGCGGGCGACGAGCTCGAGGTCGCGCCGCGCGAGGAAGGGGGCGAGGCCGCCCGCCCCCACCGTCAGAAACACGCGCGAGCCCTCGTCGATCCGCTCGGCGGCCTCCTCGAGGGTGCGCACGTCGATCCATCGATCGCCGAGTGCACGGCGCCAAGGAGGGCGCTCCAGGCGGAAATAGCGCACCCCGGCGGCGCGCGCGGCCCGCTTGGCGGCCGGGCTGATGGTGGCGGCGAAGGGGTGGGAGGCGTCGACGAGCACCTCCACCTCCTCGGCCTTCAGATAGGCGGTGAGCGCCTCCTCGCCGCCGAAGCCGCCGCGGCGGACGGTGCCCGGATAGTCGGCCGAGGTGCGGCCGGCGAGGGAGACGGTGAAGTCGGCGCCGCGCTCGTCGAGCCGTTCGGCGAGCTCGCGCGCCTCCTCCGTCCCGCCGAGGATCAGTAGCTTAGACATGCGCCACCACCTCCCCCTTGCGATCGACCACCAGGATGCCGACGGCGACCGGCGCACCACGCAGATGCTTCAGCGCCGCCGCCCGCGCCCGCACGGCGACGAGGTCGGCGAGCGGCGCCCCCCGCTCCCGCGCCACCGCCAAGGCGGCCATCGCCGTCGGCGCCGCGGTGATGGCCGCGACCGTCCCGGCATCGACACCCGCCTCGGCGGCCCACTGGCCGAGCGCCCCCATATCCACCTCCGAGCGCGAGGAGTGAAGATCGAGCGCCCCCGCCGCAAGCTTCGACAGCTTGGCAAAGCCTCCGGCGATCGTCAGCCTCGGCACAGGATGATCACGCAGATATTTCAAGACGCCTCCCGCGAAATCGCCCATGTCGAGCATCGCGTGGTCGGGCAGACCGAGCACGGTCTGGGCGGTCCGCTCCGACGTGGAGCCGGTGGCCGCCGCGACGTGCGGCACGCCTTCGGCCCGCGCCACATCAATGCCGCGGTGGATCGAATGGATCCACGCCGAGCACGAATAGGGCGTCACGATCCCGGTGGTGCCGAGGATCGACAGCCCCCCCAGAATGCCGAGGCGCGGGTTCCAGGTGCGCGCCGCGAGCCGCTCCCCGTCGACCACGCCGATCGTGACGACGACGTTGCCGTCCGCTCCGTTCTGTGCCGCCACCTCGGCGATCGCCGTCGCGATCATGCGGCGCGGCACCGGGTTGATGGCGGGTTCGCCGACGTCGATCGGAAGGCCCTGCCGGGTAACGGTGCCGACCCCCTCGCCGGCGACGAAGGCGACGCCGCCCGCCGCCCGCCGCCGCACCCGCGCCCACACCGTCGCCCCGTGGGTGACGTCGGGGTCGTCGCCGGCGTCCTTCACCACGCCCGCCATCGCTTCGCCCTCGCCGAGCCGCTCCTCGGCGAGAGCGAAGCTCGCGGTGCCGCCCCGCGGCAGGGTGATCGCCACGGGGTCGGGAAAGGCGCCGGTGAGGAGCGCGGCGTAGGCCGCCTTCGCCGCCGCCGTCGCGCAGGCCCCGGTGGTCCAGCCCGAACGCAGCGGACGGTCGCTCTCCCCAATGCTGTCGCGGTGAGGGCTCAATGAACGGCTGCAGCAACGACGGGCGCGGCGACGAAGGCCGCTTCGCCGCCCTCGACGGCGCGCCCTTCCCCGACTTCGCGCCGGGCAGCGTCTGGCTCGTGGGCGCGGGCCCCGGAGCGCCGGGGCTCCTCACCCTCCTCGGCTACCACGCCCTCTGCCACGCCGACGTGGTGGTGCACGACGCCCTCGTCGGCGAGGCGGTGCTCGGCTTCGCCCGCCCCGGCACGCGCCGCATCTACGCCGGCAAGCGGGGCGGCAAGCCGTCCGCCGTCCAGGCCGACATCACCGAGACGCTGATCGGTGAGGCGCGGACCGGCGCGCGGGTGCTGCGCCTCAAGGGCGGCGATCCGTTCATGTTCGGGCGCGGCGGCGAGGAGTGCGAGGCGCTCTACCGCGCCGGCATCGCCTACCGCGTGGTGCCGGGCATCTCGGCCGGTCTCGGCGGGCTCGCCTATGCGGGGCTCCCGGCCACCCATCGCGACATCAACCAATCCGTCACCTTTCTCACCGGGCACGATCTCACCGGCGCCCTACCCCACGCGATCGACTGGCCGATGGTCGCCAAGGCCTCGCCGGTCGTCGTCATGTATATGGCAGCCAAGCACCTTCCGGCCATCGCCCAACGCCTCATCGCCGGCGGCCGCGCGCCCGACGAGCCCGTGGCGGTCATCGCCCACGCGACGCTGCCCGATCAGGCGGTGATTCGTCTGTCGCTTGGGGAGGCGACGACGCCGCGCGACCTGCCCACGCCGGCGGTCGTCGTCCTCGGCCGTGCGGTCACCAAGTCGGAGAGCCTCGAATGGTTCGACGCGGCAGCAAGTCGGGGACTATTCGGCTAGCCGGCAAAACAATCTTCAGTGCACTGATCTGATGGAGAAACCCGGCCGATTGTGACAGCCGGGAGCTGGCGGCGAAGCAAGCCGTCCACAGGGGCGTCGCGAAAAAGTGAGTATCGCCAACCTGTTGCCGCACTGCACAAATTACAATTCGATGACAGCCTCGGCCAAGCTACGCGTTGACGCGTACCTGAAAGCGGGTCACGCTTAGCCGGTAAACCAACGTGCTGGCACACAACATGCACGACCCGGCGGCGTGCATGCCACCAGCCTGAGCCCATCGCACCAGGAGGCCGACCGATGCTTCGGACGATTGCACTCGCTGTCTCACTCGTCGCCGCTTCCGCGACGGCACGCGCAACACCCCCCGTCGTCGATGTCGAGCTGATTCTCGCCGTCGACGTGTCTTGGTCTATGGACCTCGACGAGCAGCGGCTGCAACGTCAAGGTTATGTTGATGCGATCCGCCACCCCGACGTCATCGCCGCGATCCGCAAGGGCGATTGGGGCCGCATTGCGGTAACCTACGTCGAATGGGCCGGAGTTGGCCTTGAGCGCACGCTGGTCCCATGGACGATAATCGAAGACGATGCAAGTGCGAATGCGTTCGCGAACCAGCTGGAAGAGGCCCCGATCGGCCGCATGCGCCGCACCTCGATCAGCTCTATCCTGATCCACAGCGCCACATTGTTCGACAACGGCATCGACAGCTTCCGCCGCGTGGTGGACGTGTCGGGCGACGGACCGAACAATATGGGTACGCTCGTCACCGACGCGCGCGACCTCGTCTTGCGGCAGGGCATCACCATCAACGGCCTGCCGATCATGATCAAAACCAACCGCTCGGCCGGCTACTTCCACCTCGAATCCCTCGACAAATACTACGAGGACTGCGTCATCGGCGGCTTCGGCGCCTTCATGATCACCGTCAACGACAAGAAGCGGCTCCAAGAGGCGATCCGCCGCAAGCTCATCCTCGAGATCGCCGCGATCCAGCCCCGCGTGATCCCGGCGGGCTACGCCTCCCGCTCCGATCCCCATGTGATCCCCGCAGGCTACAGCTCCCACTCCGACCGTCCCCGCGTCGATTGCGCGGTGGGCGAAAAGCAGTGGAACCGTTGGCGCCGGCTCGACCGGTGGTAGGACCGCGGCGGGCGGGCCTCCCCTCGCCGCCCCCGTTGCGCTAGAGCGGCACCATCACCGCCGCCTGACGTCCCTGCCGATCACGTCGGCGCAGCAGTCCCGGCGGCCACATTGGCATAGCGGAGCCACCACGTTAGCGTGGCAGCCTCAAGGGCCACCTCGGCGTGGCCGTCCTTCAAGAGCGCGCCCGCCAGCTCCGCTCCGCAGACCGGCACCTCTCCCGCCGAGCGCCGATCCGGATGGCGGACCGAACCGGAGCCGCCGTCCATGAGCTTCCTCGTCGCCGCCCCGGCCTCCGGCTCCGGCAAGACGGTGACCACCACCGGCATCCTCGCCGCCCTCGCCCGCCGCGGCGTTCCGGTCGCCCCGGCCAAGGTGGGGCCCGACTATATCGACCCCGGCTACCTCGCCGCCGCCGCCCGCGTGCCCGCCGTCAATCTCGACCTCTGGGCGATGCGCCCCGCCCTCGCCCGCCACCTCGCCCGCCGGGCCGCGCTGGTGGTGGAGGGCGTCATGGGCCTCTTCGACGGCCCGTCGAGCGGGTCGGGATCCTCCGCCGACGTCGCCAAGCGGTTCGGCCTCCCCGTGGTCCTCGTCGTCAACGCCGAGCGGCAGAGCCACTCCGTCGCCGCTCTCGTCCACGGCTTCGCGACGTTCGACCCGAAGGTGCGGCTCGCCGGCGTGATCCTCACCCGCGTCGCGAGCCCCCGCCACGCCGCAATGCTGGGCGATGCCCTTTCCGAGCGTGCCACCCCGCTCCTCGGCATGATCCCGCGCGACGCGGCGCTCGCCCTGCCGTCGCGCCATCTCGGCCTCACCCAGGCGGTCGAGGACCCGGACCTTGCCGCGCGCATCGCCGCGATCGCCGACGTGGTCGCCGCCCACTGCGATCTCGACGCCCTCGCGAGCCTCGCCACCGCGGCGCCCGAGACGCCCGACGCGCCGGACGATGCCGGCGCCCCGCCGCCGCTCCCGCCCTTCGGCAGCCGCATCGCCATCGCCCGCGACGCGGCCTTCGCCTTCGCCTATCCCCACCTTCTCGACGGCTGGCACCGGGCCGGCGCCTCATTGCACCCCTTCTCGCCGCTTGCCGGCGAGGCGCCCGACGGGGCCGCCGACGCGATCTTCCTGCCGGGAGGCTATCCCGAGCTCCACGCCGGCTCCCTCGCCGCCGCCCCTCTGTGGCGCGATGGGCTCGTCGCAGCCGCCCGGCGTGGCGCCGTCGTCTACGGCGAGTGCGGCGGCTACATGGCCCTCGGCGAACGGCTGATCGACGCCGACGGCATCGCCCATCGGATGGCCGGCCTCTTGCCCGTCACCACGAGCTTCGCCGAGCCGCGCCGCACCCTCGGCTACCGCCGCTTCACCCACGACGGCCCCCTCTTCCCCCGTGCGCTCAAGGGGCACGAGTTCCACTACGCGCGCGTCGTCGGCGCCGAGGGCGAGCCGCTGTTCCAGGTCGAGGACACCGGCGGCGACCCGCTCGGCCCGATGGGCAGCCGCGTCGGCCGCGTCGGCGGCTCCTTCGGTCACGTCATCGACATGGTGGCGTGAGAGGATGCCGGCAGCGGCACCGCGCCCGGCCGCCTCTCCCCGACACCCCCGCCCTTGAACCCCGGGCCTCCGCCGCTAAAACGCCCCCGTGCCACAACGCGCGCTCCGGCCATGGAAATGACGCGGCTCCGCGCATCGCAACAGAGCGCGCCCCCTTCGCCGGGAGCCGCCTTCGAGGAGGACCATCTTGGCGACAGTGTCGGTGCTCGGAGCGCCCACCCAGAGCGGAACCTATCGGCGCGGCTGTCTGATGGGGCCGGCGGCGCTGCGCACCGCAGGCATCGTGGAGATGCTCGGCGAGCTCGGCCATCAGGTGGCGGAGGACCGCGACATCATCCCCGACATCGTCGGGATCGACGACGGCCCCTACGCCCCGGCCCATCATGTGGGTGAAATGGCGGGGTGGACCCGCGCGATCCGCCGCGCCGTCGCCGACGCCCTCGGCGCCGGCCGGGTGCCGATCCTGATGGGCGGCGACCACTCGATCGCCGCCGGCTCGCTCGCCGCCCTCACCGATGTCGCCCCCGGGAGCCACATCCTGTGGCTCGACGCCCACCCCGACTTCAACACGCTCACGACCACCACCACGGGCAACCTGCACGGCACGCCGGTGGCGCTCGCCGCCGGCCTCGACGGGGCGGACGTGATCTACGGCGCGCCGATCACGCCGATCGACCCGCGGCGGGTGACGATGATCGGCATCCGCTCGGTGGACCCGGACGAGCGGGCGCTGCTGCGCGCCCACGGCGTGACGGTGCACGACATGCGCGACGTCGACGAGTACGGCATGGGCGCGCTGGTGCGTCAGACGCTGAAGCGCGTCGCCGCCGAAGGCGCCCGGCTGCACGTGAGCCTCGACGTCGACTTTCTCGACCCCGACATCGCCCCTGCCGTGGGCACCACGGTGCCGGGCGGAGCGACGGTGCGCGAGGCGCATCTCGTGATGGAACTCCTCCACGAGAGCGGCCTCGTCGGCTCGCTCGACCTCGTGGAGCTCAACCCGTTTCTCGACGAGCGCGGCCGTACCGCGCACCTCATGGTGGATCTCGCGGCGAGCCTCTTCGGTCGCACCATCATGGACCGTCCGACGCAGGCGTGGTGATCCCCCGCCGTCCATCGCGCGAGGCCGCGCCCACGCACGGTGGGCCGCAAACGAATCGGCCGCCGCGACATCGGTCGCGGCGGCCGCTCACAAAAACACCGACGATCTGTTCACGGGTCGCCGGCGCTGGTCACGTTCTGTTGAGACGATATCTGCTGTCAGACCGCCTTAAGCTGCTCGGCGGACGTGCGCCCGCGCTTCGGGTCCTTGAACAGCTCGTAAGACACACGCTGCCCCTCGGTGAGGGAATTCATCCCCGCACGCTCAACCGCCGAGATGTGGACGAATACATCGGCCCCGCCCTCGTCCGGCTGAATAAACCCGTAACCCTTGGTTCCATTGAACCACTTGACTGTACCTGTCGCCATGACGGCCTCCTGTCTCCCGGTACCTTCCGCGCCTGGCCCCGCACCCGGCGTCGAAATCTCATGGCTCGCGGCAACCGCGAACCCTTACGTCGTGGCTGGCGTTCCGAACCCTCGGTCGCGCCCGTCACGCCGCTTTGTCGACCCAATCTGTTGGTTGAGGTCGTAGTTAGTCATCACGCCGCCGCAGAAACATTCGCCTGCGGCTCACATTTCATTGTCGTCCTCGGGACGACAATCTTCCCGTCTTCTTGAGGCCGACAACCTAGGCTGACCGCCCGATCCGCCGATCTCCCGCTCAGCCACACTCATCCCCGCATGCTCTTACGTGGCTCAGACCGCAACGAATGCACATCATGAACCTTATGCCAAGCGAATTCGATCGGCTGCCCAAAGATCGGGCGGCTTGATCCGTCCGGTGCGGCGAAGTCGCCTTGCCGTACGGCGGTCGCCCGTGGCATCGGCATGCGACCAACGAGGAGTTCAACTATGGATCTTGGGATCAAGGGCCGTCGCGCCATCGTCTGCGCGTCGTCGAAGGGGCTTGGTCGCGGGTCGGCCGAGGCGCTTGCCGCGGCGGGCGTCGACCTCACCCTCAACGCGCGCACCGCCGAAACGCTCGAGGCGACCGCCGACGCGATTCGCGCCGCCTACGGCGTGACCGTGAAGACCGTGGCGGTCGACGTCACCACCGAGGAAGGCCGTGCCGCTCTCCTCGAGGCCGAGCCCAACCCCGACATTCTGGTGAATAACGCCGGCGGCCCGCCCCCGGGGGTGTGGTCCGACTGGGGTCACGAGGAGTGGCTGAAGGCGGTGGAATCGAACATGCTCACCCCGATCCTCCTCGCCACCGCGGTGCTGCCGGGGATGATCGAGCGGGGCTGGGGCCGCGTCGTGTCGATCACGTCGGGTTCGGTGAAGGCGCCGATCCCGCGCCTCGGCCTTTCGAACTCCGCCCGCGCCGGCCTCACCGGCTTCGTCGCGGGCACCGCCCGCCAGGTCGCCAAGCATGGCGTCATCATGAACAATCTGCTCCCCGGCCAGCACGACACCGATCGCATCAAGGGGCTGATGGGCAACGTCGCGAGCACCGAGAACATCTCCGTGGAGGAGGCGCGCGAGCGGGCGCAGTCGGTGATCCCCCGCGGTCGCTTCGGCACCCCGGCCGAGTTCGGCGCCGTCTGCGCCTTCCTCTGCTCCGAGCACGTGGGCTTCATGGTGGGCCAGAACGTGCTTCTCGACGGCGGCGCCTTCAACTCCACGATGGGCTGAGCCCGACGGTGCGGCCGGTTCGCGGCCGCACCCATTCACCTCGGCACCCCGTACGCCCGGGCGCCCCTTTCGCGCCGGCGCGACCGATGCCGACGGGAGGCTCCCGGGGGCGCCTTCTTCACGCCGCCTGGCGCGGCTTCTCCACCTCTTCCATCGCGCGACGATAGGCGACGGTGTCGTCCCCCTCCTTGAACACGACGTCGTTCCAGCTCACCACCTGGCCGGCCGGGATCGGGCGGGTCAGCGTCACCTCCTGCGCAAGGCCGATGGGCAGCGCCCCCTCGCGCAACGACCGCTCCGCCGGGATCAGCTTGCCCCACACGCAGTAGCCGCCCTCGCCGTCGAGCACCTCGCCTGCTGCGAGATCGCGCTTGGCGCACGCCACCGCATCCCCCACGAACGCCCGCGAAGTGCCGGTGGACTTGCCTTCGAGCGCCGCGGCAAGAACGGACATATTCAACTCTAGCCCGATGAGATGGAAGGGCCGGTACATCGCCGCGAAGCGCCCGGTGGAATCGGGCGCCATGCCGTATTGCTTGAAGCAGGCGGCCGCATAGTCGTTGGGCGCCTCGAGCACCACGTAGACGCCCCAGCGCAGATGGTCCGCCGTCTCGCGCCCGTCGGGCTCCATCGAGGTGACGACCTCGGTGATGCCGGTGCGCTCCAGCACCCCGCCGAGCGCGCGCGGACGCAGGATGTGGGCGAGGTCGTGCACCCCGGCGGGCGGGAAGAGCAGCCCGTCCGACGGCACGGCGAGGTCGCACGCGTTGGCGATCGCGGCCATCTCGATGCCGGACTTGGTGCCGTCCACGAAGGAGTTGAACATCTTGGGGTTCATCCCGGCGAGCCGGGCGGCCTCCGGGGTGATGCCGAACTGATCCCACACATTGTCCGGCGTCGACTGGTGGAAGTGGGCCATGTGCTTGGTGCCCTTGCCCGCCGCGGCGACGCCGAAGCCGCAGCAGCGCGCCCAGTCGACCATCTCGGCGACGAGGGCGGGCTGGTCGCCGTAGGCCATGCTGTAGACGACGCCGGCCGACGCCGCCTCGCGGGCGAGGGCGACGCCGGCGAGAACGTCGGCCTCCACGTTGACCATCACGATGTGCTTTCCGGCCGCGAACGCCGCCCGCGCATGGGCGATGCCGGCGCGCGGATGGCCCGTCGCCTCCACCACCACGTCGACGTCGTCGCGGGCGATCGCGGTCAGCGCGTCGTCGGTGAAGTCGGTGTCGGCGACGAGGTCGGCCGGCCAGCCCACCGAGCGGCAGGCGCTGCGGGCGGCGTCGACGCGCAGGTCGGCAATCACCGCCACTTCCAGGCCGGGGGTCGACGGCACCTGGCTCAGAAACATGGAGCCGAATTTGCCGGCGCCGATCAGGCAGACGCGAACCGGCGTCTCGCTGCTGCGTGCGAGCAGCTTTCGATAGAGAAACATCGGGCGATCCTCCGAACTTATGATTTTGCTCGAAGCCTAGATCAAGTTCGCCCGCGGGGGAAATCGCCGCCGTCCGCGGACGCCCTCGACGGGCCGGCCGCGCCGCAGCCCATGGCGATCCGCGCGAGATTTCCAAAACGTCGCCGGCCCATCGTCGAGCCCGCGGATGCGCGCCGGCCTCTCCCCGGAGAAGGTCCGCGTCCCGCCGATCCTCAACCAAGAATTGCTTTGTCGACGAGGCGAGTAAACCAACACCTTACAAACTATAGTTTTACCTGTTCAGATAAAAGTACGCACTTATTCTGACATGTTACAAGCACCGCCACGATGCCGCCGCGTCGCTGGCACCCCCCTTGCATTGGAACACCGGCACCAACAACCGCCCATGACCACGAGGTGATCGCTATGGTGGTGAGACCGTTCCTGCGAACACTGCGGACAACAGCAGTGGCGCTGACCCTTGCCGGCGCGATGGCGTTGCCGGCAGCCGCGCAGGGCACCCTGCGGCTCGGAATGACGGCCAACGACGTGCCGCTGACCTGGGGCCAGCCGGACAACGGCTTCGAAGGCTTCCGCTTCGTCGGCCTCCAGCTCTACGACGCGCTGATCAACTGGGACCTGTCGAGCGCCGACAAGCCGTCGGTGCTGATCCCCGGTCTCGCCGAGAGCTGGGAGGTGAACCCCGACGATCCCACCAAGTGGACCTTCAAGCTGCGCGAAGGCGTGAAATTCCACGACGGCACCGACTTCGACGCCGACGCCGTGGTGTGGAACTTCGCCAAGCTGTTCGACGAGGACTCGCCTCAATACAGCGCGCGCCAGGCCTCGCTCGTGAACTTCCGCATGCCGGGCTTCGAGAAGGTGGAGAAGGTCGACGACTACACCGTCGAGTTCACCACGAAGGAGCCCGACTCTTTCTTCCCCTTCCAGATCAGCTACTTCCTGATGGCCTCGCCCTCCAAGTGGGAGGAGACGAAGGACTGGAACGCGTTCGCCCAGGACCCGGCCGGCACCGGCCCCTTCAAGCTCGACGTCCTGACCGCCCGCGAGCGGGCCGAACTCGTGCCCAACGCGGAATATTGGGACCCGGATCGCGTGCCGAAGCTCGAGCGGTTGATCCTCCTGCCGCTGCCCGACCCCTCGGCCCGCACCGCCGCCCTCCTCTCCGGCCAGGTCGACTGGATCGAAGCACCGGCGCCGGACGCCATCCCCCGCATCAAGAGCCAGGGCATGGAGGTCGTCTCCAACGTCTACCCCCACATCTGGCCCTGGCACTTCAGCCGCGTGGAGGGCTCGCCGTGGAACGACATCAAGGTGCGCAAGGCGGCGAACCTTGCCATCGATCGTGACGGTATCGTTCAGCTCCTCGGCGGCTACGGCGTCGCGGCGAAGGGCCACGTGGTGCCCTCCAACGCCTGGTTCGGCACCCCCTCCTTCGAGGTGAAGACCGACGTGGAGGCGGCCAAGAAGCTGATGGCAGAGGCGGGCTACGGCCCCGACCATCCGCTCGACGTCAAGATGACCATCTCGGCCTCCGGCTCCGGCCAGATGCTGCCGCTGCAGATGAACGAGTACATCCAGCAGAACCTCGCCGAGGTGGGCATCAACGTCGACTTCGACGTGGTGGAGTGGCAGGCGCTGCTTGACATCTGGCGCGCCGGCGCGAAGTCGCCGCAGGCGAACGGCACCGACGGGGTGAACGTGTCCTATACCACGCAGGACCCCTACAGCGCCTTCACCCGCTTCATCCGCTCCGACCTCGCGGCGCCGAACGGGGTGAACTTCGGCTACTACTCCGACGCCGAGATGGACCAGCTCTTCACCGACATCCAGACCACCTTCGATGCCGCCGAACGCGACAAGCTGCTCGCCAAGGTGCACACCAAGATGGTCGACGACGCCCTCTTCCTGTGGGTGGTGCACGACGTGGCGCCGCGCGCGATGACGAGCAAGGTGAAGGGCTTCGTGCCGGCCCAGAACTGGTTCCAGAGCCTCACCGGCGTCTACATGGAAGAGTGATCGCCTGACCTCCTCCGGGACGCGCGCCGCCGGCGCGCGTCCCCTTTCGCTTTGTCCGCCGCGGCTTCCGCGGTCCGTGTGCCGGAGGGACGCGTTTCGTGCTCGCCTACATCATCCGCCGGATTCTCTACGTCATCCCGATCTCGCTCGGGGTCACCATCATCGCCTTCGCGCTCGTCCACATCGCGCCCGGCGATCCGCTCAACGCCGTGGTGGGCGCCGACGCCCCCGCCGAGGTGGTGGAGAAGCTGAAGCGTGACTACGGCTTCGATCAGCCGCTGCCCTTTCAATATGCCCGCTGGCTCGGACGCGCCCTCACCGGCGATCTCGGCAACTCGGTGGTGAACAACCAGCCCGTCGCCGCCTCCCTCGCCATCGCCGTGCCCAACACGCTCATGCTGGCGATCACCGCCACCCTCATCGGCTTCGTGCTCGGCGCCTGCCTCGGCGGCCTCGCGGGCTACTTTCAGGGAACCTGGATCGACAAGATCGCCACCGGCTTCGGCGTCACCGGCGTGTCGGTGCCGCACTATTGGCTCGGCATCGTTCTCGTCATCATCTTCGCGGTGGAGTTCAACGTGCTGCCGGCCATGGGGATGGGCCCCGGCGGGTCGGCCGGCTGGGAGTGGAACTGGACCCACCTGCGCCATCTGGTGCTTCCCGCCATCACGCTGTCGGTGATCCCCTGCGGCATCATCACCCGCACGGTGCGGGCGACGGTCGCCGAAATCCTCAGCCAGGAGTTCGTGCAGGCGCTCCACGCCAAGGGCCTCCTCCACGGCCGCGTGATGCTGCACATCATCAAGAACGCCGCCCCCACCGTGCTCGCGGTGATGGGCCTGCAGCTCGGCTACCTCCTCGGCGGCTCGATCCTGGTGGAGACCGTCTTCAACTGGCCGGGCACCGGCTATCTCCTCAACGACGCGATCTTCCGCCGCGACATTCCCACCCTCCAGGGCACCATCCTGGTGCTGGCGATGTTCTTCGTGGTCCTCAACCTCGCCGTCGACATCCTTCAGACCGCGGTCGACCCGCGCATGCGCCGGAGCTGACCCCCATGACCGACACCACCATCAACGACGCCTCGGTGGACACGGCCCAGGTCGTCGTGTCCTCGCGCGGCTACTGGGCGACGGTGGCGAGGCGGGTGCGGCGCGACCCGGTCACGCTGTTCTTCGGCGCCGTGGTGCTCCTCATCATCCTGTCGGCGGTGTTCGCACCGCTCCTCGCGCCCGCCGACCCTTACAAGGCGAGCATGATCCTGCGCCTGAAGCCGCTCGGCACCGAAGGCCACCTCCTCGGCACCGACGAGACCGGGCGCGACATGCTCTCCCGCCTCCTCTACGGCGGGCGCCTCTCCCTCTTCATGGGCATCATGCCGGTGCTCTACGCGCTCGTCATCGGCGGCGCGCTCGGCATCATCGCCGGCTTCGTCGGCGGCGCCACCAACATGGCGATCATGCGCACCATGGACGTCTTCTACGCGTTCCCCTCGGTGCTCCTCGCGATCGCGATCTCCGGCGCGCTCGGCGCGGGCATCGGCAACGCCGTCCTGTCGCTGACGCTCGTCTTCATCCCGCCGCTCGCCCGCGTCGCCGAAAGCGTGACGACCCAGGTGCGCAAGCTCGACTACGTGGAGGCGGCGCGCGCCTCGGGCGCGGGGAGCCTCACCATCATCCGCGTCCACGTGCTCGCCAACGTGCTCGGCTCGATCTTCATCTACGCGACCAGCCTCATCTCGGTGTCGATCATCCTCGCCTCGGGCCTCTCCTTCCTCGGCCTCGGGGTGAAGCCGCCGGAGCCCGAATGGGGGCTGATGCTAAATACGCTGCGGCAGGCGATCTACGTGAACCCCACCATCGCCGCGCTGCCGGGCGTCGCCATCTTCATCACCTCGCTCAGCTTCAACCTTCTCAGCGACGGCCTGCGTTCGGCCATGGATGTGCGCATATGACCGACACGACCGCGACCAGCACCGAGCGACCACCCGTCCTCCTGCAGGTGGACGATCTCAAGAAGCACTTCCCCATCTTCGGCGGCGCGCTCAACCGCCAGGTCGGGGCGGTGCAGGCCGTCGACGGCGTCAGCTTCGAGGTGCGCCGCGGCGAGACGCTCGGCATCGTCGGCGAGTCGGGTTGCGGCAAGTCCACCACCGCCAAGCTCCTGATGCACCTGATCGAGCCCGACGCCGGGGCGATCAGCGTCGGCGGCGAGGAGGTGCGGCGCGGCCGCCGCGGCCTGCGCGAGATGCGCCGGCGCATGCAGATGGTGTTTCAGGATTCCTACGCCTCGCTGAACCCTCGCCTCACCATCGAGGACACCATCGCCTTCGGCCCCAAGGTGCACGGCGTGCCGGTGAAGGTCGCCAAGCAGCGGGCGCGCGACTTCCTCGCCAAGGTGGGGCTCGACCCCAACTCCTTCATCCGCCGCTATCCGCACGAGCTCTCCGGCGGCCAACGCCAGCGCGTCAACATCGCCCGCGCGCTGGCGCTCGAGCCCGACATCGTCATCCTCGACGAGGCGGTGTCGGCGCTCGACAAGTCGGTCGAGGCGCAGGTCCTCAACCTCCTGATGGACCTCAAGCGCGACTTCGACCTCACCTACCTCTTCATCAGCCACGACCTCAACGTGGTGCACTACGTGTCGGACCGGGTGCTCGTGATGTATCTCGGCAAGGTGGTGGAGGTGGGGCCGGTCGAGATGCTCTATACCGCCTCGCAGCACCCCTATACGCGCGCGCTCCTGTCGGCGATGCCGGCGATGGATCCCGACAAGCGCGCGACCGAGCCGCCGCTCGCCGGCGATCCGCCAAACCCCATCAACCCGCCCCCCGGCTGCCGCTTCCATACCCGCTGCGTCCACGCCGAGGAGGTGTGCAAGCTCAAGGAGCCCTTCCTCACCCGCGTCGCCGGAGAGGGGCACTTCAGCGCCTGCCACATGGCGATCGAAGGGTCGGGACATTCCCAAGCACCGCAGAGGGTTGCCGCATGAGCCTCGTCGAGATCGAAAATCTCCACGTCTCGTTCCGCACCGACGAGGGGACGGCGAACGTCATCAACGGGGTCGATCTCGAGGTCGAGCCCGGCGAGGTGGTCTGCATCCTCGGCGAGTCGGGGTCGGGCAAGTCCGTCACCCTCAGGGCGCTGATGCAGCTCCTGCCGAAGAGGCGGACGACGATCTCGGGCCGCATCCGCGTCGCCGAGCACGACATCCTGTCGCTCGACGAGCGCAAGATGGCCGACCTCCGCGGCCCGACGGTGGCGATGATCTTCCAGGAGCCGATGACCGCCTTCGATCCGGTCTTCACCGTGGGCACGCAGATCGTGGAGACGATCAAGCGCCACGAGAAGATCTCCGAGCGCGAGGCGGAGGCGCGGGCGCTGGAGCTGTTCGAGCGGGTCCGCATCCCCTCGCCCAAGGCGCGGCTGAAGAACTACCCGTTCGAGATGTCGGGCGGCATGCGGCAGCGGGCGATGATCGCGCTCGCCCTGTCCTGCCGCCCCAGTCTGCTCCTCGCCGACGAGCCCACCACCGCCCTCGACGCCACGGTGCAGATCCAGATCCTCCTCCTCCTGCGCGAGCTGCAGCAGGAGCTCGGCATGGCGATCATGTTCGTCACCCACGACATCGGCGTCGCCGTGGAGGTGGGGGACCGCATCGCGGTGATGTACGCGGGGCGCTTCGTGGAGATGGGTTCGACGCGCGAGGTCTTCTCCCGGCCCGCCCACCCCTATACCAAGGGTCTCATGGCCTCCACGGTGCACGGCGACATGAAGGGTCAGCGCATGAAGGCGATCGACGGGTCGCCGCCCGACCTCACGCGATTGTTGCCGGGCTGTGCCTTCGAGCCGCGCTGCGGCGAACGCATCCCCGTGTGCCGACAGGTGGTGCCGGCGATCCGCACCGCCGGGCCCGGCCACACTGCCGCCTGCGTGCACGTGGGCGCCCCCGCCAAGGAACTCGCTTGAGACGCACCCGATGAGCAAGAAGAAGATTGCCGTGATCGGCACCGGCGGCACGATCTCCTCGATCGGCCGCAACCCCTTCGACATCCAGGACTACATCACCCTCGGCAAGATGATGAACGCCGCCGAGATGGTGGAGTTCTTCGCCGACGTCGCGACGCTCGCCGACCTCGTGCCGATCTCTTTCCCGCCGATGCCCTCCACCGCCATCGCGTTCGACGAGTACGTGATGATCCTGGAGCGCATCGACGCGGTGACGGCCGATCCGGAGGTCGCCGGCGTGGTGATCCTCCACGGCACGGCGACCCTCGAGGAGACGGCCTACGCGCTGAACCTCACGGCGAAGACGGAGGTGCCGATCGTTCTCACCGGCGCCCAGCGGCCGGCCTCGGGCCTTTCCACCGACGGGGCGATGAACTTTGCCAACGCCGTGCGCGTCGCCGCCTCGCAGGAGGCGCGCGGGATGGGCGTCCTCACCCTCCTCAACGACGAGATCCAGTGCGCCAGAGAGGTGACGAAGACCTCCACCTGGCGCATGCAGACCTTCCGTACGCCGGACTTCGGCGCCCTCGGCCACGCCGACGCCGACCGCATCAGCTTCTACCGCAGGCCGATGCGTCCCGGTGCGCCGAACGGCCCGTTCGACATCGAGGCCCTGAAGAAGGTGCCGCGCGTCGACGTCTCCTACGCCTATGCCGGGTGCGACGGCACGGCGGTGCGCGCCTTCGTGGCAGCGGGCGCGAAGGGCATCGTCAGCGCCGGCTTCGGCCCCGGCTTCGTGCCGCCCGCCGAGCATGAGGCGCTCGCCGAGGCGGTGAAGGCCGGCGTCACCGTGGTGCAGTCCTCGCGCACGGGGAGCGGCCGGGCCGCCATCGTGACCCGCCAGCGCGAGGCCGGCCTCATCGGCGGCGACAACCTCAATCCGCAGAAGGCGCGCATTCTCCTCGCTCTCGCCCTCACGAAGACCTCCGATCCCGAGGCCATCGCCGATCTCTTCGCCACCTACTAGGACCGAAAGATGAGCCACTCCGACGTCGTCGCCAAGACCGTCGCCGCCTGCGAAGCGGCCGAGCCGCGCCTTCACGCCTTCACCCGGATCATGGGCGACACCGCGATGGAGGAGGCCCGACATCTCGATGCCCTCGCCGCCGCGGGCGTCGATCTCGGCCCCCTCCACGGCGTGCCGGTGGTGGTGAAGGACATCATCGACGTCGCCGGCGTGCCGACGCTCGCGGGCTCGGCCACCCGCGCCGGGGCGACGCGCGCGAAGAGTGACGCCTTCGTGGTGAAGAAGCTGCGCGCCGCCGGCGCCGTGGTCGTCGCGAAGGTGAACACGGTGGAATATGCCTTCGGCGGCTGGGGCACCAACGCCAACACCGGCCACCCGCGCAACCCGTGGAAGCCCGACGAATCGCACACCACCGGCGGCTCCTCCTCCGGCACGGGCGCCGCGGTGGGCGGCGGCATCGTGCCGGCCGGTCTCGGCACCGACACCGGCGGCTCGGTGCGCATCCCGGCGGCGATGTGCGGCTGCGTCGGCCTCAAGACCTCCATCGGCCTCGTCAGCCGGGCCGGCGTCGTGCCGCTCTCCGACACCTTCGATTCCATCGGCCCGCTCACCGACACCGTGCGCCGCGCCGCCGAGATGCTCGATGTCATGCAGGGCGAAGACCGTGACGACCCCTCGACCGTGGGGATCGCCCGCAAGGACCCCTTCGCCGAGCTCGACCGGGGCGGCGCCGGCCTGCGCGTCGGCCGCCTGTCCGACACGATGCTCGAGGATGCTTCCCCCGAGGTGCGGGCGGACTTTGAAAAGTCCGTCGCCCTCCTCGAGGCCGCGGGGGTGACGGTGGTGCCCATCGAACTCCCCCACCCGATGCTCGAATATCAGCGGCGGGCGACGGTGATCATCGCCACCGATGCCTACGCCTTCCACGCCGACATGGCCGAGAGCAACGAAGCCCCGCTCAACGACACGACGCGCACCCGCATCCTCCAGGGCAAGAGCTTCACCGCGCGCGACCGCGTGCTCGCCCAGCGCCGGCAGGTGACGGACATCAACGACTTCCTCGCCGCGATCGACCACCTCGACGCCGTGGTGCTGCCCACCGCCCCGATCACCGCGATGCCCCACACCAAGGTGAACGAGGACGACTACAGCGTCTCGCTCTACACGCGGATGGGCAACTATCTCGCCCTGTGCGGCCTGTCGGTGCCGATCGGCCTCACCGCCGAGGGTGTCCCCACCGCGCTGCAGATCCTCACCCGCCGCTTCGACGACCCGCTGGCGCTGCGCATCGGCGAGGCCTTCGAGAGCGTGCGCGGCCCCTTCCCGACACCGCCTTCGCTCTAGCGGATCGGCCCAAACATTTGAGTCCGTCGGGCAGAGACGAACGCCCAAGGCTCAGCTGCTCAAATGTTTGGACAAGTTGATCCATCGACAAAGAATCTAGTGGTTCGATCCATTAGGGTCGAACCACTAGATCCGAGCGGAACCGCCTCACCGACTGCCGCCACGGGGCTCGACGCGACGTGGCGGCAGATGCGACGATGGCGCCGACGCCACGAGGCGCCGAACGTCGCACGGGGCACCGATGGAACAGATCGAACACGAAGGCCGCGCTTTCCTCGACGGCATCTATGCCTGGATGACGGTCCAGGGGATCAACATCCTCGTCGGCATCCTCATCCTGATCATCGGCTTCTGGCTGTCGCGCATGCTGAAACGCGCGCTGGCCGCCTATCTTTCGCGCACCAGCCACGTCGACCCGATCGTGGAGAGCTTTCTCGCCAGCCTCGCCTACTACGGCTTCCTGGCGATCCTCCTCATCGTGGCGCTCAACCTCATGGGGGTGCAGACGGCGAGCCTCATCGCCGTTCTCGGCGCCGCCTCCCTCGCCGTGGGCCTCGCGCTGCAAGGCTCGCTCAGCTCGCTCGCGGCGGGGGTGATGATCATCGTCATGCGCCCCTTCAAGATCGGCGACTACATCGAGGTCTCGGGCGAGGCGGGCACGGTGAAGTCGATCAACCTCTTCCTCACCGAGCTCGCCACCTACGACAACGTGCAGAAGCTGATGCCCAACGCGCAGGTGTGGAACGCCACGGTGACCAACTATTCGGTCTATTCGACACGTCTCCTCGATATCGAGGTGAGCATCGACTACGGCGATCCGATCGACACCGCGCTCGAGACGCTGCGCGCCATCGCGACGGAGAACCCCAAGGTGCTGGCCGAGCCCGCGCCCGACGCCTTCGTCAGCGGCATGGGCGAATCCTCGGTCGACCTGACGCTGCGGATCTGGGTGCCCGCGTCCGACTACTGGCCGCTGAAGCGTCTCCTCACCAAGACCGCGAAAGAGGAGATCGAAGCGAAGGGGATGTCGATCCCCTACCCGCATCGTCAAATCATCATGCCGACGCCACCGGCCTCAGAAACGGCGCCCGACACGGCGGCGGGCACCGAGACGGCGTGAGCGAGGCGCGATCCGGGCCGCCCAATCTCGGCGTCGGCGTTCTGAACGCCGCCCCGTGCGCGGCCGAGGCCACCATCGCGGTGACCGGCGTCGGTCGGTCCGGCACCACCATGGTGGCACGCATCCTCGCCGCCCTCGGCCTGCCGACTGGCGTGCCCGTGGGCGAGGACGTGCTCGAAAGCCCCGAGGTCAACACCCTCGTCCTCGCCCGCGATGTCGCGGGTTTCGCCGCCCTGTGCCGCCGCGCCGACGCGGCCCATCCGCGCTGGACGCTGAAGTCGCCGAAGCTGCGCAACCACATCGCCGACTTCTCGGCCGTCATGCGGGCGCCGCGCTGGATCGTGGTGATGCGCGACCCCGTCGCCGTCGCCGCGCGCAACGCCCTCGTCGCCGACGTCGATCTCCTCGAGAACATGGAGGCGGCGGCGCGCGGCAATCTGCGCATCTGCCGCCAGCTCGCCGGCCTCAACGCCCCCGCTCTCCTCCTCTCCTACGAGAAGACGCTGCAGCACCCGGCCGAAACCGTGGCCGCCGTCGCGCGCTTCTGCGACGTCCCGCTCGGCGCGGCGGCCGCCGCGCCCCTCGGCGCGACGGTGATGAACGGCGATCCACGCTATTTCGGTGGCCGAGAGGTCAAGAGCGCCTGAGGCACGAAAAAAGGGCTGCCGAAGCAGCCCTTTCCTCGCTTGCAAGGTCGCGGCGATCAGTTGGAGACGGGGGCGGCCGGCGCCGTCGCGGCGTCGTTCGCGGCCACGTCCTCCTGGGTCATGAACTCCGGCGCGGCCTTCAGCTCCTCCTCGGTGGCGTCGAGCATGAACACGAGATCGCCATCCTCGTCCTCGGAGATGTCGAGACGCGACAACTCGATGGCGACATCCTTCTCGCCGATGCCGAGGAAGCCACCCACGCCGATGACGACGCCCGACACCTGACCGTCGGCGGTGATGACCATGTCGTTGATGTCGCCGATCTTCTCGTCCGAGGCGTTCATCACGACGGTATCGAGCAGCGTCGAGGCGAGGAAGGTATCGGGGCTCTGCTCGAAGATCTGACCCTCGACCGGGGTGCCCTCGGCGATTTCAGCCTCGTCGGCGCTCTCCATCGAGGCCGTGGTGCTGGTCGCGGCGCTGTCCATCGCCTTCTCGGCGTTGGTCGCGGCATTCTCGGCGGCAACTTCCGCGTGGTCGGCGGCGTTCTCAGCGGCATCGGCCGCGTTCTTGGCGGCGTGCTCGGTCGCCTGCACCGCGTCGCCCGTCGCATCGGCGGTCGCGTCGGCGGCGTCGCTGACGGTATCGGCCGTCGCGGCCGCAGCATTGTCCACCGCTTCGCCCGCCTGCTCGGCAGGACCGTCCGGCTTGACGATGGTCACGTTGGCATCGTCCGCCAGAACGGGAGAAGCCAGCAGCACGAGCGAAGACACGGTGGCGAGCCAGATGTTGGACTTGTTAGACATGGCGAAGCCTTTTCATATCCTGTGACAGTAACGAAGATCCGATCGACTGCCGCAGTGACAACGTTCAACCCCGTCATGGGTGTCATACATGCGCACTGGGCAAACCTAACTTCGTGTCGCGGGATGTAAATTGATTGGGCTCGCAATTCGTTCCGAGAAAGTTGAGGCAATTCTTAGGCGAGGTTCGGGCGAGCGTCGGCCCGCACCGGCTGGGGATTTCCCTCGACCCGCGCCCGGGTGGCCACCGTGCGGCTGCAAAATGGCGCCGCCCCCCTGGTTGACAGCGGCACCCAGGGCGCGCCTTGTTGAAAGGGAGTCGCCTGAGGCCGGCCTCGGGCGGCCCCGATGAAACTCCGTCAGGCTGCACAACGTGGACCAATCCTCCCCGCAGACGCCCTCCGAATCCGCCGAGCCGAAAGCGCGCGGCGTGACCGACCACATGGAAGCCGTCGAATGGCTGAAACGGCGCGGCATCCAGGACGTGGAGTGCATCGTGCCCGATCAGGCCGGCGTCGCCCGCGGCAAGCTGATGCCGACGGAGAAGTTCGCCCGCTCGCCATCGATCACCATGCCGACGTCGATCTTCAGCCAGACCATCGCCGGCGACTATCCGGAGGAGGACGAGCAGTTCTCCCACGACCCGACCGACGGCGACCTGATCTTCGATCCCGACTACGGCACCCTCGCCATCGTGCCGTGGGCCTCCGACCCTGCCGCCCAGCTCATCCACGACGCCCGCTACAAGGACGGCCGGCCGGTCGACCACGCCCCGCGCCAGGTCCTGAAGCGCGTCATGGAGCTCTACGAGCGCAAGGGCCTGCGCCCGGTGGTGGCGCCGGAGATCGAGTTCTACCTCGTCAAGCCCAACACCGACCCCGACTATCCGCTCGAGCCGCCCATCGGCCGCTCCGGCCGGCCCGAGATCGGCCGCCAGTCCTTCTCCATCGCCGCCGTCAACGAGTTCGACGACCTCTTCGACGACATCTACGACTATTCGGAGGCGCAGGGCCTCGAGATCGACACCCTCATCCATGAGGAGGGCGCCGCGCAGATGGAGATCAACCTCCTGCACGGCGACCCGGTCGACCTCGCCGACCAGGTGTTCCTGTTCAAGCGCACCATCCGCGAGGCGGCGCTGCGCCACAAGATGTACGCCACCTTCATGGCGAAGCCGATGTCGAACGAGCCCGGCTCGGCGATGCACATCCACGCCTCGGTGGTCGACAGCGAGACCGGCCGCTCGATCTTCTCCACCGAGAGCGGCGACCCGACCAAGGACTTCTTCTCCTTCATCTACGGCCACCAGCGCTATCTGCCGGCAGTGATGTGCATCCTCGCCCCCTACGTGAACTCCTACCGCCGGCTGGAGCGCTACTCGGCGAGTCCCACCAACGTGCACTGGGGCTACGACAACCGCACCGTGGGGCTGCGCGTGCCGCACGGCCCGCCCGATGCGCGGCGCGTCGAGAACCGCATTCCCTCGTCCGACGCCAACCCCTATCTCGCCATCGCCGCCTCGCTCGCCTGCGGTCTTCTGGGGCTCGAAGAGGGCGGCCATCCCGACGACCCCATCGAAGGCTCGGCGCGCGACATGCCGTTCGGTCTCCCCCGCGGCCTCCTCGAGGCGGTGACGCTGTTCGAGGAGTGCGAGCCGCTCACCGACATCTTCGGCAAGTCGTTCGTGTCCACCTTCCGGGCGATCAAGCAGGCGGAGTACGAGACGTTCATGCGGGTGATCAGCCCGTGGGAGCGGGAGTATCTGCTCCTCAACGTCTAGCTGGGCGGCGGTTCTGCTGATACGTCCGAAGGACGCAGACGCGGAGCCGCCCCTTGTCGGACACGATATACGCCCAGGACGTGGCGCAGGAGCCGCCCCCCCTTCCCTCGCATCTGCCCGAGCGGGCGGACGCGCTGGTGATCGGCGGCGGTCTGACGGGTCTGTCGGCGGCTCTCCATCTCGCCCGCGCCGACCGCAAGGTGGTGCTCGTCGATGCCGGCGAGCTCGGCGACGGGGCCTCCGGGCGCAACGGCGGCCAGCTCCATCCGGGTCACCGGCAGGATCAGATCTGGCTCACCGAACGGCTCGGCGAGGAGATCGCCGACGAGCTCTGGGCGCTGGGCGAGGAGGCGGTCGCCCTCGTCCACACGCTGCGCACCGAGCTCGACGTCGACTGCGGCTTCCGCCCCGGCCTCATCGACGCCGCCCACACCAGCGCCGCCTTCGACGACACGCGCCACTACGCCGACCACCTCAACGAGCGCTACGGCGTCGAGACGGAGATCCTGTCGCGTGGGGAGCTTGCGGCGGCGATCGGCTCGGATCGCTATCTCGGCGGGGTGCGCGACGCGACGGGCGGGCAGCTCAACCCGCTCGCCTTCGCGACCGGCCTCGCCGTCGCCGCCGCGGATCGCGGCGCGCGCCTCTTTCCCAACACCCGCGCCAGCGACTACACGGCCGAGGCGGGCGGATGGCGCGTCACCCTCACGCCGGCCGACGAGGGGCCGCACGACATCCACGTCGGCGCCGTCCTCCTCGCCGGCAACGGCTATCTCGACGGGCTGGAGCCACGGGTGGAGCGGTGCATCATGCCCCTCGTCAACCACATCGCCGCGACCGAGCCGCTCACCGCGCCGCTCATTGCGGGCGGCGAGGCCGTCGCCGACTCGCGCCGCGTGGTGCGCTATTTCCGCGAGGACACCGAGGGGCGGATGATCTTCGGCGGCGGCGAGAGCTACGGGCCTCCGCCGGGCGACGTCGCCGCCTTCGTCCGCCCCTATCTTCTCGAGGTCTATCCGCAGCTGAAGGACGTCCCGATCGCCGCCGCCTGGTCGGGCACGCTCGGCATCACCCGCACCCGCTGCCCCATGGTGCGGCGGCTGGAGCCGGGGCTCTACGTCGCCGCCGGCTACTCCGGCCAGGGGGTGGGGCTCGCGGCCTTCGCCGGCAAGGTGATCGCCGACGCGATCCGCGGCGACGAGGAGAAGCTCGACGTGTTCGCCCACTTCCCCGTGCCGCCCTTTCCCGGCGGCAAGCGCTTCATGACCCCGCTCGCCCACCTGGCGATGGCGTGGTTCTCGCTGCGCGACCGGATCGACCTCAGCCACCACTACAAGATCCGCCGACGGGGCCGATGAGACCGCGGCGCGGACCAGTGCGACGACCAACAGAACCGGGCCCACACCTCCGATGACAAATCGTCCCCTCGCCATCCTCACCGGTGCCTCCGCCGGGATCGGCACGGCGCTCGCCCGCGTGATGGCCGCAGACGGCTACGACCTCCTCCTCGTCGCCCGACGCGCCGACCGCCTCGCCGCCCTCGCCGCCGAGCTGCCCGGCACCCACGCGACGCTGCCGCTCGACCTCACCCGCGACGACGCCGGCGAGACCCTCGCCCGCCACGTCGAAGCGCTCGATCGACCGGTCGACGTGCTCGTCAACAATGCCGGCTTCGGCGACGCGGGACCCTTCGCCGAGACCGACCTCGCCCCCCAGCTCGGCATGGTCGATCTCAATATCCGCGCCCTCGTGGAGCTCACCCACCGCCTGCTCCCCGGGATGCTGCAGCGCGGGCATGGCGGCATCATCAACATCGCCTCCACCGCGGCCTTCCAGCCCGGCCCCAACATGGCCGTCTACTACGCCTCCAAGGCGTTCGTGCTGTCCTTCTCCGAAGCGCTCTACGAGGAGTGCCGCCCGTCGGGGGTGACGGTGTGCGCCATCTGCCCCGGGCCGACCGATTCGGAGTTCGGCGAGATCTCCGGCCTCGCCAAGCACCGCGTGTTCAAGACGGTGAAGCGGATGACCTCGGAGGCCGTCGCCGAGATCGGCTGGCGCGGCTTCAAGAAGAGGCGCCGCGTCGTCATCACCGGCACCACCAACCGCCTCGTCGCCGGCGTCGCGAAGGCCTCGCCGCACCGCGTGGTGCTGCCCGTCGTGAAGCACCTCCAGACCCGCGACTGACCGGCGCGGGCTCAGACGAAGAGGTCGGGCCGCTCGATCCGCAGCGCCTGAAGGCAGACGATGGCCTTGCCGTCGCGCAGCCGCCCGTCGCGGAAGGCCTCCCAGAGGTCCTTCAGCCCCCACTCCTCGACATCGATGACCTCGTCGTCGTCCTGCTCGTAGCCGCTCTCGATGCGGTCGGCGGGCGTATAGCGGGCGAGGAAGCAGTTCATCTGCTCCGTCACGAGGCCGGCCATGGGGTAGAACATACCCACGCTCTGAAGATCGTGCACGTGGTAGCGCAGCTCTTCGGCGGCCTCGCGGCGGGCGGCCTCGGCGGGGCTCGCATCCTCCGGGTCGATCACGCCGGCGGCGACCTCCAGGATCAGCCCGTTCCCCTCCGCCACGTGGACGGGAACGCGCACCTGGCGCACGAGGAGGCAGGTCCGCCGCGCCTCGTCGTAGGGCAGCACCGCGGCGCCGTTGCCGTGGTCGTGCACCTCGCGCACCACCTCCACCTTTCGATCGCCCCGCTCAATCGTCGCGTCGTAGAGGTCGAGCTTCAGGAAGCCGCGATAAATCGATCGAAGGTGGTGCACGTGATAGGTCTGTTCGGACACGCTACAATCCCCATAGAATGCGCTTGTGCTATAGCGGTCCCGCCGCTGCCGTGCCACGCCCGACGAGGGAGGGTCCCATGCGCCAGACCAGCGTAATCAACGATCTCCTCAACACGATCGCGGACACGCGTCTGTTCGGGGAGCGCCGCAAGCCGCGGCGAACGAGCAGGGACGACCTCTCGACGATGATCGAGGCGTTGCTGTCGGGCCGCGGCGAGTCCTCCTCCACCGAGCGGGCGGCGGAGTTTTTGCGTGCCTATCGCGATCTCGATTCGGCGGGCCGCACCTTCGTGTTCCGCACCCTCGCGGCCGACTATGGGGCCGATCCGGAGCGCCTCGCCGCCGCGAGCGCGAGCTATCTGGAAAACCCGAGCGAGGATACGGCGAAGGCCCTCCAGAAGGCCGCCGAGCCGCGCCGCGTGGAAATCTTCCGCCGCCTCAATCTGGTGCAAGGCGGCACCCAGGCGCTCGTCGCGATGCGGCTGGAGCTGATCGAGCGGCTGCCCAACCACCCCGACCTGTGGACGGTGGACGACGATCTGAAGCGCCTCTTCAACGCCTGGTTCAACCGCGGCTTCCTGGTGCTCAAGGAGATCGACTGGCAGACGTCGGCGGCGATCCTCGAAAAGATCATCCGCTACGAGGCGGTCCACGCCATCACCGACTGGGAGGACCTGCGCCGCCGCATCGACGTGCCGGACCGGCGCCTCTTCGGCTTCTTCCACCCCCGCCTCGGCGACGAGCCGCTGATCTTCGTGGAGGTCGCCCTCACCAACGAGATCCCGAGCGCCATCGGCCCGATCCTGGCGGAGCGGCGCGACCCCATCGACCCGCGGACCGCGACCACCGCCGTGTTCTATTCGATCAGCAACTGCCAGGACGGGTTGCGGGGCATCTCCTTCGGCTCCTTCCTCATCAAGCAGGTGGCCGACGACCTGGCGCGCGAGCTGCCGAACCTCAAGAACTTCGTGACGCTGTCGCCGGTGCCGGGCTTCGCCAAGTGGCTGCGCGAGGAGGCGGCCCGCCCCACCAGCGCCGTCGACGAGCCGACGCGCACCCTGCTCGACGGCCTCGGCGACAACTTCCTCGACGACGCCCCCCTCGCGAAGGCCGCCGAGAACGCCCTCGTCCCGCTTCTCGCTCACTATCTGACGGCGGTGAAGGATCCCATCGGTCGACCGCTCGATCCCGTCGCCCGCTTCCACCTCGGCAACGGCGCGCGGCTCGAGCAGCTCGACTTCGGCGCCGACCGCTCGCCGCGCGGCCTCGCCATCGCCCACGGCATGATGGTGAACTACCGCTACATCCTCGCCGACGTGGAGAAGAACCACGAAGCCTTCGCCAACGAGGGCAAGGTGGCGACGACCAACGCCATCACCCGCCTCGCCCGTCAGGTGAAGATCGCCGCGCGCGAGCCGAGCGAGGCGCCGCGCCGGCTCGCCCCGCCGGCCGAGGCGAGCGCGGACGAGGCCGCCGACGGGATGCCCGTCTCGTAGCGGCCCCGCCTCCTCCTCAGCGCTGGACGACGCGGATCTTGGAGGTCTCGCCGGTGCGGTGGTTGTAGGTGCACACGTAGGAGAATTCGGAGAAGCCGCGGCGAGTCTCGTACTGGCCACGGCCGCGCACCTTGTTCTCGGCGTTGGAGACGAACTCCAGGCGCGTGGAGTCGGCGAAGAACTGGACGCGCTGGCGGGCGCCGAGCTCGTCGCGCACGGCCCGAGTGACGACGGGCTCGCAGGCTCGGTACGCCGTCCGCTCGGGCGACTGCGCCACGGCGGTGCCGGCCGTCGCCAAGACGACCATCGCGAAGGCCATGGCAATAAGGCGTTTCATCGACTTCTCCTTTTCTGCTTCGGTGCCGCAATCGACCGCGACCACCGACTGCACAGAGGGCGCCATCAGGAAGCTGTCAAGCCGCGCCGGGGCATCGCGCGCCCTCAGCCGCGCCATGCGGCGACCTCACCGGCGCAGGATGCCGCCGAGCACGCCGCGGGCGATCTGCTTGCCGAGCCGCGCCCCCGAGGCGCCGCCGAGGGCGCGCCCCACCCGGCCCCCCGCCTCCGCCGCCATCGAGCGGGCTGCGCTGCGGGCGGCGCGCTGCGTGCCCGTCAGCCGCCGCCGCTTCGGGCCACCGAACAGGAACCACCAGAGCCGCGTCACGGCGCCCCGCTGTTCGTCGTCCTGCGGCTCGCTTTCCCTCTTCGGCGCCTCGGCCGGCGCGTCGGCAGGCTCGGCCGCCGCCGCGGCCGCGCGCTTCTGCAGCACCTCGTAGGCGCTCTCGCGGTCGAGCGGCGCGTCGTACTTCGCCCCCATCGGGCTCGCCGCGACGAGCGCCGCCCGCTCGGCCTCCGTGAGCGGCCCGAGCCGACCCGACGGTGGACGGATCAAGGTCCGCTCCACCATCGACGGCACGCCCTTCTCGCCGAGGGTGGAGACCAGCGCCTCGCCCACCCCGAGCTCGGTGATCACGGCGGCAGTGTCGAGCGCGGGGTTGGGCCGGAAGGTCTCCGCCGCCGAGCGCACCGCCTTCTGGTCGCGCGGGGTGAAGGCGCGCAGCGCGTGCTGCACCCGGTTGCCGAGCTGGCCGAGCACCGTCTCCGGCACGTCGAGCGGGTTCTGCGTCACGAAATAGACCCCGACCCCCTTCGAGCGGATCAGCCGCACCACCTGCTCGATCCGGTCGATCAGCGCCGCCGGCGCGTCGTCGAAGAGGAGGTGCGCCTCGTCGAAGAAGAAGACGAGGCCGGGCTTGTCGGGATCGCCCACCTCCGGCAGCTCCTCGAAGAGCTCGGAGAGGAGCCACAGGAGGAAGGTCGCATAGAGGCGCGGCCGCATCATCAACGCCGTCGCGTCGAGCACGTTGACGACGCCGCGCCCGTCCCGCGTCCTCATCAGGTCGGCAATGGACAGCGCCGGCTCGCCGAAGAAGTGGTCCGCCCCCTGCTCCTCGAGCACCAGAAGGGCCCGCTGGATCGCCGCCACCGAGGCCGGCGAGACGCGCCCATAGGTGCGCGACAGCGTGGCGGCCTCGTCCGACACGTGGAGCATCAGGGCGCGTAGATCCTTGAGGTCGAGGATCGCGAGGCCTTCGTCGTCGGCGAAGCGGAAGGCGATGGCGAGCACGCCCTCCTGCGTGTCGTTGAGCTCGAGCAGGCGGGCGAGAAGCACCGGCCCCATCTCCGAGATGGTGGTGCGGACCGGGTGGCCCGCCTTGCCGAAGAGATCCCAGAACACCGCCGGCGAGGCTTCGAAGCGATAGTCGTCGAGCCCGATGGCGGCGGCGCGCTTCAAGAGGAAGTCCTTCGCTTCGCCGGCCGTCGCAAGGCCCGAGAGGTCGCCCTTGATGTCGGCGCAGAACACCGGCACCCCGGCGCGCGAAAAGCCCTCGGCGAGGATCTGCAGCGTCACCGTCTTGCCGGTGCCGGTCGCCCCGGTCACGAGGCCGTGGCGGTTCGCCATGTCGAGGCGGAGATATTGGGGTGTCGCGGCGCTGCCGAGAAAGATCGCTTCGTCGTTGAGGACGCTCATGGTCCCTCCTCCATCTCGATCGAGCATAACCGGGTTGCGCGCCGCGACCTATCCGGTTGAGCACGACGTCAATCGGGGCTATGTCCGCCGCGAATGGAGGCACCAATGGCGAAGAACAAGGCGAACCGGCCGCAGGCGCGGCTGCCGCGCGGGTTTGCCGATCGCACCCCGGCGGACATCCGACGCACCGAGGCGATGATGGCGACGATCCGCGCCGTCTACGAGCGGTGGGGCTTCGAGCCCGTCGAGACCCCGTTCATCGAATATGCCGACGCCCTCGGCAAGTTCCTGCCCGACGAGGATCGCCCCAACGAGGGCGTGTTCGCCTTCCAGGACGACGACGAGCAGTGGCTGTCGCTGCGCTACGACCTCACCGCCCCCTTGGCGCGGATGGTGGCGGAGAATTTCGACCGCATCCCCAAGCCCTACAAGAGCTACCGGGCGGGCTGGGTGTTCCGCAACGAGAAGCCGGGCCCGGGCCGCTTCCGCCAGTTCATGCAGTTCGACGCCGACATCGTGGGCGCCGCCTCTCCCCTCGCCGACGCCGAAGTGTGCATGATGGCCGCCGACACCATGACCGCCCTCGGCTTCGGACCGGGTGAGTTCGCGATCCGCGTCAACTCGCGCAAGGTGCTCGACGGCGTCCTCTCCGACATCGGCCTGCCCGACGCCGACCCGCGCCGTCTGACGGTGCTGCGGGCGATCGACAAGGCCGATAAATTCCCCCTCTCCGAGATCGCCAAGCTCCTCGGCCCCGGCCGCGAGGACGAGAGCGGCGACTTCACCAAGGGCGCCGGCCTCGACACGGCGCAGACCGACACCGTCCTCGCCCTCCTCGACCCCGACGAAACGCCCCGGATCTCCGACGACCTCCAGCGCATCGGCGAGATCGTGGCGACGGCGGGCTATGACAGCGTCATCGTCGACCCCTCGGTGGTGCGCGGGCTCGAATACTACACCGGCGCCGTCTTCGAGGCCGAGCTCCGCTTCGAGGTGAAGGACGACAAGGGCAACCCGGTCCGCTTCGGCTCGGTCGGCGGCGGCGGCCGCTACGACGGGCTCGTTGGCCGCTTCCGCGGCGAGGACGTGCCGGCGACGGGCTTCTCGGTCGGCGTCTCCCGCCTCGCCGCCGCCCTCGCCCTGCGCGAGGGGGCGGCCGACCGCGCGTCGGGTCCCGTCATCGTCACCGTCATGGACCGCGGCGCCATCGCCGACTACATGGCGCTGACGACTCAGCTCCGCGCCGCCTTGGGCGACGAGGTGCCGGTGGAAATGTACATCGGCGACAGCGGGATGAAGGCGCAGCTGAAGTACGCCGACCGCCGCAACGCCCCCTGCGTCGTCATCCAGGGCTCCAACGAGCGCGAGGCCGGCAAGGTGCAGATCAAGGACCTCGCCGCGGGCAAGGCCGCCGCCGCCGAGATCGACAATCGCGAGGACTGGGTCGCCGCCCGCCCGGCCCAGATCGAGGTCGACGCCGACATCGCCGCGATCGCCGCCGCGGTCCGCGACATCCTGAAATGAGCCCCGCCGACCGCCTCATGGCCGTGCTCGAAGCGGCGAGCGAGGCGACCCTCGCCCCCGCCCTGCTGCAGCCGGCCGACATCTTCGTGGAGCTCGCGGGGGAGGAGTTCCGCAAGCGCCTCTTCGTGACCGACGGCGTCGACGGCGCCACCTTGTGCCTGCGCCCCGACTTCACCATCCCGGTGTGCCTGGAGCACCTCGCGACCGCCCACGAGGCCCCCACCGCCTACGCCTATCGAGGCAAGATCTTCCGCCGCCGCCGCGCGGTGGGCGAGCCCGAATTCGAGCAGGCCGGCACCGAGTGGATCGGCCACGCCGACGAGATGGCGACCGACGCCCGCCTCTTCGCCCTCGCGATGGCCTGCGCCGACGCCGTCGAGCTCACGCCCGCCGTGCGGGTGGGCGACGCCAACATCTTCGGCGCCCTCACCGCGGCGCTGGGCCTCTCGGCCACCTGGCGTGAGCGCCTCTCCACCGCCTTCGGCGACGAGACGCGCCTCGCCGCCGCCCTCAACCGCCTCGCCCTGCGCGACCAGCCGGACGGCATCGCCGCCCGCCTCGCCCCCGCGCTCGCGCATGTCGACGGCCGCCAGGCGCGCGCCATCGTCGACGCGATGATCGGGCTGCCGCCGCAGGTGCCCGCCGGCGGCCGCACCAGCGACGACATCGCCGCCCGCATCCTGGAGCTCGCCACCGGCACCGGGCGCGACGCGGCCACCGTCGACGTCATCGCCCGCTATCTGGAGGTGAGCGCCCCGCTCGACCGCGCCGCCGACGCGCTCACCGCCTTCGCCCGCGCCGAAGGGCTCGAGCTCGACGCCGCCATCGCCCTCTTCGCCGCTCGCGTGGAGGCGATGGTGGCGCTCGGCCTCAACACCAGCGCCGTCACCTTCGACGCCCGCTTCGGCCGCCGCATCGGCTACTACACGGGCTTCGTGTTCGAGATGCTCGACCCCGACCGGCCCGGCGCCGAGGTGATCGCGGGCGGGCGCTACGACAAGCTCATCGCCCTCCTCGATCCCAAGAAGTCGCTGCCCGCGGTGGGCTTCTCGGTCTGGCTCGACCGCATCCCGGGAGCCGCCCGATGAGCGACCTCGTTCTCGCCGTCCCCTCCAAGGGCCGCCTGCAGGAGCAGGCACTCGACGTGCTGCTGCGCTCCGGCATGAAGGTCGAGCGTGCCCGCGGCGGGCGCGACTATCGCGGCGTCATCCCCGGCCTCGACGGGGTGGAGGTCGCCTTCCTCTCGGCCTCCGAGATCGCCCGCGAGCTCGCCGCCGGCAACGTCCACCTGGGGCTAACCGGTCTCGACCTCATCCACGAGACGGTCGACGACGCGGCCGAGCGGGCGGCGAAGTTCCATCTCGTCACCCCCCTCGGCTTCGGCGGCGCCGACGTGGTGGTCGCCGTGCCGGAACGCTGGATCGACGTCGAGACGATGGCGGACCTTGCCGACGTCGCCGAAATGCACCGCGCCCGCCACGGCCGCACCCTGCGCGTCGCCACCAAGTTCGTGCACCTCACCCGCCGTTTCTTCGCGGCGGCCGGCGTCGCCGACTATCGCATCGTCGAAAGCCTCGGCGCGACGGAGGGCGCCCCCGCGGCGGGCGCGGCCGAGCTCATCGTCGACATCACCACGACGGGCGCGACGCTCGCCGCGAACCAGCTCAAGGTGCTGTCGGACGGCGTCATCCTGCAGTCGCAGGCTCATTTCGTCGCCTCGCGTGCCGCCCTCTGGACGCAGGAGACGCGCCCGCTCGCCGCGACCATCGTGGAGCGCATCGCCGCCGACATGCGCGCCCAGGCGATCCTGGAGCTACGCGCCGTGCTCCCCGACCCCGCGGCGGCCGCGGCGGGGGCCGCCGAGCGGTTCGGCGCCGTCGCCCCGTTCGGCCCGGCGCCGGCGCCGCTGACGCTGCACGTCGCCCGCCGCCGCGCCTCGGCGTGCGCCGCCTGGCTGCGCGGCGAGGGTGCCGGCGCGGTCGTCATCACGCAGGTCGCCGACGTCTACGAAGACACCCCCCTCACGGCCGCCCTCCTCGCCGCCATCGCCTGAGCCGCCTCCACCTGAGCCGGCAATCGGGCACCGAAGGGTCGTGGGCGTGTCAAGGACGCCGAAGGCGCCCGCAGGGCTTGTCCTTGACACGCCCACGACCCGCCCCAAGCTTGTCGCAGGGTGTCAGGCAAGAGGACCGCGAAGCGGTCGTCTTTCCTGAACC
>NZ_JAEKJA010000013.1 GCF_016411865.1 Acuticoccus mangrovi | reverse complement strand
GACGCCGAAGGCGCCCGCAGGGCTTGTCCTTGACACGCCCACGACCCGCCCCAAGCTTGTCGCAGGGTGTCAGGCAAGAGGACCGCGAAGCGGTCGTCTTTCCTGAACCCCTGCCCATCGGCGAGATGGGGGAGCGCGAGGGGGAACACCCTCGCCCTAGAAAACAATGCCGGCGCGCAGCGCCGTCCGCCTCCCACTTACGCGCAAAGGCACCGGCAGGGCGCTGCTCACCCCTTGAGCGCCGCCCGCACCATCCGGTCGAGAGTCTGCAGGAAGCGGGAGCGGTCGGCCTTGCCGAACGCCTTGCCGCCGCCGCCCGTCGCGAGCGGGTGGGCGGCACGGATGTCGGCCATCAGATCCCGCATCGCGAGCTGATGGCCGATGTTCGCCGCCGTGAAGGCGTCGCCGTTGTGGCGCACGGCCTGGGCGCCCTTCTCCAGGCAGCGCGCGGCGAGCGGAATGTCGCCGGTGACGCAGATGTCGCCGGGCCCGATGCGCTCGGCGATCCACTGATCCGCCGCGTCCGGCCCCTCCGGCACCACCACCGTCGTCACCATCGGATCGGCGCTCGGGCGGATGCCGCCGTTCGACACGATCACCACCTCCAGGCGATGGCGCTCGGCGACCTTCAGCGTCTCCCCCTTCACCGGGCAGGCGTCGGCATCCACGTAGATGATCGTCATCGCCGTTCGCCACTCCCTCGTTCCTCACGCGCCCTCGGCGCGGCGCTCACCCGAGATAGCGCGCCGAGGCCCATCCCGTCCGCCCGCCATACCAGATCGGGCACCAATTTCCGCGACAGGCGTCCCACTCCACCGCCACGCCGCACGCATCGGGCGGGAGGGCGAAGAGGATCCGGTGCCGAATGCTCGGCCCGGCGCGCACGTTGAGAGTATCCCAGGAGGCGACGTCCACCACGCAGGCGGCGACCTCGACCGGGGCCGCCCGAGACGGAGCAGGCTGAGGCGGAGCGGCCTGGAGCTGAGCGGCCTGGAGCTGAGCAGCTTGGAGGGGAGAGACCGCGAGAAGGGCGGGGGCCGCCGCAAGCACGAGACGGCGAAGGCGCGAGCGGGTCGTCATGGTGGGCTCCTTGGCGATGATCCTTTTCTCCCTTTCGATGTGACCCACCACACGCGCCAGCGCAGCGATCCATGTCACACTTTCGCCCGATTGCGCGATCGCCCCGGCCCGATGCCATCCTCGACGCCTCGACCCGTTGGCGCGGCAAGCCGAAGGGCGTATGGAGGGCGCCATGACCCTCGCCACTGCCCACAACGACGCGCTACCGCGCGACAGCTTTCTCGACCGCTGCGAAGAGGCGGCGGCCGAGTTGCGCCCGCTCCTGGAGCCCACCCCGCTCCAGCGCAACGCCTTTCTGTCCGAACGCTATCGTGCCGAGATTTACCTGAAGCGCGAAGATCTCACCCCCGTGCGCTCCTACAAGCTGCGCGGCGCGGCGAACTTCTTCCGCAAGGCGCTCGCCGCCCATCCCGACATGCGCAACTTCGTCTGCGCCTCGGCCGGCAACCACGCCCAGGGCTTCGCCTACGTCGCGGCGAAATATGGCGTGACGGGCACCGTCTTCATGCCGATCACGACGCCCAAGCAGAAGATCCAGAAGACGCAGACCTTCGGCGGTGACGCCATCACCATCCGCCTGATCGGCGACACCTTCGACCAGTCGAACCGTGCCGCCCAAGAGTTTGCCGCCGAGACCGGGGCGACCTTCGTGCCACCCTTCGACCACCCCGACATCATCGAGGGCCAAGCATCGGTGGGCCTCGAAATCCTCGACCAGATGCCGACGCCGCCGGACGTGCTCGTGGTGCCGGTCGGCGGTGGCGGGCTCGCGGCGGGCCTTGCCCAGGTGTTCGCCGCCCGCGCCCCCGAGACTGAGATCGTGTTCGTGGAGCCCGCCGGCGCGCCGTCCTTCCGGAAGAGCCTCGTCGCCGGGCGCCGCGTCACGCTCGAGACGATGAACACCTTCGTCGACGGGGCGGCCGTGGCGCAGATGGGCGCCCACTCCTTCGCCGCGCTCGCCAACCGCCATCCGGCGCAGGTGCTCCACGTCTCGGAAGACCGGCTCTGCGAGACGATCCTCGAAATGCTGAACATCGAGGGCATCGTCTTGGAGCCGGCCGGCGCGATGCAGATCGACGCCCTCCGCCTGCTGCCGCCGGAGCGGCTCGCCGGCCGCACCGTGGTGTGCGTGACCTCCGGCGGCAACTTCGACTTCGAGCGGCTGCCGGAGGTGAAGGAGCGCGCCTTGCGGGCGGCCGGGCTGAAGAAATATTTCATCCTGCGCCTGCCCCAGCGCCCCGGCGCCCTGCGCGAGTTCCTCGACATTCTCGGCCCGGACGACGATATCGCCCGCTTCGAATATCTGAAGAAGAGCGCCCGCAACTTCGGCTCCATCCTGCTCGGCGTCGAGACCACCTCGCGCGACAACTTCGACGCCCTCCTCGCCCGCATGGACGAGAAGGGTTTCGTCTATCGCGACATCACCGAGGACGAGATCGTCGCCGGCGTCCTGATCTGATGCGCCCCCTCGCCCTCACCATGGGCGAACCCGGCGGCATCGGCGGCGAGATCGCCCTCGCCGCCTGGCAGGCCCTCAGGCACGGCGGCCCGGCCTTCGTGCTTCTCGACGATCCGGACCGCGTCCGCGCCCTCGCCGCGCACCTCGGCGCGGCGGTGCCGGTGGAGCGCGTCGCCTCGGCAGCGGATGCGGCGGATGCGTTTTCCCGCGCCCTCCCGGTCCTCCCCCTCGCGCGGCCCGTGCCACTCGCCCCGGGCCGGCTCGAGGCGGCGACGGCACCCGCCGTCATCGAAGCGATCGACACCGCCGTCGCCCTCACCATGGCGGGCGAGACGGCGGCCGTCGTCACCAACCCGATCCACAAGGCCGCCCTCCTCGGCGCCGGCTTCGCCCACCCCGGCCACACCGAATATCTCGCCGAGCTCGCCGGCGTGCGCCGCACGGTGATGATGCTCGCGGGGCCGGACCTGCGCGTGGTGCCGGCGACGATCCACATCCCCCTCCACGACGTGCCCGCCGCGCTCACCGAGGCGCTCATCGTGGAGACGGTCGAGATCCTCCACGCCGCGCTCGTGGCCGATTTCGGCATCGCCGCACCGCGCATCGCCGTCGCCGGCCTCAACCCGCACGCCGGCGAGGACGGCCGGCTCGGAGGCGAGGAGATCGCCACGATCGCGCCGGCACTGGCGCGGCTCGCGGCGGAGGGGATCGCCACCACCGGGCCCCTGTCGGCCGACACGATGTTCCACCCCCGGGCCCGGGCGGGCTACGACGCGGCGCTCTGCATGTACCACGATCAGGCGCTGATCCCGATCAAGACGCTCGCCTTCGACGAGGGGGTGAACGTCACCTTGGGGCTTCCCTTCGTGCGCACCTCGCCCGACCATGGCACGGCGCTGACGCTCGCCGGGCACGGGACCGCCCGCGCCGACAGTCTGATCGCCGCCCTCAACCTTGCCGCCGAGCTCGCCGCGCGGCGCCACGGAGGCCCTCGATGACACCCATGCGCCTCGGCGTGAACGTCGACCACATCGCCACCGTGCGCAACGCGCGCGGCGGCACGCATCCCGACCCCGTGGCGGGCGCGCTGGTGGCGGAGAAGGCGGGCGCCGACGGGATCACCGCGCACCTGCGCGAAGACCGCCGCCACATCCGCGACGACGACATTCGCCGGCTGAAGGAAAAGCTCGCCATCCCGCTCAACCTCGAGATGGCGGTCACCGAGGAGATGGTGGGGATCGCCCTCGCGACGCGCCCGCACGCCTGCTGCCTGGTGCCGGAGAAGCGCACCGAGGTGACCACCGAGGGCGGCCTCGACGTGAAGGGCGCGGCGGGCCTTGCCGACACCGTCGCCCGCCTCGCCGACGGCGGCATCCGCGTGTCGCTGTTCATCGATCCCGACGTCGCCCAGGTGGAGGCGGCGCACCGCGCCGGCGCCCCGGTGGTCGAGCTCCACACTGGCAGCTACTGCGAGGCGACGGCGACGCGTCCGGCCGAGCTCGCCCGCATCGAGCAGGCCGCCGAGGCGGCCGAGGCGCTGGGGCTCGAGTGCCACGCGGGCCACGGCCTCACCTTCGACACGGTGGGCGGCGTCGCCGCGATCCCGACCATCGCCGAGTTCAATATCGGCCACTTCCTGATCGGCGAGGCGATCACCATGGGCCTCGCGGCCGCGATCACCGAGATGCGCCGCCGCATCGTCCAAGGCCGCCTCGGCCAGTAGGCGCCCGATCGGCCCGCCGGAGATCGACTGCGGCGGGCGCGGTTCGGCCCGCGCCGTCAGGCCGCGTCGTCAGGCCGCGTCGTGGAAGATCACTCCGAGGGTCATGCGCTCGCCCGAGCGCAGGCGGCTCACGCCGTGGCGCATGTTGACGCGGTAGTCGCCCTTGCTGCCCGCCTTGGGGCGGATCGAGGTCGTGAACAGCGCCCCCTCACCCCGCTTCAACGGCACCACCTCGGCGCGGGACTGCATCCGCGGGCGCTGCTCGGTGAGGACCAGCTCGCCCCCCTCGAACTCGGCCGGGTCGGTCAACAGTACGACGAGCTGCAGCGGGAAGGCGACCTCGCCGTAGAGGTCCTGGTGCAGGCAGTTGTAGTCGCCCTCGCCATATTTCAGGAGGAGCGGCGTCGGCTTCTCCTGACCCGCGGCATGGCAGCGCTCCAGCATGCCGTGAAGCGTCTCGGGGAAGGTCGGCGTGCCGAGCCGCGCGGCCCAGCGGTTCGCGATCGCCGCGGCGTGCGGATAGACCGCCTCGCGCAGCGTCGCCACCTGGCGCGGCAGCGGGGCGGCGAAATATTTGTACTCCCCGGAGCCGAAGCCGTGGCGCGCCATCACCACGCGGCTCCTGAAGCGGTCCTTCTCGTAGAAGGCGGCGACCTCGTCACAGTCCTCGTCGGAGAGGAGCCGGCCGGTCCGGCCGACGCCGTAGGTGTCGAGCTCGGCGGCGATCCTCTCCCAGTCGAGAGCGTCGATATCGGCGCTACGCAACGGCACCCTCCCGTCTCAACAGGGCTTCCTTGCGGGCGACGCCCCAGCGATAGCCGGCGAGGGTGCCGTCGGACCGCACCACGCGGTGGCATGGGATGAGGATGGCGATCTTGTTCATCGCGCACGCCCGGGCCACCGCGCGGTGGGCGGTGGGACGGCCGAGCGCCGCGGCGATCTCGCCGTAGGTCGCGGTGGTGCCCACGGGAATTCGACGCAGTGCCGCCCACACCCGTTCCTCGAAGGCGGTGCCGCGAATGTCGAGCGGCAGCTCCTCGGCGAGCCGCGGCTCCTCCACCACGGCGACGATCTCCTCCACGAGAGCGCGGAAATCCTCTCCGCCATCCACAACCAGGGCGTGCGGATAGAGGGTCTCGATGCCGGCGCGCCCTTCGACGAAATCGTCGGTGAGGCGCACTGCGGCGATGCCGCGCCTTGAGAAGGCGGCGGTGACCACCCCGAGCGACGACGGCGCCTGCGCCACCACGATCACCTCGCCCTTGCCCCCCGCCCGCAGGGCCGACGGCGACATGCCGAGGCATTCGGCGGCGGCGTCATAGAAGCGTGAGAGGCTGCCGAAGCCGGAGCCGAAGGCGGCCGCCGTCGGCGTCTCCCCCGCCCCGAGGGCCGCCGTGGTGCGCCGCACCCGCGCCGCATCGGCGTAGGCCTTCGGAGTGAGGCCGGTGTGAGCCTTGAAGGTGCGGTGAAAGTGATGCTGGCTCATGCCGGCGGCCGCGGCGATGGCGGCGAGCGTCGGCGGCACATCCGCCGCCTCGATCGTCCGGCACGCGGCCTCCACCGCGAGGGCCTTCGTCTGGGCCGAGCTCATCTCGTCCGGCCGGCAGCGCTTGCAGGCGCGATAGCCCGCCGCCCGCGCCTCGGCGGTCAGGGCGAAGAAGTGCACGTTGCGGCGCAGCGGCCGACGCGCCGGGCAGCTCGGGCGGCAATAGACCCCGGTGGTGCCGACGGCGTACACGAAGGCGCCGTCGGCATCCGCGCTCCTCGTGCAGACCGCGACCCAACGCGCCTCGTCCTCGGTGCTTTCCATAACCTCGCTCATCGGGGCCTCCCTCGGCTTGCTCTACGAGGATGACAGATGGCCCGTCGCGGCCGTCCGAACCATCCGGACCTTGCTCGCAAACTCGATCCGCTCGGCCCCGTCCCGCTCAGTCGCCGCCTCGATCAGTCGCCGCCCCGATCAGTCACCGATGGGGGTCGCGTGAATGCCGGCGCCACGGCGACCCATCCGGTCCGCCCTCGCCCAATCGGGCCAATAGCCCGCGCGCTCCACCGTGTAGAGAACGGCCGCGATGATCACCACCGCGGTCGCGGCGATGATGAACCGGCGCGAGGGTGGCTGGTGCACCCATTTCGCCATCCGAACCAGAAGCCAATCCATGGGGCCGATCCTCTCCTTCCGGCGCGCTCGCCGCAACCCCCGTGCGCCGGTCTCCTCAGCCGGCGAACTCGATGGCGACCCCGAGGGTGTCGTCGAGCGACCAATCGGGCACCTCGGCGCCGGTGGTGAGCACCAGCGAGTGCGGTCCCTCCCCCCGCCGCCGCAGATGATGCTCGAGGGGGCTGTCAAGCCCCGCCGATCCGATGAGCTGCAGCTTCACCGAGCCGAGCAGCAGCAGCGCGCCCGTCGCGCCGAGGGACGGAAGGGCGAGCGCCGTCGGCGCGACGCCGAGAACACGGCCGAGCCGTGCCGCCGCTCCCAGCGGATCGTCGAGCGCGATGCGCACGGCAGCGATGCCGGTCACGCCGTTCGGGTGGGCCGCGGCGGCCGGCAGGCGGAGGTCGCGCGGCGTATCGTCGGTGATGATGAAGGGCATCACGCCGGCGTCCGCCCCCTCCGGAAAGCTGAGCCGCCAGGCAAGGCACGTCCCGTCGGGCTTCTCGCGCGACATCGCGACGACCGGCGCCATCGGCACGCCCGCGCCGGTAAGGGCCGCGGCATCCTGGTCGATGTCGTCCGACGCGAGACACACGTCGATCAGGCCACCCCCGTGGGCGAGGGCCTGATACCAGCGGTGCTGAGGGTTCGCCCGCTCGAAGGCGATGAGCTCGATGTAGCCCGTCTCGCCGAAGCCGATCAGCGCGTTGTGCGAGCCGATGTCATGCCGCCCGCCGGGGGTGACGACGAAGCCAAGCGCCTCGTAGCGAGCCATCGCGTCGGCAAGGTCGGGAACGAGAATGACGACGTGATCGAGACCGGCGATCATGGCACCTCCAGCGGCATGGTCAGAAGCAGCGACGTGGTCAAAAGCAAAGCCGACGCCCGAGGGCGCCGGCCTGTCGTTATTCGGCGGGTGCGGGACCCGGCACGGCAGGAGGCGGCGTGCCGTCGGTGGTCTCGTGCGGCTTCTCCTTCAGCGGAATGATGCGCCGCACCACCACGTAGAAGAGCGGCACGAAGAAGATGCCGAGCAGCGTCGCCGACAAGGTGCCGCCGAGGACGCCGGAGCCGATCGCCGTGCGCCCCGCCGAGCCCGCGCCCGTCGACAGGACGAGCGGCACGACGCCGAGGGAAAACGCCATCGACGTCATGAGGATCGGGCGGAAGCGCTGTCGCGCCGCCTCCTTCACCGCGTCGAGGAGGGGTTCGCCCGCCTCCTCCCGCTCCCGCGCGAACTCCACGATCAGGATCGCGTTCTTGCCCATCAGGCCGATGACGGTGAGCAGTCCCACCTGGAAGAACACACCGTTGTCGAAGTTGCCGAGCCAGGCGCCGGCGAGGGCGCCGATCACGCCGATCGGCATCGCGAGCATCACCGCGATGGGGATCGACCAGCTCTCGTAGAGCGCGGCGAGGCTGAGGAACACCGCGGCGAGCGACAGCGCGTAGAGGAGCGGTGCGGCGTCGCCCGATTCGCGCTCCTCCAGCGACAGGCCCGTCCAGGAGATGTCGAAGCCCGCCGGCAGCTGGGCGACGATCCGCTCGATCTCCGCCATCGCCTCGCCGGTGGTGACGCCCGCGGCGGGCGAGCCCTGGATCTGCATCGCCGGCACGCCGTTGTAGCGCTTCAGACCCTGCGGCCCGAACCGCCAGCTCCCCTCCGAGAAGTTGGAGAAGGGCACGAGCGCCCCCGCATCGTTGCGCACACGCCAGCGCTCGATGTCCTCCGGGTTGCGCCGCGCATCCGGCTCGCCCTGCACGTAGACGCGCTTGATCCGGCCGCGGTCGAGGAAGTCGTTGACGTAGGACCCCGCCCAGGCGGTGGACAGGAGATTGCCGACGTCCGTCGCCGTCACCCCCATCGCGCCGGCGGCTCGCCAGTCGACGTCGAGATTGAACTGGGCGGCGTCCTCGAGCCCCGACGGGCGGATCGAGCCGATCAGCGGGCTCTGCATCGCCATCCCGAGGAGCTGATTGCGCGCCTCGAGGAGCTGCTCATGCGTCTGGCCGCCGCGCGCCTGCAGGTAGAAGTCGAAACCCGACACGTTGCCGAGCTCGATCACCGCCGGCGGCACGATGGGAAACACCATCGCGTCGCGGATCTGCATCAGCGCCCCGAAGGCGCGGCGGGCGATGGCCTGAACGCTCTGGCTCGCCTCCTCGCGCTCCGACCAGTCCTTCAGCCGCACGAAGCCGAGGCCCATGTTCTGGCCGCTGCCGGCGAACGAGAAGCCGACCACGGTGAAGATCGACTGGACGTCGTCGGTCTCGTTGTTGAGGAAGTGGTCCTCGATCTTCGACATCACCTTGAGCGTCCGCTCGGCGGTGGCGCCGGTGGGGGCCTGGACGAGGGTGAACATGATGCCCTGGTCCTCGTCCGGCAGAAAGCCGGTGGGCGTGTTGATGAACATCCACACCATGCCGCCGACGAGGGCGACATAGAGCAGCCCGACGCGCAGCGGCCGCCGCACGATGCCGCCCACGGTCCGACTATAGCCGTGCTGCGAGGCGTCGAAACCGCGGTTGAACCAGCCGAACAGGCCGCGCCGCCTGTCGTGCCCCTCCTTCGGTCGCTTGAGGAGGGAGGCGCAGAGGGCCGGCGTGAGGGTGAGCGCCACCACCACCGACAGCGTCATCGCCGACACGATGGTGATGGAGAACTGCTTGTAGATGACGCCGGTCGACCCGCCGAAGAAGGCCATCGGCACGAACACCGCCGACAGCACCATCGCGATGCCGATCAGCGCGCCGGTGATCTGGCCCATCGACTTGCGCGTCGCCTCGCGGGGCCCGAGCCCCTCCTCCTCCATGATGCGCTCGACGTTCTCCACCACGACGATGGCGTCGTCGACCAGAAGGCCGATGGCGAGCACCATCGCGAGCATCGTCAGCGTGTTGATGGAGAAGCCGGCCACGGCGAGCACGCCGAAGGTGCCGAGAAGCACCACCGGAACCGCGAGGGTCGGAATGATCGTCGCCCGGATGTTCTGCAGGAACAGAAGCATCACGAAGAACACGAGGACGATCGCCTCGACCAGCGTCTTCACCACCTCCTCGATGGAGATCGTCACGAACGGGGTGGTGTCGTAGGGGATGACGTAGGCGACGCCTTCCGGGAAGAACTGGGCGAACTCGTCGATGCGCTTGCGCACCGCCGTCGCCGTGTCGAGGGCGTTCGCGCCGGAGGCGAGCTGGATCGCCATGCCGGAGGCCGGCTGACGGTTGTAGCGCGAGATGGTCTGGTAGCGCTCGGCGCCGATCTCCACCCGGGCGACGTCCTTGAGGAGGACGAGGCCGCCGTCGGTCTCCGCGCGCAGCACGATCTGCTCGAAGTCGGCCGGCGTGCGCAGCAGCGACTGCGCGGTGATGGTGGCGTTGAGCATCTGCCCGTCGACCGCCGGCAGGCTGCCGAAGGCGCCCGCGGAGATCTGCGCATTCTCCGCCGACACCGCGTTGACGATGTCGATGGCGGAGAGCTCGTAGGCGGCGAGCTTGGAGGGGTCGAGCCAGATGCGCATCGCATATTGCGAGCCGAACACCTGGACCTGCCCCACCCCGGGGATGCGGCTGAACTCGTCGACGAGGTTGGAGTTCAGGTAGTCGGCGAGGTCCACCTCGTCGAGCCGGCCGTCCTCGGAGATGAGGCCGATCACCATGAGGAAGCCGGCGGAGGACTTGCGCACCGTCACGCCCTGACGCTGCACCGCTTCAGGCAGCAGCGGCGTCGCCTGGGCGAGGCGGTTCTGCACCTGCACCTGGGCGATGTCGGGGTCGGTGCCCGTCTCGAAGGTGAGGTTGATGTCGACGCTGCCGGCGGAGGTGGAGTTGGAATCGATGTAGCGCAGACCGTCGAGGCCGGTCATCTGCTGTTCGATCACCTGGGTGACGGTGTTGGCCACCGTCTCGGCCGAGGCGCCGGGGTAGGTCGCGCCGACGCGCACCGACGGCGGCGCGATCTGCGGATATTGGGCGATCGGCAGCACCAGGATCGACAGGATGCCGATCCCCATGATGATGATCGAGATGACCCACGCGAACACGGGTCGGTCGATAAAAAACTTGGCCATGGGACCGTCCGGGTCGTCGCGTTTCGCGGATCAGGATCAGTTCGAGGGGGTCGTGGACTTCGCGCCGCCCGGGCGAGCCCGTCGGCGCGTCGGTGCCGTCTCTTCGGCAACCTGCGTGGCGTCGGCGGGCGCGGCCGCCGCTGCTTCGCTCGCAGGCTTTGCCGGAGCCGCCGGCGCGGGCTTCGCCGCGGCCTCCGGGGCGGGTTTGGCCGCCGCTGCCGGCGCGGGCTTTGCGGCCGACGGCGCCGGGGCCGCCTGCGCCGTCCCGGCGGCAGCTTGCGCGGCGGGCTTGGCCGCTGCCGGAGCGGCCGGCGGCGGCGCGCCGCGCTCCTGCGGCATCACCGGCGCCTGCGGGGCGATCTTCTGCAGCCCTTCGACGATGATCTGGTCGCCGTCGCCGAGGCCCTCGCTCACCACCCAGTCGTTGTCCCGGGCCTGCATGATCGAGAGCTCGCGCACCTCCACCACGTTGTCGGCGTTGACGACGTAGGCGATCGGCCGGCCGCGGCGGTCGCGGGTCACCCCCTCTTGGGGCACGAGCACCACGTTCTTCGCCACCGCCTGCGGCACCTCCACCTGCACGTACATGCCGGGCAGCAGGAGGTGGTCGGGATTGGGGAATTCGAGACGCAGCGTGATCACGCCCGTGCTCTCGTTGACGTGCGGCTCGGCCGCGCGCAGCGAGCCGGTCTTCTCGTACTTGCTGCCGTCGGCGAGGATGAGGGTGACCGTCGGGTCGGCGTTGGCGAGCTCGGCCTGGGTCTGGCCGCGACGCCATTTCAGCATCTCGGCGGCCGACTGGGTCACGTCGACGAGCACCGGGTCGAGCTGACGGATGACCGCCAGCGGGTCCGTCTGGCCCGAGGTGACGAGCGCGCCTTCGGTGGTCAGCGAGCGGCCGATCACGCCGGACAACATCGCCCGAACCGTGGTGCGCTGGAGGTCGATCTGGGCCGACTGGAGCTGCGCCTCGGCCACCTGGAGCGCCGCCGCTGCCGAATCGCGGGTCGCAACGGCGGTCTCGAGGCTCTGATCGCTGACGACGCCGCGCCCCTGCAGACGCTCCTGCCGGGCCGCTTCCTTCTCCGCCTGGTTGGCGGTGGCCTTCGCCTGCGCCACCGCCGCCTTCGCCGCGGCGACGCTCGCTTCATAGCTCGCCGGGTCGATCCGGTAGAGCGGGTCGCCGAGCTTCACCTCGGCGCCCTCGTCGAACAGACGTCTCACGATGATCCCGTCCACCTGCGGGCGTACTATCGCGACGCCGGAGGCGACGACGCGCCCCGGCAGGATCGACGTCAAGGTGACCTCCGCCTCCTTCAGCGTCACCACGGTGACGGGTGTGGGTGGTCTGCCACCGCCGGGCGCTTGGGCGAAAGCGGTTCCGCCCGCGGCAAATATCGCAAACATCGCGACAACCGCCGCCCGCAAGCTCAAATCACTCATGCCTTGCCTTCCGCATCCGCAGGCGAGCCAAACGTCTCCTGCTGCCCTCCGCGACGGCCGCGGTCCGGGCGAGTTCGAGGCGAACCAAAGGTCCGAGGGGGGACGAGTTCGTGCCGTAGCACTTATGGTGACGATGACCGCGCTTTGCAATCGCCGCCGGCGCCAGCTTTTCGCTACTGCACAATGCCCGTACAATGCCTAGTCTGAAAATATTGGAAACTTTTAGAAACAGTCTGGCACGCCATCGACATCCGGAGACCGGCTCCGGATATGCCGCCGGAATGGACCTCCGGCCGACGAGCTCCGTCGACTTTCCCGCGGCAACATCTTGACGAAACATGGCTGTTTCGTCCGCGGCGAGCGCTGCGGATCGCCGAGGCCGACGGCGTCCGCGAATCGCCGCCGCGGAGAGGTTTCCTTACATTTCATCCATGTGGGAGCCACGCGCGACAGGGTGCCGCGGCCATCCTCCCAAGACGGCGCTACGCCGTCAGGTCGATCAGACGCCGCACCACGGCGCCGTCGGCGAGGGCATCGAAACCTTCGTTGATCTCGTCGAGCGGGCTCGTTCCGGTGTGGAGCTTTTCGACCGGAAGACGCCCCGCCGCGTTGAGGCGCATGTAACGAATGATGTCGCGCGAGGGCACGCCGCCGCCGAGATAGGAGCCGCGCAGGGTGCGCTCCTCCGCCACCATGGAAAGGTGCTGCAGGGGGTAGGTGGCGGCGGGATTCGCAAGGCTCGCCGTCACCGTCTGCCCGCCCCGGCGCGTCGCCTTGTAGGCGGTGTCGAACGCCGCCATGACGCCGGCCGTCTCGATGGCGGTGTCGACGCCGCCGCGCGTTGCCTCCTTGACCTCGCCCGCGGTGTCGGCGCCCGCCTCGAAGGTGCCGGTGGCGCCGAGCGAACGGGCGAAGGCGAGCTTCTCGGGGTTCACGTCGATGGCGATCACCTCGGCCGCGCCGGCGGCGATGGCGCCGAGCAGGGCGGCGAGGCCGACCCCGCCGAGCCCGACGACGGCCACCGACTGGCCGGCTTTGACCGCCGCCGTGTTCACCACGGCGCCCACCCCCGTCAGCACCGCGCAGCCGAAGAGGGCCGCCCGCTCCAGGGGAAAGGCCTTGTCCACCTTGACGAGGGAGCGGCGCGAGATCACCGCGAGGTCGGCGAAGGCCGACACGCCCACGTGGTGGTAGACGCCGGCCCCGTGCCAGTGGATCCGGCGGGCGCCCGACAGGAGCGTCCCCTCCCCGTTCGCCTTGGCGCCCGGCTCACAGAGGGCGGGCCGCCCCTCCGCACACGGCGCGCACGAGCCGCAGGACGGAACGAACACCATCACCACGTGATCGCCGGGCGACAGATCGTCGACCCCCTCCCCGCAGCGCTCCACGATGCCGGCGGCCTCGTGGCCGAGGGCCATCGGCATCGGCCGCGGGCGGTCGCCGTTGATCACGGAGAGGTCGGAATGGCAGAGGCCGGCCGCCACGACGCGCACCAGCACCTCGCCGGGACCCGGGTCGTCGAGCTCCACGGTCTCGATGGAAAGCGGCTTCGACGTGGCGTAGGGACGTTCGGCCGGAAAGGCCGAGAGGATGGCGGCGCGGCTCTGCATGGCTCGTCTCTTATGGTCGGGTCCTTGGGCACCGGCCGAAACCGGCCGCGCAGTCTCCCACGCCCGCGCCGTGCTTTGAAAGCCGCGGGGCGAGGGTCATAGGCGGCCGACCCCCGCCGGAACGCATGGCGCGCCTCAGGCGAGGAGCGTCGCCATCCGCTGCAGCGCCAACAGATAGCCCTCGGTGCCGCACCCCGCGATCACCGCGTCCGCCCGCGTCGAGACGTAGGAATGATGGCGAAAGGCCTCCCGCTTGTGGATGTTGGAGATGTGGACCTCGATCACCGGCGCGTCGAAGGTGTTGAGCGCGTCGAGGATCGCCACCGAGGTGTGGCTGAAGGCGCCGGGGTTGATGATGATGCCGGCAGCCGCCTCGCGCCCTTCGTGGATCAGTTCGATGATCTCGTGCTCGGCGTTCGACTGATGGCAGCGCACCGTCATGCCGAGCTCGGTGGCGCGGGCGTGGCAGGCGGCCTCGACGTCGGCGAGCGTCTCGCGGCCGTAGATCTCCGGCTGACGCTTGCCGAGAAGATTGAGGTTGGGCCCGTTGATGATGAAGACGCTCACGCGGCCGCCCGCATTTCGCCACCGCGCGCGAGGAGCACGAGCCCCAGCGCCTGGGCGGCGGCGGCCTGGGTGGGGTCGATCACCGGGACGCCCAGCTCGGCGATGAGCGGCGCACGGTGGCGCGTCATCCCCGCGCAGCCGAGGATGATGGTCTCCGCACCGGCTTCGAGGAGGCTTTCGGCGGCGGCCTTCACCTTCGGATAGGCGGCCGCCTCCTCCGCCGCGGCGACGGAGAGGTGGAGCGGCGCGGAGCCGGCGCAGCGCCCGTCGACGCCCATCTCGCGGAACGCGCGATACTGGCGCTTGATCGAGGACGGGCCGAGCGCCACCACGCCGAAGCGGTCGCCCTGCATCAGCGCCGACATCACCGCGCACTCGCGGATCCCGAGCACCGGGCGCGTCGTCGCCTCGCGGCACACGGCGAGGCCGGGGTCGGAGAAGCAGGCGATCACGAAGGCGTCGACGTCGCCGCGCGAGGCGACGATCTCGCGCAAGGGGAGCGTCACCTCCTCCACGTGGCGCTGGGTCTCGATGCCGAAGGGGCCGGAGGCCATCGTCATGCATTCGAGCGCCGGCCCGCCGGCAAGCCCCAGCGGCGCGACGGCCCGGGCCATCCCCGCGGTGACCTCCGGGTTGGAATTCGGATTAATGAGAAGGATGGTTCCACCCATATTCTGTCGTCTTTCCCAAGCCGTTACGAAGATCTACCGCCGCGCCGGCGAGATTGGCGGCCCGTCTGCGCCCCGTCAACGCGCAAAGGCCCGTCGACAATTGTCCGCCAAGCCGCTACCTCGGCGGAACCTAGACGTGAGGAGCCGACACCCGTGAGTGGCGTCAACGATATCCGCTCGAAGTTTTTGAACTATTTTGCCGAGAACGGACACGAGATCGTGCCGTCGAGCCCGCTCGTGCCGCGCAACGACCCCACCCTGCTCTTCACCAACGCGGGGATGGTGCAGTTCAAGAACGTCTTCACCGGCGCCGAGCACCGCCCCTACGACCGGGCCGTGACGAGCCAGAAGTGTGTGCGCGCCGGCGGCAAGCACAACGACCTCGAAAACGTCGGCTACACCGCGCGTCACCACACCTTCTTCGAGATGCTCGGCAACTTCTCGTTCGGCGACTACTTCAAAGAGCGCGCGATCGACCTCGCCTGGACCTTGATCACGAAGGAATACGGGCTGCCGGCCGACAAGCTGCTCGCCACCGTCTATGCCGAGGACGACGAGGCCTTCGACCTCTGGAAGAAGGTTGCGGGCCTCCCCGAAAGCCGCATCATCCGCATCCCGACGGACGACAATTTCTGGCGCATGGGCGACACCGGCCCCTGCGGCCCGTGCTCGGAGATCTTCTACGATCACGGCGACCACATCTGGGGTGGCCCTCCGGGATCGCCGGAAGAGGACGGCGACCGGTTCATCGAGATCTGGAACCTCGTCTTCATGCAGTACGAGCAGGAGACGCCGGAGATCCGCAAGGACCTCCCCAAGCCCTCCATCGACACCGGCATGGGGCTCGAGCGCATCTCGACGATCCTGCAAGGGGTTCACGACAACTACGAGATCGACCTCTTCCGCAACCTCATCGCCGCCGCCGAGGAAGCCATCGGCGCGAAGTCGCGCGACGGCGAGGGCAATCTCGTCCCGAGCTTCAAGGTGATCGCCGACCATCTGCGCGCCACCTGCTTCCTGATGGCCGACGGCGTCCTCCCCTCCAACGAGGGCCGCGGTTACGTCCTGCGCCGCATCATGCGCCGCGCCATGCGCCATGCGAACATGCTGGGAGCCACCAAGCCGGTGTTCCACAAGCTCGTTCCGGCGCTGGTGCGAGAGATGGGCCAGGCCTATCCGGAGCTTCGCCGCGCCGAAGCGCTCATCGTCGAGACCACCGAGGCGGAGGAAGTGCGCTTCGGCCGCACCCTCACCCGTGGCCTGACGCTCCTCGAAGAGGCCGTGTCCGAGCTTCCCGAAGGCGCCGCCCTCCCCGGCGAGACCGCCTTCAAGCTCTACGACACCTTCGGCTTCCCCTACGACCTCACCGAGGACGCCCTCCGCCCGCGCGGCATCGCCGTGGACCGGGCCGGGTTCGAGACCGCGATGGAGGCCCAGAAGGCCGAAGCGCGCCGCTCATGGGCGGGCTCGGGCGAGGCGACGGACGAGAAGGTGTGGTTCGGCTTGCGCGAAAAGCTCGGCGCCACCGAATTCCTCGGCTACGAGACCACCACCGCCGACGGGGCGCTCGCCGCCATCGTGGTGGACGGGGCGGAGGTGGGCATGCTCATCGCCGGCACCGAGGCGCGTCTCGTGTTCAACCAGACGCCGTTCTACGGCGAATCGGGCGGCCAGGTGGGCGACGCCGGCCTCGCCTTCGCCGGCGATACCGTGTTCGAGATCGCCGATACCCAGAAGGTGGCCGACGGCCTCTTCGTCCACCGCGGCACGCTGAAGTCGGGCACGCTGAAGGTGGGCGACGGCCTGACGCTGGAGGTCGACGCCACGCGCCGCAACGCGATCCGCTCCAACCACTCCGCCACCCACATCCTGCACGAGTGCCTGCGCCGGGCGCTGGGCGATCACGTGGCGCAGAAGGGCTCGCTCGTGTCACCGGAGCGGCTGCGCTTCGACTTCTCCCACGCCAAGCCGATGACCGACGACGAGATCGCCGGCGTCGAGGCCGAGGCGAACCTGCGGGTGCGCGAGAACGACGAGGTCGACACCCGCGTCATGGGCATCGAGGACGCCATGCAGTCCGGTGCCCGCGCCCTCTTCGGCGAGAAATATGGCGACGAGGTCCGCGTCGTCTCCATGGGCCGGGAAGGCAACAAGCGCTTCTCGGTGGAGTTGTGCGGCGGCACCCATGTGAGGCGCACCGGCGACATCGGCCTCGTGGTGCTGACCGACGAGGGGGCCGTCTCCTCGGGCGTGCGCCGCATCGAGGCGCTGACGGGCGAGGCCGCCCGCCGCTACGTCGCCGACCAGCGCGCCAAGCTGCGCGCCGTCGCCTCGGCGATGCGCGTCTCCACCGACGAGGCGCCCGGCCGCGCCGAAGCCCTCGTCGAGGAGCGCCGCAAACTGGAGCGTGAGCTCGAGGACGTGAAGAAGCGCCTCGCCCTCGCCGGCCCCGCCCAGGCCGAAGCGGCGCGGGAGGTGGCGGGTGTGACCTTCGTCGGCCGCGTGGTCGACGGGCTGCCCGGCAAGGCGCTGAAGGGCCTCGCCGATGAGGCGCGCGAGGCGGCGGGCTCGGCGGTGGTCGCCATCGTGGGCAAGGCCGACGGACGCGCGAGCGTGGTCGTCACCGTCAGCGGCGACCTCACCGACCGCTTCGACGCCGTGGCGCTGGTGCGGGCCGGCTCCGAGGCGCTCGGCGGCAAGGGCGGTGGCGGCCGGCGCGACATGGCCCAGGCCGGCGGCCCCGATGCCGACAAGGCCGACGCCGCCATCGAGGCGATCGCCGGCGCGATGGCCGGCTGATCGAGGACGGACGCCACCCCCTTCGCGGGGGGTGCCCGTCCTCGAGGCGACGATCAGGTGCGGCGGATGACGCCGGGCCGCGCGAGGTCCTTTTTCAGCAGCACCATGTTGGCGCGGTTCGCCTTCCAGAACACGTCGATCACCGATCCCACGAGTGGGATGGAGCCGAACACGGTGTCCCCGGCGACGTTGGCCGCCATGCGGGCGAGGGTGCGTTTGCGCGCGCCCATCCGGTACCCCTGGGCGATCAGATAGGCCGACAGGCCGAAGCCCGCCAAGTCTCCGATCCCCGGCACCAGGCCGAGCACCGAATCGAGACCGAAGCGGATCCCAAACAGGCTGAATTTCGAATCGAGCCAGTGCGCGAGTTCATCGAGCTCCCGCACCGATGTTGCGGACGCGGCAGCGCTATACGTCGCGCCGCGCCCCGGAGCCCGACGCATCGTCAGAGTGGGTGCCATTGTTCTCTCCTCGCAAGAAGAAATACTGTCACTCCCGCTCCGGTTCCTCTCACGATGGCGAAGGGTCCAGGGTCACGGGCGAAAGGAATTTAGTCCTTGCACGCCGCACTTCAAGTTTTCCGGCGCGACAGGCCGGCGCGGATTGGCATGGCTTTCGCAAGCATCGGGAGAAAACACACCATGCGGGAGAGCTTCATGACCATCACCGTCCGCCTCGCAGCGCTCGGCCTCGCAGCATGTCTCGCCGGCCCGGCGGTCGCGCAGGATTCCTACAAGACCGCTATCGACGGCACATTCGCACCCCATGCGATGCCCAAGCTCGGCGGCGGTATCGAAGGCTTCAACGTCGATCTCACCGACGAGCTCGCCAACCGCCTCGGTGCCGAGATCGACCTCACCGCCACCCAGTGGTCGGGCCTCCTGCCCGCACTGCAGGCCGGCACCTACGACTTCATCGTCGCGCCCACCACGATCACCAAGGAGCGGGCGGCGAACCTCCTCTTCTCCGAAGGCTATCTCAACACCGACTACCTCTTCATCACCAAGAAGGGCGCGCCCGAGATCACCGACCTCAAGCAGTTCGAGGGCAAGACGATCGCCGTCAACAAGGGCTCGGTCTACGACAGCTGGGCGCGCGGCCTCGAGGATGAGATCGGCTGGACGGTGGAGAGCTACGGCACCAACTCCGACGCCGTCCAGGCGGTGCTGTCGGGTCGCGCCTTCGCCAACGTCGCCGGCAACACGGCCTCGGCCTGGGCGGTGAAGAAGAACCCCAACCTCGCCAACTCCTACCTCTACAAGACCGGCCTCGTCTGGGGCATGCCCTTCCGCAAGGGCGACGAGGAGCTGCGCAACAAGATCGAGGCGGCGCTCGAGTGCATGAAGGCCGACGGCTTCATCGCCGGGCTGCACGAGAAGTGGTTCGGCTTCGCTCCGGCGGAGGATTCGGCCGCCGTCGTGGTCCAGCCGGGCTACGGCGAGCCGGGCTTCGAGGGCTATCAGGACATCGAGCACGAGCTCTCCTGCTCCTGAGCGACCAGCCCGAGCCCACGCCGATGACCGACAGCCCCCTCGCCACCGCCGCCGCCCGGTCGGGCGGCTCGGCCCCGCACGCCACGCCGATCCTGCAGCTCATCGCGCTGCACAAGAGCTTCGGCACGGTCGACGTCCTCAAGGGCATCGACCTCAAGGTGACGCCGGGCGAGATGGTCTTCCTCATCGGCCCCTCCGGCTCCGGCAAGTCGACGCTGCTGCGCTGCTGCAACCGCCTCGAGGAGCCGACGTCCGGCGCGGTGGTGGTGGAGGGCGTCGACATCACCGGCCCCAAGGTGGACCTCAACAAGGCCCGCCGGCGCATCGGCATGGTGTTCCAGTCCTTCAACCTCTACCCGCACAAGACGGCGCTCGGGAACGTGGCCCTCGCGCTGATCAAGGTCTCGGGCCTCTCCCGCCGCGCCGCTCGCGAGAAGGCGATGGCCGCCCTCTCCGACGTCGGCCTCGCCGACAAGGCGGAGAACTACCCCGCCCAGCTCTCCGGCGGCCAGCAGCAGCGCGTCGCCATCGCCCGCGCCCTCGCCTTGGAGCCGAAGGTGATGCTCTTCGACGAGCCCACCTCCGCCCTCGATCCGGAGCTCGTCGGCGACGTGCTCGACGTGATGCGCAAGGTGCGCGAGGCGGGCATGACGATGCTCGTCGTCAGCCACGAGATGCGCTTCGCCGCCGAGGCCGCCGACCGCGTCATCTTCATGGACGGCGGCGTCATCGTGGAGGAAGGCTCGCCGCAGGAGATCTTCCGCGCCCCCAAGGAGGCGCGCACCCAGACTTTCCTCTCCCGGGTCAGCCACTGATGGGACCGTTCGAGAGGTTTCTCGATACCTTCTTCAACGAAACGGTGATGGCGAAATACCTCCCCGCCATCATCGGCGGGATGGGCGTCACGCTGCAGCTCGCCGTGCTGGTGGTGGTGAGCGGGATCGTCCTCGGCCTCCTCCTCGCCTGCCTGCGCGCCTACCGCATCAAGGCGCTCAACATCGCGATCGTCGCCTTCTCCGACGTGTTCCGCGCGCTGCCGCCGCTCGTCATCATCCTCATCGCCTATTTCGGGCTGCCCAACGTGGGGCTGTCGCTCAGCGCCTTCGTCGTGATCTGGCTGGTGCTCGGCCTCACCCTCGGCGCCTTCGCCGAGGAGATCTTCTGGGCCGGCATCCTGTCGATTCACAAGGGCCAGTGGGAGGCGGCCCGCTCCACCGGCCTCACCTTCACCCAGACGCTCCTTTCCGTGGTGCTGCCCCAGGCGGTCCGCCTCACGGTGCCGCCGCTCACCAACCGCGCCATCGCCATCACCAAGTCGACCGCCCTCGGCATGGTCATCGGCCTGCCCGACATCCTCGGCGAGGCGACCACCGCCCAGTCCTTCTCCGGCAACGCCTCGCCGCTGATGATGGCGGCGATCGCCTACATCGTGCTCTTCCTGCCGCTCGTCGTCTTCTCCCGCTGGCTGGAGACGCGCTTCAAGTGGCGCCAGGCGTGAGGCGGGGCTGAGCCGATGGACGCCCTTCTCGATCAGTTCTTCAACGTCACCATCATGACGCAGGCCTGGCCGATGCTCTTGCGCGGCCTCGCGATGACGGCGCTCATCTGCCTCATCGTGATCCCGCTCGGCCTCCTCGCCGGCATCGCCGCGGCACTGCTCAGCCTCGCGGAGCGCCGGGCGATCCGCTGGCCGGCCATCGCCTTCGTCGACTTCTTCCGCGCCGTCCCGCCGCTCGTCCTCCTGATCTTCGTCTATTCGGGCCTGCCCTTCGCCGGCATCCGCCCCTCCCCGCTCCAGGCCGTCGCCATCGCCTTCGTGCTCAACAACGCGGCCTACTACGGCGAGATCTACCGGGCCGGCATCCTCTCCATCGGCAAGGGGCAGTTCGAGGCCGCCCGTTCCACCGGCCTCACCGCGGCCCAGACGATGGCGCACGTCGTCCTGCCGCAGGCGGTCCGCAACGTCCTGCCCGACCTCATCTCCAACACGGTGGAGGTGGTGAAGCTGACCTCGCTCGCGAGCGTCGTGTCGCTCGCCGAACTCCTCTACCAGGCTGACATGGCTCGTTCGGTCACCTACAACGCATCACCGATCGTGGCCGCGGCTGGCCTCTATCTCGTCATCCTGTGGCCCCTTGTCCGGCTCGTCAGCCGGATGGAGCGCCGCATCGCCGCCTGAGGACATTGCTATGAGACCCGTACATGTCGCCGCCGCCCAGCTCGGCCCCATCCAGAAGGCCGAGCCGCGCGAGGCCGTCGTCGCCCGCATGCTCGCCCTGCTCGATGCCGCCGCCGACAAGGGCTGCGACCTCGTGGTCTATCCCGAGCTCGCCCTCACCACCTTCTTCCCCCGCTGGTACATGGAGGACCAGGCCGAGGTGGACACCTGGTTCGAGGCGGAGATGCCCAACGCGGCGACGCAGCCCCTCTTCGACGCCGCCAAGGCGAAGGGTGTCGCGATTTCCTTCGGCTATGCCGAGCTGACGCCCGACGGCCACCACTTCAACACCTCGATCCTCACCGACAAGACCGGCACGATCATCGGCAAATACCGCAAGGTGCACCTGCCCGGCCACGACGAGTTCGATCCCGAGCGCGCCTTCCAGCACCTCGAGAAACGCTACTTCGAGCCCGGCGACCTCGGCTTTCCGGTGTGGCAGACGCTCGGCGGCGTCTTCGGCATGTGCATCTGCAACGACCGGCGCTGGCCCGAGACCTACCGCGTGATGGGCCTGCAGGGCGTGGAAATGGTCCTCCTCGGCTACAACACCCCCTCGGTGAACAGCCAGAAGAGCGCCGAGGGACCGGAAGACCGCCTCTTCCACCATCGCCTGGTGCTCCAGTCCGGCGCCTACCAGAACGCCACCTTCGTGGTCGCCGTCGCCAAGGCCGGGGTGGAGGACGGCCACCCCCTCATCGGCGGCAGCGTGATCGTCGACCCCAACGGCAAGATCGTCGCCGAGAGCCTCACCGAGGACGACGAGCTCGTCACCGCCGTCTGCGATCTCGACGAGACGGTGTTCGGCAAGGAGACGATCTTCGACTTCGCCCGCCATCGCCGCATCGAGCACTACGGCCGCATCACCTCCCAGACCGGCGTCGAGGTCGCGTCCTGATGGCGACCTTCGACTTTTCGCAGCTCGAGGCGCGCGAGCGCTACAAGCTCCTGTGCGCCGCCGTCATCCCGCGGCCGGTCGCCTGGATCACCACGCTCAACGCCGAGGGCGGGGTCAACGCCGCGCCCTTCTCCTTCTTCAACGTGTTCGCCGACGAGCCGCCCCTCCTCATCGTCGGCATCGGCCGCCGGCCGGAGTCCGGTCCGAAGGACACGGTGCTCAACGCCGAGCGCGAAGGTGCCTTCACGGTGAACCTCGCCGACACCGCCCTCGCCGAGAAGATGGTGGCGACCGCCGCCGACTTTCCGCCGGAGATCGGCGAGGCGGAAGCGGTGGGCCTCGCCGTCGCCGACGGCGTCACCCAGAAGATCCCCTACCTCAAGGACGCCCCCGTCGTGCTCGAGTGCAGCGTCTACGAGATCCGATATCTCGACGTCGACCGAGCGCTGCTGATGGGAAAGGTGTCCGCACTGATTGCCCGCGACGGCCTGTTCGATCTGGATACGCGGCGGCTCAATGTGCCACATTGGGACCCGGTGGCGCGGCTGTTTGCCACGTCCTATGCGCCTCTCGGAGAAGCGTATTCCCTGCCCATTCCCGATTGGCGGACCATCACCGGCCCTAAGGAGACTTCCGAATGACCCACCGCCTCACCGAGGACGCCCACGGCGTCTACATCATCTCGGCGACCCCCTTCACCGACGACGGCGCCGTGGATTTTGCGAGCCTCGACAGCCTGACCGACTACTATCTGAGCCACGGCGTTTCCGGCATCACGATCCTCGGCCTGATGGGCGAGGCTCCCAAGCTCACCGCCGAGGAGGCGAGTGAGATCATGACGCGCGTCCTGAAGCGCGTCGACGAGCGCGTCCCGGTCATCGTGGGCGTGTCCAATGCCGGCCTCGACAATCTCGTGTCGCTCGCCAAGAAGGCGATGGGCCTCGGCGCCGCCGGCGTGATGGCCGCCCCCAACGCCGGCCACAAGCACGAGAAGGGCATTCTCGACGGCTTCAAGGCGATCGCCGACCGGCTGCCGGACGTGCCGATCGTCTACCAGGACTTCCCGCTGACCACCGGCATGCCGATCTCGGCCGAAGGCTTCAACACCATCGTCGACGAGATCCCCTCGGTGGTGATGCTGAAGCATGAGGACTGGCCGGGCCTGCCGAAGCTCTCGAGCGTCCGCCGCGTCGCGCAGGAGAAGGGCAGCCGCCGCGTGTCGATCCTGTGCGGCAACGGCGGCATCTTCCTGCCGCTCGAGCTGGCGCGCGGCGCCGACGGCGCGATGACGGGCTTTGCCTATCCGGAGATGCTGGTGGAGGTGGTCCGCCGCCACCGCGCCGGCGACGTCGACGGTGCCGAGGATCTCTTCGACGCCTATCTGCCGCTGGTGCGCCACGAGCAGCAGCCGGGCTACGGGCTCGCCGTCCGTAAGGAGATCCTGCGGCGCCGCGGGGCGATCAAGACCGCCACCGTGCGCGCCCCCGGCCCCAAACTCGACGCCGCGGGCCAGGAGGAGCTGACGCGCCTCATGAGCCGCCTCGAGCGCAACCTCGCCGCCCTGCGCCCGGCGATGGCCGCGGAGTAATGCACTTCGACCTCGTGATCAGGGGCGGTACGGTCGCGACCGCCTCCGACACCTTTGCCGCCGACGTCGGGATCGCCGGCGGCACCGTCACCGCCATCGCGAGGGGCCTGCCGGACGGCGCCCGCACCATCGATGCCACCGGCCGCCTCGTGCTCCCGGGCGGCATCGAGAGCCACTGCCACATCGAGCAGGAGTCGGCGACCGGCGCGATGACCTCGGACGACTACTATTCGGGGTCCGTGTCCGCCCTCTTCGGCGGCAACACCAGCTTCATCCCCTTCGCCGCCCAGCACCGTGGGCAGAGCGTCGAGGAGGTGCTCGAAACCTACCACGAGCGGGCCAAGAAGTCGGTCATCGACTACTCGTTCCACCTCATCATCACCGATCCGTCCGACGCGGTGCTGAAGGTCGGACTGCCGAAGGCGTTCGCCGACGGGGTCACGAGCTTCAAGGTCTTCATGACCTACGACAAGATGATCGTCACCGACGAGATGATGCTCGACATCCTCGTGACGGCGCGCGAGCACGGCGCGCTGACGATGACGCACGCGGAGAACAACGCGCTCATCAAGTGGATGGTGAAGCGCCTCCTGGAGCGCGGCTACACCGACGCCAAATATCACGCCATCAGCCACCCCGCGGCGGCCGAGGCGGAGGCGATCCACCGCGGCATCAGCCTCGCGAGCTTCGTCGGCGCGCCGCTCCTCATCGTGCACGTGTCGACCGACGCCGGGGCCCGCCTCGTCGCCAACGCCCGCACCGAGGGGCACGCGATCTTCGGCGAGACGTGCCCGCAATATCTCTTCCTGACGCGCGACGACCTCGACCGGCCGGCGCCGGAAGGGGCGAAGTTCTGCTGCTCACCCCCGCTGCGCGACGGGCGGACGCAAGCGGACCTCTGGCGCCACCTCAAGGCGGGCAACCTGCAGCTCTGGTCCTCCGACCACGCCCCCTACCGCTTCGACGCGACGGGCAAGCTGTCGGCCGGCCCCAACCCGCCCTTCAACAAGATGGCGAACGGGATGCCGGGCATCGAGATGCGGGCCCCGCTCCTCTTCTCCGAAGGGGTGCGCAAGGGCCGGGTCAGCCTCAACGAGTTCGTGGCGCTCACCTCCACCAACGCCGCCAAGATGTTCGGCATCCACCCGCGCAAGGGCACCATCGCGGTGGGCTCGGACGCCGACATCGCGATCTGGAACCCCGACGAGACGCGCACGGTCACCCAGACCGGCATGCACGACGCCATGGACTACACGCCGTTCGAGGGCATGTCGGTCACCGGCTGGCCGGAAACGATGATCACCAACGGCCGCGTGGCGATGGCGGACGGCGTCCTCCTCGCCGAGCGCGGTGCGGGCGTGTTCATGAAGCGGGCACCGTTCGACGCCTCCGGCTACCAGCAGCCGGTGCCGCCCGAGCTCGATCCAAAGATCGCCTTCGGCGCCAAGCTCCTCTGACTGGAGCCATGGCGAGAGGGCGCACGGCGCTCCCTCTCGGACGGCACCTCCTCAGAGGAGGTAGACGGGGTCGCGCGTCACCTCGATCTGGTCACGCGCTCCGCAGTGGCAGCAGCGCACGACGTGGCAGCGACCCCGCAGCCGATCGTCAGCCTGGCCGATGCGCTCCCAGTGGTGAATACAGAGCGGACGCCGCATCCGCCCTATCCAATATTCCAACGTCGACATGACCGCCCTTGGGATCGATCAGCGCCGCAGGGGCGGCGATGATCATATGATCTTCAAGAGGATAGCGCCGATTGTGGTCGAAATGTGTCGGACCGCGCCGCAGCTGTCGCGACAGCGTGTCGCCGGTGCCGCGCCCGGTCAGGCCGACTTCTCGAAGAGCTCGCGGCCGATCAGCATGCGGCGGATCTCGCTGGTGCCCGCGCCGATCTCGTAGAGCTTGGCGTCGCGCAGCAGGCGGCCCGTCGGGTAGTCGTTGATGTAGCCGTTGCCGCCGAGGGCCTGGATCGCGTCGAGCGCCACCTGGGTGGCCTTCTCGGCGGCATAGAGGATCGCCCCCGCCGCGTCCTCGCGCGTGGTGCGCCCCACGTCGCAGGCGCGCGCCACCGAATAGACGTAGGCCTTGCAGGCGTTCATCGTCACGTACATGTCGGCGAGCTTGCCCTGCATCAGCTGAAAGGTGCCGATGGGCTGGCCGAACTGCTTGCGCTCGTGCACGTAGGGCACCACCACGTCGAGGCAGGCCTGCATGATGCCGAGCGGCCCCGCCGCGAGCACCACACGCTCGTAGTCGAGCCCCGACATCAGCACGTTGACGCCCTTGCCCACCAGGCCGAGCACGTTCTCCTCCGGCACCTCGCAGTCCTCGAAGATCAGCTCGCAGGTGTCGGACCCGCGCATGCCGAGCTTGTCGAGCTTCTGCGCGGTGGAGAAACCCTTCATGCCCTTCTCGATCAGGAAGGCGGTGATGCCGCGCGACCCCGCCTCCGGATCGGTCTTGGCGTAGACCACCAGCGTCTCGGCTACCGGGCCGTTGGTGATCCAGAATTTGTTGCCGTTGAGGACGTAGCGGTCGCCCTTCTTCTCGGCGCGGGTACGCATCGACACCACGTCGGACCCCGCGCCCGGCTCCGACATCGCGAGCCCGCCCACGTGCTCGCCGGAGATCAGCTTGGGCAGGTATTTTTCCTTCTGCGCTGCGCTGCCGTTGCGGTTGATCTGGTTGACGCAGAGGTTCGAGTGGGCGCCGTAGGACAGCCCCACCGAGGCGGAGGCCCGGCTCACCTCCTCCATCGCCACGCAGTGGGCGAGATAGCCGAGCCCCGCCCCGCCATACTCCTCGCCGACGGTGATGCCGTGCAGGCCGAGCGCGCCCATCTCCGGCCACAGCTCGATGGGGAAGAGATTCTCCCGGTCGGTCTTCTCCGCCAGCGGCGCGATGCGATCGTCGGCAAAGGTGCGCACCTGGTCGCGCAGCATGTCGATGTCCTCGCCGAGACCGAAATCGAAGCCGCCGAAGTCGTTGCGCATCGTTCTGTCCTCCCTTGGCGCGGCGTTTCGCGCGGCATCATTCGTCCCTCAGCGATGGGAGGAAGGCAAGGCGTCGGGTTGCGAGGCGCTCTGGCGGATGCGACCATGTCCAGACCGAACTGTCTTCTCCGGTGGTCTTTCATGGACACGCCCTACGCCTCGCTCCCCGCGACCGCATTCTGGCGGACGGGGGTCGCCGACCTCGCTCCCGACGCCATCGCCGGCGTCTACGCCCCGAAATTCGCGATCGCCCCTTCCACCACCGTCGCCACGCTGGGCTCGTGCTTCGCCCAGCACATGGGCCGGGAGCTGCGCCAGCGCAGCTTCCGCTGGTTCGAGGCCGAGCCCGCCATCGCCGGCTTCCCCAAGGAGTTCAACGAGAGCCACCAATACGGCGTCTTCTCCTTCCGCACCGGCAACATCTACACCCCGCGCATGCTGCGCCAGTGGCTCGAATGGGCGAGCGGCACCGCCTCGCCGCCGGACGAGATGTGGGAGAAGGACGGCCGCTTCGTCGACCCCTTCCGCCCCACCATCGAGCCGGACGGCTTCGCCACGCCCGACGACGTTCTCGCCGCGCGCCGGGCGAGCCTCGCCGCGATCGCCGCGAGCCTGCCGAAGATCGAGGTGCTGGTGTTCACCCTCGGCCAGACCGAGGCCTGGCTCGGCGAGGACGTGACCTACGCCATGTGCCCGGGGACGGCCGGCGGCACCTTCGACGGCGCCCGCCACCGGTTCCACAACTTCTCCACCCGCGAGTGCGTCGCCGACATGGAGGCCGCGATCGCGCTGCTGAAGGCGGCCAACCCGCAGATGCGCATCCTCCTCACCGTGTCGCCGGTGCCGATGGTGGCGACCGCCTCGGCCGAGCACGTGCTCGTCGCCAACGGGCGCACCAAGTCGGTGCTGCGCGCCGTCGCGGCGATGCTGGCGGAGGAGCGCGACGAGGTCGACTACTTCCCGAGCTACGAGCTGATCACCCAGCCGCCCTTTCGGGGGATGTTCTACCACGACAACATGCGCACGGTGCAGCCGGCCGGCGTCGCCTTCGTGATGGAGCAGTTCTTCACCGCGCACGGCGTGGCGCCGAAGGGGAACCGCAAGGCGCGGCGGCGCCTCGCGCTCAACGGCAAGGCGGCGGCGAAGGCCGAGCCCGCGACGGATGACGTCGACGACGTCATCTGCGAAGAGGTTCTTCTGGAGGCGGCGGCCCCGCGCCGCTGAGCGGCCCGCCGGCCCTGCGGGAGAGACGAGGCGAGTATCGGTATGCGTATCTGCGTCATAGGCTCCAGCCAGATGGCGGCGATGAAGATGGCGCACGACGACGGCGGCACCCCCGCCGACGTCGGGATGCGCTTCATGGGCCGCGGCGGCGGGCGGTTCCGCACCATCATCGCCGATCGGCGGGGCATCTCCATCGATCGCCGCCCTGACGAGAAGGCCGGGCCCAACGCCATGTGGGTGCCGCTCGACGCCGTCGTGCGCTACGACGAGCACGACGTGTTCGTGGTCTACGGCCTCCTGCGTCTCGACGGCCTGCTCCAGGCGAGGATCGAGGAGCAGTCCGCCAATCCCCGCTTCACGCGGTCCTATATCGAGAAGGGCGTCGAGGGAGTCTTCACCGGCGATCCGACCCTGCGCATCGCCGGCGACATCGCCCGGTGGGGCGGCAAGCCCACCTACGTGCTGGCCGCCCCCCTCTTCGCCGAGAAGCCGACATGGACCGATGGGCTGCCGCCGGAGCCGCTCGCCGAAGTCGACCGGCTCGTCGCCCAAAGATGCGCCGACGTCGGGGCGATCTTCGTGCCCCAGCCGGCCGCGACGATCGTGGAGAACAGCCACACCGCGCCCGAGTTCGCCCGCGGCCTCGGCGACATGGGCACCCTCTCGCGGATGGAGCACGACGTCGTCCACATGAACCCGGACTATGGCCGGATCGTGCTCGACGCCGTCCTGCAGCGCATCGCCGCCGACGCGGCCGCCGATCCGTCGGCCTTCACCGCGCCCCCCGCCGAGCAGTCCGGCGCGCCATCCGCCGCCCGCGGCCTTTCCCGCTTCTTCCGCCGTTCCAAGAGCGCCTGAGCGCGGCTTGCGGCGGCTCCAGCCCGCCGCGGCAGCTCGCGTGGCGACCCAGCGATGCCCCCGGGGCGGTTGCCGACATATGTCGGCACATTATGTCCACGATTCCCGGGCACATTGCAGGGCAGGGTCTTTCACCAATGCGAAGTCGGGACGGCATGCGTCTACGCCGCTATTTTCGTGCGTTGTTAATGTCCGTTGTCGGGTTTTCGGTGGCCGCGTGCGCGGTCCACGACGCCGACCAGGCCGAGGAGGGCAAGTCCGTCATCGTTGGCATGAGCAAGACGGAGGTGCGCATGTGCGCCGGCTTCCCGACGAAGACGCTGTCGGACGACAAGGGCGAGATCTGGAGCTACGAGCGCGTCATCACCGGCGGTCGCTCGATCGCGCTGCCGACGGTGCCGATCCCCACCCCGACCTCGATCATGCTGCCGGGGCCACAATTCTCCCAGGGAAGCGGCGCCTATTGCCACGCCCAGGTGCGCTTCAAGAAGGATCACGTGGTCGAAGTCGCCTATGCCGGCGCGACCGACATGATGGGTGCCTCGGACGCGGCCTGCGGCCAGATCGTCCAAGGCTGCATCGGCTACCGCCCGCCGATGTGAGGCGACGGGCGGCGGCTCTCCCGGGCCGGGACCCGGCCTATTCGATGCCGAGCTTGGCGCGGACGATCTGCTGCACCGCCTGCGGATTGGCCTTGCCGCCGGTCGCCTTCATCACCTGACCCACGAACCAGCCGGCGAGATTGGGCTTCGCCTTCGCCTGCTCGGCCTTGTCGGGGTTCGCCGCGATCACCGCCTCGACGGCCCCCTCGATGGCGCCGGTGTCGGTGACCTGCTTCATGCCGCGCTGCTCGACGATCGCGGCGGGGTCGCCCCCCTCGGTCCACACGATCTCGAAGAGGTCCTTGGCGATCTTGCCGGAGATCACCTCCTCGCTGAGGAGGTCGAGGATGGCGCCGAGCTGGTCGGACGAGATCGGGCTCGCCTCGATGCCGTGACCTTCCTTGTTGAGACGGCCGAAGAGCTCGTTGATCACCCAGTTGGCGGCGAGCTTGGGGTCGCGACCGGCCGCCACCGCCTCGAAATAGTCGGCCGCCGCGGCGTCGGACACGAGCACGCTGGCGTCGTAGGGGGTGAGGCCGAGCGTCTCCACGTAGCGGGCCCGCTTCTCGTCCGGCAGCTCCGGCAGCGAGTCGCGCAGCCGCTCCACGAGGCTCGCCTCGACCACGAGCGGCAGAAGGTCCGGGTCGGGGAAGTAGCGGTAGTCGTGCGCCTCCTCCTTGGAGCGCATCGAGCGCGTCTCGCCGGAGCGGGCGTCGAACAGGCGCGTCTCCTGCACGATGCTGCCGCCGTCCTCCAGGATGCCGATCTGGCGCCGCGCCTCGTAGTCGATCGCCTGGCCGGCGAAGCGGATCGAGTTGACGTTCTTGATCTCGCAGCGCGTGCCGAGCGGCTCGCCCGGGCGGCGCACCGAGACGTTGATGTCGGCCCGAAGGTTGCCCTTCTCCATGTCGGCGTCGGAGGTGCCGAGATAGCGCAGGATGGTGCGCATCTTGGTGAGGTAGGCCTTCGCCTCGTCGGCGGAGCGCAGGTCGGGCTTCGACACGATCTCCATCAGCGCCACGCCGGACCGGTTGAGGTCCACGTAGGAGCGGGTGGGGTGCATGTCGTGCACCGACTTGCCGGCGTCTTGTTCGAGGTGCAGCCGCTCGATGCCGACGACGATGCGCTCGCCGTCGAGCATATCGACGATCACCTCGCCCTCCCCCACGATGGGGTGCTGGAACTGGGAGATCTGGTAGCCCTGCGGCAGATCCGGGTAGAAGTAGTTCTTCCGGTCGAAGCGGGAGACGAGGTTGATCTGCGCCTTGAGGCCGAGGCCAGTGCGCACCGCCTGCTCGACGCACGCCTCGTTGATGACGGGAAGCATCCCCGGCATCGCCGCGTCCACGAGGCTCACATGGTCGTTGGGCTCACCGCCGAAGGTGGTGGAGGCGCCGGAGAAGAGCTTGGCCTTCGACTGGACCTGGGCATGGATCTCCATGCCGATCACGACCTCCCAGTCGTCCACCGCACCCTTAATGAGCTTGGAGGGGGCGGGCTCGCGTACGTGTTCGTTCATCGACGGGGCTCCTCAACTCGCACCGATCACCTAGTGCCAGAGGGGCCCCCGCCGCAACATCAAAGCGTCACCGACGCCCCAGGCAGGCGGCTCGATGGACGGCGGCCCTACTGGGACTGCCCCATCCGCACGATCGTGTCGCCGTTCTGGCAGGCGTCGTAGCGGATCGCGTGCTCCCCCGCTCTGATCCACGCCGCGCCGACGGCGCATGTCGTTGTTTCACAGAATCGTTCGGGGACGGCACGCCGTCGCAGGGTGCAGCATGGGGGGCGCCGAAAAGCAAGAACGGCCGAGGCGATGGCTCGCCGCGGCCGTTCCAGATGGCGATACCGACCGAGCCGGCGCCCAGAGGCGCCGGGAGGCCCGGCAGGTCGGATCAGCGCGAATAGAACTCGATGACGAGGTTCGGTTCCATGGTGGCCGCATAGGGCACGTCGCCGAGCGCCGGCATGCGCACGAAGTTGGCGGTCATCTTGGAGTGGTCGGCCTCGATATAGTCGGGCACGTCGCGCTCGGCGAGGCCGATGGCCTCGAGCACGGAGAGAAGGTTCTTCGACTTCTCGCGCACCTCGATCACATCGCCCGGCTTGCAGCGGTAGCTCGGAACGTTGACGCGCTGGCCGTTCACCTTCGTGTGGCCGTGGCTCACGAACTGGCGGGCGGCGAACACCGTCGGCACGAACTTCGCGCGGTAGACGATGGCATCGAGACGGCTCTCGAGCAGGCCGATGAGATTTTCGGAGGTGTCACCGCGGCGGCGGACGGCCTCGTCGTAGATGCCGCGGAACTGCTTCTCCGAGATCGACCCGTAGTAGCCCTTCAGCTTCTGCTTGGCGCGCAGCTGCAGGCCGAAGTCGGACATCTTGCCCTTGCGGCGCTGGCCGTGCTGGCCGGGACCATATTCGCGCTTGTTGAGCGGGCTCTTGGGGCGACCCCAGAGGTTCTCGCCCATGCGGCGGTCGATTTTGTACTTCTGGCTATGGCGCTTCGTCATCTCAACGTCTTTCCTGTCGCCGGGTCACCCCGGCGGTGATGCCGGCGAACCGGCGGTGAAGACGCCCCTCCTCTGTGCCCCATGCGGAACACTGACAGGGCCATGGCGACAAGCGACGCCGTAGCCCACGGGTGCGTTCGATCCTGCTTTTGCGGCAAGAGCCGGCGATATAGCGCCCCCTCCATGCTCCGTCAATGATCGAAGCGTTGGTTTACTCAATCGGCAATTGTCTCGTTCGTCCGTGATGAGTAGAGTCAAAGTGCACTTGGGAATGCTAGATGAATCTCAGCCCGGAGGTGATCGCCGACCACCGGCTTGCCGACAGTTTCGTGCCACCCTCCCCCATCCGGCACAAGACGCGGGTATCGCTGTGGACCCTCTTTCGGCTCTATCGCCAGAACCTGCTCGCGATCTTCATGGAACGCGACTACGCCACGCGGCGGATGCGCAAGAAGGTCGGTCTGAGGACCATCCACTTCAGCAACCATCCCGACGGGGTGCGTGAAACGCTCCACCGGCAGGCCGCGACATTCGAGAAGAAGACGTCGCAGCAGCGTCAGGCGCTCGCACCGCTGCTCGGCGACGGGCTGTTCGTCTCCGACGGCGCGACGTGGGCGGAGCGGCGTGCCATCGTCGCGCCCATCGTCCATGGCCGCCGCATCGCGACCTTCGCGCCGGTGATGCGGGAGACCGCCATCGAGTGGTGCGGGGATTGGCGCAAGGCGGGCGACGGCGCCACGCTCGACATCCTCTTCGAGATGGGCGAGCTCACCGCGGAGATCATTTCGCGCACCATCTTCGGTCGGCGCCTGGGGCGCGAGTTCACGCGCGAGATCATCGCCGGCTTCGCCGCCTATCAGCGCAACGTCGACCAGACCGACCTTCTCAGCCTGATGAACGCGCCGGACTGGGTGCCGCGCCTCCAGGGCGTCTCGACCCGCCGCGCCCGGCATCGCGTCCACCGCGTGATCGACGACATCGTCGACCGCTTCGCCCGCGGCGAGGGCGATCCCAACGCCGTCATCAGCCAGCTCTTCGCCGCCCGCGACAGCTCCGGCGCACCGCTCACCAAGGCCGCCATCCGCAACGAGGCGATCGTCATCTTCATGGCGGGGCACGAGACCACCGCCAACACCCTCGCCTGGGCGATCTACCTCGTGTCGCAGAGCCCGCGGGTCGAGGCCCGCCTCGCCGCCGAGCTCGAGGCTGTGCTCGGCGGCCGCCACCCCGAGCTCGCCGACGTCGCCGACCTGACCTTCACCCGCGCCATCATCGAGGAGACGCTTCGCCTCTATCCGCCAGTCCCCCTCCTCGGCCGCACCGCGACGGGGCCGGGCACGCTCAACGGCAACGCCGTCGCCAAAGGCGACATCCTCGTCGTCGCGCCGTGGCTGCTCCACCGCAATCGTGACCTGTGGGCGCTGCCCGACCACTTCGTGCCGGAACGCTTCGACCCGGCGATCGCCGCCCGTCCCGACAAGCACGCCTACATTCCGTTCGCCTCCGGACCGCGCGTCTGCCCAGGCCTGACTTTCGCCATAACCGAGGCGACCTTGTGTCTTGCCACTCTCCTCCAAGCATTTAAAGTGACACTTGAGGAGGGACACAATGTCGAGGTGAGCTGCCGGCTGACGTTGCGGCCGGGCGACCGCCTTCCGATGGTGGTGAGGAGACGCAAGGGTGGTGAACCATCCTGATATTCCGTGGTCGGCGACCTTTGCCGAGTGGCCGAAGCGCAAGCCCTTCCGCACCCTCTTGCGGGAAGGCGACGGAGTGGCGATCCGCCGCCGCCTCTATCGCGAGACCATCGACGGCACTCGCCTCGCCGTGTCCGAGCTTCTGCGTCGGCTCCCTGCCGAGACCGGATCGTTGATCGGCGGCCGTGTGTGCGCCCCCGTCGCGCTGCGCCGGCACCACGACCGTCCCTATGCAGCACAGATGACGCGGACCCTGCGCCGGATTGCCCCGCATCTGGCCGACGATACCTTTTTGGCGCGGTGGTACGTGAACGCCGGGCGCACTATGGGCGAGTTGCCGGCTCTCCACCGCCTCGCCTCGCCATCCAAATCGAGGGTTCTCGGCCTCGAAAACATCGCAGCGGCGAAGGCCACGGGCCGGCCGGTCATCATGACCGCCGTGCATGTGGGCAACTGGGAGGTCGTCCCCCTCGTCGGGTCACGACAAATCTGGGCCCACTGCATCGGCCCTTGGCAGCCGCAGAGCAACCGGTGGGACAACCGCCTTATAGCCCAAGCGCGCCGGCGCTCGGGCTATAAGGCGCTGCCGCCAAGCCCCAACCTCGTCCGCACCCTCAGTCGCTACCTCGCCGTCCCTGGCCAGTCCCTGATCTTCTTCATCGACGAGATCTCCGAGGGAACCGTCAAGTTCCCCCTCTTTGGTCGCCCGGCCCCGGTCCGCTGCAATCTCAGCTTCGCTCTGAAGCTCGCCGTGCGGCGCGGCGCGCTCGTCGTGCCCGTCACCGCGCGCCGCCTTGGCGGCACCCAGCACGAGTTGGTCGTTCACCCACCGGTGGACATCACCACCCTCGGCGGCGATCCGGTAGAGGCTGGCGCCGTCCGCCTCAACGAGCTCTACGAGCCCTTCGTGCGCGCCAACCTCGATCAATGGTACATGCTGAACAGACTGACCCTGGAAGGGCAGCCGTAATCCCTCTGTCACACAAGCGTTGCAGATAGCGGCCAACCTTCACAAAGGAGACCGCCATGCGCATCGCTCTGATCGTCGCCGCGACCCTCTTCGCCGGCGCCGCCCTTGCCGAACCGTCGGGCAAGCTGATGCTCTACACCTCGCAGCCCAACGCCGATGCCCAGGCGACCATCGACGGCTTCATGGCCGCCTATCCCGGCGTGGAGGTCGAGTTCTTCCGCGACGGCACCACCAAGGTGATGGCCAAGCTCGAGGGCGAGTTCGCCGCCGGGAGCCCGCAGCCCGACGTGCTGCTGATCGCCGACACGGTGACGATGGAGGGTCTCGAGGCCGAGGGCCGCCTGATGGCCTATCCGGAGGCCGACACCAGCGCCTACGAAGCTGGCCTGATGGACCCGGAAGGGTACTATTTCTCCACCAAGCTCATCACCACCGGCATCGTCTACAACACCGGCGCGCCGATGAAGCCCACCACCTACACCGACCTCCTGAAGCCCGAGGCGACCGGCAAGATCGCGATCCCCTCGCCGCTGACCTCCGGCGCCGCCACCATCACCATGGCGACCTTGACCGGCGACCCGAAGCTCGGCTGGGAGTTCTACGAAGGCCTCGCCGACCAGGGCACCCTCGCCCAAGGCGGCAACGGCGGCGTCTACAAGGCGGTCGCCGGCGGGGAGAAGCTCTACGGCTTCGTCGTCGACTTCCTCGCCATCCGCAGCGCCGAGGACGGCGCACCGGTCGCCTTCGTGTTCCCGCCGGAGGGCGTCTCCTACGTGACCGAGCCGGTGGCGATCCTCTCCACCGCCAAGAACCCCGAAGCGGCCAAGGCGTTCGTCGACTTCCTGATCTCCAAGAAGGGCCAGGAGCTCGCCGTGTCGCAGGGCTATCTGCCGGCCCATCCCGACGTCGCGCCGCCCGCCGGCTTCCCGCCGCGCTCCGAGATCAAGCTGATGTCCTTCGACCCCGCCAAGGCGCTCGCCGAGGACACCGAGATGAAGATGCGCTTCCAAGAGATCTTCGGCGGCTGACATTCGGACCTCCGTCAGACCGGGCGGCGAGGCGATCGCCCTCGCCGCCCTCCTCCTCATCGCCGCAGCGCTCTACGTGCTGCCGCTCGCGCGTCTCTTCGCGATCGGCCTCGCCCCCGACGGCGCGCTGTCGCTCGGGCCCCTCACCGAGGCGCTCCACAGCCGCGCGACCTACGCCGCCGTCCGCAACAGCCTCGATTCGGCATTCTGCTCGGCGCTCGCGGCGACGCTCGTCGGCACCCTCCTCGCCCTCGTCGTCGGCTTCACCGACGTGCGGGCCAAGGGCCTCGTCGTCTTCCTCATCCTGTTGCCGATGATGATCCCGCCGCACGTGACGGCGATCTCATGGATCCAGGCGCTCGGCCCATCGAGCCCGCTCCTGCGCAGCCTCGGCCTCGCCCCCGAGCTCGGCAGCACCCATCCGCTCTATTCCCGCGAGGGGGTGATCCTGGTGCTCGCCCTGCAGCACACGCCGCTCGTCTTCCTCGTGGTGCGGGCGGCGTTGCGGGCGCAGCCGCGCGAGCTCACGGACGCCGCGCGCATCGCCGGCGCCTCGGCGACGCGGGTGCTCCGGCGCATCGTCCTGCCGCTTCTCGCCCCCGCCCTCCTCGCCGGCTTCGGCCTCGCCTTCGTGGCCGCGCTCGGCAATTTCGGCATCGCCGCTCTCCTCGGCCTGCCGGCGCGCTACGTCACCCTCCCCGTCCTCATCTGGCAGCGCATGGCGAGCTTCGGGGTGGGAATGCTGCCGAAGGTCGCCGTCATCGCGATGATCATGGCGGTGGTCGCGGTCGCCGCCGTGACGGTGCTCTCACTGCTGCAGCGTCTCGGGCGGACCGCGCTCACCGGCCCGCCGCGACCGCCGCTCGCGATCCGCCTCGGGCGTGGCCGGTGGGTGGTGGAGCTTGCCCTCTGGGGCTTCATCGCCGCCGTGCTCGCGCTGCCGCTCGCCTCGCTCCTCGCGACCGCCCTCGTGAGGACCTACGGCCTCCCCCTCACCCTGGCGACCATCACCTTCGACAACTTCGCCGAGATCCTCGTGCGCCAGGAGGTGACGGCGCGCGCCTTCCTCAACTCCTCGATCGCGGCGGGGACGGCGGCGCTGCTCCTTGCCGGGCTCGCCGTGGTCGCGAGCCACGCGGCGGGGGGACGCGGCCCCGTCCGCCGCTCGATCGGGGGCGGCCTCGCCCTCCTCGGCGACGTCACCTACGCCGTGCCGGGCATCGTCCTCTCGATCGCCTTCATCGTCGCCTTCATCCGGCCGCTGCCCGTCGTCGGCGTATCGCTCTACAACACGCTCCTCATCATCGCCCTCGCCTACGTCACCGCCTTCCTCGCCATCGCGCTGAAGCCCGTCTCCGCCGCCTTCGCCCAGCTCGACCCGGCCCTCGACGACGCCGCCCGCATCGCCGGCGCGGGCTACGGCCGGCGCATGCTGCACATCTTCGCCCCGCTCGTCGCCCCGGCCGCCGCCTCGGGCGCGATCCTCGTCTTCCTCACCGCCTACAACGAAATCACCGTGTCTGCCCTCCTCTGGTCCGCCGGCAACGAGACCATCGGCACCACCATCTTCAACTACGAGGACGGCGGCTACACCACCCTCGCCGCCGCCATGAGCGCGGTGACCGTCGCCGCCACGGTGGTGCTGATGTTGATTTTAGACCGCATGGGTCGACATCTTCCGCCGGGCACGGTTCCCTGGCGCGATTGAGCCCTCGCCGCCGCTCGAGCGGCGAGCTAGAGTTGGCCGACGGGAGGCGGTGGAATGGCGATCGACGTGGCACCCGCACCACACAAGGTGCTGCGGGGCAAGGATGGCTGGCTGTTCCTGAACTCCGGCGAGCATCGCCAGCTCGACTATCTGACCGCGGCGCGCACGCCCTCCGCCGCCTCGGTGGGAAACTTCCACGCCAACATCGCACGGCGCGCCGACCGGTGCGCCCGCGCCGGGTGGCCCTATCTCCACGTGGTCTTCCCCTCAAAGCCCGTGATCATGCACGAGCAGCTGCCCGACGAGGTCGCCGGCGAGGTCCAGAGCCTCTTTCGCCGCCGCTACGATCGTGGGGACAGCCGGGTGTTCTATCCGGACGCGCTGCTGCAGGCGCGAGGGCGGATCGTGCCGGTCTTCCACAAGGGCGACACCCATATGACGGACGGATCGTCCGCCATCGTGGCGCGGGAGATCCTGCGCCGCCTCGGCGTCTCGCCGCCATCGATCGAGGATGACTTCGCGTTCCGCACCGTGCCCTTCCTCGGCGACCTGCAGAAGCTCGTCGGCGAGACCACACCGGAGCGCATCACGGTGATGACCCCCTATCGGCTGCGCGCCACCATCTTCGACAATCGCGACGATCTGCCGGGCAACACCAACAACATCGCCATCATCCACACCGCGAACGCCCGGAGCGACCGGCGCCTTCTGGTGTTCGGCGACAGCTTCGTGCGCGCCGCGCTGCTCTTCTTCGCCCCCGCCTTCCGCGACATTCTCTACGTGCGCAGCGCCCACTTCGACGCCGGCATCGCCGAACGCTTCGGACCCGACTTCGTCCTCACCGCCACCGCCGAGCGCTACCTCGCCGCCGTCGACGCCGATGACGACCTGGGCGCGACGGGGATCCTCGACGCCCTCGCCGACAGCGACGACTACCGCCCCGACCCCGCCTTCACCGCGGCGCTCGAAGCAACGCTCGCCTTCGTCGACGAGCCCGCGCGCTACGCCGCCTGGGCGGCAACCGTCGAGGGCTGAGGCTTCAGGCCATCACCCATCCGTCGGCGATGCCGAAGCGCACGAGGGCGGCCCCGGGGGGGACGCGCGACTCCGCCTCCACCGGGCCGATGCCCGGCGCCGTCAGCGAAACCTCGAAGAGGCCGCCGCGGTAGGTGACGCGCTCCACGCGCCCCTCGAACGGCCCCTCGCCGAGCACCACCTGGTGCGGGCGCACGAAGAGCCGTCCCGCTCCGGCCGTCACCCCGGGCGCCGCGGCCGCGATCACCACTTCCCCGGCGACGGCCACGGCCGCCCGCCCGCCCGCGATCTCCTTCACGGCCCCGTCGATCATCGCGCCGCGGCCGATGAAGCGGGCGACGGTCTCCGACATCGGCCGCTCGTAGAGGGCGCGCGGGGTGTCGACCTGGAGGATGCGGCCGCCGTCCATCACGGCGATGCGGGAGGCGAGCGCCATCGCCTCGCGCTGGTCGTGGGTGATGTAGAGCGTGGTGGCCCCGGACGCGGCGTGCACGCGGGCGAGCTCGGCCTCCATCTGGTAGCGCAGATGCGGGTCGAGGTTCGCGAGCGGCTCGTCCATCAGCACCGTCCTCGCCCGCGAGGCGAGGCAGCGGGCGAGCGCCACGCGCTGCTGCTGGCCACCCGAGAGGGCCGCGGGCTTGCGCGTCGCGAAGGGGGTGAGCGCCACGGCCTCGAGCGCGCCTTCCACGATCTCGGCCGCCTCGGACCGCGGCAGCCGCGCCGAGGCGACGGGAAAGGCGACATTCTCCCGCACGCTCATGTGCGGCCACAGGGCGTAGGACTGGAACACCACCGCGACGCTGCGCGCCTCCGGCGGCACGTGGCGGCCCGGGCCAGACACCCCTTCGCCGGAGAGGCTGATGGTGCCCTCGTCGGCCTCCTCGAGCCCCGCGATGAGCCGCAGCAGGGTGCTCTTGCCGCAGCCGGAGGGGCCGAGAACCACGAAGAATTCGCCGGCCTCGATGGTCAGCGTGACCTCGTTCACCGCGGTGGTCCGGCCAAATCGCTTCGTCAGCCTGTCGAGAGCGATCCCGGCGGTGGTGACGGGGCGGAGAATGGCGTTCACGGCGGCGGCTCCTGCAATGGGTGCAGGCGCCACAAAGCATAGGGCGGCCGCCTTCGCCACCGCCCAACCGTCTTCTCGCCTAGTCCTCCAGGCCGAGCACGTCGGTCATCTTGTAGAGGCCCGGCGGGCGGCCGATCACCCAGTGCCCGGCCTTGATGGCGCCGCGGGCGAACACCGTGCGGTCCTCCGCGATGTGGCCGAGCCGCACGCGCTCCGAATCGAGCGCCAGGATGACCTCGTGCTCGCCGATCACCGTGCCGCCGCGCAGCGTGGCGAAGCCGATGGTGCCGGCCTCGCGCGGACCCGTCTGCCCCTCGCGCACGAACACGGCGTTCTCGCGCAGCGCGATGTCGCGCCCGGCCGCCGCCGCCTCGCCGAGCATCAGCGCCGTGCCGGACGGGGCGTCCACCTTGCGGCGGTGATGCATCTCCAGCACCTCGATGTCGGCGTCCGGCAAGGCCCTCGTCGCCCGCCGCACCAGCGCCGCGAGGAGGTTGAGGCCGAGCGACATGTTGCCAGACTTCACGATGGCGATCTTCTGCGCCGACCCGGCGATCGCCACGTCCTGCTCGGCCGAGAAGCCGGTGGTGCCGATCACGTGGGCCGTGCCGAGCTCGGCGAGCGCCGCCGCGAGCGCGACACTCGTCGCCGGCGCGGTGAAGTCGAGCACCACGTCGCACGCGGCGAAGGCGGCGGGATCGTCGCCAACCATCACGCCGTTGGGGCCGAGGCCGGCGAGCGTGCCGACATCCGCCCCGAGATCAGCAGCACCCGGGCGCTCGGTCGCGACCGCGAGCCTCGCCCCGTCGTCCTCGCTCACGGCGCGCACCACGGCCCGCCCCATGCGCCCCGCGGCGCCGACCACACCGACGCGCATCATTCGCCCGGCTGCGGGCCGTCGTAGCCCTCGATCACGATGATGTCGGCCGTCGAGTACTTGCGGCGTACGGCGAGGGCGGCCTGGTAGCCGTCGGAGTTCATGCAGTCGAGCGCCGCCTGATAGGACGGGAACTCGATGATCACGTTGCGCGAGCGCTTGGTGCCCTCGATGGGGGTGAACTGACCGCCGCGCACCAGAAAGCGGCCGCCATGGGCCGCGATCGGCTCGGCGTTCATCGCGACATATTCCTTGTAGCCTTCATCGTCGGCCACATCGACGTGGGCCATCCAGTACCCCTTGGGCATCAGCCTTCTCCCTGATCCACGGCACGCGCCGCCTTGAGTTCGTAGAGCGCTTCGAGCGCTTCACGAGGGGATAGGGCGTCGGGGTCCAGTCCGTCCAGAGCTTCGACGAGGCGCGAGGCGCAATGGGGCGTCGCCGGCGCGGGCTCCGCCGGGGCGACGGTGGCGGCGAACAGCGGCAGGTCGGCCATCAGCGCGGCGCGGGCGGCCCCGCGGTCGCTCTCCTCGAGGCGGGCGAGCACGTCGCGCGCCCGCCGCACCACCGCCGCCGGCAGCCCGGCGAGGCGGGCGACCTGCACGCCGTAGGAGCGGTCCGCCGCCCCCGGCTCCACCTGATGCAGGAACACGATGTCGCCGCGCCACTCCTTCACCCGCATCGTCGCGTTGGCGATGCGGGGGCGGCGGTCGGCGAGCGCCGTGAGCTCGTGATAGTGCGTCGCAAAGAGGGTGCGGCAGCCGATCTCGTTGAGCCGCTCCAGCGCCGCCCACGCGATGGAGAGGCCGTCGAAGGTGGCGGTGCCGCGGCCGATCTCGTCGAGGATCACGAGCGCCCCCGGCCCGGCCTGATTCAGGATCGCGGCGAGCTCGACCATCTCCACCATGAAGGTGGAGCGGCCGGCGGCGAGGTCGTCGGAAGCGCCGATGCGCGAGAAGAGCCGGTCGACCACCCCGATCCGCGCCCGCGCGGCCGGCACGTACGCGCCCGCCTGGGCGAGGATCGCGATCAGCGCGTTCTGGCGCAGATAGGTGGACTTGCCGCCCATGTTGGGGCCGGTGAGGATCGTCGCGCGGGCCTTCGCATCGCCCTCGGCCGGCGTCAGATCGCAGTCGTTGGGCACGAAGCGGGAGGCGTCGGCGAGCGCCGCCTCCACCACCGGATGGCGCCCCGCCGCCACCTCGAAGGCGAGCCCCTCCTCCACCACCGGGCGCGTCCAGCGGGCGGCGACGGCGATCTCGGCGAGGGCGGCGGTGACGTCGAGCTCGGCCATCTTGTCGGCGACGGCGGCGATCCACGGCCGCGCCGCCACGATGTCGGCGACGAGGGCGGCGAAGATCGCCTGCTCGCGCGAGCGGGCGTCGTCGGAGGCGGCGAGGATGCGGCTTTCCAGATCGCGCAGCGTGTCGGTGGTGAAGCGCACCGCGCTCGCAAGGCTTTGGCGATGGCTGAAGTCGTCGATCCCGTGCAGCGTGTCGGCGTGCCCCGCCGGCACCTCCACGAACCAGCCGAGCACCGCGTTGTGCTTGATCTTCAGCGCGCGAACGCCCGTCGCCTGCTGGTAGTCCGCCTGGAGCGCGGCGACGAAGCGGCGGCTCTCGTTCTGGAGGACGCGCGCCTCGTCGAGCGCGGCGTCGACCCCCTCGGCGACATATCCGTCGGTGGCGTTGGCCGAGGCGGCGCGCTCGTCGAGCGTCGCGGCAAGGCGCGCTCCGAGCTCGCCCGGCGCCTCGGCGAGCCGCTCACCCATCGCCGCGACGAGCGCTGGCCGCTCGGCGGGAAGCGCCGCGGCCGCGGTCGCCGCCGCCTCCAACGCCCGGCACACCGCGAGCGCGTCGCGCGGCTGGCCCCGCCCCGCGGCAAGGCGCCCCACCGCCCGCATCGCGTCGCTGACGCCCTTCAGCGCCCGCCTCACCCCGGCGCGCGCCTCGGGGTCGGCGATGAAGACGGCCACCGCGTCGTGGCGCGCGGCGATCGTCTCAACCCGCGTCGACGGGCTCGCGATCCGCTCGGCGAGGCGTTGCGCGCCGATGCCCGACACCGTGCGGTCGATCGCCGAGAGCAGCGTCGGCCCGTCCGCACGGGAGGCGCGGGTGAGCTCCAGGCTCGCCCGCGTCGCAGCGTCGATCACCATCACGTCGCCGGGCGCGTCCTTGCGCGGCGGATCGAGCGGCGGGGCGCTCTCGATCTGCGTCTCCTGCAGATAGAGCACCAGCGCGAGACCCGCGGCGGCCTCCACCTCCGAGAAGGCGCCGAACGCGGCGAGATCGGCGACGCCGAAGGCCTCGGCGAGCCGGGCCGAGGCCTCGGAGGTGCGGAACATCGAGGGGGGGCGACGCGTCACCGTCACCCGCGGCGGCAGATGGGGGAGCGTCAGGCCGTCCGGGGCGATCAGCTCCACCGGATCGAGCCGGGCGAGCTCGGCGGAAAGCCCCTCCTCGCTCGTCGCGAGAAGCTGGAAGCGGCCCGACGCGACGTCGGCGGCGGCGATCCCGTAGCCACCCTTGCCGCCGGCGATCGTCACGAGGAGGGCGGCGCGGGAAGGGTCGAGAAGCCGCTCCTCGGTGATCGTGCCCGGCGTCACCACGCGCACCACTTCGCGCGCCACCACCGACTTCGCGCCGCGCTTCTTCGCCTCGGCCGGATCCTCGGTCTGCTCGGCGATGACGACGCGGATGTTCTGCGCGATCAGCCGCGCCAGATGCTCCTCGGCGGCGTGGACCGGCACGCCCGCCATCGGGATGGGCTCGCCGAGATGGGTGCCCCGCGTGGTGCAGTGGATCGACAGCGCCCGCGCCGCGAGGTGGGCGTCGTCGAAGAACATCTCGTAGAAGTCGCCCATGCGGTAGAAAAGCAGCCCCTCCGGATAGGCCGCCTTGATGGCGAGATATTGCGCCATCATCGGGGTGACGCCGGCCGCCGCGGCCGAGACGATCCCCGCGTCGTCGGGCTCACGCGCCTCGATCGGGTCCTCCCTGCGCTCGCTCATCGCCTCCATCGGCGTCCCCCTCGCTCCATGCCGACACCGTGCCGGGGGGTGGACGACCGTTCAAGCCGGCGAGCGCGACACTTCACAGCCCGCTGTCGATATGGACGGGCGGGCGCGAAACATCGTACCTCTTCCAATCAAAGACACTTTAAGGAGGACGCCGTGGACGCGGAGACGAACCGGCGCACACGCACAAGGATCACCGATGCCGAGGCGCTGGAATTCCACCAGCGCGGCCGCCCCGGCAAACTGGAGGTCACCCCCACCAAGCCGATGGCGACGCAGCGCGATCTGTCGCTCGCCTATTCACCCGGCGTGGCCGTGCCCGTCCTCGCCATCGCCGAGAACGAGGATCGCGCCTTCGACTATACGACGCGCGGCAACGTGGTCGCCGTGATCTCCAACGGCTCGGCGATCCTCGGCCTCGGCAATCTCGGCGCCCTCGCCTCGAAGCCCGTGATGGAAGGCAAGGCCGTCCTCTTCAAGCGCTTCGCCGACATCGACGGCATCGACATCGAGGTCGACACCCAGGACGTCGACGCCTTCATCAACTCGGTGCGCTATCTCGGCCCCTCCTTCGGCGGCATCAATCTCGAGGACATCAAGGCGCCGGAGTGCTTCCTCATCGAGAGCCAGCTGCGCGAGCTCATGGACATTCCGGTGTTCCATGACGACCAGCACGGCACCGCGATCATCGCCGCCGCCGGGCTCATCAACTCCGCCCACCTCACCGGCCGCGATCTCAAGACCATGAAGATCGTCTGCAACGGCGCGGGCGCGGCGGGCATCGCCTGCGTCGAGCTCGTGAAGGCGATGGGCGTGCCGCACAACAACGTGATCCTGTGCGACACCAAGGGCCCCATCTACGCCGGCCGCGAAGAGGGCATGAACCAGTGGAAGTCGGCCCACGCGGCCGAGACCGACGCGCGCTCCCTCGCCGAGGCGATGGAGGGGGCGGACGTTTTCCTGGGCGTCTCGGTGAAGGGGGCGGTGACGCGCGAGATGGTCCGCGCGATGGCGCCCAACCCGATCATCTTCGCGATGGCGAACCCCGATCCGGAGGTGACGCCCGAGGAGGTCGCCGAGATCCGCGACGACGCCATCGTCGCCACCGGCCGGTCGGACTATCCGAACCAGGTCAACAACGTCCTCGGCTTTCCCTACATCTTCCGCGGCGCGCTCGACGTGCGGGCGACGGCGATCAACGAAGACATGAAGGTCGCGGCCGCCGAGGCCCTCGCCGCCCTCGCCCGGGAGGACGTGCCGGACGACGTCGCCGTCGCCTATCAGGGCCAGCGCCCGCGCTTCGGCAAGGAATACATCATCCCGGTGCCGTTCGACCCGCGGCTGATCTCCACCATTCCCCCGGCGGTGGCGAAGGCGGCGATGAAGACCGGCGTCGCCCGTCGCCCGATCGTCGACATGGCCCGCTACGCCGAGGAGCTGTCGGCCCGGCGCGACCCGGTGGCCGGCTCGCTGAGCCGCATCTTCACGAAGGTGCGCCAGGCGCCCAAGCGCGTGGTGTTCGCCGAGGGCGAGGAGGAAGCGGTGATCCGCGCCGCCGCCTCCTTCGTCAACCAGGAGCTCGGCACCGCGATCCTGATCGGGCGCGAGGACATCGTGCGCGAGCAGGCCTTCCAGGCCGGCATCGAGATCCGGCCGGGGCTCGAGATCGCCAACGCGCGCCTGTCGAACCGCAACAACGAATATGCGCAGTTCCTCTATTCGAAGTTGCAGCGCAAGGGCCACCTCTTCCGCGACTGCCAGCGGATGATCAACCAGGACCGCAACTATTTCGGCGCGACCATGGTGGCCTCCGGCGACGCCGACGCCATGGTGACGGGGGTGACGCGAAACTATTCGGTCGCGCTCTCGGCCGTGCGCCAGGTGATCCCCGCCAAGCCGGGCCACAAGATCATCGGCGTGTCGCTGGTGCTCGCCCGCGGCCGCGCCGTGCTCGTGGCGGACACGGCGGTGCACGACGGCCCGTCTGCGACCGACCTTGCCGACATCGCCGAGGAGGCGGCACGGGTCGCCCGCCGGCTCGGCTACGAGCCGCGCGTCGCAATGCTCGCCTACGCCAACTTCGGCAACCCGCCGGGCGAGCGGGCGGCGCGGGTGGAGGAAGCGGTGTCGCTCCTCGGCAAGCGCCGGGTGGACTTCGAGTTCGACGGCGAGATGGCGGCCGACGTCGCCCTCAACCCCGGCCTGATGGCGGCCTACCCCTTCTGCCGCCTGTCTGGCCCGGCGAACGTCCTGTTGATGCCGGGTCTCGATTCGGCCTCGATCTCCACCAAGATGCTGCAGGAGCTCGGCGGCTCGACGGTGCTCGGGCCGATCCTCGTCGGCCTCGACAAGGCGGTGCAGATCGTGCCGATGGGCGCGCGCGACACCGACATCGTCAACATGGCGGCGATCGCCAGCTTCGGCGTGAACTGAGGCGATGCCGGCGGGGTCCTCTCTCGCCTCGCCGGCGCCCTGCCCATGAGCACGGCGGCCATCGCCTTCCTGAGGGCGGTGAACGTCGCGGGCAAGGGCCGCCTCGCCATGGCGGACTTCCGCCGAGCCCTCACGGCCCTCGGCCTCGAAGCCGTCGAGACGGTGGCGCAGACCGGCAACGCCGTGTTCCGCGCCGTCGACCTCGCCGGCCTCGAAGCGCGTGTCGAGGCCGCCCTCGCCGACCGCTTCGGCCTCGACACCACGGTTCTGGTGCGCACGGCGGCGCACTGGGCCGAGACGCTCCGCGCGCTTCCCTTTCCCGAGGCGGCGCGCGACATGCCGGCGCGCCTCGTCGTCATGCCGCTGACGGCGGTGCCGCCCGCCGACGCGGTGGACGCGCTGCAGGAGATCGGCTCCGAAAGGGTCGCCGCCGTCGGCGACATGCTCTTCGTCGTCTATCCCGACGGCATCGGCCGGTCCCGCCTCACCACCGCTCTCATCGAGCGCCGCCTCGGCGTGCGCGGCACCCAGCGCAACTGGAACACGGCCCTGCTCATCGCCGAGGCCGCGGCACGCCACTCCGCGCCCTCGCCGTAGGGCCGACGGCTACGCACGTACCAGCGTGAGATAGCGCGGCGTGCGGCCTTCGCGGAACGCCTTCGCCTCGTAGCGCGTCCCGGGCCAGCCCTCCCACGGCGTCGCGCTGTCCTCGCCCATCGCGAACGCGGGATGAGCCGCCGCGTGGGCGCGGGTCCAGGCGACGTAGGAGGGGATGTCGGAGGCGAACCGCACCACTCCGCCCGGCGCCAGCACGCGGGCGAGCCGGTCGAGCCCGTCGACGGAGACGAAGCGGCGCTTCCAATGCTTCTTCTTGTGCCAGGGGTCGGGATAGAGGATGTCGACCCGGTCGAGCGCACCGTCGGGCAGCCACTCCAGGACGCGCCGCGCGTCGCCCAGATAGAGGCGCACGTTCGCGAGGCCTTCGGCGGCGACATCGCGCACCGCGCGCATCATGCCGCTTTCGAACGGCTCCACCCCGATGAGCCCGACATCGGGAGCGCTGCGGGCGTGGTGGACGAGGTGCTCGCCGCCGCCGAAGCCGACCTCGAGGCGCACGGCCCCGACCGGGACCTCGAAGTGGCGCACGAGCGGCGCCGCGGGGGCCTCGAGATCGAGCGCGTAGCGATCGTAGGTGGGGTCGATGGTGTGGCCGTGCACGCGGCGACGGCCATAGAGGCCGTCGACCGGCGCCTTCAGCGCGATGCGCGGCGCGAGCGTCTTCTCGAAGTTGACGCGGCGGAAGCCGTCGCCCGTCACGCGCCCGGTCTCGCGATAGCCGAGGCGCGGATAGAGGGCGAGGTTCGCCGCCATCTTGACGTTGGTGTAGAGCGTCACGCGGCCGGCGCCGGCGGCGCGGATCTCCGTCTCGGCGGCCTCGATCAGGCGCGGTCCGATGCCCCTGCCCTGGCGATCCGGCGCGACGGCGACGGTATCGATCAGCGCCGGCGCCTCGCCCTCGAGGTCGAACACGATGACGCCGACGACGCCACCGCCCTCGCTCGCGGCATCGCTTGCGACGAGGACGCGCCGCGACCGCAGGGCCGCGGCGAGGTCCAGGTCCATCGGCATCGGTCGGCGACCGATGAGCGGGATGTAGACGGAGAAGGCCGCCTCGATGATGGCGGCGCAGGCCGGGAGGTCCGCCGCGCGGGCCTCCCGGATCGCGACGGCGTCAGGCGAGCCGCGAAAGTTCCTCGGCGAGATCGGTCTTCTCCCACGAGAAGCCACCGTCGGCGTCCGGCTCGCGGCCGAAGTGCCCGTAGGCGGCGGTACGCTGGTAGATGGGCTTGTTGAGTTCCAGCTTCTCGCGAATGCCGCGCGGCGACAAGTCCATCGCCTTGCGGATCGCGGTCTCGATGGCCTCGTCGTCGATCTTGCCGGTGCCGTGGGTGTCCACGTAGACGGACAGCGGCTGCGACACGCCGATGGCGTAGGCGAGCTGGATGGTGCAGCGCTCGGCGAGGTCGGCCGCCACCACGTTCTTGGCGAGGTAGCGTCCGGCGTAGGCCGCCGAGCGGTCCACCTTCGTGGGATCCTTGCCGGAGAAGGCGCCGCCGCCGTGGGGCGCCGCACCGCCGTAGGTGTCGACGATGATCTTACGACCGGTGAGGCCGCAGTCCCCGTCTGGGCCGCCGATCACGAACTTGCCGGTGGGGTTGACGTACCAGACGGTGTCCTCGGAGATCCAGTCCGCCGGCATGACCTCGCGGATATAGGGCTCCACTACCGCGCGCACGTCGTCGGAGGTCATCGCCTCGTCGAGATGCTGGGTCGACAGCACGATGGAGCTGCAGGCGACCGGCATGCGGTTCTCGTAGCGCAGCGTGACCTGGCTCTTGGCGTCCGGACCGAGGGTCGGTTCAGCGCCGCTCTTGCGGGCCTTCGCGAGCGTCTTCAGGATTTCGTGGCTGTAGTGGATCGGCGCGGGCATCAGCACCGGGGTCTCGCGGCAGGCATAGCCGAACATGATGCCCTGGTCGCCGGCACCCTCGTCCTTGTTGCCGGCGGCGTCGACGCCCTGGGCAATGTGGGCGGACTGGGCGTGCAGGTAGATCGACACGTCCGCCGTCTGCCAGTGGAAGCCGTCCTGCTCGTAGCCGATGTCACGGATGCAATCGCGGGCAATCGCCTCGATTTTCTCCGGGGTGATCGAATCCGGCCCACGGGTCTCGCCGGCGATCACAACGCGGTTCGTGGTCGCGAGAGTCTCGCAGGCGACACGCGCTTCGGGCATCTCGGTGAGGAACGCATCGACGACCGCATCGGAAATGCGATCGCACACCTTGTCGGGGTGACCTTCGGAAACGGATTCGCTGGAGAAAAGGTAGGATTGCCGGGCCAAATTGCTAACTTTCTTGGCAGGGCGGACCGGTCAACGCCGCCAGATGGGTGGTTGCGGGGCTGACCGCAGCCCCGATCTAACTCACACGCCCGGCTCCTCGCAGTAGGGACCGGACGGCTCACTCTTCAACCAAAAGCGCTGGGGGAGGTCAACAAGTTGGCGCCGACTCATATCAAAATCTTTATATCGGCATGCCTTTCTGTGCTCGCTCCGCAGGCAGCGGTGCCCGCGAAGCGGCCGCTCCCCTGCCCTTCGTGCCTCGCAAGGGGTGCATGTGACATTTGAACCGGTGCCCGCCGGACGACGGACACGGACCGCGGCGACACTCCGCGTCGATGGCCTTTTGGCGGCGAGACCGGTGGTGGTCTCAGTGGCGATGGGCGTCGGCGAGGGTCTCCACCAGGTCGATGATCCGCCGGCGGATGCGTGCATCGTCGATCCGGCTGAAGGCGCGGGCGAGCTCGTGCGCCTCGTTGGCCGGGGCGCGGGGCACGGCGAAGGCGGAACCGGCATCCTCGGCGAAGCCGGAGGCGCGGGCGACGCCCGCGAGCCCATCGTCGGCCGGCTGTCGGGCGTCCTCGAAGAAGAAGGCCACCGGCACGTCGAGGATCTGCGAGATCTCCTGCAGCCGGCTCGCGCCGATGCGGTTCGCACCCTTCTCGTATTTCTGAACCTGCTGGAAGGTCACCCCAAGCTGATCGCCGAGCTTTTCCTGGGTCATGCCCAGCATGGTGCGCCGCAGCTTCAGGCGGCTGCCCACATGAACATCGATCGGGTTGGGCTGTTTCCGGGGCGCCATCGTATCACACTGTTCCATGACTCTTGCCTCACTCAAACGCGAACTACTGGGTTCACACACAGCCTGTGGGTTCAACCTTCGGCTGGGGTGCCGTTCCTTTCGGATTGCGTGAGGACAACCCGGCCATACCCCATTTAGTTGCGCACGAACAAGTTAAAAGTGTTTTGGTGAAAATGCAAACCCCGACGTGGATCATTCCACGTGATGATCGCTTCAACCTTTCATGGCGCCTCTTCGGCGGCGAGCCGCCGCCGCGGCACCCGCCCCCGCCGCGACGAGAATGAGCCCGAACAGCGGCGCGTCGCCGAGGCGGCGATAGAGCGTTGACCGGGGTGCGGGAAGGCCGGTGTCGATCACCCCGACGGCGTCGAGCGCGAGGCGGCCCACGAAGCGCCCCTCCGGATCGATGACGGCCGAGATCCCGTTATTCGCCGCGCGCACCACCGGGAGGCCGTCCTCCACCGCGCGCACCTGCGCGTGGCGCAGATGCTGACGCGGCCCGGGCGTGTCGCCGAACCAGGCATCGTTGGTCACGTTGACGATCCAGCGCGCGTCGGCGATTTCGGGATGGGGGAAGATCACCTCGTAGCAGATCAGCGGAAGGGCCGGCGCCAAACCCGGAATATCAATGGGTTGACGGTCCGTTCCGGCGTCGAAGGCGGCCACCGCCTCGGTGATCTGGCGCAGTCCGATCGCCGACAGCACTCCCTTGAGCGGCAGATATTCGCCGAACGGCACAAGGTGATTCTTATCGTAGCGGGCAAGGGGTGCGCCGTCGCTACCGACGAGGATCAGGCTGTTGGTGGCGCGCCGTCCGTCGGCCGTCGCCTCGAGCTCGACGGCGCCGGCGAGAAGCATCGCGCCGCCGCCGAGCGCCGCCGCGAGGTCGAGCTGTTCCACGCTCGGCGTGCGGTAGATGAAGGGAAAGGCGGTCTCCGGCCAGATCACGACGTCGACCGCCGCCCCGTCGCCGGTCGGCGAGGCGGTGAGATCGAGCAGACGGCGCCAGATGGCCGCGCTCTCGGCGGGATCCCACTTGTGGGCCTGCGGAACGGAGGGTTGCACCACCCGCACGCGCGGCTGGGTTGCGTCGATCGACGGCGCGCGCGCCAGACGTGCGCTGCCATAGGCGGCGAGCGCCACCACCACGGCGACCACGGGTAGCGCCAGCCATCGGCTTCCGCGCGCGATCAGCGCCACGGGGGACGCGCCGAGGAGAACCGCGACGAAGGAGAGGCCGTTGAGCCCCACGACGGCCGCCCCTTGCAGCGCCACCGACGAGCCGGTGAGCTGCAGCCCGGCCGCATTCCAGGGAAAGCCCGTCAGCACCACGCCCCGCAGCCACTCGGTGGCGGCGAGGGCGACAGCGAGGCCCACCACGCGCCAGGCCGGCGACGGCGGCGCCAGCCCCATCGCCACCGCCGCGAGGGCGTGCAACGGGGCGAGGAGCAGCGGCAGCCCCACCACGGCGAGCGGCAGCAGGGCGCCGAAGGTGTCGGCGTCGACGAGGAAGGCGGCCCCCACCCACCAGAGGCCCGCGAGGTGATAGCCGAAGCCGAAGGCGGCACCGAGCACGGCGCGCGCCAGGACCGGTCGGCGCGCGCCGTCGGCAGCGTCGAGAAGCAGGAGGAACGGCGTGTAGCCGAGGATCGCCGGCACGAAATCGACCGGCGGCAGCGCCAGCGCCACGACGGCGCCCGACAGCACCGCGGCCACCGGGCGGGCGACGGCCCGCCCCCTCACGAGCATGCGGGCGACGGCCCGCCCCCTCATGCGCATGCGGGCGACGGTCGGCCACCTCATTCGCATGCGGGAGATCGCGGCGGGCGCGGTGCGACGCTAGAGGGCCGCGCCGCCCTTCGCCTCGTCGTCGCGATGGATGACCACCTTGACGCGCTTGATGCGGCGCGGATCGGCATCGAGCACCTCGAACTCGAAGCCCGGCAGCTCCGGCGAGGTGACGATCTCGCCCCGCACCGGCACGCGGCCGAGGATCGCAAAGACGATGCCGCCGAGCGTGTCGACGTCCTCCAGCAGCTCCTCGTCGGGGAAGGTGACGCCGGCTTCCGTCTCGAAGTCGTCCACCGCCACGCGGGCATCGGCATACCACACCCCGTCGTCGCCCGCCGTCATGGTCGGGTCGTCGGGCCAGTCGTACTCGTCCTCGATGTCGCCGACCACCGTCTCGATGAGGTCTTCCAAGGAGACGAGACCATCGGTCCCGCCATACTCGTCGACCACGAGGGCGAGCTGGATGCGGTTCGCCTGCATCCGCACCATCAGGTCCATTGCCGCCATCGAGGGTGGCACGAAGAGCACCTGGCGGATGATCTTCATGTCCGCGAGCGGGCGGGAGAGGTCCACGGCCCCGAAATTCAGCCCGTCCTCGGCGGCCGCCTCCTCGGCGACGCGGATCATCACGTCCTTGGCGTGGACGAAGCCCACCGGGTCGTCGAGCGTCTCGCGATAGACGGGCAGGCGAGAGTGGCCGGCCTTGCGGAACGTCTTCAGCAGATCGCCGAGGGTGATCGTCTCCGGCACCGCGTCGATGTCGGCGCGGGGGATCATCACGTCGAGAATGCGCACGTCGCGCAGGGCGAGGATGTTCTGGAGGAGGCGGCGCTCCTCCGCGGAGAAGATGGTGTCCTCTCCATTGTCCTCGGCGAGCGCCTGGGCGAGGTTTTCTCTCAGACCTTCGGTGGGCCGAAGGCCGAAAACGGTCAGAACGCGGTCGAACCAGCCTTCTTCACCGTCGGATTTGTGTGCGGCGACCGTGCCATTGTGCACAGTCGCGCGGGGACTATCTGTGTCGGCCATCTGTCCTTTTCAGCGCCGATAGAACGGACGCTCTCTCAACTCCCCTCGTAGGGGTCGGCAATGCCGAGCCCCTTCAAAATACTCACCTCGGTCCGCTCCATCTCCGCCCGGTCCGTCTCGATCTCGTGATCGTAGCCGAGCAGATGGAGGACGCCGTGCAACGTCAAATGGGTGGCGTGGTCGGCAATTGGAATGCCCCTTTCGCCGGCTTCGTTCGCCACGGTGTCGAATGCCAGAATCACGCCACCGAGGAAGCACGGCTCGTCCCCCTCGCACGGCTCGCCGGAGGGAAATGCGAGCACGTTGGTGGGGCGGGGCTTGTGGCGATAGCGGCCGTTGAGCGCCGTCACCTCGGCGTCGTCGGCATAGAGGATATCGAGGGACGCGACACCCTCCGGCGCGGCGATCGACCCGGCCACCGCCGTCAGCACCCGGTCGGCGATGGCGACGGGGTCGACGGCGCTCCAACGCGGATCAGCGACGCGGACGGACGCCGGCATCGACTGCGGCCCCGCCGTCACGTCCTCATCGAGCGTCGGGGTCATCCCCATCATCCTGCGAATTTGTTTCCGCATCATAAGCGGCGACGATCCGAGCGACAAGCTCGTGCCGCACCACGTCCTCGCCGCGGAAGCGGATCTGCGAGATGCCCTCCACACCTTTGAGAATGCCGAGCGCTTCGCGCAGCCCCGAGACCACACCGCGCGGCAGATCCACCTGCGAGGGGTCGCCCGTCACGATCATGCGCGAGCCCTCGCCGAGACGCGTCAGAAACATCTTCATCTGCATCTGGGTGGTGTTCTGCGCCTCGTCGAGGATCGCGACGGCGTTGTTGAGGGTGCGGCCGCGCATGAAGGCGAGCGGCGCCACCTCGATCACCCCTTGCTGCAGCCAGCGGTCCACCTTGTCGGGCGGCAGCATCTCGTAGAGAGCGTCGTAGAGGGGGCGCAGATAGGGGTCGACCTTTTCCTTCATGTCGCCCGGCAGGAAGCCGAGCCGTTCGCCCGCCTCCACCGCCGGCCGCGACAGGATGATGCGGTCCACCATCCCGCGCTCCAGGCACTGGGCGGCGTAGGCGACGGCGAGGAAGGTCTTGCCGGTGCCCGCCGGACCCACGCCGAACACCAGCTCGTGCGCCTCCATCGCCCGGATGTAGCCGTTCTGGGTGGGCGAGCGGGCCTGCACGGTGCGCTTGCGGGTGGCGATCTGGGCCACCGACTGGGGCCGGTCGATCGAGGGCAGCGAAAGCTGGCGGTCGCGGGCGCGGGCGAGGCGCACCGCCCCTTCCACGTCGGCCTTCTGGATCTCGTGACCCTTCTTGAGGCGGCCGTAGAGATGCTGGAGGGCGATGCGCGCCTGTGCGCAGGCCTCCTCCGAGCCGGTTATCGCGACCTCGTTGCCGCGGGCCACGGCATGGACGTCGAGCTTGTTCTCGAGCGTCGCGAGGTGCTGGTCGAACTGGCCGAACAGCTCGCTCGCGAGGCGGTTGTCGTCGAAGGCGAGCGCGACGGTCTCGCTCTCCGTCGACGCGACGCTCAAGCGGCCTCACTCCGTGCGGGTGGCGCGCCCGTCTCCGGCGCGTCGGCCCGAACGCCGAACAGGCTGTTGCCCTCTTGGGCGGTGATTGCGACGGTCACAATATCTCCGATCACGCCGGCATCGGCCGGGATGTGGACGGGTTGAAGATAGGGCGAACGGCCGACGAGCTGCCCCTCCCGCTTGCCGGCCTTTTCGAGGAGCACCGGAAGGGTGCGCCCGACGCAGGCGCGGTTGAAGCCACGCTGCTGCTCGGCGATGAGGCCCTGCAGCCGCTGCAGCCGCTCCGACTTCTCGGCTTCCGCCACCTGGTCGGTGCGCTCGGCCGCGGGCGTGCCGGGGCGCGGCGAATATTTGAACGAATAGGCCGAGGCGTAGCCGACGGTGCGCACGATCTCCATCGTCGCCTCGAAGTCGTCCGCGCTCTCGCCGGGAAAGCCCACGATGAAGTCACCCGAGAGGGCGATGTCGGGCCGCGCGGCGCGAATCCTCTCGATCAGCTCCACGTAGGCGGCGGCGGTGTGCTTGCGGTTCATCGCCTTCAGCGTCCGGTCGGCGCCCGCCTGCACCGGCAGGTGCAGATAAGGCATCAGCTTCTCCTGATCGCGATGGGCGGCGATCAGATCCTCGCCCATGTCGTTCGGGTGGCTGGTGGTGAAGCGGATGCGGGCGAGCCCGTCGATCGTGGCGAGACGGTCGACGAGGTCGGCAAGGCTCGCCGCCCTCCCCTTGTCCTCGCCGTGATAGGCGTTGACGTTCTGGCCGAGCAGCGTGATCTCGCGCACCCCGGCATCGACCAGCGCCTTCGCCTCGTCGAGGATCTGCGCGACGGGCCGCGACACCTCCGCTCCGCGGGTATAGGGCACCACGCAGAAGGCGCAGAACTTGTCGCAGCCCTCCTGCACGGTGAGGAAGGCGGTGACGCCGCGCGCGGTGATCGCCCGCCGGGTGGGGCGCGCGAGGTGATCGAACTTGTCCTCGGCGGGAAAGTCGGTGTCGACGGGCTTGGCGCCGGCCTCCGCCTCGCGGATCAGCCCCGGCAGGCGGTGGTAGGACTGCGGCCCCACCACGAAGTCGACGCGCGGCTGGCGGCGGATGATCTCCTCCCCCTCCGCCTGGGCGACGCAGCCGGCGACGCCGACGAGCGTGGGTGCGCCCGAGGCCCCCCGCGCGCCCTTCCAGCGACCGAGCTCGGAATAGACCTTTTCCGCCGCCTTCTCGCGGATATGGCAGGTGTTGAGGATGACGAGGTCCGCACCGTCCGCCTCGTCCACCACCGCGTAGCCCTCGGCGCGCAGCTGATCGGCCATGCGCGTGGCGTCGTAGACGTTCATCTGACAGCCGTAGCTCTTGATGAAGGCGCGCTTGTTCATCTCGTTCCCTCTACGCCGCCTCCGTCTCGTCCGCGTGACGCTCCTGCGCGGGCCCCGCCCCCTTCGGCGAGCGCGTCAGGCGGCCTGCGGTCGCCTCGCCCACGAGGCGGCGCACCGCCGTTTCGGCATCGCGCGCAACGCGCTTGCGGTCGGCCCCCTCGCCAAAGGCGAGCGGCTCGCCGAACGCGACGTCGACGTCGATCTCTCCGTGTTTCAGAACCCACCACAGGTGGGATGCCATCTCCATGTCGCCGTACCACGCGACACGCGGCTTGTGGAACCGCCCGATGGGCAGGCCGTGGAGCTGAGTATAGTTGATGGCGAGCGGCTGTACCGTCACCGAGCCGCCGACGCTCTCGATCGCCCGTGCCGCACCGCCCACGAGGGCCGTGCGGAAGGGGAGCACGTGGATGCCGTTCGAGGAGGTCCCCTCGCCGAACAGCACCAGGACGTCGCCCGCCTTCAGCCGGTCGGCGATCTGCTCGGCGACGCTGCCGGTCTTCGCCCGCTTCTCCCGCTCCACGAACACCGAGCGCTGCAGCTTGGCGAAGAGGCCGAAGATCGGCCAGCTCGCGACCTCGGCCTTGGAGATGAAGGAGAGCGGCATCACCGATCCGAGCACGGTGATGTCGAGCCAGGAGACGTGGTTGGAGACCACCAGCAGGGGTCGCGTGTCGGCCACCTTGCCGTGGACGTGGACGCGAATGCCGAGGATGCGCACGGCGCAGCGGTGCCACAGGAGAGGCAGCCGCCGCATCGCCGACGTCCACTTCAGCCCCATTGCGATGAACTGAAGCGGGATCAGGATCACCGACACCAGCGCCAGGGCGATGATGGAAAGGATGGCGCGGAACGTCGTCATCGGCGCCCTCCGGCGGGCGGGCAGGACGCGGCGCGCCCGGGGGAAGGGGCGGCGCTAGACACGGTTCAGGGCTTTGGGCTGCTGCATCGCAAGGCGCATGGTGAGGGCCTTCTGGCGGGTGGTGGCGGAGCCGTTGGCATAGTAGTCCGGCCGCTCGCCCACGGTCTCGAAGCCGACGCTGCGGTAGAGGGCGAGGGCCGCGTCGTTGCTCGGGTCGACCTCCAGGAACACGGCGCCGACGCGCTCGGCGTAGAGGTGGCGCAGCGCCGCTTCGAGCAGCAGCCGGCCGATGCCGGAGCGGCGGTTGCGGGGGTGGACGGCCATCGTCAGCACCTCGCCCTCGTCGGCGGCGCGGCGCACGGTGATGAAACCGATCGGCCGCCGGCTCGACATGGCGCTGCCGCGGCGTGCGACGAAGGTGATCACCCCCGGCGTCTCGTTGAGCGCGGCCTGCTCGTCGGCCGACCACGGGGCGATGAACGAGGCCGCGTGAATCTCCTCCAGCGTGTCGTAGTCCGCCGGGCGAACGGGATCGACGGTCTTGGGAACCTGAAGCCAGCCGATCACTGAGGGTCCGTTTGCAGTCTCATGGGCGCAGTTGGCCACAATGCTCAAGCGCGCGCCAGCGCTTTGTGGCGTTGCGGAGCGGCATCCACCGCCGCGAGGTAGGCGGCGCGCAAGCCCCGCTCCCCCGGCGCGGCGGCCGCTGCGGCGAGGATCGCCGGGTCGAGCCGCTCCACGACGAGGCGGCCGCCGAGCGCCGCCACCGCGCTCGCGGGGCCGGCGAGATCCGCCGCCGCGGCCGCCGCCATCTCGCGCGCCGCCGCCACCGGCATCCGCCCCATCTCGCCCTCGAGCACGCCGTCGCCGAAGAGGCCGGCGAACACCGCGCCGTGGCGCGCGTCGACCGCCGCCACGACACGCCCGCCATCGGCACCCGCCGCCTGGCGGGCGATCACCTCGAGCGTCGTAACGCCGGCCGCGGGGATCTTCAGCGCGAAGGCGAGCCCCTTGGCGTAGGCGATCCCGACGCGCACGCCGGTGAAGGAGCCCGGCCCCACCGTCACCGCCACCCGCGTGATGTCGGCCATGGCGCAGCCCGCCGCCGCGAGGGCCGCGTCGGCGTGGGCGACGATCGCCTCGGCGTCGCCCTTCGCGGGCGCCATCGAGGCGCCGAGAATGGTGCCGTCCGCGCCGACCAGCGCCGCCTGAGCATGGTCGAGCGCCGTGTCGAGCGCGAGGGTGACCATCAGGCGACCGGGCGAACCTCCTGCACCTCGGGAATGAAGTGACGCAGAAGGTTCTGAATGCCCATCTGCAGCGTCATCGTGGAGGACGGGCAGCCGGCGCAGGCGCCGCGCATCGCGAGATGCACCACCCCGTCGCGGTAGGCGCGGAAGATGATGTCGCCGCCATCGCCCGCGACCGCCGGGCGCACCCGCTCGTCGAGGATCTCCTTGATCATCGCGACGGTCGCCGCGTCCTCCTCGGCGAAATCCTCGCCCTCGGGGAGCGCGGCGGCGGCATCGGGATCCTCCACCACGCTCTCGCCGGAGAGGTAGTGCTCCATGATCGCGCCGAGCACCGCCGGCTTCAGATGCTGCCAGGGCGTGTCGTCCTTGGAGACGGAAATGAAGTCGTTGCCGAGGAATACCCCGGTCACCCCGTCGACCGCGAAGAGGCGCCGCGCGAGCGGCGAGGCGGCCGCCTCGTCGGCGTTCGGATAATCGACCACACCTTCGGCCAGCACCGTCTGCCCCGGCAGGAACTTCAGGGTATCGGGGTTGGGGGTGGATTCGGTCTGGATGAACATTCGCTGATCTCCCCAGGCAGTTCAAAGCTGCCGCGAAGTGGACTTCTTCCAAATAAGCCGCAGCGCGTCCGGCAACAACCGCTGTCTCGTCGCAAGATGTGGGTAGCCCCCTCCGTGACGCCGGCTTTGTCGGCGGGGCGGGGCCTGCTATCGCGGCGGAGCCCGCCGGAGCGTCCCATGGACCGACCGCCCCTTTCCCGCGCCGCGCCGCTGCGTGCGATCGCTCTCCTCGCCGTCCTCGCCGCCGCGATGCTGTGGGGCACCATCGGCACGCTGCAGGCGCTGATGCCGCCGGGGCGCGATCCGCTCATCGTCGCGAGCCTACGCCTGACGCTGGGGGCGGCGACGCTCGGTGCCCTCGCCCTCCTCGCCCCGCCCGCGCGCCGCGCCCTCCTCCGCCTGCCGCGCGGTGGCATCCTCCTCGCCGGCGCCGCGATGGGGATCTACAACATGATCTTCTTCGTCGCCGTCGGCCTCGCCGGGGTGGGCATCGCGACGGCGCTCGCGATCGGCAGCGCCCCCGTCTGGGTGAGCCTCTACGAGCACACCCGCTACGGCGTCCGCCCCACCCGCGCGCGCCTCGCCGGACAGGCCGCCTCGATCGCCGGCGCCGTGCTCCTCGCCGCCGCGGGCCGCGCTCTCGACGCCTCGCTTACCGGCATCCTGATGGCGCTCGGGGCGGGCTCGCTCTACGCGACCTACTCGCTGGCGACGAGCCGTCTCGCGACACGCGCGCCTTCGGGCGCGGTCGCCGCCGCCACCTTCGCCGTCGCCGCGGTCGTGGTGGCGCCGGTCTGGCTCGTGGCCGACGCGGCGTGGATCACTGCGCCGGGGGCCTGGCCCAAGCTCCTCGCCCTCGGCATCGTCTCCACCGGCCTCGCCTACGCCCTCTACACCTTCGGCCTCACCGTGGTCGCGGCCTCCACGGCGGTGACCCTGTCGCTCGCCGAGCCGCTGACGGCCTGGCTCCTGGCGACCGTCGTGGTGGGCGAGCCGCTCACCCTCACGAAGGCCGTCGGCGCGATCCTCGTGTTCGCCGGCCTCGCCGTCACGACGCTCACGAGCGCCCGCGGCGGAACGCAGAGCGATCCCCCGAATTGACCCTCAATCTGGCTCGAAGGGTCACGCCCATGCCCAACCCCGCCCCCGGCTTCCGCGCCCGGCCCGACCACAAGGTCCTCGTCGACAGCGGCCCCGACGCCGTGACGGTGCGCTACGGCGACGCCATCGTCGCCGCGAGCACCGCCGGCCTCGTCGTGCGCGAAGACGGCTATCCGGCCCGCGCCTATGTCCCGCGCGACGACGTCGACGTTCAGCTCATCCCGTCCGAGCACACCACCTACTGCCCGTTCAAAGGCCGGACGGTCTATTTCCACGTGACTGTGGCGGGCACGCGCCTCGCCGACGCCGCCTGGAGCTACCCCGAGCCCTACGACGAGATGGAGAGGATCGCCGGCCACGTCGCCTTCGACGACCGCTTCGAGATCGCGATCGGCTGAGTCCCTCGATCCGCAGGCCCCGCCTTCAGGGAAGGCGCACGTCCACGAACACCAGATGGTGGTCGGACGTCGCGTTGAGGCGGGCGAGCGGATCGCCGGTAGCGGGCCAGAACACACCGGAGCCCGTCACCTCCAGCCCCGCGGTCGGCAGCACGTAGTCGACGCGCATGCCACCGTTGAAGTCGGCGGTGATGTCGCCGTTCGCCGACGTCGGCACCACGTCCTGGATCCGAGGATCGTCGATGAGCCGCGCGATGGCGCCGGGGCGGGCGTCGCCGCGCGTCGGATCGGCGTTGAGGTCGCCCAGCACCACGGCATGCGCCGGACGCGCGCCGAGCGCCCCCTCGTCCGGCACGACGTAGGCCGGCAACTCCCCCGGCAGGAGATCGACGAGGAGGCGAATCTCGTCGGCGTTGCGCCGGCCGTTCCAGTCGATGTCGGGGTCGTCGAACACCGGCGGCGTCGGGTGCGCGGCGAGGAGGAGGATCGGCCCCCGCGCCGTCTCCACGGTCACCGCGAGATGCGTCTTCGACGAGAGGGGCAGCACCGCCTGTGCCGCCTCCGAGTAGTGGGAGAGCGGCATCAGGCCGTCCGGCACGTCGCGCCACAGGAGGTTGCGGAAGGTCGCCGCCCCGCCGAGCGGCAGGCGCGACAGCACCGCGAACGCATATTGGCCGGGATGGCGTCCGAAGCCCTTGGCGTCGCTCGGCCCGCCCGCCACGCCGTCCCCGTCGAGATCGACGCCGGAGGGTTCGCCGGTGTTGCTCTCGGGAAAGAGCGCGTGGGGGTAGGCGATGGGCGCCGCCCCACCCTGCGGCCGGGCGAGATATTCGTCGCGGAAGAGGGCGAGGGAGCGGCCCGCCGCGTCGCGGTCGAGCTCCTGCAGGACGAGAATGTCGGGCCGCACGCGCTGGATCACCTCGGCGACGTCGCGCGCCGCGGCGTCGCCGCCGCCCGACAGACGCTCGAGGAGGCCGCCCGGCCGATCCTCGGTGAGCGCGGCGTTGAAGGTGGCGAAGCGGATCGCCCCTTCGGCTGCCGGCAGCGGGTCCGCGGCGGCCGCACCACCCACTGCGACGACGGCCGCGCCGCTCGCCGTCACCAGCGCCACCAGACGTCTCCACCATCGCCGTCGCCGCATCGGACCGTCCCCCCGGCCCGTTTCAATCAGCTTCCGACGACCGAGAAATGACGCTTCTTCTCGAAGACCTTGAGCACGGCGGCAAGGTCGTGCCCCCGCTTCAGGATCTGCCCCTGCGCCGAGACGACGGCGTAGGCCCCCTGGCGCCGCTGGTTCTTCGGCGTCTTCGTGACGCGGTACATCGGCACCTCGCCCATGCGGCGATAGATCGAGAAGACCGCCTCCTCGCGGCCGTGATCGAGGGCGTAGTCGCGCCACTCTCCGGCCGCCACCATGCGGCCGTAAACCTTTAGAATTTCAGACAGTTCGGTACGGTGGAACGCCACCAAGGGTGGTGCCGGCCGGTGCGCCGGCGCGTTCTGGTTCGCGGCGGTTTCGCTTGCCCGGGGGCGCAGCGGAACCACCGGACTTATCTCCTCACCATCGGCCATAGCCGCCCCTTCCATCATTAGCCGTCAAACCCTGAAGCGTTCCGCGCTTCGGCGCAATCCTCTTGATCAGAGGCGCCCGTCTGCGCATTTGTGCCGCAGGTTTCCAACAATGCGACCATGGACGATGACCACCCAAACCGCTGAAACGCGCCCCTTCGAGGCCGACGTCGCCCGCCTTCTCCACCTGATGGTGCACTCGGTCTATTCCACCCCGGACGTCTTTTTGCGCGAGCTCATCTCCAACGCGGCGGACGCCTGCGAAAAGCTGCGCCAGAAGGGGCTGACCGATCCCGCCCTTCTCGGCGACGATCCGTCGCTGAAGATCGCCATCGCCGTCGATCCGGAAGCCAAGCGTCTGACGATCTCCGACAACGGCATCGGCATGACGCGCGAGGAGCTGATCGAGAATCTCGGCACCATGGCCCGCTCCGGCACCGAGAAATTCCGCCAGGCGCTGGAGGAGAAGGACCAGGGCAAGGCGCTCATCGGCCAGTTCGGCGTGGGCTTCTACTCCGCCTTCATGGTGGCGAGCGAGGTGCTGGTGGAAAGCCACGCCGCCGGCGAGGGCGAGGCCTGGGCCTGGCGCTCCGACGGCTCGGGCGAGTTCACCATCGAGCCCGCGCGGGACGCGCCGGCGCGCGGTACCCGCGTGACGCTGTCGCTGCGCGATGACCATGCGTCCTACGCCGACGAGGCCACCATCGAGCGTCTCGTGAAGCACCACTCCGCGCACGTGCCGGTGCCGATCACCATCGAGACGATCGGCGACGACGCCCGCCGTGAGCTCGTCGACGGCACCGCCCTCTGGGCAAAGCCCAAGTCGGAGATCAGCGAGGAGGAGTACACCGAGTTCTACCGCTTCACCGCCGGCGCCTTCGACACCCCGGCGCTGACGATCCACACCCATGCGGAAGGCCGGCAGGAATATACCGCCCTCCTCTTCGTGCCGGAGATGGCGCCCTTCGATCTCTTCGACCCCGACCGCAAGGGCCGGGTGAAGCTCTACGTGCGCCGCATCTTCATCACCGACGATGCGCCGGTGATGCCGGCCTATCTGCGGTTCGTGCGCGGCCTCGTCGATTCGGAGGACCTGCCGCTCAACCTCTCGCGCGAGATGCTGCAGACCAACCCGATGCTGGCGCAGATCCGCACCGCGATGACGAAGCGCGTCCTGTCGGAGCTGAAGAAGCTCGCCGACAACACGCCCGAGACCTACGCCAAGGTGTGGGACGCCTTCGGCCCGGTGTTGAAGGAGGGCCTCTACGAGGATGCGGAGCGGCGCGACGAGATCTACGCCCTCTCCCGCTTCACCTCCACCAAGGCGCCCGAGGGCGGCCGCACCCTCGCCGACTACGTCGCCGACATGAAGGAGAACCAGACGGCGATCTTCTACGCCGTGGGCGAGGACAAGGAGCGCCTCGCCGCCTCGCCGCATCTGGAAGGCTTCGCCGCGCGCGACGTGGAGGTGCTGCTTCTGTCCGACCCCGTGGACGCCTTCTGGGTGCGCACCGCGCTCGGCTACGACGGCAAGCCGTTCACCTCGGTCACGCAGGGCTCGGCCGATCTCGACAAGATCGCCCCGGTCTACAAGCCCAACGAGCCCACCCCGGAGCGCGCCAAGGACAGCGACATCGCCACCCTCTCCGCGCTGGTGAAGCAGGCGCTCGAGGAGAAGGTGTCGGAGGTGCGCACCTCCTCCCGCCTCGCGACGAGCCCCGCCTGTCTGGTTGCCCCCGACATGGGCTACGACCGCCAGATGGAGCGCATCGTGTCGCGTCACGGCAAGGGTGGCTTCGGCGCCAAGCCGGTGCTCGAGCTGAACCCGACCCACCCGCTCATCAGGACGCTCGCGGCGAAGGCGGCGACGGGCAGCGAGAGCGCCCACATCGCCGACGCGGCGTGGCTCCTCCTCGGCTCGGCCGAAATACTCGACGGCGAGCCGGTGTCCGACCCGGCCGCCTTCAACAGGCGCCTGGTGGCGGCGATGGGCGCGATGTTCACCGGCCTCGCCCCGAGCGACCACGCCGACACCATCTCCGTCGGCAACAACGCGACGGACGGCGACTGAGCCCAACCACCCGCCCCGCGGGGCGGATGCTGAGGCGCGGACGCCCGCCCGCGCCTCAGATCAGGCCGATGCGCCGGCGGATGGTCTCCTCGCGCAGCGAGACGTCGACGCCCTTGAGATCGGCCGCCGCGTCGGTGGCGAGCCAGGCGACCGCCCGCCCCGCCCATTGCGGGCTGATGTGGCTTTCCCAATCGAGGCGGCTCACGGCATTGACGCCGGATTCGCGAATGGTGCGCTGCATGTCGGTCGCGACCGTGCCCGGGCTCAGCCCCACCACGCGCACGCCGCGGCCGCCATATTCGTCGTGGACGGCGCGGGTCAGCGACAGCACCGCGGCCTTGCTGGCGCAATAGGCGCTCCACCCTTCGAGCACCGCCGTCGCCGCGCCGGAGGAGATGTTGATCACGACGCCCGTGCCGCGCACCGCCATCTCCGGCAGCACCGCGCGCAGGCCGTGATAGACGCCCTTCACGTTGACGTCCAAGAGGCGGTCCCAGGCGTCGGGATCGCTCTCGCCGAGGCGGGCGATGGGCTCGATCACGCCGGCGTTGTTGACGAGGATGTCGACGCCGCCGAGCCGCTCGCGCGCCGTCGCCACCGCGGCGGCGAGCGCGTCGTAGTCGGCGACGTCGGCGGCGAGCGCGATGGCGCGGCCGCCGCCCGCACCGATCCGGGCGGCAACCTCGTCGGCCTGCGTGCGCGCCACCAGGGCGACGGTGGCGCCCTCCGCGGCGAGCGCCTCCGCCGCCGCCGCACCGATCCCTCGGCTCGCCCCGGTCACGATGGCGACCTTCCCCGACAGCGCCCCCATCGCGCCCTCCCTTTCGTTCTCCCTACGGGCCGCCGTCGCGCCTCAGGCGCGGGCGGCGAGGAGCTTTACCGCAAAGCCCCCGAGGACGCCGGCGAGCACGTAGTCCACCGCCCGCGTCGCCCGCGGCGAGCGTCGCAGCAGGCGGGCGAGCGAGCCGGCGCCGAAGATCATCGCCACGATGATCGGCGCCGACACCACCACGAACAGCACGCCGAGCACGAAGAGCTTCACCGTGGCCTCCGGATCGGTGGTGGACACGAACTGCGGCAGGAAGGTGATGAAGAACACGATCACCTTGGGATTGAGGAGGTTGACGAGGAGACCCTTGCGGTAGAGCCGCCACAGCGTCTCGTCCGACCGGCGGGCGTCGAGCTGGAAGGAGGAGCCGTTGCGTAGGGCGTCGACGGCGAGCCACAGGAGGTAGCCCGCGCCGACGATCTTCAGCACCGTGAACGCCGTCGCCGAGGCGACGAGCAACGCCGAGAGGCCGAGTGCCACCATGGTGGTGTGGCAGAGGCATCCGGTGGTGGTGCCGGCGAACACGGCGAGGCCGCCCGCCCGCGAATGGCTCAGCGTCTTCGACAGGAAGAGCGTCATGTCCGGGCCCGGCGTGATGGTGAGCGCGGCCGACGCCAAGGCGAAGCTGAGGAGCACCGCGAGGGAGGGAAGATAGACGCCCATCTTTGAACCTCATGCCACCGTCGACCGATCCGCCGAGCTGCATAGCAGCGCTGCTGCGTGCGTCAATTGATCCCGGCCCCTGCGGCTGCTAACGGCGATCATGGCCATCGTCGCGCTCTCCGCCGAAACGCTCTCCGCCCTCGTCGGCTTCGCCGTGGCCTCCACCATCGGCCCCGGGCCGAACAACATCATGCTCGCCTCCTCCGGCGCGAGCTTCGGGCTGAAGCGCACGCTGCCGCACATCGCCGGCATCGTGCTCGGCTTCTCCTCCATGGTGTTCGTCATCACCCTCGGTCTCGGCGAGGTGTTCCGCAGCCAGCCGGCGCTGCGGCAGAGCCTCGCCTGGGCGGGCTTCGCGGTGATGCTCTGGCTCGCCTGGCGCATCGGCAGCTCCGGAGGTGGCAAGCGGGCCGCGCGGGCGCGCCCGCTGTCGCTCGCGACCGCCGCCCTCTTCCAGTGGGTCAACCCCAAGGCCTGGGTGCTCACCATCGGCACCGCGGCGACCTACGCACGCGGTGAGGCGCCGGTTCCCGAGGCCCTCTCGATCGCGCTCGTGTTCGCCATGGTGACGGTCAGCACGGCGCTGATATGGGGGTCGGGGGGTGCGGCGCTCGGTCGCATCCTCGGCACGGGCATCCGACTGCGGATCTTCAATATCACCATGGGTGTGCTTCTCGCCCTTTCCGCGCTTCTGCTTGTGGTGAGCGGCTGAACCAGGCGACAATAGCAAGATGTTCGAAGCCCAATCACCGTTCGAGCGCCTCCGCGGCGCGCTTTCCGGCATTGCGCCGGGCCTGCCGCCGATCGACCTGTCGGTCGGCAGCCCACGCCACGCGCCGCCCGACTTCGTCGCCGAGGTGATCGGCCGCCACGCCGCAGCCTTCGGCGGCTACCCGTCGATCAGCGGCACTCCCGCCTTCCAGGAGGCGGTGCACGGCTTCCTCGACCGCCGCTACCGGCTCGAGGGATGGCTGCGCGAGGTGGGCGCCCTCCTCCCTCTCAGCGGCAGCCGCGAGGGCCTCTTCCTGAGCGCCCTCACCGCCCGCGACCTCCTCGCCAAGGCCGACCCGGCGATCCTCTTCGCCAACCCGTTCTACCAGGTCTATCCCGCCGCGGCGCACGCCTTCGGCGCCGAGCCCGTGCCCATCGGCCCCTCCCACGGCTCGATCCTGCCCGACTGGGACACCGTCCCCGCCGCCGTGCTCGACCGCACCATCGCCTACTATTTCGGCTCTCCGTCCAACCCGGCCGGCACCTGGGCGAGCCTTGCCGACTGGCACGCCCTGTTCGACCGGGCGCTCGAGCACGACTTCTTCATCTTCGCCGACGAGTGCTACTCCGAGGTCTACCGCGAGGCGATCGGCGCACCCGTCGGCGCGCTGGAGGCGGCGAAGGAGCGGCCGGAGGCCCTGTCGCGCCTCTTCGTGTTCAACTCGCTCTCCAAGCGCTCCAACCTTGCCGGTCTGCGGGTGGGTTTCGTCGCCGGCGCCGCGGAGCCCATCGCGGCGATGCGCGAGTTCCGCAACCAGGCCGGCCCCCAGGTGCCGACGCCGCTCCAGGAAGCCGCCGCCGCCGCCTACAACGACGAAGCCCACGTCGTCGCCAACCGCCGCCTCTACGACGCGAAGTACGCCGCGGCCGAGCGCATCCTGTCCCCGATCTTCGGCTCCCTCACGACGCCCGCCGGCTTCTTTCTGTGGCTCCCCGTGGGGGGCGACGACGTGGCGGCGGCCGTCATGCTGTGGCGCGAGGTCGGGGTGCGCGTGGTGCCCGGCCGCTTCCTCGCCCTCGGTTCGGCCGGCGGCAACCCGGGCGAGGGCCACGTGCGCCTCGCCCTCGTGGCGGACCAGGCCGAGGCGGAGGAGGCGTTCGAGCGCATCGCGAGCGTCTACCGCGCCGCCCTTCCGCGCGCCGCCGCCGCGCACGCCTGAGCCGGCGCCGGCCCCGGAACCGGCCTCGACGCCACCCGGGGCAGGGCCCGTGGCTTAACGGCCACAGACGGCGCCAAACCGGCCCCTCCGCCAGACCCGCCGACGCGCTGGACGCGCCAAACGCCAGCGCACGCGCGGCTTGCGGGCGGCCGGCCGCCGAAACGATCTGACGCGTTCGCTCGGATCCTCGCCCAATAAGTTACCTCGCCTTAACGCCACCCGGTCACAAAAAACGTCGACGGGGCTCTCAACGTTTCGCGCTCGTCGCGGACGCCGCCGTGACACGCGAGGCGCCGGCCGCGTCCTATTGTCGACTTCGACCGGGGGCTATGCCGTGAGCGTTGTGCGTATGAGAGCGTTGGAGCAGATTCTGGACGACCCGTCGGTGCTCTTTGCCAGAAGAGCCGTGTCGGTGATCCTCGGCGTGGCGCTCCTGGCGCTCGCCGTCGCCCTCGCCCTCTCGCTCGCGACCTGGAACGTCTCCGACCCGAGCCTCACCCACGCGACGTCCGATCCGGTGAAGAACCTGATGGGCTCCTTCGGCGCCGCCTGGTCCGATCCGGTGATGCAGCTCTTCGGTCTCGCCGCGCCGCTCCTCATCGCCCCGTTGCCGCTCTGGGGCGCGCGCCTCCTCGCCGGCCGCCCGCTCGGCCTCACCATCGACCGCATCGCGGCGGGCCTTGCCGCCCTCTTCCTGGCGCCGGGCTTCTTCGCCGTCTTCCCCGTCACCGAAGCCTGGCCGCTTCCCCTCGGCCTCGGCGGCGTCGTCGGCAGCGTCTATACGCTCGTCCTCTCCGACTGGCTCGGCCTCACCGGCGCCCTCGCCGGCTTCGTGGGCGGCCTGATCGGCCTCCTCGCGATCGCCGCGCTGCTGCGCGCCGTCACCCCGGTGCGCCGCCGCCCGGTGTCGGCGGAGGCGGGCTTCCAGCTCCACCGCCGCTCCGCCGCGATGGACGACGAATACGGCCTCGACGACACCGACACCTACGAGGACGAGACCTCGCGCTTCGCCGCCTTCCGCGGGGCGCTCGCTCACGCCGCCCTCTCGGCGCGGGCGCGGCTGCGCTCGTCCGAGCCGCGCCGCCGCACGCGCAAGAGCGAGGCTCCCTCGCTGCGCACCGCGCTCGCCGAGACGGGCCACGAGATCGACACCGGCCGCGACGTCTACCGCGCCCAGCGGCGCCGCCCGGCCCACGAAGAGACCCCGCTCGCCGTTCCCGAGGCCTTCGAGGACTATGCCGACGAGCCCTACGAGGACGAGACGGAGCCCCGCTTCGCCGACGCCTACGAGGACGACGACGGCTACGCGTACGAGGCGGCCGACGAGGCCTATGACGACGAGGACGACCTCGACGCCGACTACGCCGACGATCGCTATCGCGACGAGCGTTACGCCGACGACGCCTACGACGACCCCCTCTACGCCGACGAGGACGACGACCTCCCCGCGCCCGTCCCGCCGCGCCGCGAGGTCGCCCGCCGGCCGGTCGCGCCGCCGGAAGGGGAAGAGCCGCTGTCCTACAACCAGTTCCGCCGCCCGCTGCGCGGTCCCGCCGCACGCCTCGCGGCCAAGGCCAAAGCCGAGGCCAAGGCGCAGGAGGCCGGCTGGGAGGACCTGCGCCAGGAGATCCAGGAAGAGCAGCTCGCCCGTGATCTGGAGGATTGGCCCGACGAGCCCGCTCCCGCCGAGCCTCGGCGCATCGAGCCCGTCGAGGTCGACGCCTATGACGACGACTACGACGAGGACGACGACGATCCCTATGCCGCCGAGGCCGCCCGCCACGCTGGCCACGGCGCCCCGCGCGGCCGCGCTCCGGTGCGCCCGGCACGGCCCGCGGTGCCGCAGCGCCCGGCGACGCCGCCGCGCGTCGCCCAACCCGCCGGCGCCATGAAGCCCGGCCGCCGCCAGGTGCGCGAGGCCCAGCCCTCCTTCCTCAGCAACGAGGACTACGAGTTTCCGCCGCTCGCCCTGCTCGCCGCCCCACCTGCCGGCGGCAACCACACCGCCCTCACCGAGGATGCACTCGAGGCGAACGCGCGCGTCCTCGAAGGCGTGCTCGAGGACTTCGGCGTCAAGGGCAACATCATCCACGTGCGCCCCGGCCCGGTCGTGACCCTCTACGAGCTGGAGCCGGCCCCCGGCATCAAGTCGTCCCGCGTCATCGGCCTCGCCGACGACATCGCCCGGTCGATGAGTGCCATCTCGGCCCGCGTCGCGGTGATCCCGGGCAAGAACGCCATCGGCATCGAGCTGCCGAACGACACCCGCCTCACCGTCTTCCTGCGCGAGCTCCTCGCCAGCCAGGACTTCGAGCGCACCAAGGCGAAGCTCCCCCTGTGCCTCGGCAAGAATATCGGCGGCGAGGCGGTCATCGCCGACCTTGCCCGCATGCCGCACCTTCTCGTCGCCGGCACCACCGGCTCGGGCAAGTCGGTGTCGATCAACACGATGATCCTGTCGCTCCTCTACTGGCACAAGCCCGAGCAGTGCCGCGTCATCCTGATCGACCCGAAGATGCTGGAACTCTCCGTCTATGACGGCATCCCCCACCTCCTCACCCCGGTGGTGACCGAGCCCAAGAAGGCGCTCGCCGCCCTCAAGTGGGCCGTGCGCGAGATGGAGGACCGCTATCGCAAGATGGCGAAGCTCGGCGTGCGCAACATCGACGGCTACAACGCCCGCCTGCGCGAGGCCGGCCGCAACGGCGAGCCCTTGAGCCGCATCGTCCAGACCGGGTTCGACAAGGAAACCGGCGAGGCGATCTTCGAGGAGGAGGTGCTGGACCTCACCCCGATCCCCTACATCGTCGTGATCGTCGACGAGATGGCCGACCTGATGATGGTCGCCGGCAAGGAGATCGAAGGGGCGATCCAGCGTCTCGCCCAGATGGCGCGTGCCGCGGGTATCCACGTGATTCTCGCCACCCAGCGGCCCTCGGTGGACGTCATCACCGGCACCATCAAGGCGAACTTCCCGACCCGCATCTCCTTCCAGGTGACCTCGAAGATCGACAGCCGCACCATCCTCGGCGAAATGGGCGCCGAGCAGCTGCTCGGCATGGGCGACATGCTCTACATGGCCGGCGGCGGGCGCATCCAGCGCGTCCACGGGCCGTTCGTGTCGGACGAGGAGGTAGAGGACGTCGTCTCCCACCTGAAGCGCCAGGGCGTGCCCGAATACCTCAACGAGGTGCTCGAGGACGACGACGAGGATGGCGACGGAGGCGCCGGCGCCTCCGGTCTCGACGCGCTCTCCGAGAGCGACGACCTCTACGACCGCGCCGTCGCCCTCGTCCTGCGCGACCGCAAGGCCTCCACGAGCTACGTCCAGCGGCGCCTGTCGATCGGCTACAACCGCGCCGCCACGCTGATCGAGCGCATGGAGAACGAAGGCGTGGTGAGCTCCGCCAACCACGCCGGCAAGCGCGAGATCCTGGTGCCGGCCGAAGAAGAGATCGCCTGACGGGCTCCCGCACCCGGCGCTTCGGCGCCGGGTTTTCACGCCGCGGCCGCGACAGAGCCGCCCGCTTGCCTCTCCCCTCCCCTCTTCCGCCTTGCCACCCTCGCCTCGCCGTCTGATCTAAAGAAGACGGCCATAGACACCATCGGTTAACCTTTCCACCGTGTGACAGGGGTGGACGGGATCCGATCGAACGGCGCCACCGTTCGTCTCGGTGTCTGTTCGTCCCTCGTCCGTTCGTCCCCTTGTCGAGCTTGAGGGCGAACCCAAGGTGTGGTCATTCACGGTGTGACGTCGGATCCGGCGATGCCGACAGGATCTGAGGAGTGGAGGGGTCTGATGACTTCGATTTTCCAACGCGTGCGCTGGGCGGCTGTCGCGCTGGCGCTGGTGGCGGCGACGCCGGTTTCGGCGGCGACGAGCAGCGCCCTTACCGAAATCAACCGCTACTTCAACTCCATCAAGACGATGAAGGGCGAGTTCGTGCAGTTCGGGCCGGACGGGAGCCGCACCGAGGGTCGCTTCGCGATCCAGCGCCCCGGCAAGGTGCGCTTCTTCTACGACAAGCCGTCGACGCTCGACATCATCGCCGACGGCAAGTCGGTGGCCGTGCGCGACAGAAAGCTCGCGACGCAGGACATCTGGCCGCTGCAGCGCACCCCCCTGCGCTTCCTCCTCGACAACACCATCGACCTCACCAAGGACGCCAAGGTGACGGACGTCGACGTTCAGCCGGACCTCATCTCGGTGCGGATCGAGGAGAACACCGCTTTCGGCGACGGCTCGCTGACGCTCTTCTTCGACGCCGAGACGAAGGAGCTGAAGCAGTGGAACGTAGTCGACAGCCAAGGCCAGGAGACGAGCGTGTCGATCTACAACGTCGCGACGGGCGTGCCGGTGGACGAGGATCTCTTCGACATCGACTACACGCGCATCCTCGAGTAGGCCGATGCCCACCCGTAAGGTCGAGGTCCGCAAGTTCCTCGTCGTCGTCGACGACACGCCCGAGTGCGAGCGCGCCCTTCTCTACGCGGCGAAGCGGGCGCAGCGGGCAGGTGCCTCGGTGATCGCCCTGTGCGTGGCGCAGACCACCGAGTTCCAGCACTGGCTGGGGGTCGAGAATCTGATGCGCGAGGAAGCCGAGCAGGAAGCGCAGGAGATGCTTGACCGCGCCCTCGCGGCCCTCGCCCGCAAGCTGCCGGGCGTCGCCGAACCCGAGCGCAAGGTGGTGATCGGCAACCGCACCGACGGCATCCACCAGGCGATCGAGGAGGATCCCTCGATCGTCGTTCTGGTGCTCGCGGCCGCGTCCGGCTCGGAGGGGCCGGGCCCGCTCGTGAGCGCCATCGCCGGCGGTCAGGCGGGAGCCTATCCGATCCCGATCACCATCGTCCCCGGCGCCCTCACCGACGAGGAGATCGACGCCATCGTCTGACGCGCGCTTCCCTCGGCGCGATCGGCGCCGAGGGAAGCGCGCTCCCGCCGCCGCCCGTCAGTCGCCGAGCGGCGGCGGGGCGATCCGCGCGACGATCTCGGCATCCTCCCCGCAGAACGGCCAAGCGCACCACTGGTTCCGCATGTTCGCAAGGCTCTGCGCGACGAGGAGGCGAGCCAGGACGTCCTCGCGCGGCGTCACCCCCGAAATCGAGCCCTCGTTCTTGAGCGCGGTGAGAGCGCCGTCGAGCTTCGTGACATCCTTGCCGGCGAAGGCGTCGGCCGGGGCGCTATTGTCCAGCATTGTCTCGAGCGCGGCGCACGGGTCGACGTTCTGCCGCTGAGCGGAGGCGACGTCCTTCAGAAAGCCGCGCTCATCGTCTGCCGCGACGGGCTCGCGATCGAGGATGCGAGGGGCCACGTCAATCCAGGCTTTCGACACGCTCGTCAGCTCGCCCGGCTGCGTCGCCGCCGGCGTCGCGCAAAAGCGGCGCGCCGTTTCGACGATCGACACGAAGTCGTCCGCCACGGCTGGCACGCTCGCGATCACGCCCGCCAGAGAGATCAAAACAAATCTATTCATGCTTTTTTCTCATGAGGTTGATGGAAAACCAGCTGAGCCCAAAGGCCAAACCCAACAAAATGAAAACGAGTTGGATGAGCCCGCTCGATGTCAGCACCTGGCGATAGGCGGCGGGATCGGAGGCGGGCAAGAACGAGCCGGCAGCAACCTCATAGTGGGCGCCGGTGATCTGCATGTAGATGAAGAAGCCGACCACATTAGAGGCGGCGAAGGACGCGGCGGCGGCCACGATGAGCCACGTCTGGCGGAATGATGCGACGCCGAACTTGTCGATCACCCCGAGCCGCGAAGCGATCAGCGCCACCGAGCCCGCGAGATATGCGGTGCCGATGGTCAGGAGAATGTTGGTCTGTGCTTGAACGGCGGCGAAAAAATCGCCCATGGCATCCGGCAATGCGCACTTCCCGAATATCTGACTAAATATTCGGGAAGGCTACACCGCGAGCAGGCGCGCGTGAAGAGGGCGGCGGCGCCGCCCCCGAGGTCAGCCCTTGCGCTTGGCGGCGGTGACGGGGTCCGCGAGCGGACGGCGGACGCCGGCGGCGATCACCTGCTGCTGGTAGGGCTCGCGGCTGAAGATCTCCTCCACCAGCGAGCGGAAGTGGTCGAGCGGCAGACTCTCGAAGTCCGGATCGAAGCTCGCCTGATCCCACCGGTCGCAGAACACCACGGCGTCCTCGTAGTAGGGGCTCGATTCGTGGCGCTTGCGCACGTCGCGGTCGCCGCCGAAGTGGTGGGCGTAGTAGTAGCGCTGGAAGAGGCCGTGGTTCGCCACCACCCAGGTGCACTGCTCGCGCAGATAGGGGCGCAGGATCGCGGCGGCATATTCGTCGTGATTGTAGGGCGCGTAGAGATCGCCGACGTCGTGGAGCAGCGCGGCCACCACCCAGTCGATGTCCGCTCCGTCCCACCAGGCCCGCGTGCCGGCCTGGAGCGAGTGCTCGTAGCGCGACACGCGATAGGCCGAGGTCGCCTCGTCGAGCTCCGTCAGCGCGGCGAGCAGCCGGTCGCCCACCGCCGTCGCCGACTGTCGCTCGTGCTTTTCCAGGAAGATGTAGTCGTCCCGGTCCCCCTCGGACATCCGCGTGAATTTAACAGTCTTCATCATCAAGCTCTCGGCAAGGCCGTCTCCACCAGCGTTGCCCAGTAGGAGCAACCATAGGGGATCAATTCGTCATTGAAATCGTAGGCTTCATTGTGGAGGTTGGCCACCTCTTCGCCGACGCCCGCGAAAATGAAGGCGCCCGGCCGCTCCTTCAGCATGAAGGAGAAGTCCTCCGCGCCCATGGTCGGGACCACGGCACGGTCGACGCGGCTCGCCCCCACCACCTTCTCGGCGACGGAGGCGACGAAGTCGGCCTCGGCCGCATCGTTCACCGTCACCGGATAGTCGCGCAGATAGTGGAGGTCGGCGCGCACGCCATAGGCGGCGGCGACACTCGCGACCACGACCGCGAGGCGCTCCTCCATCATGTCGCGCATCGCGTCGTTGAGGGTGCGTACCGTGCCGCGCAGCTCGGCCGTCTGCGGGATGATGTTGTCGGCGCTGCCGGCGTGGAACATGGTGATCGACAGCACCGCCGCCTCGAGGGGATCGGCGTTGCGCGAGACGATCGACTGCGCCGCGGTGACGATGGCCGACGCGGCGACGATGGGGTCGCAGCTGAGGTGCGGCCGGGCGGCGTGCCCGCCCTCGCCCTCGACGACGATCTTGAGCCGGTCCGCCGAGGCCATCAGCGGGCCGGGCCGGACGGCGAAATCGCCCACCTTCATGCCCGGCCAGTTGTGCATGCCGTAGACCTTCTCGACGCCGAAGCGAGTGAGAAGGCCGTCGACGATCATCGCCTTGGCGCCGGCGCCACCCTCTTCGGCGGGCTGGAAGATCACCACCACGGTGCCGTGGAAGTTGCGCGTCTCGGCAAGATATTTCGCCGCGCCGAGAAGCATCGCGGTGTGGCCGTCGTGGCCGCACGCGTGCATCTTGCCGGAGGTTTTGGAGGCCCAGGGCTTGCCGGTTTTCTCCAGGATCGGCAGCGCGTCCATGTCGGCGCGCAGACCGATGGTGGCGCCGGGCCCCCTCCCCCGGATCACGCCGACGACGCCGCTGCGGCCGATCCCCGTCACCACCTCGTCGACGCCGAAGCTCTTCAGCCGCTCCGCCACGACGCCGGCGGTGCGCTCCACGTCGTAGAGAAGCTCCGGGTGTTCGTGAAGATCGCGTCGCCAAGCGGTGATCTCGTCGGCGAGGTCGTGGAAGCGGTTCACGATCGGCATCGGCGCTCTCCTCGGCGAATCGGGATCAACGGCGCCCCAGTGCGCCCAAGCGTTCGTTGAAGCATAGACCTCGCGGGTGCACAATCACGCTGTGCGCCGCGACGCGACGGCGTTGAGGGCGAGAAGCCCGATCACCACGGCCGCGGCGGCGACGTTGAGGAGCCATTCACCGGGGTAGAGCAGCGCCACCCCTCCGGCGAAGAGGCCGATCCGGCCGTACCAGGGAATCGGCGCCTCGAAGTAGCCCTCGATGGCCGCGCCGAGCCCCCACACCGCGATCAGCGCCACCACGAACAAGAGCCCCATCTCGAGCGGCGTGCCGGTGAGGAAGGGGGTGAAGGCGAACATCACCGGCATCAGGTAGAGGCCCTTGGAGAGCTTCCAGGCGACGAGGCCGGTCGACATCGGCGGCGACTTGGCGATGGCCGCCGCGGCGAAGGCGGTGAGGCAGACCGGCGGCGTCACGTTGGAATCCTGGCTCAGCCAGAAGATCACCATGTGCGCCGACAGGAGCGCACCGGTGATCACCGCGGGATCGAGCGTGCCGCGTGCGGTGGCGTAGATCTGGTCGAGCACCTCCGGCGGCAGCTTGGCGTAGAGCTCCACCGCCTGCTCGTGCGACATCGGCGCGCTCAACGCCATCAACGAGGATGGATCGGCGAGCAGGAAGAAGGGCTGCACCGCGGCATCGAGATGGCCGGCGACCATCTGGGCGATGATGTCGGCATCGATCGCGGAGGTCGGCATCGCGTTCGACAGGATGAGCTGCTGCAGCGCCGGCGCTGAGAGCGTGGCGAGCACGATGTAGGCCGCCGTCACCGGCAGCCCCATGCCGAGGACGAGCGAGGCGAGAGCGATGAGCACGATCGCGACGAGCACGTTGCCGCCCGCCCAGTCGGAGATCATCAGCGAGAAGGTGTTGCCGATGCCCGTCATCGCGATGACGTTGACGATGAGGCCGACGGCGATGAGGAGCACCGCCGTGGTGATCATATTGGACGCGCCGAGCACGAGCGCCTCGAGCACCGCGCGGACCCCCATTCGCCCCGGCGTGATCCACGACGCGACGATGACGGCGAGGATCGCGAATCCCGCCGCGTAGGTCGGGGTGAAGCCGTAGATCAAGAGGCCGATGAGCACCACGATCGGGATGAGGAAGGAGGGACCGCCGCGCTTCAGCACGGTCCACACATTCTCCCCCTCCGTGCCGCCGACGATGCCGTTGCGCTTGGCCTCTACGCGCACGAAGAAGGCCACGGAGGCGAAGTAGACGATCGCCGGCAGCAGCGCCACGGCGACGATGTCGAGGTAGGCGATCTGAGTGTAGCTCGCCATCACGAAGGCGCCCGCCCCCATGATCGGCGGCATCAGCTGGCCGCCGGTGGAGGAGGCCGCCTCCACCCCCGCCGCAAAGCGGGCCGGAAAGCCGGAGCGCTTCATGAGCGGAATGGTGATGACGCCGGTCGACACGGTGTTGGCGATCGCCGAGCCGGAGATGGTGCCGGTGAGGCAGGAGGAGAGCACGGCGACGAAGCCGGGCCCGCCGGTGAAGCGGCCGGCCGCCGCGCGGGCGAGGTCGACGATGAAGTCTCCCGCCCCCGAGCGCACCAGAAAGGCGCCGAACAGGATGAACATGAAGACGTAGGTCGCCGAGATCTGGGCGATGGTGCCGAACATCCCCTCGTCGGAGAAGATCGAGCGGAAGGTGACCGTCTCCACCGACAGGCCGGCGAAGCGGAAGACGCCCGGGATCTGCGAGCCCCACATCGTCGGATAGGTCACGGCGATGACGATGAGGACCGGGATGATGAGGCCGGTGGTGCGCCGCGTCAGTTCGATGGCGCCGAGAACCACGATCGCCGCCATCACCCACTCCTGCGGCAGGAGGCGCACGCCGCGGGCATAGATGGCGTTCTCGCTCATCACGAGGCCGGCGCAGGAGAGCGCGATCGCAAGGCCGATGGCGATGTCGATCACGAGCACGATGCGCGCGCCTTGCGCCGTCTCGCAGTGCTTCAACGGATAGCGCAGCGCGCACAATAGGGCGAAGCCCGCGAAGTGAGCGGCGCACAGGGTCAGCGTCGACAGCGTCGCGAGATCGCCGAACCAGTGGCCGGTTGGGATGAGCACCGGCGCGAGCGCGGGAACGTCGTTGCCGAGCGCGACGAGGCCGCGTTCGATCGGCGTGCCGAGGGCATTGGCGATCACGTGGAAGATCGACACGATGATCGCGAGGACGAAGAAGCTGTAGCCGAGCGGCCCGCGGGCCAGCTGACGCACCCCGGGCGGATCCCCCGCCTCGCCCACATCGATCAGAGGGCGTTCTTCGGCGCGCACAACGTCCGTCACATTGCTTCTCCCAGGCTCGTCCGCAGTCGTTTCGCTAACGCCAAATACGCCTGCGCCGGCGAGCCCCTAGGGGTCCGCGCGGCGAAGGAAGCGCCGTTTGTAGCGGCATGTGTTGCGGTGCGGAACGGCTAAACTGCCGCACAACCAAACCGGTTTCGGCGACAGCACCGATGCCACCACGCAGGAGGTGCTGGCGGAGGGCATCGCTCCCTCCGCCCTCACCTCACTTCAGGCGATCGGGGACGGTGACGCCGGCTTCCTCGTAGTAGCGCAGCGCCCCGGGGTGGAGCTTCAGCGGCAGGCCGGAAATCGCGGTCTCGAGGCTCATCGCCTTCGTCGCGGGGTGGATCGACTGCAAGAAAGGCAGGTTCTCGTAGATCGTCTTGGTGATCTTGTAGACGGTCTCTTCCGGCACGCTCTCACTCACCGCGAGGAAGTTCGGCTGAGCGATGGTGGTCACGTCCTTGTCGACGCTCGGATACATGCCCGCGGGGATCTTGTAGGCGGTCCAGAGCTCGTCGAAACTGCCGTTGGCCTCCTTGATCTGCTCGTCGGTGAAGCCGAGGAGGGTGATCTCGTCGCCCATGTTGGCGAAGGCCGAGCTCACCGCCGACACCGGCGCGCCGGCAGGCGTCGACATGGCGTCGATCTGGCCGTTCTGGAGCGCCTCGGCGGACGGGCCGTAGCCCATGTAGGCGAGGTCGTATTCCTCATCCATGTCGATGCCGAGATTGCCGAGGATGGTGCGGTTGGAGCCGATGGTGCCGGAGTTCTGCGAGCCCATCGACACCGTCTTGCCCTTGAGGTTCTCCATGTCGGAGATGGTGCCGGAATCGACGAAGTCGGAGCGCACGACGAAGTGCTCCACGTTCGGCCACAGCATGGTGAGCGAGCGCAGGCCCTTCTGCGGGCCCTGCTCGGCGAACGGACCGCTGCCGTCCGCCGCGTAGGCGCCGTAGAGACCCTGCACGATGCCGAACTGGGCCTCGTTGTCGCGGATCAGCGCGATGTTCTCCGCCGAGCCCGCGGAGTTGATGGCGCTCATGTTGATGCCGTCGCTCGGCTGCAGCTTCACCTTCACCACCGTCGCGATGGCGACGCCGACGGGATAGTAGGTACCGCCGGTGGAGGCGGTGGCGAGCAGATAATCTTCGCTCTGGGCAAGGGCCGGCCCGGAAAGGACAGCCGCCCCGAGCGCGAGTGCACAGACGGATGCGGTGAGCTTCATAGTCGTCTCCTCCAAAGTCTGTAGGCGCCCCCCGCGGCACCTATTGGGTTAATCTTTAACCGCAATCATTTGTGCCGTGGAAGGAGTTTACCCAATTTCGCCGCATTCTTTGGCGCGGTGGACGGCGCGCCGCTCTGGGGATAACGCTAGGCGAGCTAGGGCGAAAACGGCCCGGCGCGGGCGGCCCGGTGGCACGCTGGCATGGAACCTGCCGGCCACTCGCCCCTCCGCGCCCGACCGCCATCGTCGCAGAAACGGCCACGAGCAGACATCGAAGGCGAGGAAACGTCATGACCGAAACGATCCCGGTCCCCTCCGACATCGCGAAAAACGCCCACATCGACGCCGAGACTTATCAGCGCATGTACAAGGCCTCCGTCGAGGACACTGAGGCCTTTTGGCGCAAGGAAGGCGAGCGGATCGACTGGATCACCCCCTATACGCGGGTGAAGAACACCTCCTTCCAATCGCCCAACGTCTATATCCGCTGGTACGAGGACGGCACGCTCAACGCCTCGGCGAACTGCATCGACCGCCACCTCGCGACGCGCGGCGACCAGACCGCCATCATCTGGGAGCCGGACGCCCCGACCGACGAGGCCAAGCACATCACCTACCGCGAGCTGCACGAGAAGGTGTGCCGCTTCGCCAACGTGCTGAAGGAGCTCGGCATCGGCCGCGGCGACCGCGTGGTGATCTACCTGCCGATGATCCCGGAAGCCGCCTACGCGATGCTCGCCTGCGCCCGCATCGGCGCGGTGCACTCGGTGGTGTTCGCCGGCTTCTCGCCCGACAGCCTCGCCAACCGCATCAACGACTGCGACGCCAAGCTCGTCATCACCTCCGACGGCGCGCCGCGCGGCGGACGCACCACCAACCTCAAGGACAACACCAACTCCGCCCTCCTCCACTGCAAGGAGAGCGTGAAGTGCCTGGTGGTGCGGCGCACCGGCCAGCAAGTCGCCTGGAATGCCGGGCAGGACTACTGGCTCGACGCGCTCGAGGCCACCGTCGACGCCGACTGCCCGCCGGAGGAGATGGGCGCGGAGGATCCCCTCTTCATCCTCTACACCTCCGGCTCCACCGGTCGGCCCAAGGGCGTCGTCCACACCACCGGCGGCTACATGGTCTACGCCGCCATGACCCACAAGCTCACCTTCGACTACAAGGACGGCGAGATCTACTGGTGCACCGCCGACGTCGGCTGGGTCACGGGCCACACCTACATCGTCTACGGCCCGCTCGCGAACGGCGCCATCAGCCTGATGTTCGAGGGCGTTCCCACCTATCCGGACGCCGGCCGCTTCTGGGCCGTGTGCGAGAAGCACAAGGTGGCGACCTTCTACACCGCCCCCACCGCGATCCGCGCGCTGATGGGTAAGGGCGACGAGCCGGTGAAGGCGCATGACCTCTCCTCGCTGCGCATCCTCGGCACGGTGGGCGAGCCCATCAACCCCGAGGCCTGGCGCTGGTACGACGAGGTGGTGGGCGCCAAGCGCTGCCCCATCGTCGACACCTGGTGGCAGACGGAGACGGGCGGGCATCTCATCACCCCGCTGCCCGGCGCCACGCCGACCAAGCCGGGCTCGGCGACGACGCCCTTCTTCGGCATCAAGCCCGCGGTGCTCGACGCGAACACCGGCGAGGTGCTCGAGGGGGCGACGGAAGGCGTGCTCGTGATCGCCGATTCCTGGCCCGGCCAGATGCGCACCGTGTGGGGCGACCATCAGCGCTTCGTGGAGACCTACTTCCAGCACTATAAGGGCTACTACTTCACCGGCGACGGCTGCCGGCGCGACGAGGACGGCTACTACTGGATCACCGGCCGCGTCGACGACGTGCTCAACGTGTCCGGCCACCGCATGGGCACGGCGGAGATCGAATCGACCCTCGTCGCCCATCCGGCCGTGTCGGAGGCCGCCGTCGTCGGCTACCCGCACGACATCAAGGGCCAGGGCATCTACTGCTACGTCACGCTGATGTCCGACAAGGAGCCCTCGGAGGCGCTGCGCAAGGAGCTGTCCGACTGGGTGCGCTCCGAGATCGGCCCGATCGCCAAGCCCGACCTCATCCAATGGGCGCCGGGGCTGCCGAAGACGCGCTCGGGCAAGATCATGCGCCGCATCCTGCGCAAGATCGCCGAGGACGATTTCGGCGCGCTGGGCGACACCTCCACCCTCGCCGACCCCGCCGTGGTCGACGATCTCATCGAGAACCGGCAGAACCGCAAGGGCTGATCCGGGCGCCGCCCGTCAGGCGGCCTCGAGCGCGCGGGGGAAGGCGGCGTTGAAGCGCCGCAGTCCCTCGCCCGTGAAGCGCACGACGCGCGAGCCCTCCTCCCGCCGCACCCAGCCGAGTTCGAGGAAGCGGCCGAACAGCGCCCGCCCCAGGCTGCCGCCGAGATGGGAGCGCCGCTCGCTCCAGTCGAGGCACTCGCGCACCAGCGCCGGACGCCCCGCCCGCAGCGTCGCGAGATCGACCCCGAGCCCCGCCATCACCGCCTCCCCCTTCGGCGTCAGCGTGATGCCGTGGTCGAGGTCGAGCGCGCCTTCGGCGACGAGGCTGTCGAACATCTGCACGGCGAGGTCGCCGGCGAGGTGGTTGTAGCAGACGCGGGCGTGCCGCATGGCCGCGTCGCGCGGGCCGCGCCGGGTGCGGGTGTGGCCGCGATGGGCGGCGAGGCCGGCAAGGCCCTCGAGGAGACCCGCGACCTCGTCGCTCGCGAGGGCGAAATATTTGTGCCGCCCCTGCCGCCGCGGCACCACCAGGCCACCCTCTTCCAGCTTGGCGAGATGGCTGCTCGCGGTCTGCGGCGTCACCCCCGCCTCGCCGGCGAGCTCGGCCGCCGTCAGTGCCACACCCCCCATCAGCGCCGACAGGATGTTGGCGCGCGCCGGATCGCCGATGAGGGAGGCGATGCGGGCGATGTCCGGTCCGTCTTTCATGATGGTTCGACCTTCATCGAAGTATGAACGTCGACGGTACCCCTATCCTCGCGACATGGAAACACCGCAGACCCCCATGGAGATTGCCATGTCGACCACCCTCACGTGCCGCCGCCGCACCGGCCTGCCTCGCTTTCGCTTCCGCGGGATCCTCGCGCGCCTCGGCCTCGCCCTCGGCCTCTTCGGCGAGCGCGACGCCCTCTCCCGCCTCGACGACGCCGCCTTGCGCGACATCGGCGTCAGCCGCGCCGACGCGGAGCGGGAGGCCGGCCGCCCGTTCTGGGACGTGCCGCCCTCACGGCTCGGCGATTGAGCCGAAGCCGCGATCGGGCCGGCTCACCCGTCGGCCGTCGGCTTCAGCTGGTGGCGGTTGAGAAGCGGCATCTGGGAGATCGCGAAGGCGATCGTCAGCGGCATGGTGCCGAACACCTTGAAGGTCACCCAGGTGTCGGTGGAGAAGCTGCGCCACACCGCCTCGTTGAGGCCGGCGAGGAAGAGGAAGAAGAGGCCCCAGCGGAAGGACAGCTTCCACCACCCCTCCTCGTCGAGCTGGAACACCGAATCGAACACGAACCCGAGGAGCGGCCGCTTAAATACGAAAAGGCCGCCGAGCAGCGCCGCCGCGAACATCAGGTTCACGATGGTGGGCTTCAGCTTGATGAACAGCTCGTCCTGCAGATAGAGGGTCAGCCCGCCGAACACGACGACGATGACGCCGGAGAGGAGCGGCATCACCGGGATGCGGCGGTAGAGGGCGAGGGACACCGCGAGCGCCGCGACGGTCGCCAGCATGAACGCCGCCGTCGCCGCCATGATGGGCACTTCCTTGGGGGCGACGCCCGAAAAAAGTGCGTAGTCGGCGAAGTGCCAGGCCTCCGCCCGCGCGTTGACCACGAAGAAGGTGACGAGCGGCCCGAGCTCCAGAACGAGCTTCGCGATGCTGTTTTGTTGTCGGGCGGCCATACGCGCTCCTCGTGATCTTATCCCGCATCAAGTGTGTTGGCGCTCCGACGATGCCAACCCGCGGGGCCCCTTTTGCCACAGTAGCGCCGGCGCGCCGAGGTCCCCATGTGGGCAACGTCCGGTGTCGAGCGTGCTGCGGGACGGGTATGCGTGACGCAACATGCTAAATCGGTCTATTGGTGCGAGCGACGATTTACCCGTTCGCCACCACGCCCGCGCTATGGACGAAGGCATGGATCAGACTGCCCCACACGCCCACTCGCGCCCCTCGGCGCGGACACGCTCCAAGGCTCGACCCGACGAGGCCCCCCTCGGCCTCACCGTGTCGAGCCTTGCCAAGATCTATGGGCGGCGAGCCGTCGTGAGCGACGTGTCGCTCCACGTGGAGCGCGGCGAGACAGTGGGTCTGCTCGGCCCCAACGGCGCCGGCAAGACCACCGTGTTCTACATGATCACCGGCCTCATCCGGCCGGACGCGGGGACGATCACGCTCGACGGCTTCGACGTCACCCACCTGCCGATGTACCGCCGCGCCCGGCTCGGCATCGGCTATCTGCCCCAGGAAGCCTCGATCTTCCGCGGCCTCACGGTGGCGCAGAACGTGCTCGCGATCCTGGAGCTCACCGAGAAGAACGCCCGGGCGCGCAAGGCCGCGCTCGAGGAGCTGCTCGAGGAGTTCGGCCTCACCCGCCTCGCGCACGCGCCGGCGACGTCGCTCTCGGGCGGCGAGCGGCGGCGCGTGGAGATCGCCCGCGCCCTCGCCTCCCGGCCCGATTTCATGCTTCTCGACGAGCCGTTCGCGGGCGTCGACCCCATCGCCGTCGCCGACATTCAGACGCTGGTGCGCCACCTCACGCGGCGCGGCATCGGCGTCCTGATCACCGACCACAACGTGCGTGAGACACTTGGTCTCATCGATCGGGCCACCATCATCGCCTCGGGATCGGTGTTGACCGAGGGGACACCTGAGGAGATTGTTAACAACCCGGACGTGCGCCGGCTCTATTTGGGTGAGAAATTCCGCCTTTGACTCACGGGCCCAACCGTTTATTCAATGCGCATGCAAGGAACGCGCCAACGGTTCGAAGCTCTGTGACACCTTCTCTCCGACTCGTCCAAACACAGCGTCAAACGCTGGCCATGACGCCGCAGCTCATGCAGGCGATCAAACTCCTCCAGATGTCGAACCTCGAGCTGGAGGCGGCGGTTCGCGAAGAAGTCGATCAAAATCCGCTGCTTACCCTCGCGTCGCGCAGCGACGGGCGCGTGCCGGTGCGCCGCGAGGGGGTGCGCGAGGTCTCCGGCAACGATCCCCTCGCCGCGGTCGCGGGTCGGACCAGCTTGACCGAGCATTGCGCCCGCGAGGCCGCGACGCTTGGCCTCACGCCGGCCGAGCAGCAGATCGCCAATTTTCTGATCGGCTCGCTCGACGAGGACGGTCGCCTGTCGGATGGGGCCGAGACGTCGGCGCTCGAGATGCTGGGCGTGTCGGGCGCCGCCGTCTCGGCCACCCTCGCAAAGCTGCAGACCATGGAGCCGACCGGCCTCTTCGCCCGCTCTCTGCAGGAGTGCCTGGCGCTTCAGCTCGCCGAGATCGACGCTCTCACGCCGGTGGCACAGGGCATTCTCGACAATCTCCACCTCGTCGCGCGGCGCGACGTGCGCCGCCTCGCGGAGGTGTGCGACACGAGCGAGAGCGCGGTGGTGGAGACGCTGTCGACGATCCGCACCCTCGACCCGCGGCCGGGCCTCGCCTTCGACGCCGCCCCGATCCACGCCATCGAGCCCGACGTGATCGTGCGCCGCCGCGCCAACGGCGGCTTTCTCGTGGTCCTCGACACCGCGCGCATGCCCAAGGTCCTGATCGACGCGGACTACCACGCCGAGATCGCCGCCACCGGCAACACCGCCGCGGTCAGCTTCGCCAATCAGTGCCTGCGCTCGGCCCACTGGCTGACGCGCAGCCTCGATCAACGCGCCCGTACCATTGTGAAGGTGGCGAGCGCCATTGTGACGCGGCAGCGTGCCTTCTTTGAAGGCACGGCGCAGCACGTCTCCCCTCTCACCCTGCGCGAAGTCGCGGAGGATATTGGCATGCACGAATCCACGGTTTCCCGCGTGGTCTCCAACAAAGCGCTATCCTCGCCACGCGGCGTCTTCCCCTTCCGCGCCTTCTTCGCCGTCGCCATCGACGCGGCCGACGGCAGCGTCTCCGCCGACGCCGTGCGGGCACAGATTCGCCAGCTCGTCGACACCGAAACGCCAGCTTCCGTGCGCTCCGACGACGAGATCGTGAAGACGCTCAAGGCCAACGGAATCGTCATCGCGCGGCGCACGGTGGCGAAATATCGCGAGGCGATGAACATTCCGTCGTCCGTCGAACGCCGCCGAATGGCGCGACACGAAGGCTTCGCAAGCTCCCATTTGCGGCGTTGACATGCAGTCCGCGCCGCGCATAGAAGGCCGCGCCCCTGCAGGATACAGGTGCATAGCACGCACCTCGTGCGCTCACGCACGAGTGGTTCAGCAAGTTCCAGCCATTCCAGGCCGTGCACGCCGATCCGCCCTATCCTACAGTGCACGACCCAACAGAAGCGACGAGGCCGCCATGTCCCTCACCATCACCGGCAAGAATATGGATGTAGGGGCGGCCCTGCGTCAGCGAATCGAAGAGCGCCTCGCGACGTCTCTCGGCAAGTATTTCGACGGCAACCATTCCGGCCAGATCACCCTGTCGAAGACCGGCGCCGGCTTCGACGTCGACTGCACCCTCCACCTCGACACCGGCATCGTGCTGCGCACCTCCGCCTCGGCGGGCGATGCCACCTTCGCCTTCGATCAGGCCGCCGAGCGGATCGACAAGCGGCTGCGCCGCTACAAGCGACGTCTCAAGGCCCACCACCACGGGCCCGGCAGCGGGGCCGACGAGGTGGCCGCCGCGACCCTCTCGGTGCTCGCGACGCCCGACGAGGACGAGGAGCTCGAGGCCAACTACGCGCCCCTCGTGGTCGCCGAGGCGCCGACCAAGATCAAGACGATGACCGTGGGCATGGCCGTCCTGGAGCTCGACCTCATCGACGCTCCCGCGCTGATGTTCCGCAACGCCGCCAACGGCACCCACAACGTCGTCTACCGCCGCGCCGACGGCAATGTCGGCTGGATCGATCCCTCCCTCGCGGGCCACGACGAGGTTCCAACCGGCGCCACCGGCGCCGCGGCCGAGTGAAACCCGTGGAGATCTCCAACCTCCTGGCGCCGGAAGCCGTGATCCTGCGGCTTCCCGTGCACTCCAAGAAGCACGCAATCCAGGAGATCAGCGCCGTGGCGGCCCGCCAGACGGGCATGCCCGAGCGCGAGGTGTTCGACACGCTGCTCCAGCGCGAGCGCCTCGGCTCCACCGGCGTCGGCAACGGCATCGCCATCCCGCATGGCAAACTCGTCGGGCTCGACAAGATATACGGTTTCTTCTTCCGCCTCGCCGAGCCCATCGAATTCGAGGCGCTGGACGACCAGCCCGTCGACCTCATCTTCGCCCTGCTCGCGCCGGAGGAGGCGGGTGCCGATCACCTGAAGGCGCTGGCCAAGATCGCCCGCGTGCTGCGCACCCCCGGCATGACGGACGAGTTGCGCAACGCCGATACGGCGACCGACGTCTTCGAGCTGATCACCCGCACTCCGGCGATTGCCGGCTGAACCCCACCGGGCGGTATGCACCGCCCGCAGCGCGCGTCTCACCTGAAGAGCTTGCCATCCGCGCTTCGGATTGGCATCTGAACAGTTCCAACGAGAACTGAGGGGGACGGGCACCATGCCGCCGCGCACGCTGTACGACAAAATCTGGGACGACCATCTCGTCGAAATCTCGGATGACGGTACGGCGCTTCTCTACATCGATCGCCATCTGGTCCACGAGGTCACGAGCCCGCAAGCGTTCGAAGGGCTACGCATTGCCGGCCGTCAGGTCCACGCGCCCACGCGCACCCTCGCCGTCGTCGACCACAACGTCCCCACCACCGACCGCAGCCACGGCATCGACGATCCGGAATCGGCGCTTCAGGTGGAGACGCTGGCGCAGAACGCCGTGGACTTCGGTGTCGAGTATTACAACGAGCGCGACATTCGGCAGGGCATCGTGCACATCGTCGGCCCCGAGCAGGGCTTCACCCTGCCGGGCATGACCATCGTGTGCGGCGACAGCCACACCTCCACCCACGGCGCCTTCGGGGCGCTCGCCCACGGCATCGGCACGTCGGAAGTCGAGCACGTCCTCGCGACGCAGACCCTCGTCTCGCGCAAGGCGAAGAACATGCGCGTGTCGGTCAACGGCATGACGCCCGCCGGCGTCACCGCGAAGGACATCGTGCTGTCGATCATCGGCCACATCGGCACCGCCGGCGGCACCGGCTACGTGATCGAATATGCCGGCGACGCCATCCGCGCCCTGTCGATGGAAGGCCGCATGACGGTCTGCAACATGTCGATCGAGGGCGGCGCGCGCGCCGGCATGGTCGCGCCCGACGACACCACCTTCGCCTATATCGACGGCCGCCCCAAGGCGCCGAAGGGCATCGCGTTCGAACAGGCCCTCGCCTACTGGAAGACCCTGCCGAGCGATGAGGACGCCGCGTTCGACCGCGAGGTCAGCCTCGATGGAGCGAACTTGCCGCCGATCGTCACCTGGGGCACCTCGCCCGAGGCGGTGATGTCGATCGAAGGTGCGGTGCCGAATCCGGCGGACGTCGAGGACCCGGCCAAGCGTCGTGCCATGGAGCGCGCGCTCGAATATATGGCGCTCACCCCCGGCACCCCAATGACCGACATCGCCATCGACAAGGTGTTCATCGGCTCCTGCACCAACGGGCGCATCGAGGACCTGCGGGCCGTCGCCAACATCGTGCGCGGCCACAAGGTGGCGGAGAGCGTCAGCGCGCTGGTGGTGCCGGGGTCCGGCCTCGTCAAGGCGCAGGCCGAGGCGGAGGGGATCGACAAGATCCTGCTCGAGGCGGGTTTCGAGTGGCGCGAGCCGGGCTGCTCGATGTGCCTCGCGATGAACGCCGACCGGCTGGAGCCGGGCGAGCGCTGCGCGTCCACCTCCAACCGCAACTTCGAAGGCCGCCAGGGCTACCGTGGGCGCACCCATCTGGTGTCTCCGGCGATGGCGGCGGCCGCGGCGATCGCCGGTCACTTCGTGGACGTGCGCAAGTTCTGACCCGCACCGGGCGGCATGCCGCCCTCCCGCGACGTCGAGGGCGCTGCGGGAGGGCGGACTTCGGCGGCCGCCCCCTCGGATCAGCCGCCGCGACGGCTCCACATAAGTCCAGCCGCCGCGACGGCTCCACGCAAGTCCAGCCGCCGCGACGGCTCCGCTGAGGTTCAGTAGCCGCGCCAGCCGCGCGGACCACGATAGCGCGACCCACAGGTTTCGATCACCTCCACCACGCGGCCGTAGGGCGTCCGACGGATGACCCGCGTCTGGCAGGGCCGGCGGACGACGCTCACCCGCCGGCCGTGCCGCCGATGGCCGTAGTCCGGCCGCCGATGATGGCGATAGTCCCGCCGTTCACCGTGACGGTGGTGCCAGTCGCTCGCGTGGGCGACCAGCACCAGGCCCGCCGTCGCGTCCGCCGTGGCGGGGGCGGTGGCAACGGTCGGGACGAAGCGCGGCGTTTCTCCATGGGACGGCGCGGCCATCGCCCCCGTCGCGCCGACGAGGACCGCGGCCATCACGATGGGGACGGCGAAGTTCTGGATCAGTCTCGTGTGCATCGATCTCTCCTGTCGTCGTGTTGACGGCAGGAGCTTCGCCGATGCGGGCTGAAGGCGGGCTGAGCCACCCATTCAGCGGGGCTTCACCCACCTTTACGAGCGCCGCTCGGCGACGAACCGGCACGCCTCGCGCAGCACGTCGGCGCGTGCGCCGAAGGGGGCGAGGATCTCCGACGCCCGCGCCACCGTCTCGCCGAGCCGCACCCGCGCCGCCTCCGGGCCGAGGAGCGCGGCGAGCGTCGCCTTGCCGCCTTCGGCGTCCTTGTTGACGCGCTTGCCGGTCTCCTCGGCGGTGCCTTCGATATCGAGAAGGTCGTCGGCGAGCTGGAACGCCTCGCCGATCAGCGCGCCGAACTCGGCGAGACGCCGGCGCGCCTCCTCCGGCGCCCCCGCGACGATCGCGCCGGCCTCCGCGGCGGCTCGAATCAGCGCCCCGGTCTTCATGCCCTGCATCAGGCGGATGCCGTCGGCGTCGAGCCCCGCGGCGTTGAGGTCGCGATGCTGGCCGCCGACCATGCCCTGGAAGCCCGCCGCCGCCGCGAGCAGGCGGGCGAGCGGGCCGGCGGCGTCGATCGGCACCGGCGGCGCGGTGACGATCTCGAAGGCGAGCGCCTGCAGCCCGTCGCCGACGAGGATCGCGGTCGCCTCGTCGTACGCCTTGTGCACCGTCGGGCGGCCGCGGCGCATGTCGTCGTCGTCCATCGCCGGCAGATCGTCGTGCACCAGACTGTAGGCGTGGACGCACTCGAAGGCCGCGCCCACGGCGATGGCGGCGTCGGCCGGCCCGTCGCACAGGATCGTCGCCTCGATCACCAGAAAGGGGCGGAAACGCTTGCCACCGCCGAGGAGAGCGTGCTCGGTTGCCGCGAGGAGAGTGGCGGGCACCCGGCCCTCGGCGGCGAGCCCGGCGAGGGCCTCCGCCAGCGCTGCATCGGTCAGGCGGGCCGTTTCGGCAAGCCGTGCGGCGAAATCCATCGGTGGTCTCCTTGCCCGCGCGGGGCGTGTCGCCAAACGTGCGGTTGGCGGTATCAAATCGAGGGCACTATGTGAAAGTGCCGCTGGGGACGCTGCCGTTCCAACGGCGCGCCGTTCACGCAAGGAGGTGCCGTGCGCCTTGCCATCGCCAGTCTCTGCGGCCTCCTCGCCAGCCTCGTCGGCCTTCTCGCGGCGACGCCGCTCGTCCTCACCGTCATCTACGCGGTGATCGACCCCCCGTCGCTGGCGATCCTGCGGTCGGAGCGCATGCATCAGCCCGCCGTGCAGATCTGGCGACCGCTCGACGACATGTCCCCCTATCTGGTGCGGGCCGTGGTGATGAGCGAGGACGCCCGCTTCTGTCTGCACTGGGGCGTGGACCTCGGGCAGATGCGCATCGTCGTCGCCAAGGCGCTCGACGGGCAGACGCCGCGGGGGGCGAGCACCATCACCATGCAGGTGGTGAAGAACCTCTTTCTCTGGCCGGACCGCTCCTACGTGCGCAAGGCGCTGGAGGTGCCGCTGGCGTTCTGGATGGACCTCGTCCTGTCCAAGGATCGCGTCCTCGAGATCTACCTCAACATCGCCCAATGGGGCTCCAACGTGTTCGGCGCGGAGGCGGCGGCGGAGCGCTATTTCGGCGTTGCGAGCGCCGACCTCACCCGCGAGCAGGCGCTCGCGATGGCGACGATGCTGCCCGCGCCCTCGGTGCGTCACCCGCTTTCGCCGAGCCGGCGCCACCGCGCCGTGATGGCCCACGTGGAAAAGGAGCTTGACCGCGCGCCGTGGGTGTTTACTTGTCTGCCGGAGCGGATCCGCCCCTGACCCGGCACGGGTTGCGGGCGGCACCATTGCATTGCGGCCGTCGTCGCCTTATACGGCCTCGTTCGGTGGCGTGTGGCCGCCGCCCCTGCTTATTTGACTGTCGATGCCGCGACGCGCGGCGAGAGGAGTGTTCGATCATGGCCGTGCCCAAGCGGAAGGTCAGCCCCATGAAGCGCGGCTTCCGTCGCTCTGCCGACGGGCTGAAGACGCCCACCTACGTGGAAGACAAGGACAGCGGCGAGCTGAAGCGCCCGCATCACATCGACCTGAAGACCGGCCGCTACCGTGGCCGCCAGGTCCTCAATGTGAAGTCGGACGACTGATCCGATCCGATTCGCGTCCGGCCTCATTCGATGTCCGGACGCCCGTTTCATGCCGATGGCGTGACCGCCGTGCCGATCCGTCGGCGCGGCGCACATGTTTGCGCGCGCACCGAGGGCCGGCAGGGTCCTTTTGTTGCGCTCCGGTGGAACTGTCCTTCGTCGCCGCGACTTGACCCAGTGGCGCCGCCCGGCCATCGGGTGCGCTCCTCATAAGACGCAAGGCAGGCACCGATGGGACTCTTTCCGTTCACCCTCATCCCCCTCGTTCTCTACACTTTCGCGGCCGTCTTCCTCTACGACCACTCCAACTATGTCGTGGAGCCGGGACAGGTGGCGCTGCATCCGTTCTGGAGCAAAGCGGTAATCTCGTTCACGCTGGTGTCGGGGCAATCCTGGTCGCTGAGCTACGGCGACCTGCTCGTCACCGTCGCCATCGTGCTCCTGCTGCTCGGCATGCTTCGCTCGGCGAGCACCAACCGCGGCACCGTTCTCGGCAACATCGTGATGGTGCTCGTCCTGTGCGTCTACATCATCTTGTTCCTGACGGTGCCGTTCGCCGGAACGTCGGTGTTCTTCCTTCTGACGATCGTCGCCCTCGTCGACACGCTGTCGACGGTGTCGATCTCCATGGTCGCCTCGCACAGCACCATGGACGCGGTGCCCGACTGACGGGTCGGCCGCGCCCTGCCCGTGCGGGCGGGGCGCTTGGGCGTCAGCCCTGCGACTTGGTGCGCTTCTTGGGCGTGGTGACGTCCGCCGCCGGCTCGTCCTCCGGGGCGTTGGCGGCGGGGGCGGGCTGCGGCGGGCTCGCGAGCGCGTCGATCCGCGCCTGCATCCGCGCCAGTTCGCCGCGCAGCGCCGCGACGTCCTGGGCGAGATGCTCGGCGTTGGTGGCGTCGGCCCGCGGCGCCTCCTCCGGCGCCGTCCCGGCCTCGCCGGCGAAGGGCATGAACATCCGCATCGAGCGGTTGAACATGTCCATGTTCCGCCGCACCTGATCCTCCACCGCGCTGAAGGGCATGCCGAAGGCGTCGGTCATGTCCTTGCGCATCTTCTCCTGCTCGCGCGTGAACGAGGCGAGCGAGTGCTCCAGATAAGTCGGCACGAGGGTCTGCATCTGGTCGCCATAATAGGTGATGAGCTGACGCAGGAAGGCGATCGGCAGAAGCCCCTTCCCGCGGCTCTCCGCATCGAAGATGATCTGGCCGAGGACGCCACGGGTGATCTCCTCACCGGTCTTGGCATCCTGCACCACGAATTCCTCGCCACGACGCACCATATCCGCAAGGTCTTCGAGCGTGACGTACGCGCTCGTTCCCGTGTGATAGAGGCGCCGGTTGGCGTATTTCTTGATGACGATCGGCGGCTTCTCGCCCGGCATGCCACACCTCTATTTGAACAGGTCCGGTCTCTCTGGTCGGGCTCTGGCCGCTCGGCCACCCCGCCCACACACGACCCGGCGGCCTCCAGTTTGCACAGCCTAAGACCAATTCACGTTCAACGCCAGCCGATTTGCTGCAAATGCGAACAGCCATTGCCGCCGGAACAGTCTGTTGACAGTGTGGAGGGGTGGGGTCTGTAGTCTCGCCAACATTGGAACGGCCCCGTCCCCGGCCCTTCCCGCCGAAAGAACACCGAGAGGAGTTTAAGATGGCCGATGACAGCGTCGTGATCGCGAGCGCCGCCCGCACACCCGTGGGCTCCTTCAACGGCTCGTTTGCCACCGTTCCCGCCGCCGAGCTCGGAACGGTCGCGATCAAGGGCGCCCTGGAGCGTGCCGGCGTCGCGCCGGAAGAGGTGAACGAGGTGATCCTCGGCCAGGTCCTCACCGCCGCCAACGGCATGAACCCCGCCCGCCAGGCCGCCATTGGCGCCGGCATTCCCAAGGAGGCGACCGCGTGGAGCCTCAATCAGGTGTGCGGCTCGGGCCTGCGCTCGGTCTGCATCGGCATGCAGCAGATCCAGACCGGCGACGCCGACATCATCGTCGCCGGCGGGCAGGAGAACATGACCCTCTCGCCCCATGCCGGGCACCTGCGCGCCGGCCACAAGATGGGCGACTTCAAGATGGTCGACACCATGATCAAGGACGGCCTGTGGGACTTCTTCAACGGCTACCACATGGGCACGACCGCCGAGAACGTGGCACGTGAGTGGCAGATCACCCGCGAGCAGCAGGACGAGTTCGCCGTCGCCTCGCAGAACAAGGCCGAGGCCGCCCAGAAGGCCGGCCGCTTCAAGGACGAGATCGTCCCCGTCACGGTGAAGGGTCGCAAGGGCGACACCATCGTGGAGGACGACGAGTATATCCGCCACGGCGCCTCGATCGATGCGATGACCAAGCTCCGCCCGGCCTTCGAGAAGGACGGCACGGTGACCGCCGGCAACGCCTCCGGCATCAACGACGGCGCCTCGGCGATGGTCCTGATGTCGCTCGCCAACGCCGAGAAGCGCGGCATCACGCCGATGGTGAAGATCGTGTCCTGGGCGACGGCGGGCGTCGACCCGAAGGTGATGGGCACGGGCCCCATCCCCGCTTCCCAGAAGGCGCTGGCGAAGGCCGGCTGGAGCGTCGGCGATCTCAACCTCGTCGAGGCCAACGAGGCGTTCGCGGCTCAGGCCTGCGCCGTCAACAAGGACATGGGCTGGTCGAGCGACATCGTGAACGTCAACGGCGGGGCCATCGCCATCGGTCACCCGATCGGTGCATCGGGCAACCGCGTTCTCACCACGCTGCTCTTCGAGATGGCCCGCCGTGGCGCCAACCGCGGCCTCGCGACGCTCTGCATCGGTGGCGGCATGGGTGTCGCGATGTGCGTGGAGCGCATGCAGTAAGCCTTCGACGGGCCGGCCCCGAGGGGCGACCACCCGCGACGAACCGGCGCGGCGGCGGGATCGACCTGCCATCGCCGCGACAGCGGCAAACCCGGCTCCGTCCCCTCCCTGCCGACGGATTCGCCGCAAGCGCCCTCCCCGCCGCGATGCGCTTTCCGTCTCCCCGATCGCTTCGGGATCTCTCAACATTGTCCGACATCAAGGCGACATCGTTCGCGCCGTAGCATCGTCGCTATCCGTGCCTTGAACGCGTTGCTGCAGCGCACCGGTGCGGTGCAGCGTGACAGACGCGCATCGCACTGAATGAATTGGCAAAATTCGTGCAGTTTGCAGCACGTTTGAACTAGGTCATACGGTACAGGAAACGATAGACCCGCTCAGCGGGCAGTACGGAGGGACCCCATGGCGCGCATCGCATTGGTGACGGGCGGCACACGCGGCATCGGTGCCGCGATCTCGAAGGCACTCAAGGAGACGGGACACACAGTCATCGCCAACTACGCCGGCAACGACGAGAAGGCGAAGGCCTTCAGCGACGAGACCGGCATCCATGTCGAGAAGTTCGACGTCAGCGACCACGCCGTCTGCGCAGCCCGCCTGCCGGAGATCGAGGCGGCCATCGGCCCCATCGACGTGGTGGTGAACAACGCGGGCATCACGCGCGACACCACCTTCCACCGCATGAGCTGGGAGCAGTGGTCGGCGGTGATCGACACCGACCTCTCCTCGCTCTTCTCCGTCACCCGCCCGCTGATCAACGGCATGCGCGATCGCGGCTTCGGCCGCGTCATCAACATCTCCTCCATCAACGGCCAGAAGGGCCAGATGGGGCAGGTGAACTACTCGGCCGCCAAAGCCGGCGTGATCGGCTTCACCAAAGCGCTCGCCCAGGAGAATGCGCGCAAGGGCATCACCGTCAACGCGGTCTGCCCCGGCTACATCGACACCGACATGGTGGCGGCCGTGCCGGAGAAGGTGCTGGAGAGCATCATCGCCGCGATCCCGGTGGGGCGGCTCGGCCAGGCCGGCGAGATCGGCAAGCTCTGCGCCTATCTCGCCTCCGAGGACGCCGCCTTCATCACCGGCGCGACGATGACGATCAACGGCGGCCAGTACATCACCTGACCGATCGGTCGACGGCCGGGCGGGAGGGTGGCGTGCCGCCCTCCCCTCAGGCCGCCTGCGTCTGCAAGCCGATATAGACGCCGTAGAGCGCGAGGAGCATCGCCCCCTCCCAGCGCGACACGCGCCGCCCCGTCGCCACCATCACCACCAGAAGCACCGAGATCGCCACCATCAGCGGGATATCGACGGTGCGCAGCGTGTCGGACACCGGCACCGGCTTCACGAGGGCGGTGATGCCCATGATGCCCACCGCGTTGTAGACGTTGGAGCCGAGCACGTTGCCGAGCGCGATCTCGGGGTGCTTGCGGATCGCCGCCACCACCGACGTCGCGAGCTCCGGCAGCGACGTGCCGACGGCGACCATGGTGAGGCCGATCACCTCCTCCGACACGTGGAACAGGCGGGCCGTCACCACCGCGCCGTTGACGAGATATTCCGCCCCGAGCAGCACCAGGATGAGGCCCACCACGATCGCCACGATCGCCATCAGGAGCGACGTTCCCTCCACTGCCGGCACGTCGTCGTAGCTTGCCGCTGCCTTGCGGTCGCTGCGCACGGTGTAGACGAGGTAGGCGATGAGGAGGACGACGAACACCGCGCCGGTGACGCGGCCCATGGTGCCCGTCCACGCGGCCGCCGCGAACATCAGCGCCGAGGCGATCACGATGCTGCCGTCGCGCAGGACGGCATGGCGCGATGCGGCGAACGGGCGCATCAGGGCCGCCGCGCCGAGAATCAGCAGGATGTTGGCGATGTTGGAGCCGACGATGTTGCCGACGGCAATGCCGGAGGCCCCGCCGAGCGCGGCGCGCACGCACGTCACGAGCTCGGGCACCGAGGTGCCGAAGCCCACGATCACCACCCCGACGACGAGCGGCGACATCCCGAGCCTCACCGCGATTGCCGACGCCCCCCGCACCAGAAGATCCCCGCCTATGAGGAGGCCGAGAAAGCCTCCGACGATCTGCAGGGCGAGGAACATCAAGGGTCACCTGGGGCAAACGCGCCGCCGGAGCCGTGGCGCAAGAGGAGGGAGCCGAGCTCGGCCGCGACAATCCGCGGACAGGACGCTGTCCGGTTCATGCCACAGCCAAATGTCGGCAAACTGACGCTGTTGCGCAGAGCGCGTCGCTCGGCACACCCTTATGGAGTAGGTGCGCGACGGCCTGCTTTCAACGCCCCTAGTCAGATGACCGCAGTGTCGGCCGCCAGCCGGCGGGAGCCATCTCGAACCCCTCGAAGGCGAAGCCCGGCGCCACCGTGCAGCCCACCAGGGTGAAGGCGCCGAGCGGCTCGGCGGTCTGCCAGTGGCCGGCCGGCACTACGATCTGCGGGCGCTCGCCGGCAGCGAGGTCGCCACCGAGATGGTGGGTCGTCGCCGCCCCTCCGTCGGGTGCGATCGTGAGGGCGAGCGGCCCGCCGACATAGTGGTGCCAGACCTCGGCCGCGTCCACGCGATGCCACGCCGACATCTGGCCGGCTTCGAGGAGGTAGTAGATGGCGGTGGAGTGGCCGCGACCGCCCTCGGGAGCGTCGCGGAACGTCTCGACGAAGTGGCCGCCCTCCGGGTGGGGCTGCATCCCGAGGGCGGCGATGATCTCGGCTGGGGTCATGGGTGGGCGCTCAGAAGGAATCGCGGCCCTTGCGCAGATGCGCAAACACGTCCACCGGGTCGGCCCCGGCCATTCCCAACATGGCGGCGACCGCCGGATCGTCCGCCCGCATGAACGGGTTGGTGGCCTTTTCCGCCGCCATCGTCGTCGGAACGGTGGGCTCCAGCTTCTCGCGCGCCGCTTCCACCACCTTCAGCCGCTCGGAGATCGCCGCGTCGTCGGGAAGCGCCTGATGGCCGTAGCGGGCGTTGGTGAGGGTATATTCGTGGCCGCAATAGATCCGCGTGTCGTCAGGCAGCGCGGCCCGCAGCTTCTTGAAGGAGGACCACATGGTCGCCGGGTCGCCCTCGAACAGGCGGCCGCATCCCATGGCGAACAGCGTGTCGGCGGTGAAGGCGATGCCCTGGTCGGGGAAATAGTAGCTCAGCGGACCGGAGGTGTGGCCGGGCGTCGACATGGCGATGACGTGGAAGGGGCCGACCATGAAGTCCGCACCGTCCTTCAGCGTCTCGTCGAGACCTGCGATCCGGTCCGCCTCGTCCGCCGGGCCGATCACCTTGGCGTCGCCCTTCACCGCGGCGATCGCCTGGACGTGGTCGGAGTGGTGATGGGTGATGAGGATCGTCGTCAGCGTCCACCCGGTCTCGGCGAGGGCCGCCTTGATCGGCCCCGCTTCGGGCGCGTCGACGAGCACCGTCTCGTCGCCCTCGTGCACCAGCACGGCGTAGTTGTCCGACAGGCAGGGAATGAGGCGGATCTCGGCCATGACGTTCTCCAGTTGGCGCTCACTCGCATAAAACAACGGCAGCGCGACGAAAACCCGTTCCGCCGCGGGGAGATGCGTGTCGCGAGAACCCGCATCCGTCAAAATGGGGTGCACGGGCCGAAGCACCGCGCCGACCCGCACTTCCGCCTACCACGCGCCGGGCGCCGATGCCATGTCCCTGTGGCCCGTCGGGTCTATGGGTCGGGGGTCGATGGATGGGGCTCGATGGATGGGGGCTCGATGGGCGTCGGCCGCCGCCCGTGCTATGCCTCGGGAATGGTTGATGGACATCTGGTATGCACCTCGACGTCACAGCACTGAGCGACTTCTATCTCACCCCGCTCGGTCGGATCGTGCGCCAGATCATCGGCGCGGAGATGCGGGCCGTGTGGCCGACCGCCACCGCCGAGCGCCTCGTCGGCATCGGCCACGCGACGCCTTATCTGCGGCCCTATCTCGGCGAGGCGGAGCGGGTGATCGCGCTGATGCCGGCGGCGGAAGGCATCCTCCACTGGCCGCGCGAGGGGCCCAACATCACCGCCCTCGCCTACGAGGACGCGCTGCCGCTGCCCGATTCGTCGGTCGACAAGGTGCTTCTCGTCCACGTGCTGGAGACGACGCACGACCCCTCGCAGGTGCTGCGCGAAGCCTGGCGCGTGCTGATGCCGGCGGGTCGCATCCTCGCCATCGTGCCCTATCGCTCCGGCGCATGGGCACGCGCCGAGCACACGCCCATGGGGCGCGGCCGCCCCTTCTCCCGCTCGCAGCTCTGCCAGCTTCTCGAAAGCGCCTGGCTGGAGCCGATCACCATCCGCCGCTTTCTCTACGTGCCGCCCTCGCGCCGCCGCTTCGTGCTCGGCTCGGCCGGCGCCTGGGAGCGCGTCGGCAGCAAGGTGATGCCGAGCTTTGCCGGCATGCTCGCCGTCGAGGCACAGAAGACGCTGATGCGCGGCATTCCGGTCAACAAGCCGGCGCGCGGCCTCAAGATCCTGGTGCCGGGCCTCGCGCCGGTCCCCACCCGCTCCGCCACCGCCGATCCGCTCAGCGGCGGATCAGAAACACGGCCTGCTCACCAAACAGGTTCCAGAACCACCACGGCGCCTGAAACGGCATGCGCGTGCCGGCGGCGTTGAGCGCGATGGCGTTCTCCACCTCCACCCCCATCACGGCGCACAGATCCACGAAGTCGCGGATCGTGCAGAAGTGGATGTTGGCGCTATCCCACCACGGCTGAGGCAGCAGCTTGGTCTTCGGCATGCGACCCGACAGAAGCACCTGCATGCGCAGCTTCCAGAAGCCGAAGTTGGGGAAGGACACGATGCAGTGCTCCCCGATGCGCAGCAGATTCTCCAGCACCTTGCGGGGTGCCCGCGTCGCCTGCAGCGTCTGCGACAGGATCACGTAGTCGAAGGCGCGGTCGGGGTAGTTCACGAGATCGGTGTCGGCATCGCCTTGGACCACGGAGAGGCCGAGCGCCACCGCCTCCTTCACCCCGTCCGGGTCGATCTCGATGCCCGAGGCGCGCACGCCGTGGGTGCCGACGAGGAGGGCCATCAGCGATCCGTCGCCACAGCCCACGTCGAGGATGCGGGTGCCCGGCTCCACGAGCTCGCGGATCACGTCGAAGTCCAGCCGAGTCGGCCCGACGGCGCTCGGATTGACCGTCATGCGAGGGTTCAAATCGCAGCTCCCGGCGGCTCGATGCCACGGGCGATCGCCGCCCCGGTGAGGAAGCCGCGGGCCGCGCGGTGGAACTCCGGCTCCTCGAGCAGGAAGGCGTCGTGCCCCTTGTCGCTCACGAACTCCATGAACGACACCTGCGCCGCCGCGCCGTTGAGCGCGCGCACGATGGCGCGACTCTCCGACGTCGGGAACAGCCAGTCCGAGGTGAAGGACACCACGAGCCAGCGCGCTCGCGTGCGCTGAAAGGCGTTGGCGAGAAAGCCGCCGTGATCGTCGGCAAGGTCGAAATAGTCCATCGCACGGGTGAGGTAGAGGTAGGAATTGGCGTCGAAGCGGTCGACGAAGGTCGACCCCTGGTAGCGCAGATAGCTCTCGATCTGAAAGTCGGCGTCGAAGCCGTAGGTGATGTCCTCGCGGTCCTGCAGGTTGCGACCGAACTTGCGGTGCAGCGCCGCCTCCGACACGTAGGTGATGTGCGCGGCCATGCGCGCCACCGACAGACCGGAGCGCGGCTTGGTGTCCATTTCGAGATAGCGCCCGCTGTGCCACTCGGGGTCGGCCATGATCGCCTGCCGCCCCACCTCGTGGAAGCCGATATTCTGCGGCGAGTGGCGCGGCCCGGTGGCGATCGGCATGGCGGCGAACACGCGGTCGGGATAGGAGGCGCCCCACTCGAGCACCTGCATGCCGCCCATCGAGCCGCCGACGACGGCGAACAGCGTGTCGATGCCGAGCCGATCGATCAGCTGGACCTGCGCGCGCACCATGTCGGCGATGGTGACGACCGGCATGTCGAGCCCGTAGGGCCGGCCGGAGCGCGGGTTCATCGACGCCGGGCCGGTGGTGCCGGCGCAGCCGCCCACGACGTTGGAGCAAATGACGAAGAAGTGGTCGGTGTCGACGGGGCGGCCCGGGCCCACCATCTCGCTCCACCACCCCGGACGGCCCGTCAGGGGATGGGTGTTCGCGGCGTGTTGATCGCCCGTCAGCGCGTGGCAGAGGAGGATCGCGTTGGTCTTGTCGGCATTCAGCGTGCCGTAGGTCTGATAGGCGATCTGCCAGCTGTCGAGCCACTGGCCGGAATCGAGCCGCAGCGGCTCGTCGGTGAAGCGCGCCACCGGGCTCGACGGCTGATCGACCTCGCTCCTGAGGCGGAGGTCTCGCTCGTCGCCTGTGGTCCCGGCGGTGGAGACCCCACCGTCGGCCACGATCTGAGAGGTCATAGTCTTATCCTCGAGGCACGGTTCGCCCGACCGTTCGGCCCAGCCGCAAACCGCCCTGTCATGAGGGTGCGGACGCTATGCCGGTCGCTTGTCATGGGTCAATCTTTTCTTTGCGTCGGCTAGTGCGACGGTCTATCCACGCATCCTGCGCAAAACTGTGGTCACGATAATGTCTCCCCCTTCGAAAGCCGCTTCCGACGACTCGCTCGCCAAGCTCCGCGAACGGCTGGACGCCGTGGACTCGGGGCTGCATCGGTTGTTGCGCGAGCGCTTTCAGATCGTGGCGGAGATCGGCAAGACCAAGGGGCCCGACGAAAGCATCATTCGCCCGGCCCGCGAGGCCGCGGTGATCGAGAACCGCCTCGCCGCCCACGAGGGGCCGATGCCGGCGGACATTCTGGTGCACATCTGGCGCGTCCTCATCGGCGGTGCGTGCGTGGTGCAGCGGCCGTTCACGCTGCACATCGCCGGCGCGCTCGACACCGCGCGCTTTCTCTACGGCCCGATCTCCGCCGCCCTCCACGCCGATGCGGCGGACGCCGTCGCCGCCCTCGCCGCAAAGCCGAGCGACCTCGCCATCATCGACACCGCCACCTCGTCCGACTGGTGGTCCGGCCGCGGCAAGGCCCACGCCATCGGCCGATATCATACCAGCAGCGGGGGGGTCGTCGTGGTGCTCGGCGGCGAAGGCGTCGCGTTCGGCGCCGGCCCCATCGCCCTCGTCGCGCAGGACGGGGACGCCCCACGGGAGGTGGACGCCACCGTGCTCGGTCCCGACGATGATGTGATCGGCCGCTATCACCCCTTCCCCCTTGTCATCCCGGTCGCAGAATGAGTTCGACCGGATCGAAAGACCTGAGATGAGCCAGTCGACCAGCCCCACGCCGCGCCCCTCCGTTCTCGAGATCGCCGCCTATGTTCCGGGGCGCTCCTCCGGCGGGACGGGGGTGAAGCAGCACAAGCTGTCGTCCAACGAGAACCCGTTGGGCCCGAGCCCGGCCGCGCGCGCGGCGTTCCTCGACGTGGCGAATTCGCTGGAGCTCTATCCCGACGGCGGCGCGACGCTGCTGCGCGAGGCGATCGCCGCCGCCTATGGCCTCAAGCCGGAGCGCATCGTTTGCGGCAACGGCTCCGACGAGCTGTTGTCGCTGATCGCCAACGCCTTTCTCTCGCCGGGCGACGAGGCGGTGTTCACCGAGCACGCCTTCCTCGTCTACCGCATCGTGACGCTCGCCGCCGGCGCCACCCCGGTGGTGGTGGCGGAGAGCGACCTCACCGTCGACGTCGACCGCATCCTCGCCGCCGTCACGCCGAAGACGCGCGTCGTCTTCCTCGCCAACCCCAACAACCCGACGGGATCCTACACCCCCGTCCACGAGGTGCGGCGGCTGCGCGAGAGCCTCCCCCCCGGCGTCCTCCTGGTGATCGACGCCGCCTACGCCGAATATGTCCGCAAGAACGACTACGAGGCCGGCATCGAGCTCGTCGCGACGCGCGAGGACACGGTGATGACGCGGACCTTCTCCAAGATCCACGGTCTCGCGGGGCTGCGCATCGGCTGGGCCTACGCGCCGGCGGGCGTAATCGACGCCCTCCACCGCATCCGCGGCCCGTTCAACGTCAACGCGGCGGCGATCGCCGCCGGCGTCGCCGCCATCAAGGACCGCGCCCACCAGGACCGCTCCGTCGCACACAACGAAACCTGGCTTCCCCGCGTCACCGACGCCATTCGGGCGCTCGGCTTCGGCGTGCCCGACAGCGTGGGCAACTTCATACTCATCGATTTTTCCACCGTGCCGGGCGCCGATGCCGCCGAGGCCGACGACTTCCTCTGTGCGCGCGGCGTCGTGATGCGCCGCGTCGCCGCCTATGGCCTGCCGCAGATGCTGCGCATGACCATCGGGGACCAGGAAGCCAACGAAGCCTCCCTCGCCGCCCTCGCCGAATACAAGGACGGGCTCCAAGGTGGTTGACCGTTTTCGCTTCCAAAATGTTGCCATCGTCGGCATCGGCCTCATCGGGTCATCGATCGCGCTGGCCTTGAGGGCCGGCGGGTTCAAAGGGCCCATCGCGATCGGTGATCGCAACGGCGATGCGCTCCGCGTCGCATCCGAGATCGGCCTCGGCACGAGCTATCACGTGAGCGCCGCGAAGGCGGTCGCAGGGGCCGACATGGTGATTCTCGCGGTCCCGGTCGGCTCCATGCAAGCGACGGGCCGAGCCATCGCGCCGAGCCTCCAGGCGGATGCCATCGTCACCGACGTGGGCTCGGTGAAGGGCTCCGTCATCGAGGCGATGGCGGGCTCCCTGCCCCAGAGCGCCCGCTTCGTGGCCGGCCATCCGATCGCGGGCTCGGAGCAGTCCGGCCCCCGCGCGGGCTTCGCCACCCTCTTCGCCAAGCGCTGGTGCATCATCACCCCGACGCCCGAGACCGATCAGGACGCCCTCGACGTCGTCGCCGACATGTGGCGCGGGTTCGGCTCCCACATCGAGATGATGGACGCGGAGCGGCACGACCTGGTGCTCTCGATCACCTCGCACCTGCCGCACCTCATCGCCTACAACCTGGTGCGCACGGCCTCGGACATGGAGTCCGTCGCCGAATCGGAGGTGATCAAGTTCTCCGCCGGCGGCTTCCGCGACTTCACGCGTCTCGCCGCCTCCGACCCCACCATGTGGCGCGACGTGTTCCTCAACAATCGTGTCGCCGTGCTGGAGTCGCTCGGCCGCTTCTCCGAGGATCTCGCGATTCTCCAGCGCGCCATCCGCTGGGGTGACGGCGACACGCTCTACGAGATCTTCGAACGCACCCGGACGGTGCGCACGGACGTCGTCGGCGCCGGCCAGGACACCGCCGCGCCGGACTTCGGCCGCCCGCGCGAGGAAAGCTCCGGCGAGGAGACCGCCAGCGAGGAAGCCGCGGAGGACGACGCCGAGGCCGCCCCCGTCAGCGCGGCACGTTGAGGCTCACCGACGGCAAGGTGGCGAGCGGAACGAAGCCCGCCATCACCCGCCCGTCGCGGATCGTGAGGGAAATCTTCTTGCCCGTGCGCTTGCCGAGCTGCGTCTCAGGGGCGAAGGCGAGGACGTTCTTGAAGAGCGTCCGCAGCGTCGCCTCCGCCTGCGGCGCCATGGTCGCGACATAGGGCAGCTCCCCATCGTGACCGGCGATCGCCAGATCGACCTCGCCGTCGACCTTGCCGTCGGCGCCGAGCGTCAGGACGCCCGAGGCGGACACCGCGAGGTCGCCCGAGGCGAACGTCGCCCGCTCGATGGTGAGGGGTACCCCTTGCGCGGCGATGATCTCGAGCAGCGCGTCGGCCTGACCGGCGATCAGCGCCGCCCCGTCGCCGAGCCGGCCGACGAACGTCACGTCCGCCGGCGCGCCGCCTTCGATGGGTCGCACGCGCTGGAGGTTGAGCGCGACGTCGAGATCGCGTGGATTGTCCGGCGAACGGCGCAGGTTGGCGTCGACCTCACCGACCGAGAAATCGATGCCGCCGACCACGTCGACGGTCGCCTGCTTGATCTCCGCATCGAGGCGCTCCAGGGAGCGGGCGCCGAAGTTGAGGCGCGCGCTCGCGTGGGCGAGGGTCCAGTCGGCGATCACCGGCCGCATGTCGCGCAACACGAGTTCGGCCGGCCCCTCCACCTCGGCAAGGACGCGGTTCGGGCTATAGACCTGCGCAACTACGGTGAGGCCGCCGACGGTGGTGCGCGCATCGCCGTTGCCGACGCGCGAGCCCCCCGTGCAGCGCACCTCGATGCGGAAGGGGAAACCGGTGACGCTGCGATTGTTGCAGCTCGCGATCATGCCGGCGGCCTGGGCACCGAGCTCGGCCTTCTTCATCTGCCGGTCGACGATGCCCGCGGCCATGAACCACAGCACCGACCAACCCACGATGGCCACGAGCGCCACGCCCAACAAGATCTTGAAGCGCAGCGCGCCCGACCGTTTGGCCATTGCCTCCCCTTTTCCTATCGAGTGCACGAACCAGCGCGCGCCCGCTTGCAGCCAACGGTGAATCTTGCGCGAGCACGGTCGCCATACACCGCGCCGCATCGTCGCGGCCGGCGTGGACCACCCGGACATGCATCACGGCAACCTAGAGTCAACGCCATCCTTATCCTCCGTAGTCCGACCCAGCAGCTAGGGGGTGCGAACTGATGTCACTCTACGTCTTCGGTTACGGCTCGCTCATGTGGAGACCAGACTTTCCATACGAAGAGAAACAGTTTGCAACAATTCGTGGACGCCATCGGCGTCTTTGCGTCTATTCCTTTGTCCACCGTGGCACCGAAGACCGACCGGGCCTCGTCATGGGCCTCGATCGCGGCGGCGCCTGCCGCGGCGTCGCCTTCCGAGTCGCCGACCGAGACCACGACGATGTTGTCGCCTATCTGCGTGCCCGCGAGCAGGTCACGAGCGTCTACCTTGAGAAGATCGTGCCGACCACCCTTGCCGACGGCCGAAATGTCGCGGCGCTGACCTATGTGGTCGATCGGACCCACCGTCAGTATGCCGGTCGCCTGTCGCTCGACGAGACGGTGACCCAGGTCCGCGGCGCCATCGGCCGGTCGGGCCGCAACGAGGACTATGTCCTCGCGACCGCCGACCTACTCCACGAAGCCGGCATCGCCGACCCCCGCCTCTCCACGCTCGCCGAACGGCTGCGTCAGGAGGCCGAGATCTCCTTCTGAGCGAGGGTGACGAGGCGATCCGTCTCGCGCTCGATGGCGTCCTGCATCCGCTGGGCGGCCTCCTTGCGCGGCAGGCCCGCGGGGATCGGTGGCAGCACCGAGAGGGTGATGGTGCCCGGATAGCGCACGAAGCGGCGCCGCGGCCAGAACATCCCCGAATTGAGCGCGATCGGCACGATCGGCACCTTGAGCTGATCGTAGAGATAGGCGGTGCCGGGCTTGTAGTCGGGCGGGGCGCCCGGAAGGCGGCGCGTCCCTTCCGGATAGATCACGAGCTGAAACCCGTCGTCCATCGCCGCCCTCGCGCGAACGACGAGGTCCTTCAGCGCCGCCGCCCCCTTCGACCGGTCGACCGGGATCATGCCGAAGAAGCGCGCGTACCAGCCGTAGAGCGGGATCGCGAGCAGCTCCTTCTTGAGGATCGTCGTGCCCTTATCGACGAGGACGACGAGCACCATCGTCTCCCACGCCGCCTGATGCTTGGCGGCGACGATCGCCGGACCCGTCGGCAGGTTCTGCCGCCCGAGGATCTCGACGCGCTGGCCGACGATGAGGCGCAAGAGGAAGAGGTCGCCGCGGATCCAAAACGTCATCACCCAGCGCATCCGGCGCGCCGGAAACAGCATCGACCACAGGCCGCCGACGGACATGGCGATGAAATAGGCCGTCGCGAGGACGGCATAGACGGCGGTCCGCGCCACGGCGACGGCGTGCGCCAGACCGGGCCGGCGCGGTCCCTTGGCGGATGGATCGGCGGTGGATGATGTCATCGGATGAAGCGATCGAGGTGGTGGCGGACGGCGAGGCTTGCGGTGACGGCGACGAGCACGATGATGCCCACCGCTACGGCGAGGAGCCCGATATAGCCCATCGGCCCGATGCTGGGGTTGCCGAAAAGCGCCTCCGCCTGTGGCGAATGCGCCCCGGGACTCACGAGCTGCCAGAGGTCGAGCAGGCCGAAGAGGGCGAGGGCCGCGACGCATCCCGCGAGCGCGCCCTTCGCGCCGATCACCACGAAGCGGCGGCGGAAGGCGCGGAGCACGAAGCGATCCTCAGCGCCGAGGAGGTGCAGCACCTCCACCGTCGCCGCGTTGCTCGCGATGGTGGCGCGGGTGGCGAAGACGACGGAGATCGCGGTGGCGACGGCGATGAGGGCGAGCCCGGCGACCGCCCCGAACGCCACCGCCGAGGCCATGCCGGACAGCCGCTCGCTCCAGGCGCTGTGGTCGTCGAGGGAGGCTCCGGGGACGCTGGCGACGGCGTTGGTGAGGAACTCGGTGTCGATCGCGCCCGTCCGACGGGCGACCACCAGGCGCGGCACGGGCAGCACCGAGAGGTCGACCCCCGAGCCGAGCCAGGGCTCCAGCAGCGCTTCGGACTGCGCCTCGGGCACTACCTCGACGTCCGCGAGACCCCCCGCCCCTTCGAGCAGCGTGGCCACCTCCTGCAGGCGCCGCTCGATCGGCTCTCCGTCGAGCGGCAGGACCGTGACGCTCACCTCCTCGAGCACCGTCGAACTCCACGCCCCGGCCGCCCGCTCGATTAGGAGCGACGCGCCGAGAAGGAGCGAGCAGAGGAAGGTCATGATGGCGATGACCGCCATCATCGAGCGGCCCGACACGGTGTCGGGCGACACGATCGGCCCCCCCTCCACCACGGTACGCTCGTCGGGGGCGTCGATCACCGGCCTTGCGCGTCCACTCCGGTGGTGCTCGCGATCGGGCGTCGCGGTCTCGTCGCGGATCGGCGCCGCCTCGAGCGTCCGGCGAGCGGCCCCGTCGCCGTCCTCCGGAGCCTCGACGGGCGGCGCGCGCCAAGCGTCGGCCGCATCACGGCGCGGCTCGGGCACGCTGCCGCCCGGGGCCGTCGGCCGGCGCGATGGGGTCGCTTCGACGGCGCGCGCCCCCGGCATCGAGGACGGAGTGGCGCGCGGTACCGGCGGGTCGGCGGCGCGACGCTCGGGGGCGCGGGCCTCGGGCGAACGCGGTTCGGGGGGGCGTGTCTCGGGGGGACGTGGCTCCTCAGAGCGTAGGTCGGAGGTGCGCGGCTCGGGCGAACGGGGCTCGGCGTCGTCCTCCTCCGGCGGCAAGGCGGAGCGGCGAGCGCGCACCCGACGCCGCATCTCGCGCCGCCGGCCGACGCCGTCCTCGGCCGGCGGCGCCTCGGTCTCCCGCGTCGCGAGCCGCCGCGGACGGCGACCCGCCGCCTCCTCCGGCGGCGCGGGCGCAGCGACGGGGACGGCGCGCGGCTCCTCCGGCACGCGTCGGCGAACGAGGGTGCGACCGGACGCGCGGCTCTCCCCCGCGTCGACCTCGCGCTTGGGTGCGGGCGCCTCGTTCGACGGCGCGGTCCGCCCCCGGGGCTCGCCTACGGGCGCCGAACGCCTTGGCTCCTCCGGACGGTTGCTGCGCCCGCTTTCGACGCTGCGCGGGTCGCGGGCCCCGGGCGGCCGCGCGCTCGCCGGGCGCGGCGTCATCCCCGGCCGGGACGCGGCGGAGGGCCTCGGCGAGGCGTTGACCGCGCCGCTTGGCTTCGGCGAGGCGTTGGCCGCGCCGGTGGCGTGGGGATCTGCGGTCGGCCGCACCTCGCGCCGCGCCGGCTCGCTGCCGGCCGGCGGACGGGGATTGGGCGAACGCGGATCGGACGAACGCGGAGCGGGCGAGAGCGGCTTGGCGGACTCGCGGCGGGCTCCGGCGGTGGCGACGTGCGGATCGACCGGGGGGCGCCCGTTCGGCGGGCGGGTCGTCCGGGGCCGGTCGGCGTCGCGCTTCCCGTCGCGCGGCACGTCGCGTCTTGCGGTGGGCTGACGCTCGCGCGAACGCTCGCCCTCGTCGTAGGAGCGCCGCCCGCCCTGACCGTCCACGTCGCGCGGCCCGCCCTCCATCAGGCCGATGCCTCGAGGTGGCCGTCGAACAGGATCAGCCGGGGCGCATCCACCTGATCCATCAGGCCGATGTCGTGGGTGGCGATCACCACCGAGGTGCCGAGCCGGTTGAGCTCCAGGAAGAGACGCAGGAGGCGCTTCGCCATCGGCGGATCGACGTTGCCGGTGGGCTCGTCCGCGAGGAGCACGTCGGGCTGGGTGATGAGCGCTCGCGCGATTGCCGCGCGCTGCTTCTCACCGCCCGAGAGGACGGGCGGGAAGGCGTGCTTGCGATGGGCGAGGCCGACCCACTTCAGAAGCTCGTCCACGTCGGTGCGGAAGCTCGCCGGATCACGACCCTGGATGCGCAAGGGAAGCGCCACGTTGTCGTAGGTGGAGAGGTGATCGAGCAAGCGGAAATCCTGGAACACCACGCCGATGCGGCGGCGCATCGCCGGAATGTCGCGCCGGTCGAGCAGGCTGACGTCGGAGCCGAAGAGACTCATGAAGCCGCGCGAGGGGCGCAGGGAGAGGGAGAGCAGGCGCATCAGCGAGGTCTTGCCCGCGCCGGACGGGCCGGTGAGAAACTGGAACGAGCGCGGCGGGATCGAGAAGGAGAGATCGCGCAGGATCTCGGGCCCGTTCCCGTAGCGCAGCCCCACATTCTCCAGCGCGATCATGAGCCCTCCAGCGCGATCATGAGCCGCGGTGACCTCCTTGCGTCCCGTCCGCCCCCGCTGCCGAGGATGCCGTGCGCTATCGTCGCGGGTCCCTCGCGACCCGTCCATCGGGAAATGTCAGACTAGCACGGCTTGCGCCCGCAACCGCGAAAGCGGTGCGAATTCCACGATCCTCGTGCCCTCTCGCACGACGACGGCACGGGAGCAAGCGGCGGCCGGCGAAGGGAGCCCCGCCACGCGGCCGATCCGCCCGGCCGCACAGGCCCCCGAAGCGGCTCAGGGGAGGAGGCGCTCCAGATAGTCGCGTTCGAGGCGGGGCAGGTTCATGTCGCCGAGGCGCTTGCGCAACTCCTGCAGGATCTGGCGGGCCCGCTGGCTCTCGATCTCGTCGGGAATGCCGAGACGGCGGGTGTCGGCGTAGGAGCCTTCCCGGCGGGCGCGTCCGAGCGGATCGCGGCCCGGACCCTGCCGCGGGGCGCCGGTGTCCTCGGGCCCGCCGCCACCGGGCTGACGCGCTTCGGCGAGCTGCTGGGCCATGCTCTGCGCCCCTTCGCGCAGCGCCTGGAGGGCGTCGGACTGGTCGTCCACCGCCTGGCCGGGCTCGGAGTTGCCGAGCGCCTCACCGGCCTCGCCCATGGAGCCTTCGGCGTCGCCGAGCCGTTCGCCCGGCTCGAAGCCCTGCTCCTCGAGGCGCCGCATCAGCTCCTCGAGCTCGGAGCGGAGCTCCGACTGCTGCTGCTGCAGCCGCCGCATCGCCTCGGCCCGCTCCGACGGGCTCATCTGTTGGCCCTCGCCCCTCTCACCGCCTTGGCCGCGACGCTGCTGGCGGTCGCCGAAGCGGCCGTCCTGCCCGTTCTCGCCCTGGTTCATCCCGTAGGTTTCGTCCATGAGCTGCTGCTGGCGCTGGATCATGCGGCCGAGCTGGTCGAGGGTGCGGCCGTCCTCGCCCATCGGGTCGCCGCCCTGCTGACCCTGACCGCGCTGGGCCATCTGCAGGTTCTGCATCATCTGCTGCAGCTCCGAGAGCAGCGCCTCGGCCTCCTCCTGGCGGCCTTGCCGGGCGAGCTCCTCGATGCGCTGAAGCATCTGGTCGAGGTCGTTCTGGGTGAGCTGCTGGGCGTTGGGGTCCATCTGCTGCGGCGGCTGGTTCTGCATCCGCTCGGCGAGGGCCTGCATGTAGCGCATCATCGCCTCGCGCAGCTCCTGCGTCAGGCGGGCGATCTCCTCCTCCGAAGCGCCGTCCTCCAGCGCCTGGCGCAAGCGCTCCTGAGCGGCCTGCAAGGCGCGCTCCACGTCGCTCATGCCGTCGTCCTCGAGCATCAGCGCGAGCTCCCACATCTTCTGGAGCATGTCGCGCAGCTCGTCGTCCGTGTGGGCGGCGACGAGATCGTCGTAGGCGGCGCGCACGGCGAGGAAGGCGCCGGCGCTGCCGACGTCCTGCGGCGTCAGCAACAGGAGATCCATCGCGTCGATCACCCGGGGCTGGGCCTCCGCGTCCATGGCGAGGATCGCGCGCTGCTCCACGATGGCCTTCGCCATCGGGTTGGTGAAGACGCGCGCGGGAAGGCGGAAGATCGCGGGCGCGCTCTCGCCGGTCTGGCCGACGCCGTCCGTCGCCGTCAGCGTGATGGACACCTCGCGACCGGCGTAGGGGTGGCTCGACAGGTCTTGCACCGTCCGCGCCGAACCGCGCATGCCCGATCCGCCCGGCAAGGTCAGCGCGAAGCTCGGATCTTCCACCAGCGGGCGCCCCCCCTTCGGCGCCTCGATCGGATGCACCACGGCCTCCGCCGACGCGATGCCGTAGTCGTCGTCGAGCTGGTAGCGCAGCTCGAAGCCGTTGCGGTCGTTGGTGAGCGGCGCCTCGGCGAACTGCACGGTGGGCGGCAGATCGTCGTCGGCGACGAACTGCCATCCCTCGAGCGCATGCCCGTCGCGCGTCACCTCGACGGCGGTCGTCCCGTCGATGGTCACGTTGCCCTCGCGGGCCACCACCTCGCCCTCGCCCGCCTCGCCGACCGGCTGCATCGCCGCCGCATGGACGCCCTTCCCGTCGGAGACGGTCATGCTGACGGCGCCGGCGCCCTGGCTGCGCACCGTGAGCACGGAGCCGGCGGGAACGCGGATGCCGTTGCCGGTCTCCACCCGCGTCGCCGACGACAGGAAGAGCGGCGAGCGGCCGGTATAGGCCGGCGGCGTGACCCAGGCGTCGAGACGGAAGTCGGGGCCGGCATCGGCGACGAGGGGATCGTTGAAGTCGAACGGCGTGATGAGCCGCTCCGCGAGCGCCCCCGCCCCCACGAGAAGGCCGATGAAGCCGATGATGCCGACCGCCGCGCGCACCGCGTAGGGGTCGTGGCGCACGAGATCGGCATGCGGCAGGGACATGCGAAGCGCCGCGAGGCGGGCCTCGGCGCGGCGCCTGTGCTCGCGCCAGAGGCTTTGGGCGAAGGGGTCCTGCCCGGAGGCGAGGTCGTCCTCGTAGGCGCCGAGGGGGCGATGGTCGAGCGCGGCCTCGGCCTCCAACCGCCGCACCGCTTCCTCGCGCTGCGGCATCCTGAGGCGCAGGAGGCGCCAGCCGGCGAGCACGAACAGGATGGCGAAGGCGGCGAGCCCAGCGATCTTCGCAAGGCTCGGCAACCCGATCCACAATCCCATCCAGGCGCTCGCCAGGAAGACGACCACCACGCCCACCATCGGCGCCACGGCCGGCCAGATGCGCTCCCACGCGATCGCCGCGCGGGCCGACAAGATCAGCCGGGTCAGACGCCGATTGAGCGAAGAGTTCATGGTCCCCGTCCCCCATCCGATGGTGCTCGCGACCAGCGGTTGAGCTTACCGACGTTTGAGGTGACAGCAAGGCACTCCCGGCCTCATCCCCTCACGATCGCTTGTGTGCGCCGCCGCCGATACCCCCGCCGCGGGAGCTGGAAAATCCGCCAGAATCGCTGCGACGAGCCACCCCACCGAAGCGAAAGCGATGCAATCTCAGTGCACTGCAACATGAGCGCAACGAGCGCTCCGGCCCGAGCTCGGCGCGCGCGACGGCGCCCGGGCCGCGGCTTAGCGCCGCTCCTCGGCGCAAGCCTCCGGCAAGCCCGCCGCGGCGGACGCCTCGTCGATCCAGTCCGGAACGCTTTCGCGGGCGATCTGTTCGGCCGGGGCGAAGGCCGGCCGGACGACGTGGAAGCGATGACCCGACACCAGCACTTCCGGCACCAGCGTGCGCGTGTTGTAGGTCGAGGCCTGCACCGCGCCGTAGGCCCCCGCCGTCATGATGGCGAGGAGGTCGCCCCGCTCCACCGGCGGCATCGGCCGGCCGAGCGCCAGATAGTCGCCGGTCTCGCAGACCGGGCCGACGATATCCACGGGCTCCTCCTCCCCCGGCCGACGCTCCACCGACCACACCTCGTGATGGGCGTCGTAGAGGGTCGGGCGGATGAGGTCGTTCATCGCCGCATCGGCGACGAGGAAGGTCTTCGCCTCGCCGGTCTTACGATGGATCACCCGGGTCAACAGGATCCCGGCGTTGGCGGCGATCATCCGGCCCGGCTCCAGGATGACCCGGCAGCCGAAGCGGTTGGCGTGACGGGCGACGAGCGCGGCATATTCCTCCGGCAGCGGCGGATCGGGCCGCGCCACCTCGTAGGGCACGCCGAGGCCGCCGCCGAGATCGATGTGGTCGATCGCGTGCCCATCGCTCCGCAGCGCGTCAAGGAGATCACCGAGCACCTGGAAGGCGTGGCCGAACGGGTCGAGCGAGGTGATCTGCGAGCCGATGTGCATGTCGACGCCCGACACCTTGAGGCCGGGCAGCGCGGCCGCCTCGGCGTAGATCCCGCGCGCCCGCGACACCGGGATGCCGAACTTCGTCTCCGACGCGCCGGTGGCGATCTTGGCGTGGGTCTTGGCGTCGACGTCGGGGTTCACCCGCAGCGACACCGGGGCGCGTATCCCCTTCTCCACGGCGATGGCGGAGAGGCGGAACAATTCGCTCTCCGATTCGGCGTTGAAGCAGAGGATGCCCGCGTCGAGCGCCGCCGCGAGCTCGGCATCGGTCTTGCCGACGCCGGAGAAGACGATGCGCTCGCCCGGCACGCCCGCCGCCTGCGCCCGCATCAGCTCGCCGCCGGACACGACGTCCATCCCCGCCCCCTCGTGGGCGAGCAGCGACAGCACGGCCTGGTTGGAGTTCGCCTTCATGGCGTAGCAGACGAGGTGCGGCACCCCCGCCGCGGCCAGCGCGCCGGCGAACACGCGATAATGGCGGACGAAGGTCGCCGCCGAGTAGATATAGCACGGCGTGCCCACCGCCTTGGCGATCGCCGGAAGCGGCACGTCCTCGGCGTGAAGCACGCCATCCAGCAGGGCGAAATGATGCATTATTGAAGAATCGGATCGAGCACGAAGGGGCGGTCGGGCGCGGTGGTCCCGTCCGGATCGGTCACGTCCACCGGGGCGCGGGGGATCGCGTTGAAGCCCGGCGGAGGTTCGGGCGAGCCGGCCCGTCCGCAGGCGGCGAGCGCGGCGAGCATCGCGAGAAGCAGCGCCGCGCGGATCACGCGGCGGTGTCCGTCTGGGTGGCGGTGGCGTCGAGCAGCGCGCGCCAGCGTTGCGCCTCGGTGCGCACCCGCTCCGGCGCGGTGCCGCCGAGGCTCGTGCGGCTCGCCACCGAGCGGTCCACGGTGAGCACCGTCAGCGCGTCCTCGGTGATGCGCCCGTCGACGGCGCGCAGCTCCGCGAGCGTCAGGTCGGCGATCTCCTTGCCCGCCCGCTCGGCGGCGAGAACGGCCTCACCGGTGATGTGGTGCGCCTCGCGGAAGGGAAGCCCCACCTCGCGCACCAGCCAGTCCGCCAGATCGGTCGCGGTGGTGTGGCCCTTGGAGGCGAGCGCGCGCATGGCATCCTCGTTCACGGTGAGATCGCGCACCATGCCGGCCGTCGCCCGAACGCACAAGGAGAGCGCGGGCAGCGCGTCGAACAGCGGCGGCTTGTCCTCCTGCATGTCCTTGGAATAGGCGAGCGGCACGCCCTTCATCACCACGAGCAGCGTCGTGAGCGCCCCGATGATGCGCCCGACCTTGGCGCGCACCAGCTCGGCGGCGTCGGGGTTCTTCTTCTGCGGCATGATGGAGGAGCCGGTGGTGAAGGCGTCCGACAGGGTGACGAAGCGGAACGGGGCCGAGCACCAGATCACCAGCTCCTCGGCGAAGCGGGACAGGTGCGTCGCCGCAATCGCCGCCGCCGCCAGCGCCTCGAGCGCGAAGTCGCGCGAGGAGACGGCGTCGAGCGAGTTGCGCATCGGCCCGTCGAAGCCGAGCGCGGCGGCGGTCATCTCGCGGTCGATGGGAAAGGCGGTGCCGGCGAGAGCGGCGGCACCGAGGGGGGACTCGTTCATCCGCCGCCGCGCGTCGGCGATGCGGCCGCGGTCGCGCGCGACCATCTCCACATAGGCGAGGCAGTGGTGGCCGAAGGTGACGGGCTGCGCCGACTGGAGGTGGGTGAAGCCCGGCATCACCGTCGCGGCGTGGCGCTCGGCCACCGTGACGAAGGCGCGCTGAAGGTCGGCCATCTCCCCGTCGAGCCCGTCGAGCGCGTCGCGCACCCAGAGCTTGAAGTCGGTCGCCACCTGGTCGTTGCGCGAGCGGGCCGTGTGGAGCCGCCCGGCGGGCTCGCCGATGAGATCCTTGAGACGCGCCTCGATATTCATGTGAATGTCTTCGAGGGCGCGGGAGAAGGGAAAGGTGCCCGCCTCGATCTCGCCGGCGATGGTGGTGAGGCCGGCGCTGATGGCCGCGGCGTCGGCGTGCGACACAATGCCGGTTTCAGCCAGCATCGCCACATGTGCCATCGAACCGGCGATGTCCTGACGGGCGAGGCGCTTGTCGACGTCGATCGAGGCGTTGATCTCTTCCATGATCTCGCCGGGGCCGGCTTCGAAGCGGCCGCCCCACAGGGCATTGCCGGCCTTCGCGGTCGGGGCGGATGGGTTCGGGGCGCGATCGGTCATGGGCGCTTCAACGCAGACTGGAGGTTCAGGTGGCGCGGCATCGTTGGCTCATCCTCGGCACGGCCGCGGTCGGTGTCGTCATGGTGTTCGCCGCGGCGGTTCTCGTCACCGCGCGGCCGGATCTCTTTAGTGGTCCGGGCGGCGCCTCGCAATGCCGCGCCGCCACGGCGATCCAGAAGGCGACCGCCCCGCTCGCCGAGGGACCGATGGCCGCCTTCCAGACCACCACCCCCGTCAGCCTCGTCGACCTGCCTTACGGCGACGGGCGCACCCTGTCGGACTTCGCCGGCCGCACCATCCTCCTCAACCTCTGGGCGACGTGGTGCGCCCCCTGCCGCGCCGAGATGGCCGATCTCGCCCAACTGCAGCAGCGCCTCGGCAGCGATGCGTTCGAGGTGGTGGCGGTGTCGATCGACAGCAACGACGCGAACCGGCCGGAAGACTTCCTCGCCGAGACCAACGCCGAAGCGCTCGCCTATCATCGCGAGCCCACCCTCGCCCTCTTCAACTCGCTGCGCACCGCGGGTCTCGCGCTCGGCATGCCCACGACCCTCCTCGTGGGCTCGGACGGCTGCGTCGCCGGCACCCTCGCCGGCGCGGCGCCCTGGGGCGGCCCGCAGGCCGAGCGTCTCGTCCGCGCCGCCCTCGCCGCCGACACCGGCTCCGGACAGTAGTTCACGCATCCGTGACCGAACTCGGCGAGAAATTCTTACCTCGCCGGTCCATTATCGATGCTCAATACTGTTGCCGTGCCCCGGAAGAGGGCATAGCGACGTATCCATGTCACAGCGTCGCCGAAAATCGTTTCGATCATCCATTTGATTTTGCTCTGGGTCCCCGTTTCGCCTCACCATTTCTCCCTGCGCCGCCGGCGTGTTCGATTTCTTGGAGACTTTTGCCATGCGTCATCCCTTTGCCGCCTGCCTGGCCGCCGCCCTCGTGGTGGCGGCGCTGCTCGCCCCCGCCACCGCCCACGCCAACCGCGTCAGCGCCACCGTCGACCTGTCGGCGCAGCGGATGTACGTGTCCGTCAACGGGCAACCGGCCTATACGTGGAAGATTTCCTCGGGCCGCAAGGGCTACCGCACCCCCACCGGCTCCTATCGGCCGACGCGGATGTACCGCGAATACTACTCGCGCAAGTACAACAACTCGCCGATGCCCAACGCCATCTTCTTCCGCGGCGGCTATGCGATCCACGGCACCTACTACACCAAGAGCCTCGGCCGACCGGCCTCGCACGGCTGCGTGCGCCTGTCGCCGGCGAACGCGCGCACCCTCTACAACCTGGTGCGCCGCCATGGCCGGGCGAACACCCACATCCGCGTCCGCTATTGAGCGCGGGCGGGCCGCCTACACCGCCCCCTCGGTCGGGATGTTCACGATCGACCCGCAATGCTTGCAGTGCACCGCGTCGAGATCGTGCCGCTCGAGGCCGCAGGTGGGGCAGGTGTAGTTCACCTTGGTGGGTCGGAAGAGGGCCTGGATCAGACGCACGAACAGACCGACGCCGAACACCATGATGACGATCGAAAGGAGCCGACCGGCGGCGCCGGTCGGCACGATGTCGCCGAAGCCGGTGGTGGTGAGCGTCGCGACGGTGAAATAGAGCGCGTCGAGAAAGGTGTTGACGTCCGGATTGGTGTCCCGCTCCACGACCAGCACCATCGACGTCATGATGAAGATGAAGACGACGAGGTTCACCGCCGACTCCACCACCTCCTCCTGCTGGCGGAAGGTGATGAAGTCGCGCCGCAGCTCCACGAGCAGGCGGTAGGAGCGCAGCACCCGCATCATGCGCAGGATGCGGGCGTAGTCGAGATTGGGCACCAGCGCGGAGCCGAACAGCGACACGATCACCACGAGATCGATCCAGAAGGACAGCCGGCGCACGGTATGGAGCTGCTGCCGGGCGATCGCGAAGCGCACGAGAAAGTCGACGAGCAGCACCGAGCCGATCACGAAATCGAGCCACTGGTAGTGGGCGGCCGTGAACGTCACCGTGCTCGCCACGAAATAGGCGATCGACAGCACGTCGAAGGTGAGGAGCGCGAAGCGGAAGCGCCGCGAGGCCGGCGACGCGCCGTAATAGAGCTCGCGCGCCCGCCGGATGGCGCGCACCCTGCGGCTGTCCTCCGGATCCACCGGTGCCGGTGCCGTCGTATTTGGGCCAACTCTCGCCATTGCCGTCCTTCCGCGTGTCGCCGCGCATCGGCCTCTCGGCCCTCCATCATGCGTGACGGTCATCCGCGATCCTCGTTCCAACACCTTTCCGATCAAGCTAAAATAGCTCGCATACAAGGGAGGCGATCATGATCGAAGGCCTAACGACACGCGCGGCACGCATCGCGCGGCTTGCCATCGGGGCCACGCTGCTGGCGCTCGCAGCCGCCCCGGCGCAGGCCGAGCGCACGCTGGAGCGTTTCGCTGGGCAGGACCTTCCGGGCGGCGACTACCGCACCCTGCGCCGCGTTCCGCTCGGCGAATGCGAGAGCGCCTGCCTCGGCGACACCGCGTGCAAGGCCTTCACCTACAACGAGCGCGCCCGCTGGTGCTTCCTGAAGAACACCCAGCCGACGCCCTCCCCCTATGCGGGCGCCACCTCGGCCATCGTGCGCGACAGCGTTCCGGCCGACGCGTTGCCGCTGCCCGACCTCGCCTTCCTCCCGTCCGACGTCGCCACGGAGGCGGCGCGCCTCGAAGCCCAGGTCGCCGCCGCGAACCGCACGGGACAGGCGATCGGCCTCCTCACCCCCACCGCCGCGAACGGCCTCACCGACCACGACGCCGACGCCTGGCTGAGCTTCGCGCGCACCCTCCTCGGCACCAACTATCCGAACTGGTCCGACCGGGTGGAGGCGAACCGCCTCGCCGGCGCCGCCGCCTATCTCGCGATCCGCGACGCCACCACCCCGATCGACCAGGGACGCGCCCTCGCCGCCCTGTCGCGCGCGCTGGAGCGGCAGAACCTCTTCCGCCCCGCCATCGAGGCGGCGGCGGCGAGCGTCACGCTCAACCTCAGCCAGGCCGAGGTGGAGCGCCTCGAGACGCTGCGCCGGAACCACGGCTTCCGCGTGCTCGACTACTCCGTCGACGCCGACACGCAGAGCCCGCGCATGTGCATCCAGTTCTCCGAGGGGCTGAAGGGCGAGGCGGCGGACCTCGAGCGCTTCGTGTCGGTGGACAGCATCGCCTCGCCCACCCTGTCGGTCGACAGCCAGCAGCTCTGCGTCGAGGGCCTTTCCCACGGCGGGCGCTACGACGTGACCCTGCGCGAGGGGCTGCCCTCGACCGTCGGCGAAACCCTTCCGAGCGCCAGCGAATACCGCATCTACGTGCGTGACCGCTCGCCCATCGCCCGCTTCGAATCGAACCGCTACGTGCTGCCCGCCTCCGCCAAGGGCGTCCCCGTCACCACCATCAACACGGCGAAGCTGGAGCTGACGCTCTACCGCATCAACGACCGCAACCTCGCCGACGTGGTGCGCAGCGGCGACTTCAAGAGCCAGCTCTGGCCCTACCAAGTCGACAACATCAGCGACGAGACCGGCGCCGTCGCCTGGAAGGGCACGATGGACGTCGCCTCCGTCACCAACGAGGAGGTGACCACCCTCTTTCCCGTCGACTCCGTGCTGACGCGCACCGAGCCCGGCGTCTACGTGCTCACCGCGGTGCCGGCCGAGCTCGCCAACCGCTCCGAGCAGGTGGCGACGCAGTGGTTCGTCATCTCCGACATCGGCCTGTCCACCTTCTCCTCCGACGGGACGGTCGACGTGTTCGTGCGCTCGCTGCGCACCGCCGCGCCCAGCGACGGCGTGGAGGTGACGCTCCTCGCCCGCAACGACGAGGTGCTCGCCACCGCGACCACCGACGCCGATGGCCACGCCCGCCTCGTCTCCACCGCGCCCATCAGCGGCGGCCAGGCCCCCGCCGTCGTCACCGCCCGCACCGGCGACGACTATGCCTTCCTCAGCCTCGTCGGCGGCGCCTTCGAGCTCACCGACCGCGGCGTCGCGGGCCGTACCGCGCCGGGGCCGGTCGACGCCTTCCTCGCCACCGAGCGCGGCGTCTACCGCGCCGGCGAGACCGTGCACGCGACCGTGCTCGTGCGCGACGACACGGCCGTCGCCCTGTCGCTGCCGGTGACGCTCAAGCTCACCCGCCCCGACGGCGTCCTCTCCCGCCGCATCGCCGCCCGGGCCGACGACGCGGGCGGCGTCGCCGTCGACCTGCCGCTCACCACCAACGCCGCCACCGGCACCTGGGAGCTGACGGCGCACATCGATCCCGAGGGTCCCGCCGTCGGCACCACCACCTTCCTGGTGGAAGACTTCGTGCCCCAGCGCATCGCCGTCGACCTCACCTCCGACGCCACCACCGTCGACGCCGGCGGCAGCCTCGAGGCTCGCCTCGCGGCCGACTTCCTCTACGGCGCCCCTGCCGCCGACCTCATGATCGAGGGTAGCGTGACGCTACGCCAGGCCGCGGGCGTCGCCGGCTTCGAGGGCTACCGCTTCGGCCTCGACGCCGAGCCCTTCACGCCGGAGCGCGTGCCGCTCTTCAACCTGCCGCGCACCGGCCCCACCGGCCGCGCGAGCTTTGCCGTGCCGATCCCCGAGGCGAGCGACGCGACGGGGGCGCTCGAGGCGCGCGTCGCCGTCTCCGTGCGCGAGCCCGGCGGACGGCAGGTGGCGGACACCCTCACCGTGCCGGTGGAAACGGGTGCGCCGCTTCTCGGCGTGAAGCCCAACTTCGCCGACGACCGCGTGCGCGAGGGCGCCGAGGCGTCGTTCAACATCATCGCCCTCGACGGCGCGCGCGCCCGCACCGGCGCCGAAGTCGAGTGGACGCTCACCCGCATCGTCCACAGCTACCAGTGGTATCGCCGCGACAATTCGTGGTTCTACGACGCCACGGAGCGGCTGGAGCGCGTCGCGAGCGGCACCGCCACGGTCGGCGCCGACGCGCCGGCCAAGGTCTCCTTCCCGACCTCCTGGGGCCGCTACCGCTTCGAGGTGGTGGACACCGACAACGGCGCCGTCGCCACCTCCACGGTGTTCTCCTCCGGCTGGGTCAGCACCTCCTCGAGCGCCGAGACGCCCGACGTGCTCGAGGTCCATCTCGACAAGGAGAGCTACGCCGCCGGCGAGACGGCGCACCTGCGCATCCTGCCGCGCCACGCCGGCCGGGCGCTGGTGACGGTGCTTACCGGCTCGCTGCGCTATTCGACCAGCCTCGACGTGCCCGCCGAGGGCGCCGAGGTGGCGCTTCCGGTGCGCGCCGACTGGGCGCCGGGGGCCTACGTCGCCGCGACCCTCTTCCGTCCCGCCGACGTCGCGGGCGGGCCGCCGCTGCCGCAGCGCGCCGTCGGCATCGCCCACCTCGCGATCGACACCGCCGAGCGGCGCCTCGACGTCGCCATCGACGTGCCGGAGGTCACGGCGCCCCGCCAGACCGTCTCGGTGCCGGTCACCGTGACGGGGCTCGCGCCGGGCGAGACGGCCCACCTCACCGTCGCGGCGGTCGACGTCGGCATCCTCAACCTCACCCGCTACGAAGCGCCGGACCCGACCGAATATTATCTCGGCCAGCGCCGCCTGGCGGTGGAGCTGCGCGACCTCTACGGCGACCTCATCGACGCCGGCGGCGCGCCGCGCGGCCGCATCCGCTCCGGCGGCGACGGCATCGCCTCCGGCACCGACGCGCTGCCGCCGACGGAGGAGCCCGTGTCGCTCTTCACCGGCGTCATCGAGACCGATGCCGACGGCACCGCCCACGCCACCTTCGACGTGCCGGCCTTCAACGGCACGCTGCGGGTGATGGCGATCGCCTGGAACAAGAGCCAGATCGGCAACGCCGCCGCCGACATGGTGGTGCGCGATCCGGTGGTGGTCGCCGGCAGCCTGCCGCGCTTCCTCGCCCCGGGCGACGCGACGCGGATGCGCTTCGACCTCCACAACGTCTCCGGCCCCGCCGGCGACTACACCCTCTCCGTCACCGCCGCCGGACCGATCGCGCTGGAGCCCGAAAGCGAGCGCTTCACCCTCGCCGCCGACGAGCGCACCTCCATCGAGATGCCGCTGTCGGCGACCGGCACCGGCGAGGCCGCGATCGTCGCCCACCTCACCGGGCCGGACGGGATCGATCTCGCGTCCGACTACACCGTCGTGGTGCGGCCGGCGGCGACGCCGGTGCGCGCGCAGCGCCGCGTCGCCCTCGCCCCCGGCAACACCACCACCCTCGGCGCCGACCTCCTCGAGGGCTACGACACCGGGGCGAGCGCCACCGTGTCGATCGGCTCCGGCGAGATCGACACCGCGGGCCTCGTGATGATGCTCGACCGCTTCCCCTATGGCTGCGCCGAGCAGACCGTGAGCCGCGCCCTCCCCCTCCTCTACCTCAACGAGGTGGCCGCCTCGGTGGGGCTTCGGAACGACGCCGACATCCCGGCGCGCATCGAGACGGCGATCGAGCGCGTGGTCGCCTTCCAGAGCGCGGCGGGCGGCTTCGGCCTCTGGTCGCCGGGCTACGACATGTGGCTGACGGCCTACGTGATGGACTTCCTGACCCGCGCCCGCGAGGCCGGCTACCAGGTCCCCCGCATCGCCTTCGAGAACGGCCTCAACCGCCTCCAGTCCACCCTCTCCTATATCGGCGACGTGGACGGGCAGCGGGGCGCGGAGATCGCCTATGCGACCTACGTGCTCGCCCGCAACGGGCGGGCCGCCATCGGCGACCTGCGCTACTTCGCCGAGGAGAAGCTCGACGACTTCCCGACCGGCCTCTCCCGCGCGCAGCTCGCCGCCTCGCTCGCCCTCTCCGGCGATCAGCCGCTGGCGGACCGGCTCTTCCAGAACGCCTCCTTCACCCCCGCCCCCACCGGGCTGATGGACTACGGCACGCCGCTGCGCGACGCCGCCGCCATCGTGACCCTCGCCGCCGAGAGCCGCGTGGGCGAGGACACCGTCGCCGGCCTCTCCGGCCTCCTCGACGGCATCAAGGCGCGCGACGACGACACCTACTCCACCCAGGAGGCGGCCTGGCTCCTCCTCAGCGCCAACGCGACGCGGCCGGCGCCGGGAAGCGTCACGCTCGACGGCGCACCGCTCGAGGCCCCGCTCTACCGCGCCCTCGACGCGGCGGCGCTCGATGCGGGCGTCACCATCGGCAACAGCGGCACGGAGACCGTCGCCGTGGCGGCCACCGTGGCGGGCACGCCGCTCACGCCGCTGCCGGCGACGGAGAGCGGCCTCACCATCACGCGCACCTATCACGGGCTCGACGGGGTCGAGGTCGACCCCTCCGAGGTCGCTCAGAACACGCGCCTCGTCGTGCGCCTCACCGTGCAGAAGACGGAGAAGCCGGCGATGCGCATCATGCTGACCGACCTATTGCCGGCGGGCTTCGAGATCGAGAACCCTCGCCTCGTCGGCGCCAACGACGTCGCGGCGATGCCGATGGCCTCGGTGGGACAGGCGCCGGAGTACACCGAGTTCCGCGACGACCGGTTCGCCGCGGCCTGGACGCTGTCGGAGGGCAACACGTTCGAGCCGATCACCGTGAGCTACATGGTGCGGGCGATCACGCCCGGAACCTTCACGCTGCCGGCGGCGGAGGTCTCGGACATGTACCAGCCCCAATATGTCGCCCGCACCGGCTCCGGCTTCCTCGCCGTCACGCCGACGCGCTGACCGTCGCGCCCCGGCGGTCCGCCGCCGGGGCAGCTCTCCGGGCGGAAGGCTCCGAAGCGACCATCCGCCAGAACGGCCCACCACTGCGAGTGACCCCCGCGATGACCGACCCCGCCCCCCGACACCGCCGCTACCGCCGCCCGCTCCGGGCGGGGCTCGCGGCGCTCGCCGGGGTCGCCCTCCTCGCCGCGGCGGGCGCGGTGGCACTGCCCATCCTCGACACGCGCTACCCGCCTCCACTCGAAGTGCCGGCCCCCTCCACCGTGGTCGTCGACCGCCACGGTGAGCTGTTGCGCGCCTTCACCGACGAGGGCGGCCGCTGGCGCCTGCCCGTGCGCCTCGACGAGGTGGACCCCGGCTTCGTCGATCTCCTCGTCGCCTACGAGGATCAGCGTTTTCGTGACCATGCGGGCGTCGACCCGCGGGCGGCGCTGCGGGCGGCGGGGCAGGCGCTCGGCGCCGGGCAGATCGTATCGGGCGCCTCCACCCTCACCATGCAGGCCGTGCGCCTCCTCACCGGAGCGCGAGAACGCACCTTCTGGCGCAAGGCGAGCGAGGCCGTCCGCGCGCTCCAGCTGGAGCGCCGCCTCGGCAAGGACGAGATCCTCGAAATCTACCTCAACGGCGCCCCCTACGGCGGCAACATCGAAGGGGTGCGGGCGGCGAGCCTCGCCTATTTCGGGCGCGAGCCGGCGCGGCTCACCCTCGCTCAGGCGGCGCTTCTCGTAGCGCTGCCGCAGTCGCCCGAAACGCGGCGGCCCGACCGGCACCCGCAGGCCGCCCGCGCCGCGCGCGACCGCGTGCTCGACCGCCTCGCCGGCCGCGGCGTAATCTCCGCCCGCGACGCCCGCGAGGCGAAGAGCGAGGCCGTGCCGACGCGCCGTCGGCCGGTGCCCCGCCTCGCCCCGCACCTCGCCCGCCGGCTGCACGCCGCCTCGCCCGACGCGCGGCTGATCGCCACCACCCTCGACGCCGGCTGGCAGGCCCAGCTCGAAACGCTCGCCGCGAGCCGCGTCGACCACATCGGCCCCCGCGTCTCCGCCGCGATCCTCGTCGCCGACCTTAGGACCGGCGAGATCCGCGCCGAGGTGGGCTCGGCGAACTTCCTCGACGCCCGCCGCGCCGGCCACGTCGACATGACCGAGGCGCTGCGCTCGCCGGGGTCCACGCTGAAGCCGTTCATCTACGGGCTCGCCATCGAGGCCGGCCTCATCGCTCCGGGTACGCTGATGGAGGACCGGCCCAAGAGCTTCGCGGGCTATCAGCCGGAGAATTTCGACAAGACGTTCCAGGGCCTCGTCACCGCCGCGGAGGCGCTGAAGCAGTCGCTCAACGTGCCGGCGGTGGCGCTGCTCGATTCGCTTGGCGCGGTGCGGCTCGCGGTGCGCCTACAAGAGGCGGGCGCCACCGTCGCGCTTCCCGAGCGCTACGGGCCGACGCTCGCGATCGGCCTCGGCGGCTTCGGCACCCGCCTCGTCGACCTCGCCGGCCTCTATACGGCGCTCGCCCGCGACGGGCGCCCGGTCGCCCTCCACGCGACGGCGGAGCGTCCCGCGATCCCAAACCGTCTCCTGGAGCCGCGCGCCGCACGGGCCGTCTCGGCGATCCTCACCACCATGCGGCCGCCGAAGAACGCGCGGCCCAACGAGATCGCCTATAAGACCGGCACCTCCTACGGCTATCGCGACGCCTGGGCCGTCGGCTACGACGCCCGCCACGTCGTCGCCGTGTGGGTGGGGCGGCCCGACGGGACCCCCGTCGCCGCCCTCACCGGGTGGACCGACGCCGCGCCGATCCTGTTCGACGCCTTCGCCCGCATCGGCCTCCACCCGCTGCCGCCGCCGCCCGTCGCCACCGCCACGGCGGACCTTCCGCCCCCGCTCCAGCGCTTCGCGCCGCGCGGCGACGCGACGGTGCGGGCCGATCAGGACCTCGCCATCGCCTTCCCGCCGGCCGACGCCTCGATCGCCCTCACTCGCGCCGACGGCGGGCGCGATCCCCTCATCGCCCGCGTGCTCGGCCGCGCCGTCGACACCTGGCTCCTCGACGGCCGGCCGCTGCCGGTGCGCGTCAACCGCCGCAGCGCGCAGATCGACGTCACCCCCGGCCACCACACGCTGACCGTGGTGACCGACGACGGCGCGTCGGAGCGCGTTTCCTTCTCGGTGAACTGACGGGGGCGCCGATCGGGTTTGGCGGACCGATCGGAAGGGCCGACGCGTGCGAGGATCGCGTCGGCCCTCGGCCGAAACTCGCGGACGAGCGGCGGGCTCAGGCGCCGACGGGATGCCCGTCGGCGACGGTCTTGACGTTCTTCAGCAGCGCCCGCTGCACGGTCTCGTTGCCGGCGACCACGGTGCCCGTCGACAGCATCTTGTCGCCGCCGGAGCCGTCGCTGACGAAGCCGCCCGCCTCGCGCACCAGCACGATGCCGGCGGCCATATCCCATGGCTTCAACTCGTGCTCCCAGAAGCCGTCGAGCCGACCGGCGGCGACGAAGGCGAGGTCGAGCGCGGCGGCGCCCGCCCGGCGGATGCCCGCGACGCGGCCCATCAACGGCTGCAGCTCGGCGAGGGCGCGGACGTGATTGCCGTGGCCCAGGAAGGGCAGCCCGGTGCCGATCAACGTGTCGGCGAGATCGGCACGGGCGGCGACGCGCATGCGGCGGTCGTTGAGGAAGGCGCCCTGACCGCGCTCGGCCACGTAGAGCTCGTTCATCGCCGGATTGTAGACCACCCCGGCGACGAGCTCGCCCTGTCGCTCCAGCGCGATCGACACCGCGAAGATCGGGATCGCGTGCAGGAAGTTGGAGGTGCCGTCGAGCGGATCGACGATCCAGCGGTGCTGATCGTCGTCGCCCTTGGTGAGGCCGCTCTCCTCCATCAGGAAGGAGTAGCCCGGGCGTGCCTTGGAGAGCTCCTTGTAGACGATCTCCTCGGCCCGCATGTCGGCCTTCGACACGAAGTCGGCCGGCCCCTTGCGCGAGACCTGCAGGTTCTCGACCTCGCCGAAGTCGCGGGCGAGGCTGCGGCCGGCCTTCTCGGCGGCCGCCACCATCACGTTGAGGAGTGCGGAACGGGCCATCAGCGACCCCCGCGCACGTGGCGCATCGTCATCATGGCGCTCCGATCAGTCCGCCCGGCGGACGTAGGAGATTTCCTCGGTGTCGACGACGATCTTCTCGCCGGCCGCGATGAAGGGCGGAACCATCACCTTGACGCCGTTCTCGAGTACCGCCGGCTTGTAGCTCGAGGAGGCGGTCTGCCCCTTCACCACCGCGTCGGCCTCGGCGATCTCCAGCGTCACGTGCTGCGGCAGCGAGATGCCGATGGGCTTCTCCTCGTACATCTCCAGCGTCACGGTCATGCCGTCCTGCAGGAAGGCGGCGCGCTCGCCGACGAAGTCCTTCGACAGCTCGATCTGCTCATAGCTGTTGTTGTCCATGAACACGAGGTCGTCGCCCTGCTCGTAAAGGAACTGGAAGTCCTTCTGTTCCAGGCGCACGCGCTCGACGGTGTCGGCGGAGCGGAAGCGCTCGTTGAGTTTGCGGCCGTCGAGGAGGTTCTTCAGCTCCACCTGGGCGAAGGCGCCGCCCTTGCCCGGCTTCACGTGCTGCACCTTCACGGCCGCCCATAGCGTGCCTTGGTGCTCCAGCACGTTGCCGGGGCGAATTTCGTTGCCGTTGATCTTCATGGCTCGTCTCTAAGGGTTGTCATGTCACGAAACGGGGACCGGTTCCGTGCACGCAGAACACGCCCCGGCGGGGTTCCGCGGCGTGGTAAACACAGTGGCGGCCCAAGGGCAACCTCTGCGCCGACGCGAGCCGCCTCAACCGCCGCGGAAGGCGCCGGCGCGGCGCTGCGCCTCGGCCACCACGTCGGCATCGGCGGTACCCATGTAGCCGTCGAGGAAGAGATCGGAGATGCCGGCGCCGCGGGCGATGAGGTGCCACTTGATCGCCTCGACCGGGTCGGCGGCGACGCCGCGGCCGTTGGCGAGGATGCGGGCATAGCGGTTCATCGCCACCGGATTGCCGCGGCGGGCCGCCTCGGCGAAATAGTGGGCGGCGACGGCCTCGTTCGGGACGACGCCGACGCCGTTGAAGAGGCGCATCGCGTAGGGGAGCACCGCCGATCGATCGCCGGCGCGCGCGGCCCGGCCATACCAGCGCGTCGCCTCGGCGTCGTCGGGCAGCGTGCCCTGCCCCTCCTCGTACATCACCGCGAGGGCGAACTGGGCGGCGCTGATACCGCCCTCGGCCGCCTGCTTCATCCATTTGAAGGCGGCGTCGAGATCGACCTTTCGTCCCTCGCCCTTGATGTACATGAGGGCGAGGCTGTGGGCGGCACCGGCGCTGCCGGCCTCGGCGGCCGCCTCGAAGGTGTCGGCGGCGCGCCCGGCGTCCTGCGGCAGGCCGCGCCCGGCGAGCATCATCGCACCGAGGCGGTTCTCGGCCCCGGCGTTGCCGAGATCGGCGGCGATGGCGTACCACCCGGCCGCCTTCTCGAAGTCCTGCGGCACCCCGAGCGCCTCCTCGTAGAGGCGGCCGATGAGGGCGGCCGCATCGGCGTCGTCCTCGGCGGCGGCGCGCAGGGCCACATTGAAGGCGGTGTTGTAGAGACCGCGCTGATAGGCGCCGAAGGCGTAGTGGGCGAGGCGCAGCGTCTCGCCGGTGCCCGTGCCGGCGTCGAGCATCGGCTGGGGGATCGCCGAGGGTCCGACGTCCACCACCGCGCCCTCGTCCGTATGGGCGGCCGACACCACCACGCCGGGCGCTTCCTGCTGCGGCAGAACCATCGGACGGCTGAGCGGCATCGGCAGGAAGTCGCGACGTGACCGGCCGAGAAGATCGTCGGCGGCCCCGGGGGTGCGCGGCGGAATGACCGTGGTGGTGGTGGTCGTGCGGGGCGGCCGGCTCGGCGCCCTCGGTGCGGAGGGTGCCGCCGTGCCCGACGGCTCGTCCCGCGGCACCGCTCGCGGCTTTTCGAGCGGCTCCGGTGCCGCGCCGGTCTCCTCGGGCACCGTGCCGGGACGCTTGTCGGAAGCGGCGTCGGCCGGAACGCCGCTCGTCGGCGCTTCGGCATCCGGCACCGGCATCGGGGGCTCGGCCGGCGCCCCTTCGCCCGCCGGGGCGTCGACGGGCGGCGTATCGGCAGGCGGGATGATGGCGGGCGGGGCGATGGCAGGCGGGGTGGCCTCGGCCGGGATGTCGCCCGATGTCGCAGGTGGCGCCTCGGGGGGGACGGGCTGTGGCAGCTCGGAGTCGGAGACGCGGTTGCGTTCGGCGAGGTCGCCGATGGCGTCGTCCTCCGTCGGCTCGGCCTCACTCTCCGTCGGCGTCGGCATCGGCATCGGCGAGGCGCCTGGCTCGACCGGTGGCCGCTCGGCGTTCGTTGCCGGAGCGGTGTCGTCGGCCTGCGGCGCGATGTCGTCCGGCGATGCGGCGGACGGCTCCGGCGGCAGCGGCTCCACCGGCGCACCGGTGGTGGACGTATCGCCGGCTGATGTATCGGTGGTGGACGTGTCGATGGCGGACGTGTCGTCGGCGCGGGGCGTCACGTCCCGCAGCGGCGGTTCCTCCGGCGTGACGACGCGCACGGGGGCCAGCGCGGGCGCGTCCGCATCCGGCGGCTCGCCACTCGCCGGCGCTTCATGCTCCGCCCCGTCCGCCTCCGGCGAGGGAAGCGACGCCCCCTCCTCCACCGGAGCGGCGCTCTCGTCGGCAGGCGCCCCGATGGGGGATGAGGCGGTGGGGGGCGACGCGGTGGGCGATGAAGCAGGAGCCGGACCTTCGGTACCTGGCGCCGGGGCGAGGGGAACCGCCTCCTCCGTCGCCTCGGTCGCGTCGGCCGGAGGCGACGGGGGCTCGGTCTCGGCGGCTTCGGCGCTTTCGGCAGCCGCCGCCGGGGGATCGTCGACATCGTCCGCGGGCGCCCGGGGGGAAGCCTCCGGAACGCTCGCCAAGGGGTCCGTCGCCACGCCGTCTCGGATGGCCGGCGGCGCGGTCGATGGGGTGGCTTCAGCGGTCGGGGTGGTGGTCTCCGCGGTGAGCGGCGGACGCACCTCGCCCGTCCCGGGGCCGTCCTGCGCTGCCGCCCCGGTGCCGATCGCAAGTGACAGGACCAGCGCGCCCGCGCGCCTCACGACGCGGCGACACCGTTCTGAAGGCGCGCATTGATGTAGGCCACCTGCTCGCCGGGCCCGACCGAACCCTGAAACACGTTCACGGCGATGAACTCCGATTTCGTCGCGATCAACCGGTCGATCGCACTCCACTCACACGGGCCGGCAATGACGGCAGGCACCTCGAACAGCGCCTGCCACCACGATGCGAGGGCGAGAGCGTCCTCGTCGAGACGGGCATCGTCGCCGAACCAGATATAGTCTGCGCCCGTGTCGCCCAGTGTCATCGCCTCGTGACGGTCGCGCGCCAATGCGCCGATCGTCGCGCCCTCGGGGCGGGTATCGACCGCGCGGTAGCATTCGTCGAAGCCACCGCTCGCGTGGATGCCGTCGGCACCGTGCTGCACGGGCCACGGCAGCGCGGCCCCGCTCTCGAAATCATAGCCGAGAAGGGCCGCGACGCCAGCCTGCTGCGCGACGCGGACGAGCTCGTCGGTCTCAGCGGACGCCGCCGGCAGGACGACGGCGGCGACGTCGCCCCCGCCGATCGCCTCGGCGAGGGCCGCGCTCGGTAGCTGCGCCGGCGCGACGAGGATCAAACGCTGACGCAAAGGCTCGCCTTACGCCGCCTCGCGCTCGTCTTCCGGGCTCCAGGTGCCCGTCGCAGCGCGACCATTCATCCGGGCCCGATGGGTGAACGCCGCCTGCGCCGCCGGCACGTTCTCCTCGCGTCCGCCCCACGCCTTCAGCGCCGCCTGCTGCAGCGCGCGGCCATAGGAGAAGGTCATCTTCCAGGGGAAGCCGCCGATCTTGTTCATGATCGCGAGGTGCTCGGTGGCCGCCTCGTCGGACTGGCCGCCCGACAGGAAGGCGATGCCCGGCACCGCCGGCGGCACCGTCGCCTTGAGGCAGGCGATGGTCATCTCGGCGACCGTCTCGGCCTGCACCTGCGGCCCCTTCTGGCCGGGGACGACCATGTTGGGCTTCAGCACCATGCCGGTGAGGTCCACGCGCTGGGCGAACAGCTCGTCGAACACCATGTTGAGGGCGAGCTCGGTCACCTCGTAGCAGCGCTCGATGGTGTGGCCGGAGTTCGGCCCGTCCATGATCACTTCCGGCTCCACGATCGGCACGATCCCGGCTTCCTGGCAGAGCGTCGCGTAGCGGGCGAGGGCGTGGGCGTTGGCCGCGAGGGCGCCGCGGGTCGGCAGACCCTCGGCGATGTCGATCACCGCGCGCCACTTCGCAAAGCGCGCGCCGAGCTCGTAGTACTCCTTGAGGCGCTCGCGCAGGCCGTCGAGGCCTTCCGTCACCTTCTCGCCCGGGAAGCCGGCGAGCGGCTTGGCGCCCATGTCGACCTTGATGCCCGGCACGGAGCCCGAAGCCTTCATGATCTCCACGAAGGTGCGGCCGCTCTTCGCCGACTGGCGCAGCGTCTCGTCGTAGAGAATCACGCCGGATACGTAGTTCTTCATCGCCTCGTCGGCGGTGAAGAGCATTTCGCGGTAGGCGCGACGGTTCTCCTCGGTGTTCTCGACACCGATCTGGTCGAACCGCTTCTTGATGGTGCCGGTGCTCTCATCGGCGGCCAGGATCCCCTGTCCGTCCTGCACCATGGCCTTGGCAATTCCAGCCAGTGTCTCGGTCATCTCAAAACTCCCTTGGACCCTCTGCGCTTGTGCTGCTTTTAGCGCTCAGCTCGCCGACTTCAAAGCTTCAACACCGGGCAACGCCTTTCCTTCCAGCCACTCCAGGAAGGCGCCACCGGCGGTGGAAAGATAGGTGAACTCGTCCGCCACACCGGCGTGGGCGAGAGCGGCCACGGTGTCGCCGCCGCCGGCCACCGTCAGCAGCCCCTTCTTGGTGCAGGCGGCGGCGTGACGCGCCGCGGCGACGGTCCCCTGATCGAAGGGAGGAATCTCGAAGGCGCCGAGCGGGCCGTTCCACACGAGCGTCGCCGCGTGGTCCATCTCGCCGTTGATCGCCTCGATCGTGTTGGGGCCGACGTCGAGGATCATCTTGTCGTGGTCCACCCCCTCGTCCACGCCGATGTGGAGGTGGGGGGCGTCAGCCTCGAACTTCTCCGCCACCAGAGCGTCGTGCGGCAGCATGATGGCGCAGCCCGCGCGCTCGGCCGCCGTCATGATGCGGCGGGCGGTGTCGGCCTGATCGGGCTCGCAGAGCGAGCGGCCGACGTCGATGCCGAGGGCGTGAAGGAAGGTGTTCGCCATGCCGCCGCCGACCACCAGGGCGTCGACCTTGGCGACGAGGTTTTCGAGAAGCGCGATCTTGGTCGACACCTTGGCGCCGCCGACGATCGCCATCACCGGCCGCTTGGGTGTGCCGAGCGCCTTCTGGAGCGCGGCGAGCTCGGCCTCCATCGCCCGGCCCGCATAGGCCGGCAGGCGGTGGGCGAGCGCCTCGGTCGAACCGTGGGCGCGGTGGGCGGCGGAGAAGGCGTCGTTGACGTAGAGGTCGCCGTTCGCGGCGAGGGCGTCGGCGAAGGCGGCGTCGTTCTTCTCCTCGCCCGCGTGGAAGCGGGTGTTCTCGAGGACGAGCACGCCGCCCGCCGGCAGCGCCGCGACGGCGGCGGCGGCCGCCTCGCCGGTGCAGTCCTCGGCGAAGGCCACCTCGCGGCCGAGCACGTCGGCGAGCGCCGGCACCACCGGCTTCAGCGACATCTCGGGCACCACCTTGCCTTTCGGCCGGCCGAAGTGGGCGAGCAGGATCACCTTCGCCCCCTTGTCGGCGAGCTCCAGGATGGTGGGCTTCACCGCCAGGAGACGCGTCGCGTCGGTGACGCGGCCTGCCTGCATCGGCACATTGAGGTCCACGCGCACCATGACGCGCTTGCCGGCGACATCGCCGATCTGGTCGAGGCTTTTGACACCCGTCACGCTTCGATCGCCTTCTTCAACAGAATCCATTGGGACGACGGGTTGTCCCACCCGTCCTTCACTATGTCGGCGCGGGCGATTTCGCCATAGCCGAGCCGCTCGTAGAGCCGCCGCGCCCCCACATTCTCGTCGGCCACGATGATGGAGACGGCCGCCAGCCCCTCCTCCACCGCCCGCCCTTCGGCGTAGGCGAGGAGGCGGGAGCCGAGCCCCCGGCCGCGCGCCCGCGGATAGGTGGCGACGACGTTGAGGTACCAGGTCCCCACCACCATGTTCTCGAGCATCTGGAGCGGCCGGAAGATCGGCGGCATCGCCTCGCCGATCTCGACGACGCCGCAGATGGGATAGCCGTTCATCGCCGCCACCACGGTGCCGGCTTCCTCGATCACCACCATCTGGCCGTCCTCGGCGCGCTTGACCTGGCGCGCCGCCCCGATCTCCCACGGGTCCTCGTCGGGACCCGCGAGCTCCTTCCACAGATGCAGCGGCAATCCCTCCCCCGCGAAATTCACGAGGTCGGCGAGGGCAGGACCGTCGCTCGTCCGCGCGAGACGCATGCGGGGAGGGAAAGGCAGCATCGTCAGATGGTCTTCGCCATCGCGACGGCCGTGTCGGCCATGCGGTTCGAGAAGCCCCACTCGTTGTCGTACCAGGAGAGGATGCGGCAGAAGTTGCTGTCCATCACCTTGGTCTGGTCGGTGGCGAAGATCGAGGAATGGCTGTCGTGGTTGAAGTCCATCGACACCAGCTTGTCGTCGGTGACGCCGAGGATGCCGTCGAGCTCGCCGGCGGCGGCCTCCTTGATGGTGGCGTTGATCTCCTCGACCGAGGTGTCGCGCGCGGCCTCGAAGGTGAGGTCGACCACCGACACGTTCGGCGTCGGCACGCGGATCGAGACGCCGTCGAGCTTGCCGTTGAGCTGCGGCAGCACCAGCCCCACGGCGCGCGCCGCGCCGGTCGAGGTCGGGATCATGCTCATCGCCGCAGCACGGGCGCGGTAGAGATCCTTGTGCATCGTGTCGAGCGTCGGCTGGTCGCCCGTATAGGAGTGGATCGTCGTCATGAAGCCGCGCTTGATGCCGATCGCCTTGTCGAGCACGTAGGCCACCGGCGCCAGGCAGTTGGTGGTGCACGAGGCGTTGGAGACCACGAGATCCTCGCTCGTCAGCACGTCGTCATTGACGCCGAAGACGATGGTCTTGTCCGCGCCCGAGGCCGGGGCGGAGACGAGGACCCGCTTGGACCCGTTCTCGAGATGCATCGCCGCCTTGTCGCGCGCGGTGAAGATGCCGGTGCACTCCATCGCGATGTCGACGTCGCTCCAGGGCAGGGCCTTCGGGTCGCGCTCGGCGGTGACGCGGATCTTGCCGTAGCCGACGTCGATGGTGTCGCCGTCGACCTTCACCTCGGCGGGGAAGCGGCCGTGCACGCTGTCGTAGCGCAGAAGGTGGGCGTTGGTCTCGACTGGGCCGAGGTCGTTGACGGCGACGACCTCGATGTCCGTCCGCCCCGATTCCACGATCGCGCGCAGCACGTTGCGCCCGATCCGTCCGAATCCGTTGATTGCCACCTTGACAGCCATGTGTCGCCTCCGAGTGAATTTCCTCTGCTTCTGTCGCAGCCGGGCCACAAGAGCAAGAGCAGGCTTGCGCGTTGCCATGCCTTGCCGCACGGGCCAAGGAAAGCCCCTCGGCGTCCCCGATCGCTCAAGCTGGTAACTATCCCGTCAAAAAGACGGATCCACTGCCCGAACGTGCCGGATCGCAGAAAAGTCCCAGCACGTTTCGGCCGCGCGCTGGCGCGCCGGCGAAACGGTGGACCGATGATGTCGGAAAGGGGGAAGTGACGAAGCCGCCTCGGCCGATGGAAGGTTCGATCCCGGGACCTACAAAGTAGGTGGGCGCCGTATGTCCCAGCCCACGGGCCAGGTCAGGAACAGCTCCCTTTAGGATCGATAAGGCCCCGGGGATTCAAGTTCCTGTCGAGCCGAACAGCCTCGTCACCGCCAATATAGATGCGCCCGGGCCCGGCGGGAAGAAGCCCGTCGTCTTTTCCGAGCGAAAGTCGATCGCCTCACCGCCGCGTCAGCGCGAGGGCCGCGCCGCCGAGGAGGAGCATGCCCCCGCCGACCTTCTCCAGAAGGCGCACCCGCTGGCGGTTGAACATCGACCCGGCGCGCCCGGCGAGGACCGCGTAGGCGCTGTCGAGCGGCGTCGCCACCGCCATGAAGATGCCGCCGTAGACGGCGACCTGGAGCCAGGCGGGCTCGGCCGGATCCACGAAGGGCGGGATGAAGGCGCCGAAGAAGAGCAGCGCCTTGGGGTTCGACCAGATGACGAGAAAGCCCTGAACGCCGTATCCGAGCAGCGAACGGCGCTCGGCGCGGCGGGCGGCGAAGGTGCCGTCGGAGCGCAGCAGCTTGATGCCGAGATAGACGAGATAGGCCGCGCCCGCGAGCTTCACGTAGACGAAGGCCTCGCCCATCACCGCCACCACCACGTCGAGGCCCAGCGCCACCACGACGATCATGGTGGCGACCCCGAGCTGGGTGCCGGCGATGTTGGCGAGCCCCGCCGACGTACCCGAGCGCAGCGAATTCGCCACGATGAGGCTGATCGTCGGCCCCGGAACGATGGCGATCGCCGCCGAGGCGAAGACGAAGGTGAGGATCACGGAAAGGTCGAACATGGCGCGGCTCCCTGCGGGGGGCTCACCAAGCACCCGAACGCGAAGCCGTTCAATCTCTTTTCGGCAGGCCGAGGACGCGCAGCCGGTCGAGCGCGCCTTGCAGGATCATCGTGGCGGCCACCTTGTCGATCGCGGCGCGGCGCTTGGCGCGCGAGGTGTCGGTCTCGATGAGCGAGCGCTCCGCGGCGACGGTCGACCAGCGCTCGTCCCACGCGACCAACGGACGCTCGGTGAGGCGGGAGACGTTGCGGGCGAAGTCGCGCGTCGACTGCACCCGCGGCCCGGCGGAGCCGTCCATGTTGAACGGCATGCCGATGACGAAGGCGCCCACATTGTAGCGCGCCGCGAGCGCGAGCAGCGCCTCCGCATCGGCCTTGAACTTCGTCCGCCGGATGGTGTGGAGCGGCGAGGCGATGCGCCAGCCTTCGTCGGAGACGGCGATGCCGATGGTCTTGGTGCCGAAATCGAGGCCGAAGAGCGCGCCGTGGACGCCGCCGATCTCCTCGATGGGGGTGAAGGGGTCCATCAGCTCGCTCCGAAGAGATCGCGGGCGGAGCGCCAGACGGCGCCCTCGTGCGCGCTGACGAGGCGCACGAAGGCGGCGACGAAGGCGTCGACCGCCGCGGTGTGGACGGCGTGGTGGGTGAGGAGGCCGACGGGGCCCTCCCCGGCCATCGCCTCCGCCAGGATGGCGGCGCGGATTTCGGGCGCGTGGAGATCGCGCGTGGTGCGCCAGGCGATGGGGTCGACGTGGGTGTCGACCCGCAGCAGCACGCCGGCGACGGGCGGGCCGCCAAAGCGGGAGAGGCCCCGATAGCCGGCCTCGGCGAGAGCGGGCGCGAGGTCCTCGCGCATGCGGTTCCACGGCGGCACCATCACCGGCAGGAACGCCGCCGATCGGGCGAGGCGCTCGCGGGCGGCGACGCACTCGGCGACGATCGTCGCCACCGGGCGGGCGGCGCCGAGCTCGGCGGACTTGCCGTGCCGCTCGTGGTTTGCGTGGGCGACGCCGTGCTGCAGCACGTCCACCCCCTCCTCGCCGCACCAGTCGAGAAGGCCCGCCTCCACCCCGGCGGGGATCACCGCGAGCGAGAGCGGCGCGCCGTGCCGCGCCGCCACCTCCCGCAAGGCGCACAGCCGCGGGCCGACGCGCACGGCGTCGTCGTCGCGCCACCAGAAGGCGCGCGGACGGCCGGCGGCGGCCGCCGCATCGAGCGCGGCGACGAGCGGGGCGAGACCCTCCATCAGCCCACCATCCTCCATCGACGCTCCATCCTCCACCAATCTGCCACGCAACGGCGACGACGAAGGGGGGTGCCGCGTCCTGTCGTCATCATAGGCCCATCCTCGGCGTCCTCGGCGCACCGGCTTAGAGCACGTCCCGCTCCAGGGAAACGCTCGAGCGGGAAAAGCGCATTCGATGAGACGGCGCCCGCGAGAGGCGTGCTCAGCCGCCCTTCGCCGCCGCCAACAGGATCTCGGCGGTGCGGGCGGCTCCGTCGACGTCGATCGCCGGACGCGGCGGCGGTGGCGCGGCGAACGAGGCGGCGACGGCGCTCGCGAGGCGTTCGGTGGTGAGCGCATCCTCGTCGATCACCTCGGCGAGGCCGCGCCGGGCGAGCGCGGCGGCCCGGTCGGACTGCTCGGTCTCCTCGTGCGCCGCGAAGGGAACGAGCACGGCCCGCACCCCGGCAATCAATACGTCGAGGACGGTGTTGTAGCCCGCCTGGCTCACCGAGAGCTCGGCACGGGCGAGGAGGCTGCGGAAGTCGGGGCGGTTGGGCTCGAGGGTGACGCCCGCCGGCGCCGCCCGGCGCCACGCCGAGAGCCGGTCGCCGAGCTGCGGCGAGGTGAGGATGCGCCAGTCCCGCCCCGGCGTCAGCCGCGCCGCGCCGATCGCCGCCTCCACCAGCGCCGCGCCGACGCCGCCCCCGCCGGACGAGACGAGGATCTCCCCCTCCCCGTCCCCCGCCGAGACGGGTGGCGCCGGAGCGTGGACGAACCCCGTGTAGCGAATGCGCTCGGCAAAGGCGGCCGTCGCCCCAAAACTCTCCTCGAGCCGCACGAAGGCCGGGTCGGCGTGGACGAGCACCATATCGAACCAGTCCGACACCAGCGCCGCCATCGCCGCTTCCTTGGCGGCGCTCTTTCGCACCAGCACGTCGCGCACCGAGGCCGCGATCGGCACGCGGCCCTTGAGGGAGGCGAGCGCCGGCACGATCTCGCCGGCGAAGGCGCGGCGGCCGAGGGGGAAGGTCTCGGTGAGCACCGCATCGGGCCGCACCGAGCGCACCACCTCGTCGAAGGCGGCGCGGCGAGCCGGCTGCCAGTCGGCGTAGGGGCGGCCATCCTCGCCGAGGATGGTGGTGAAGCTGCCGTCGGTGGCGAGCACCGGGGGAAGCTGCACCACGTCGAGCCCGGCAAGACCGAGGGTCGCCGGCGGGCGGGCGCCGAGAACCAGCGTCACCGCGGTACCGCGCGCGGCGAGAGCATGGCCGATCGCCGCCGCCCGCACGGTGTGGCCGGTGCCCAGGAGGTGCTGCACCCAGATCAGAACGCGCGTCACCGCCGGCATCCCCGGTGCGCGGCGGCGGCGTTCAGAAGCGCCGTGACGCGGGCGGCGCCGGCCGCGAGGTCGTGGCGGGCGGCAAAGCGGGCGGCGGCCTCGCCCATCGCGCGGCGGCGCGGCGTATCGGCCAGGAGCGCCAGCGTGGCGTCGGCGATGGCGCCGGCGTCGTGCGGCGGCACGAGGATCCCGGTCTCCCCGTCCACCACCACGTCCACGGTGCCGCGGGTCGCCCCGCCCACCACCGCGAGACCGGCCGCCTGCGCCTCCAGAAAGAGGAAACCGAAGGGCTCGTCGATCGCCGGCCACATGAAGATCTCGGCGCTGCGCAGGAGTCGGCCGAGCGCCGCCTGCTCCAGCGCGCCGCGGAAGACGCCGGGCGGAAAAAGCGGCTCCAGCCGGGAGCGCGCCGGCCCGTCGCCGGCGACGACGAGGCGCGTCGCGGGCACCGCCTGCCGGACGAGGGCGAAGGCGTCGGCGAGGACGGCAAGGCTCTCCGCCTTGCGCCCCTCCCGCATCATCGCGGCGGATACGAGCGGTGCGCCACCCTCTTCGCGCGGGCCGGCGAAGGGCGCGGTGTCGATGAAGGGCGGCAGGTGGACGAGCCGCTGCGGCAGATGGGCGGCGAGCCCCGGCATGTCGTAGGCCGTCACGGCGGCGACGCGGTCGGCCCGGTCGAGCGCGGCGTCGGCGAGGGCGAAGTGGCGCGCCCAGGGGCCGTCGGCGTGGCGCGGCGCCCGGCTCGCCTCGATGATCGCGTAAGGCAGATCGAACGCCGCCGCGAGCCGCGGCCCGAGGAGATCGGGCGCCTTGTGGTAGTTGTGATAGGTGAGGATCGCGTCGGGCGCCCCCTCAGTCCGCCAGAGGGCGGCGAGGCGCGCGGCTTCCCGCTCCGCCTCGGCAAGCAGGGCGTCGAGCCCCTCCGGCGTGCGCCTCCACGTGACGAGGCGGGAGACGAGCGCCGCTTCGTGCCCGCCCCGCGCCAGCGCCGCGAGGATCAGCCGGACGAAGGTGCGGTCGCCGGAGGGCACCGGATGATCCGGCGGCTTCATCGGCGCGAGGACGGCAACCCTCATGCAGCGCGGTGAGCGGGCTCGTCGTCTCCCGAGAGGCGGCTCGCCAGGAGCTCGAGCGTCGGCATGGGCGAGAAGCGCGTCTTGACGCGGCTGATCCCCGCCTCGGCGAGGCGGGCGCGCAAGGCCGGATCGCCGCCCACGCGGGCCATCGCGTCCGCGAGCGCGGCCGGATCGCGCTGCTCGACCAGGATGCCGGTCTCCTCCGTCACGATCTCCGGCACCGCCGACACGCGGGTGGAGACCACCGGCAGCCCGAGCGCCATCGCCTCCATGATCACGTTGGGCAGCCCGTCGCGGTCGCCGTTCTTCGCCACCCGGCTCGCCAGCACGAAGACGTCGGCCCGGCGATAGGCCTCGATCACCCCGTCCTGCGCCATCGCGCCGGAGAAGGTCACGCGGTCGGCGATGCCGAGCCGCTCGGCGAGCTTTTCGAGCCGCGCGACGAGCCCGCCGCCACCGACGTGCTCGAACCGCCAGTCGAGGTCCGCCGGCAGCTTGGCGAGCGCGCGCAAGAGGTCGTCGAGCCCCTTCTTCTCCACCGCCCGGCAGACCGACAGGAAGCGCACCGGCCCCGCCCCCGTCCGCTCGGGCGGAGCGGGAAAGCGCGAGAGATCGAGCCCGTGATAGCCGAGCGTCACCTTGTCGGGCCGGTCGGCGAGAGCCCTGAGCCGCGCGACGTTGGCGGCGGTGCAGGTGACGCCCCACTCGGCCGCGGCGATCTTCTCGGCGATCTCCCAGTCGGGCGTCGTGTAGATGTCCTTGGCGTGGGCGGAGAAGGCGAACGGCAGGCCCCGCATGGTGGCGGCATAGCGGGCGACCGACGCGGGCGTGTGCAGGAAGTGCACGTAGATCATCGCGATGTCGCCAGGCAGCTCGGCCGCGAGCACGGCGGCCTGGCCCCAGCGACGACGGCGGCTCGCCGAGGGGTCGCGCGCGAGGTCGGCGGCATAGATCGCCTCCGCCTCGGCGTAGCCCGGCAGCCTCGCCGCCACGTTGCGCCCCGCCCGCACCCGCGCCGGATCGTCCTTCAGATACTCGGGCAGGTAGAGGACGGGTGCCGAGATCTCCCGATGGAGCGCGTGGACGGCGCCGTCGTAGGGCTTGCGGAGCGACACGATGAGGAGATCGAGACCGAGCCGCTCGAGCCCCAGAATCTCCTGCGCGATGAAGGTCTCCGACAGGCGCGGATAGCCCTTCACGACGACGGCGATGCGACCCTTCGCCATCAGCGCACGAGCGTCAGGGCCGGGGCCGCCCGGCGCGGCGCCTGCAGGATCTCCGCCGCCCGGTGGTTGATGGTGTCGAGCCCCGACAGGAGCTCGGTGAACCCCGCGGCGGACGGGCGCCGCTGGTCCGGCAGGTTGGCAAGTGCCTCGATCATCATCTCGACATCCGGGTAGGAATCGATGGGAAGCGACGTGAGGAGTCCCGCCGCCTCGGCCTTCGCCGCCCGGATCGCCTGCTCGCGCCGCGGCACGATGCGCGGCACGAGCAGGGTCGGTTTGTCGAAGGACAGGATCTCACAGAAGATATTGTAGCCGCCCATGCCGACGATCGCCGTCGCCTGGGCCATCAGGCGCTCGATCACCGGGGTGAAGCGGATGAGATGCACGTGGCGCAGCGCCTCGGCCCGCGCCTTGAAGCGCGCCTGCGCGTCCGGCGGCATGAAGGGACCGAGCACGATGAGCGCGGGGAACAGCGGCCGCTCGTGCGCCTCGTAGGCCTTCAGCACCCAGTCGACGAGCTCCATCCCGTCGCCGCCGCCGCCCGGGGTCACGAGGATGAAGGGCTCGTCGCCGAAGGGGTTCTCCTCGGCGTGGTCGTCGCTATCGGGGATCTCGCGGCGGAGGTAGCCGGTGAACAGCATCTTGTCGCGCACCTTCTCCGACACGGCGATGCCTTCGAGCGGGTCGTGCACGGCCTGCTTTCCGTAGACCCAGATGTCGTCGTAGATCTCCTCGAGCGCGCGCACGGCGTGCTTGCGGTCCCACTCGTCGGCGAGGCTCGCGGGGTCGTCCATCACGTCGCGCAGCCCGAGGACGAGACGCGTGCCGCGCCGCTTCAGCATGTTGAGCGTGTCCTCCACCTCGCCACGCAGGCCGAGCGGCTCCTTGTCGACGAGGAAGATGTCGGGGTCGAACACGTCGGCCGTGTGCTCGATGATCGAGGCGCGCAACTTCAGCATGTGCTCGATGTCGAGCCGCAGCGAATGGGGCGAGTAGGCCCCGTCGCGCAGCTTGATCACGCCGGGGACGCGCACGAAGTCGACCCGCGGACGAAAGTCGAAGCTGCCGATGATCGGCGATCCCGACAGGATGATCACCGACAGGCGTGGCATGGCCGCCACCATCGAATGAGCGATGGCGCGGCAGCGGCGCAAGTGACCCAGCCCGAACGAATCGTGCGAGTAGATCAGGATCCGCGGATGTTCGGTCGGCATAGTTCAGCCATCCGGAAGCCTGCGCGCACCGAAATTAGCGCCGCGCTAACTCAACAGCTATGCGACACGCAGCGCAAGGGCGCAACAACCGGAGATAAACGTTCCCCCGGCCGTTGGCTGATGCTAACGTCCGGCCACGATGGAAAGCACCCTGTTCGGCTTTATTTGGCGGTACTCGAAGCGCCAGCAAATCATCATCCTCGGGATGACCGTGGTGTCGTTCCCGATTCTCTATATGACGCTAGAACTGCCGAAGTGGATCGTCAACGATGCCATTTCGGGCAAAGATTTTCCGAAGTCGATCATGGGTTTCGAGCTGACGCAGATCCCCTATCTGATCGTGCTCTGCGGCATCTTCCTCGGCCTCGTCGTTCTGAACAACGGCGTTAAATATGTCCTGAACATCTACAAGGGCGTCTCGGGCGAGCGGATGCTTCGCCGCCTGCGCTACATCCTGTACAACTACATTCTCCGCTTTCCCCTCACCCGCTTCCGCAAGGTGTCGGGCGGCGAGATCATCCCGATGATCACCGCCGAGGTGGAGGACGTCGGCGTGTTCATCGGCGAGGCGATCGCCACGCCCGCCTTCCAGGGCGGCACGCTGCTCGTCTACATCGTCTTCATCTTCGCCCAGGACCCGTTCCTCGGCGCGGCGGCGGTGTCGCTCTATCCGCTGCAGGCCTACGTGATCCCCAAGCTGCAGCGCCGCGTCATCATGCTGACGCGCGACCGGATCAAGAACATCCGGGTGATCTCCGACCGCATCGCCGAGACCGTCAGCGCCGCCACCGACATCAAGGCCAACGACACGGCCCGCTACCACCTCGCGGACCTGTCGGACCGCCTGTTCCTCAACTACCGGATCCGGCTTGCGATCTTCCGTCGCAAGTACATGATTAAATTCCTCAATAACTTTCTCAACCAGCTCCCGCCCTTCTTCTTCTATTCGGTGGGCGGTGTGCTGGTGATCAACGGCTCGATGTCGTTCGGTGCCCTGGTGGCGGTGCTTGCCGCCTACAAGGACCTCGCCTCGCCCTGGAAGGAGCTGCTGAACTGGTACCAGAACCTCGCCAACGTGTCGGTGAAGTACCAGACGGTGGTGGAGAATTTCGACGTCGACGACGCCGTGCCGACGCACCGCCTCGACGGCCTCGGCGAGGATGCGATCAACCTCACGACCCCCACCATCGCCCTCTCCTCCCTCGCCGTCAGCGGCGGCGGCAGCGGGCAGGAGGTGCTCGACGTGTCGATGGAGGTGAAGCCGAAGGCCCGTCTCGCCGTCTATGGCCGCGACGGGTCGGGGCGCAGCGAGCTGCTGCTCGCAATCGCCGGCCTCCTCCCGCCGATCGCCGGCCGGGTGACCATCGACGGCCACCGCATCGACGAGCTCTCCCACGCGATGGTGGCGCGCCACGTCTCCTTCGTCGGCAGCGAGCCCTACATCTTCAACGACACCATCCGCGACAACATCGTCTACAGCCTCAGAACCGAGCCGCGCCGGGACGGCGAGAACGGCGGCACGGGCGACGTCAGCTCGCTGCGCTACGCCGAGGCGACGCTGACCGGCAACTCGCTGCTCGACATCTCCGCTCCGTGGGAGGACTACGAGCGGGCCGGCGTCAGCGACCCGTCCGAGCTCGACGACCGGCTGATCGAGCTCGTCGAGCTCGTGGGGCTCGAGGGCGACCTCTATCGCCTCGGCCTCGCCGCCCATCTCGAGGAGCAGCTCACCGAGAGCTTTGCCGACAAGATCATGACCGCCCGCGCCGAGGTGGTCCGCCGCGCCACCGAGGACAAGAGCTGGGCCGGACTCGTCGAGCTGTGGACCTCGGGCGAGCTCAACAACTCGGCGACGCTCGGCGAGAACACCCTCTTCGCCGTGCCGAGCGACCCGGGCTCGCGGGTGTGGGAGGCGGCGTTCGACCCGACGGTGCGCGACGCGCTGAAGACCGCGAAGGTCTACGACCTCCTCGTCGACATCGGCGCCTCGGTCGCCGCCACCATGATCGAGCTGTTCTCCGACACCGGAGCCGACGCCAGCCTGATCGGCGACTACTCCTTCCTCTCCGCGGACGAGATCCCGCTCTTCGAGCAGCGCCTGCGCCGCTACAACGCCAAGCCGCAGAAGCCGCTGCCGCAGGAGGATGCGGACGCCTTCGTCGGCCTCGCCTTCCGCCTGGTGCCCGGCCGCCACCGCATCGTGACGCTCGACGCCGAGCAGGAGGCCAAGATCGTCGGCGCCCGCGAGTACGTCCACAAGGCGCTGAAGGGCAACGACCGCTACGCGCTGTTCGACGAGGCGAGCTACATCCCGCCCCTCTCGGTGGAGGAGAACATCCTGTTCGGTAAGCCGCGGGTCGACCGTCGCGGCGCGTCCGAGCGCATCGACAACCTGCTGCGCGACACGGTGAAGGAACTCGGACTGCGCGACCCGATCGCCCGCGCCGGGCTCAACTTCGAGGTGGGTGTCGCCGGCGGACGGCTCTCGGCGAGCCAGCGGCGCCGCATCGGCCTGGTGCGCGCGCTCGTCAAGCGGCCGGACGTCCTGATCCTCGACGCGGTGGCCGACGGCGACAAGGCGCTGATGACGCGCATCATGGACGCCTGCGCCGAGCACACGCTGATCGTCGGCACGGCTGACCCGCAGATCGCCAAAACGCTCGACAAGGTGGCGGTGATGCGCGAGGGCAGGTTGGTCGCTCAAGGTCCATGGGATAGCGTGCAACAGATCGCGATCGACGGCGTGGCCGTCGAAGCCCTCGAGAAGGAGGCGTCATGAGTCTGGAGAGTGACGCCGCCGCGCTGCGGAAGATCCCCCTCTTCCGCAATGTGGACGACCAGAAGCTGAGGCTTCTCGCCTTCCTATCGGAGCGCGTGCGGTTCGATGCCGGTGAGAATCTCGTCGAAGAAGGCGACTTCGGCGATACCGCCTACATCATCCTGGCGGGCAACGCCGACGTGGTGATCCAGAGCGTCAACGGCGAGCAGCTCGTCGCCACCGTCAAAGAGAACGATATCGTCGGTGAGATCGCCATTCTGATCGACGTGCCGCGCACCGCCACCGTCCGCGCCACCTCCGACCTCGTGGCGCTCGCCGTCTCCAAGGAGCACTTCTTCAAGCTCCTCACCAATTTCCCGGACATGGCGGTGGAGGTGATGCGCGCCCTCGCTCATCGCCTCGAGCGCACCACACGCGAATTCGGACGGCTCCGCGCCGCCCTCGCCGATGGTTGAGCAGACACCCGATACGCTGTCCCTCACCATCTGGGGCGCCCGCGGATCGATCCCGGCGCCCGGCCGCGACACCCTGCGCTACGGCGGCGAGACGACCTGCTTCGAGCTGCGGGTGGGCGAGAAGACCATCCTCATCGACTGCGGCTCCGGCATCCGGCCCGCTGGAGGCGCCCTCGCCCGCCGCGGCGTCAGCCAGGTGGACGTGCTCTTCACCCACACCCACATGGACCATCTCTGCGGCCTGCCCTTCTTCTGCCTCGCCTACGATCCGACGGTGAAGGTGAACCTGTGGGCCGGCCACGTGCCGCCCGGCGGCACGCTGGAGAAGATCATCGAGCGGATGATGAGTCCGCCGATCTTCCCGGTCGCGACGTCGGCGCTCAACAACACCTTCTTCCGCAGCTACAAGGCCGGCGAGACCATCACCCTCGACTGCGGCGTCACCGTGCGCACCGTGCGGCTCAACCATCCCGGCAACGCCTGCGGCTACCGCTTCGACCATGCCGGCTCCTCCATCGCCATCATCACCGACCACGAGCACGGCAACCCGGCGATCGACGATCCCATCGCCGAGCTCGTCGAGGGCGCCGACGTGATGATCTACGACGCGATGTATCTCGACAGCGAATATCCCCGCTTCGTCGGCTGGGGCCATTCGACCCCCGGCGAGGCGCTGGCGCTCGCCGCCCGGGCCGGCGTCAAGATACCCGTGCTCTTCCACCACGATCCCGACCGGACCGACGACGAGCTCGACCGGCTTCTGGAGGACGCGCGGCGGCGGATGCCGACCACCTCCGTCGCCTATCAGGGCCAGACCTTCACCCTGCGCGGCGGACGGCTGCTCGAGACCTCGAACGCGCTCGCCTCCACGGTGAGCTGACCCGTTTGCGCGATAGCAAGGAGCGCCCCCGATGAAACTCTCCACCGCGCCCGCCGCCGTCGTCACCGGCGGCGCCTCGGGGCTCGGCGAGGCGACGGCCCGACGGCTCGCCGCCGAAGGTGCCAAGGTCGCGATCTTCGACATGTCCGATGCCGGCGCGGCCGTCGCCGAAGAGCTCGGCGGCGTCTACGCCAAGGTGGACGTGACCAGCGAAGACAGCCTGAAGGCCGGCTTCGAGGCCGCCCGCGCCGCGCACGGACAGGAGCGCATCCTCGTCAACTGCGCCGGTATCGCGCCGGTCGCGAAGACGGTGTCGCGCGGCGCCGCCCATCCGTTCGACATGTTCGCCAAGGTGATCGACGTGAACCTCGTCGGCTCCTTCCGCGCCTCGGCCCTCTCCGCGCTCGGCATGTCGGCGACTGATCCGGTCACCGAGGACGGCGAGCGCGGCGTGATCGTCTCCACCGCCTCCGTCGCCGCCTATGACGGCCAGATCGGGCAGGCCGCCTACGCCGCCTCGAAGGGCGGCATCGCCGCCCTCACCCTGCCGCTGGCGCGCGACCTCTCCCAATACGGCATCCGCGTGATGACCATCGCGCCCGGGATCTTCGAGACGCCGCTCCTGATCGGTCTCGGCGAGAAGGTGGTGAACTCGCTCGGGGAGCAGGTGCCGTTCCCCAAGCGCCTCGGCAAGCCCGCCGAATATGCCGATCTCGTGGCGGCGATCGTCCAGAACCCGCTCCTCAACGGCGAGGTGATCCGCCTCGACGGCGCGATCCGCATGGCGCCGCGCTAAGGCGCGTCGCCCGGACGCCCCGATCATGTCCGGGCTTGTGGCTGATTGCCCAGAGGGCGCCCCTCCGGGCGCGATCGCGCGAACGCCAGATGGAAACGGGCAGCCGGAGCCGCCCGTTTCCTGGAGTGCTGGGACCAGGTGAAGAGGGCATCTTCGGGAAGGTCCTGATCCCAGCCGACGAGCACCACACAGTTATGCTCGCCGATGGCGAAAGGGGGCCGCCATCATGAACGATGGCGGTGACGCTGCTTGGATCGATCGAGCCGTCAGGCCGCAGCCAACCTGCCGAGCCGAGATGCGGAATCACCTCGGCGGCGTCGGCGGACGGTGTGCTCAGGTCGATATTGAGGGGGGAAGAGTCCTCCCATCGAGATCGCCGGCTCGCCGCGGCCCGCGCGGTTGGTCGCCATGGAGAGGAAGATCCTCCTGGCAACGACCGTCGCCGCACCGTTTCGACGGAGCAGATCCGATGTGATTCCGCTTAAACGCACCATACTCTAGCTTTATCTTAATAGATCGTTGAAACTCTAAACCCAACAGACAATACGTTACGCGACATGAACGAACATAACTTACCAATTTGCGTCAGAGAGCCTCGGAGTTCGTGGTGAGCGTCCGCAGATGCTGCGGAACTCCGACGGAGAAACGCCAACCCAGCGCTTGAAGGCGCGAGTGAAGCCGGAATGCTCCTGATAGCCGAGCGCGACGGCGATCTGAACGAGCGAGAGATCGGTCTCCAACAGCATCGCGATCGCGCGCTCGCGCCGCGCCGCGTCCACGACCTCGCGATAGGAATAGCCCTTTTCGCGCAGTCGCCGCTGCAGCGTCTGTACGCCCAGTCCCGCGAGCTGCGCCGCCCCCTCGATGTCGGAGCGGCCGTCGAGGAGGCGCAGGCTCACCAGCGCGGACAGTGAGCGGGCAGGCTCCGGGGCGTCGCGCATCACGCTGTCGGCCACCACCTCGCGAAAGGTCACCGGCCCGTTGAGGGCGTGGTCCGGCAGGAGCCGGACTTGCGCGAGGTCGGCGCCCGCCAGCGGAACGCCGACGCCCGGCTTGCCGCAATGGACCGGAACACCGAGCCGCTCTTCGAGGAGCAGCACCCCCGGATCGTGCGGGTAGCCCACTTCGATCCATTCCGGCAGCCAATCCTCACCGAGGTAAATCCGGCAGAAACCGAGGAGGATGGGGATCAGGTGATCGCTGTGGTGACGCCTGTCGATGTCGACGGGGCGGTCGAAGTTGCGCAGGATGAGGCGCTCCTCGTCCCGCACCAGCCGAACGGTCCCCTGGTTGTGGTGCGCCGACACGGTGGTGGACAGCCGTGCGATCGCCGTGCCGAGCGTGAGGGCGCTGATCGTATATTGGCCCCAGCGCCCGAACGCCTTGCCGGCCATCTGCTCGCCGATGTCGAGACCGAAGGTGCGATCATCGAGATAGAGCCCGCATCGCCCGATGATGTTGACCATGGAGCGAAACGGGATCGGGATGTCGGGAAGCCCGGTCACATCGGCCGGGAGGCCGGCGCCCTCGAACATCCGCCACAAGGCGGCCTCTCCGGCGCGCTCCTCGAACAGATTTGGAAGGGGACCGAAGCCGTTCGCCCGCACCAACCCGATCGCTCCAGTGGGACGCGTCTCCATTCCGTTCGGCCTCACGCTACTAAATGTCTTCTTGTCGATTTGAGTCAGTTGTGGGCCGAGTTCTCGTTCGTTTGCAATTGGCGAATTGTTCAGCTGTTGCGAACGACCACGCACGGCGCAAGCGCGGCCGAGATGCGCTTGCAGAGCGCCTGTGCCTCGGCCCGGTTGGTCGCGCCGAACTGCACCGCGTGAATCGGCCGCCGGCCGCGCGCCGCGAAGCGGCGGAGCACCACGTGCGGCCCCTTGGCGACGAGATCGCCCGGCAGACGGGGCTTGAGCCGAGCATATTGGCGCATGGCGATGGTCCGATTCGGGTGGCCCGCGACCTGCGCCCCCCACGGCGTCCACCCGCCGGCCGTATCCGCAGGCGGGGCGACGGAACGCTGCCGCCCGAGGCGAGCGATGAGCGTCGGGCAATCGATCTCGGCCTGGTAGTCGGGCCGCGGCTGCGGGGTCGGCATCTCCGTCGCGACGCTCTCCGCGTCGGAGATGACGTCGCCCGCGGCGGCTGCCACCTCCACGGGCTCGGCCGTCGCAGAGCCGTCGTCCTCGGCGGCGGGTGGCGCGGCGGTCGCGTCCGCGCCGGAGGACCCTTCGACCGCCTCCACCTCCAGCGCGGCAGACGGCTCCGTCGTTACCGGGGTCGCGGCAGGCCGCTTTGCCGTCAGCGGGGTCGCAGCAGGCCGCTCCGCCGTGGTCAAAGTCGCGGCAGGCCGCTCCGCCGTCGTCGAAGTCGCTGCAGGCCGCTCCGCCGTCGTCGAAGTCGCTGCAGGCCGCTCCAGGGGCGTCGGGATCGCGGCGGGTGCGGCACCGCCGAGCGATCCCATCGAGCCGAGCACGTCGGCCTCCCAGCGCGCCTCCAGCACGGCCGCCTCCGCCGCCCGCGTCGCGGCCCGGCGCGCCCGCAGCGCCCAATAGTGGGCCGAGCGTCCAGTGATCGAGAAGACGTAGTCGATGGTCTCGTAGGGCAGCCCCCCGTCGCCGGCGACGAAGGGCGGCACGCGGTTCGGCCCGCCATTGTAGCCGGCCGCCGCGAGCCCCCAGGAGCCGAAGCGCTGCTTGAGGTCGGCGAGGAAATGGGCGGAGGCGAAGAGGGCCTCCCTCCGGTCGAACGGATTGGCGAGGCCGCGGATGCGGGCGGTGCCGGGCATGAACTGGGCGATCCCCTCCGCCCCCATCGGGCTGACCGCGCCGGCGTTGAAGCGGCTCTCCTTCCAGATCAGCCGAATGAAGAAGTCGTGCGGCACGCGGTAGCGATCGGCGGCCGTGACGAGGAGGCGGCAAAGCTCGGCCGTCTCCGCCGCCTTCGCCGCGTCCTCCTCCGTCTTCTCCCTTTCGGCTTCGGCCGGCTCGTCCTCGGCGCTCGCCCCGACGGCATCCTCGGTGGCTTCGCCCGCGGCGTCTGTGGCGTCTTCGGTCCCGTCCCGGGGAGTGCCGGACGCTTCCGGCACGGCTTCTGCCGGATCCTCGGTGGTCGCCACGGTGACTTCGGCGATCGACCCGCCGGTGCTCGCAAGCGTCGCCACGCTGGCGCCCGCCGCGGCGACAGGCGGCGGCGCGATCATCAGACCGGCGAGGAGTGCCGCGACCACACGACGCTCCCCTCTCAAACGGCATGGCATTCGCAACTCCCGAACATTCGCGAAGCCGTTTCCTCAATGACACGCAAATGAGGCATCGGCATATCAAATGCACCCGATGCGACGGAAAACATTGTCAAGGCGCGGTTTCATCCCCATCACAGGGCATGACACGTAAACTTGGAGCCACGGTGAAGATCCGACACCATCAGGGTGATCTGCCCGTCCCGCATGCTGGCATCTCCTCCATAGCCATCGATACCGAGGCGATGGGGCTGCAATACCCGCGTGATCGCCTCTGCGTCGTGCAGATGTCGACGGGCGACGGCTCCGTGGACATCGTACAGATCGCCCGGGGGCAGAGGGAAGCCCCCCACCTCCAGGCACTGCTCGCCGATCCGGCCGTGGAAAAGATCTTCCACTATGCCCGGTTCGACATGGGCATCCTGAGGGCGACGTTCGGGGTCATGCCGGCGCCCGTCTACTGCACCAAGATCGCCTCCAAGCTGGTGCGCACCTACACGGATCGGCACGGCCTCAAGGAGCTCGCCCGCGAGCTCGTGGGCGAGGACATCTCCAAGCAGCAGCAGAGCTCGGACTGGGGCTCGCCCAGCCTGTCCGACGCGCAGCTCACCTATGCGGCCTCCGACGTGCTCTACCTCCACAGGATTCGCGACGTGCTCACCGGCATGCTGGAGCGCGAAGAACGCCTCGCCCTCGCCCGCGAGATCTTCGCCTTCCTCCCGACGCGCGTGACCCTCGACCTTGCCGGCTGGCCCGAAACAGACATCTTCGCCCACTCATGACCGACGCGAGCGCCACCTTCTCCTATGCGGACGCGACCGCCGACGGCGGGCGTCACCTCGAGCAGCGTCGCGCTCGCCGGCACACGCGGCGCGTCCGCCGGCTTAGGGTCGTCATTCCGATCGTGAGCGCCATCATCGCGCTCGGCCTCACGGCGGCGGCGGTGCTGCCGAAGCTGCTGCCCTTCTCCGCGCTTGCCGGCCTGTCGCTCACCGCCGACGGGCTGGTGATGAATTCCCCCCGCCTCGCCGGTCATCTCGGCGAAGGGCGGCGTTACGAGGTGGTCGCCGACCGTGCGGTGCAGAGCCTCCTCAATCCGGCGCGGCTCACCCTCGAAGGGCTCAACGCCGATCTCGACATGGGTAACGACCAGCGCGTGACGATCCACGGCAACGAGGCGACCTACAACACGAGCACCGAGGTGCTCGACGTGTCTGAGGGCGTGTCGCTGGTCTCCTCGGACGGCAACGAGGCTCAGCTGAACGCGGCCACCGTGTTCCTGCGCGAAGGCCGGGTGGAAGGCGACGGCGGCATCGAGATCACCTCGCCGCGCGGCCACATCCGCGCCGGTCGCATCGACATCACCGAAGGTGGCGCACGCATCCGGATGACGGGTGGCGTCTCCATTGTCATCAACCCCGCACCTTGACCGATTAAGGCATCATCCGGAGACGACCGTTATGATCTTCCCATGGGCGCGCGCAGGGCTCGTCATCGCCATCCTTGCGGCCAGTCTCTCCGCCTCGGCCGCGCAGACACTCCAGACGGGCTTCGCCGACTTCGGGTCCGATCAGAACACCCCGATCGAGATCGAGGCCGACGCCCTCGAGGTTCAGGACAAGTCCAACATCGCCGTGTTCACCGGCAACGTGACGGTGCGCCAGAAGGAGGCCTCGCTGCAGACCTCGCGCCTCACCGTCCACTATGCCGCGAACCCGCAAGCCCCGCGCACCGACGGAGATGCCCCGGCGACGCCGCAGAACCAGCGCATCTCGCGCCTCGAGGCCGACGGGAAGGTGCTCCTCACCGCCAACGGCCAGTCGGCGACGGGTGACGCCGGAACGGTCAATTTCGACGACCGCACCCTGGCGCTCAACGGCAACGTGACGCTGTCGCAGGACGGCAACGTCATCACCGGCGACACGATCACGGTGAACCTCGACACCGGCATCGCCCGGGTGGAATCGCGCTCGCGGGTGCGGGTGCTGCTGTCGCCGGGCGGTGCGAAGTCGAATTAGCCGGCGGCGGCGGCGAGAAAGCCACTGGTCAACGAAGCGGCACGGGTGTACAAACACGCGCCATGAGACATACCGACGCCCTCCCATGCCCTCTGCGGCCGATCGCTACGATCGGGACGGGCGCGCTCGGCCTCCTTCTCCTTACCAGCCCCTGAGCGTCGGCGGCCCGCCGAGACGGGCGCACGTTCAGGGGATGATCGAAACACAGACCCGATCATGCGGTCCGGCCGTACGCCCGCCGCCCTAGGACAAGAGCCATGAGCGATCAGATCATCATTTTCGACACCACCCTGCGCGACGGCGAGCAAAGCCCCGGCGCCTCCATGACGCTGGACGAGAAGGTCCAGATCGCCACCCTGCTCGACGAGATGGGGGTGGACGTGATCGAGGCCGGCTTCCCGATCGCCTCCGAGGGAGACTTCGAGGCGGTATCGGAGATCGCTCGTCAGGTGGAGACCAGCGTCATCGCCGGCCTCGCCCGCGCGATCCCGGCCGACATCGATCGCGCCGGCGAGGCCGTGCGGCACGCCAGGCGCCCGCGCATTCACACCTTCGTCTCCACCTCCCCGATCCATCTGGAGCACCAGATGAAGAAGAATCAGGACGAGGTGCTCGAGATCATCAACGCGACGGTGCGCCAGGCCCGCAACCTGTGCGACGACATCGAGTGGTCGGCGATGGACGCGACGCGCACCCCGCTCGACTATCTGGCGAAATGCGTCGAGGTGGCGATCCGCGCCGGCGCCACCACCATCAACCTGCCGGACACCGTCGGCTACTGCGTCCCGGCGGAGTACAAGGCGATGTTCGAGTATGTCCGCGCCAACGTGCCGGACGCCGACAAGGCGGTCTTCTCCGTCCACTGCCACAACGATCTGGGCCTCGCCGTCGCCAACTCGCTGGCGGGCGTGGAAGGCGGCGCACGGCAGGTGGAATGCACCATCAACGGTCTCGGCGAGCGGGCGGGCAACGCCGCGCTGGAGGAGATCGTGATGGCGGTCAGAACCCGCGCCGACGTGCTGCCCTACACCACCCGCGTCGACACCACGCAGCTCACCCGCGCCTCGAAGCTCGTCGCCGTCGCCTCCGGCTTCACGGTGCAGTACAACAAGGCGATCGTCGGCAAGAACGCCTTCGCCCACGAATCCGGCATCCATCAGGACGGCATGCTGAAGCACGCCGAGACCTACGAGATCATGCGGCCGGAGGACGTCGGCGTGCGGGCCACCTCGCTCGTCATGGGCAAGCACTCCGGGCGCCACGCCTTCAAGGAGAAGCTCGCCGAGCTCGGCTACGAACTGGGCGGCAACGCCCTGCAGGAGGCGTTCCGCCGCTTCAAGGACCTCGCCGACCGCAAGAAGCACGTCTACGACGAGGACATCGAGGCGCTGATCGAGGATCACATCACCGAGGACGCGGAGAGCGCCAAGGTGATGTCGCTGACGGTGATCGCCGGCACCGGCGGGCCGCAGAAGGCGATCCTGGTGATGGACGTCAACGGCCGCCACGTCACCGAGGAGGCGACGGGATCGGGCCCGGTGGACGCCGTGTTCAACGCGGTGAAGAAGATTCTGCCGCACGAGGCGAAGCTCTCCCTCTACCAGGTGCACGCCGTCACCGAGGGGACCGACGCGCAGGCCGAGGTATCGGTTCGCCTGGAGCAGGGCGGCCGCATCGAATCGGGCCGCGGCGCCGACGTCGACACCCTCGTCGCCTCGGCCAAAGCCTATGTCGCGGCCGTCAACAAGCTGATGGCGCGCCGCCGCCAGCACGCCCAGGCCGTCAACGCCGCCTGACGTGGGGGGAGGACCGGTGGGCCGCCCCTCCTCTCCCCAGGATGGCGCCGGAGCGGGGCGACGAGCCCGAGTTCGTCGACCCGCCCCGAGCTCTAGCGAGAGCCCAATGACAAACGCCGGCGCCCTCCGCGCCGGCGTTTGTCATTGGGCCGACGCCGCGCGCCGTCAGCGCTGCTGCGGATCGACGGTGTAGCGCGGCATCGAGTTGGCGTCGATCTGGCGCTGCAGCGACTGCCGGTCGATCCGGTCGTTGATGGCGCGCGTCGTGTCGCGCGTGGTGATCTGCCGATCACGCGAGATCTGATCGAGCTGGCGCTGCGAATTCTGCAGGTTCAGCCGGTTCTGATACTGGTCGGCGGATTGTGCGGCGACCGGCCCCACCGTCAGCACCGCCGCCGCGGCGATCAGAAGCGTTCGTTCCATCGTCCGCTCTCCCACAAGCCTCTCAATCCTTCCCTATAGGTGGGGTTTGCGAGGCGCACGCCCAGCTCCGTGCGGATGCGGCGATTGGAAACACGCTTCACCTCGCCATAGAAGGTGCGCGCCATCGGGGAGAGGGCGGCATCATCGAACGGCACGGCGGGCGGCGGATCGACGCCCATGAGCTCGGCGGCGTAGGTCAAGACGTCCTCCGGCGGGGCGGGCAGGTCGTCGGCGACGTTGTAGATGCGATGCTGCGGCCGGGCGACGGCGGCCTCGAGGGTCGCGGCGATGTCGTCCACGTGGATGCGGTTGAACACCTGCCCCTTCTTGATCACCCGCCTGGCCCGACCTTCGGCGAGCGAGACGAGCTTGTTGCGGCCCGGCCCGTAGATGCCGGCAAGGCGGAAGATGCCCACCGGCACGCCGATCCGTCGTCCGAGCGCCGACCAGGCCTCCTCCGCCCCGAGCCGCCAGACGCCGCGGTCGGACATCGGCATGCACTGGGCCCGCTCGTCCACCTCCGCGCCCTGATGGTCGCCGTAGACGCCGACGGTGGAGAGATAGCCGATCCACTCCAGCTGTTCGGCGTGGGCGAGATCGCGCTCCACCTGGTGCAGAAACGGATCGCCCCGCTCCCCGGGCGCCGCCGACACCAGAACGTGCGTCGCCTCGCGCAGCGCTTCGGCGAGCGTCGCGCTCGGCTCGCCATGCATCAGAATGGAGCGCACGCCCCATTGGTGGAGATCGTCGGCCTTTTCCGCCGAGCGCGTGGTGCCGACCACGCTCTTCGGTCGGACCCGACGCATGAACGCCTTGGCGCTGTAGCCGAAGCCGAGGGCCACCAATCGCATGTCGTGCGGCTCGCTCACGCCGCCCACTCCGCGCGCACCATAGGATCGCGCTCCTTTTCCAGACGCTGTTCGGCAAGGCGACGGACGCGCTCGGGCGCCATCGTCTCACGGGCTGCCCAGGCGGCGGCGGCGCGCACCTGCGGCGCATCGTCGGCGGTCCGGGCGATGATGACCGGCTCGAACGCCGGGTCGTGCGCGTTGCCGACGGCCACCATCACGTTGCGCACGAAGCGCTCTCGCCCCACCCGCTTCACCGGCGATCCGGCGAAGCGGGCGCGGAATGAGGGATCGTCCAGTTCGGCGAGAACGGCAAGCGGCGGCTCCATCGCATCGTCTCCGCCGGCGAGCTTCGCCTCCCGCGCCGTGCTCGCAAAGCGGTTCCAGGGGCAGACGGCGAGGCAATCGTCGCAGCCGAACACGCGGTTCGCCATCGGGCGCCGAAACGGGCGCGGGATCATCGTCTTCGCTTCCACCGTGAGATAGGCGAGGCAGCGCCGCGCATCGAGCCGGTAGGGTGCCGGGAAGGCGTCGGTCGGACAGACGTCGAGGCAGCGCCGGCAGGAGCCGCAATGGTCGGCATGGGGCGCGTCCCCCGGAAGCTGCAAGGTGGTGAAGAGCGCGCCGAGAAAGAGCCACGAGCCGTGCCGCCGCGACACCAGATTGGTGTGCTTGCCCTGCCAGCCGATGCCGGCGAGAGCGGCAAGGGGCTTCTCCATGACCGGCGCCGTGTCGACGAACACCTTCACGTCGCCGCCGTGACGGGCAACGAGGCGCTGCGCCAGCGTCTTGAGGCGACCCTTCATGAGGTCGTGATAGTCCCGTCCGCGCGCATAGGCGGAGATCAGCCCGCGGTCCTTGTGGGCGAGGCCCTCGAGGGGATCGGCGGACGGGCCGTAGTTCATCGCCACCATCACCACCGCGCCGACGTCCGCCCAGAGCGCCAGCGGATGGCGCCGGCGGTCGGCGGTGGTGGCGAGCCAGACCATGTCGCCGTGGTGGCCGTCGGCGAGGGCGGCGTCGAGGCGCGCGCCGAGGGTCCCGCTCACCTGACGCGGGTCGAGAATGCGCGCCTCGTCGAAGCCGAGCGCGGCGGCGTCCTCCATGACGAAGGCGCGCGCCGCGGCCGCGGCGTCGGAGCGGGCGCCCTCCCCGGCTCGATCAGAAGTCGAGGTCGGCATAATGGGGCGCCGGGTGGACGAGGCGCGCCCGGTCGCTCAGGAGGGGACGGAAGGCGGGGCGCGACTTCAGCCGCTGATACCAAGTCTTCACCGCCGGGTCGGCATCCCACGGCGCTTCGCCGAGATAGTCGATCACCGAGAGAGCCGCGCCGGCGGCGAGGTCGGCGAAGGAGAATTGCTCGCCGGCGAGCCAATTCCGCGCCGAGGCGATGGATCCGAGATAGTGCATGTGGCCGACGATATTCTCCCGCGCCACGCGCAGCGCCCGCGAATCGGGCGCGCCGCCGCCGTGGCGGTTGGGGATTTCCACCTTGAGGATGCGCTCGGTCACGAAGGGTCCGGCCACCTCCTCCTCGAACTTCACCAGGAACCATTCCACGAGACGCCGCACCTCGGCGCGCTGGAAGGGGTCCGACGGCATCAGCCGGTGGCGCGGCCGGCCGGCGCCGTAGCGCTCGTCGAGATACTCCATCAGCACGGTGGCGCCGATCAAGGGGCCGCGACCATGGTCGTAGCCCATCGGCAGGGTGAGGCCCGGGTTGACGGCGACGAAGCTCTCGCGCGCCTCCCAGAAGGGCTCGGACACGAGGTCCACCTCCAGCGCATGCTCGGCAAGAGCCAGCCGGACGAACCGACATGGCGCCAGAAAAGGATGGTGATGGAGGATCATCGAGAACGCCTGACGCTGGAAAACCGGACTGATGCGCCGCCGGCGGGAAGCGCAATCACGTCAGCCGCGATATAGCGGTCTGTGCCAATAGAATGAAGGGCGCTTTTATGGAAGCGGTAGACACCGGGACGATCGCCTCGGCGATCGTCTTGGGCATCGTCGAGGGGCTGACCGAATTCATCCCCGTCTCCTCCACCGGTCACATCCTCCTCCTCGGCGAGCTCATCGACTTCCACTCGACGGGCAAAACGTTCGAGGTGCTGATCCAGCTCGGCGCGATCTGCGCCCTTCTCGCCGTCTACACCGCGCGGCTCACGCAGATCGTCTTCGCGACGCCCTACGATCCGGCGGCCCGCCGCTTCATCGCCGGCATCCTGCTCGCCTTCCTGCCGGCGGCGGTGGCGGGGGTGCTGCTCCACTCCTTCATCAAGGAGGTGCTCTTCGAGACGCCCTCCCTGATCTGCACGACGCTGATCGTCGGTGGCATCGCCCTCCTCTACATCGACCGGAAGGCTCTTACGCCGCGCTTCCACGACGCCACCCAGTTTCCGCTGTGGCTCGCCTTCGCCATCGGCTGCTGCCAGATGCTGGCGCTGGTGCCGGGCGTGTCGCGCTCCGGCGCGACGATCGGCGGGGCGCTGCTCCTCGGAGCCGACAAGCGGGCGGCGGCCGAGTTCTCCTTCTTTCTCGCCCTGCCGACGATGACCGGCGCCTTCGCCTACGACCTCTACGCCAACCGCGACGCGCTCTCGATGAACGACGCGCTGATCATCGCGGTGGGTTTCGTCGCCGCCTTCGTGGCAGCGGTGATCGTGGTGCGGGGCCTGCTCGACTTCGTATCCCGTCACGGCTTCACGCCGTTCGCCTGGTGGCGCATCGCGGTGGGCGTGATCGGCCTCGCCGCGCTCCACTTCGGCTGAGGGACAAGACCACCGCGCCCACAGGCCCCCGGCTCCGTTCGCCGCGGACCCCGCTCAACGGGGCGTGACGAGCGCCTCGGGAAGGCTAATGCATGGCCTCGAAGGGGAAGAGGTCCGCCACGGTCAGCTGCTGGCTGAGGAGGCCGTGGCGCACCGTGTAGTCGAGGAAGGTCTCCACCGCCTTGCGGTTGCGCTCCAGGCCGTAGGGCCAGAAGTCCACCCCCAGCATCTCCACCGCCCGCTCCACGGGCCGCGGCAGGAACGGCAGCGACGTGGTGAAGCAGGACATGTCCCCGAGCCGCGCGAGCGCCATGTCCTTGGCGGCCGTGAAGGCGGTCGTCAGGCTGGAATAGCGGGCGGGATCGTTGGCGAAATCCGCGCGCCGGCCCACGAGGCAGTGGACGAGCGGAATGATGCCCGTCCACGCATGGTAGGCGGTCTCGGCCGCGGCGATGTCGGCGATGAGGCGCTCCGCGTGACCGCTGCGGTAGGCCGACGGAATCTCGTAGCTGAGGAGGGCGTCGACCTCGCCGCGCCGCAACATGGCCGACAGGCAGTCGCCGGGTCGGACATAGCTCACGTCGGCGCCGGCCGGGTGATGCCGGCGCGGTTCGCCGGCGGCACCGTCGACCGCCCCGACCACCCATCGCGAGCGCGCGAAGTCGACGCCGTAAAAGTCCTCCAGCACCCCGCGGATCCACGTGATCGACGTGCCGAAATACATCGGCACCCCGATGCGGGCGCCGTCGAGGTCGGAGATCGTGGAGACCGGCCCGCCGCGCGCGCCATAGACCGCGTCGAAGCGGAAGCCCATCGCCAGGAAGATCGGCAAGGCGACGAGATCGTCTCGCCCGGCGGCGAGAAGCTGGACGTACTGGCCGAGGGAGAGCTCGGCCATCGCCACGTCTTCGCAGGTGAGAAAGGAGCCCGGCAGGTCGTGCGGATCCATCAGCTGCATCTCGAGGCGGTAGCCGTCGGCCGTCACGTGTCCGTCGGCAAGGGGCGCGACCCGATCGTAGGCCCCACACGCGATTCTGATGGTCGGGAGCGCGGAGCGGCTTGGTGTGGTCGGCATGACGACTCTCTGGTTTGGCACCACACCATTGGATCTGCGTGCTGCACACCAGCAAGGCCGTGCGGGAGACAACAATCTTTCGCCGTTTGCAACAATCGGGGAAAGCGCCTATGATTTGACCTCCCCCTCGGACTGCCCAGTAATGCATCATCAGTGTGATGTCTTCGGCTTCAACGTCTCCCCGGATCAGCTCGGACGGATCGTAACCTTCGTCGCGGTCGCCGAACGGCGCAGCTTCTCGGGCGCGGCGGATGCGCTCAATCTCACCTCCTCGTCGGTCAGCCGCCGCATCAGTCAGCTCGAGGAGGAGCTCGGCGTTCAGCTCATCGTGCGCACCACGCGCCGTGTCGCCCTGTCCGAGCTCGGCGAGACCTACCTCGCCGAGTGCCGCAGCATCCTCGCCCGCCTGTCGGAGGCGAACGACGAGATCTCCGCCCGCAACGCAGAGCCGCGCGGCGTCCTGCGGATCAGCCTCCCCGTCGCCTTCGGCCGCCGACACGTGGCGCCGGTGATCGCGCGCTTTCTGGCGACGCACCCGAAGGTGTCGATCGACGCGAGCTTCTCCGACGTGTTCGTCGACCTCGTGAAGGAAGGCTTCGACCTCGCCGTGCGCATCGGGACGCCCACGGATTCGTCGGTCAAGATCCGAGCGATCGCGCCGAACACGCGCATCCTGATGGCCTCGCCCGACTATCTCGAGGCAGCGCCACCGCTCACCGCGCCGAGCGATCTCAGCCTGCACAGCTGCATCCGCTACAATCGCTACGCGTCGGCAGGCAATCTCTGGAGCCTCAGCGACGGCAACGCCAACCTGAGCGTTCCCATCAGCGGAACGTTCCGCTGCGACGACTCCGAGGCGGTCCACGAGGCGGCGCTCGCCGGGCTCGGGGTCGGCCTCGTGCCCCGCTATATCGGCTACCGCAACCTGCAGTCCGGCCGCCTGGTGAACGTCCTGCCGGGATGGCACAGCGTACCGGAAGCCGGGATCTACGTCGCTTATCCCTCGGCCCGCCACCTCGCCCCCAAGGTGCGCGCCTTCATCGACCATCTGGCCGCTCACTTCCGCCACCCGAGCTGGGACGCCTGAGACAGATCCTCCGCGCGATTGTTGCACCGAGCAAAGAAATGTCTTGCGGCTCCAGCTCTTTTCGCAGGCGCGAAGATCCGTGAACCTCGCGAGGTCGCGATCGGTCGAACCCAGCGGAGTGAGTTACCCCATGAGTATCGAGATCGGCGTCGACACGGGCGGAACCTTCACCGACCTCGTCTGCCGCGCCCCGGGTCAGCCGCCGCGCATACTCAAGGTTCCGAGCACCCCGTCCGAGCCGAGCGAGGCGATCCTCGAAGCGCTCGCCCACGCCCGGCGCGAATGGGGGATCGACGCCGCCGACGTCACCCGCTTCATCCACGGCACGACCGTCGCCACCAACGCCGTGCTCGAGCGTAAGGGCGCGCGGGTCGGCCTCCTCGCCACCAAGGGGTTCGGCGACGTGCTCGACATCGGCCGGCAGTTCCGCAAGGAAATGTACGCCGTCAAGATGGTCAGCCAGGTGCCGGGTTTCCTCGCCCCCGGCGCGCGCCGCCGCGAGGTCCCCGAGCGGATCGACGCGGCGGGCACCGTGCTCGTGCCGCTCGACGAGGATGCGGTGCGCGCGGCCGTCACCGACCTCGTCGAGAACAAGGGCGTCGCGGCGATCGCGGTCGCCTATCTCTTCTCGTTCCTCAACCCCACCCACGAGGCACGCACCCGCGAGATCGCCCTCGAGCTCTACCCGCACCTTGCCGTGTCGCTCTCGCACGAGGTGAACCCGGCCTTCCGCGAATACGAGCGGACCCTCGCGACCGCCTTCGACGCCTACGTCAAGCCGACCCTCGACACCTACCTCTCCCGCCTCGACGCCGGGCTCAAGGCCGCCAGCGTTCCGGCCAGCCTGCAGGTGATGCAGTCGCGCGGCGGCGTCGCCTCGGCGGCCGTCGCCCGGCTGAGGCCGATCCGCCTGTTCCTGTCGGGGCCGGCGGCGGGCGTCGTTGGCGGCCGCATCGCCGGCGAGAGCGCCGCCCAGCAGGACCTCATCACCGTCGACATCGGCGGCACGAGCTCCGACATCGCCCTCATCAGCCGCGGCAAGCCGATGCTGCGTCCCGAAGGCCTCGTCGACGGCTATCCGGTGCGGGTGAGCATGGTCGACGTCAACGCCATCGGCGCCGGCGGCGGGTCCATCGCCTGGCTCGACGGCGCGGGAGGGCTGCGCGTCGGACCGCATTCGGCGGGCTCGGAGCCGGGCCCCGCCTGCTATGGGCGCGGAGGGCGCAACGCGACCGTCACCGACGCCTCCATCGTCCTCGGTTATCTCAACCCCGCCTACTTCGCGGGCGGCCGGCTCAGCCTCCAGCCGGAGCTTTCGCACGAGGTGATCGCGCGCGAGATCGCCACGCCGCTCGGCCTCGGCATCGAGGAGGCGGCGCTCGGCATCCACCGCGTCGTCAACGCACAGATGGCGGAGGGCATCCGCGCCGTCTCGGTCAACCAGGGGCTCGACGCGCGCAGCTTCGCGCTCGTGCCGCTCGGTGGCGCGGGGGCGGTCCACGCCACGGCTCTCGCCGAGGAGCTTTCCATCCGGCGCATCGTCGTGCCCCGCCATCCGGGCGTTCTCGCCGCCGCAGGGCTTCTGTCGGCCCCCGTCGAGCACGAGGCCTCGAGCGGCATGCAACGCCGCCTCGACGCCTTCGGCCTCGCCGAGCTCGAGGCCGCGCTCGCCGCGCTCGACGCCGAATGCGAGGCGCTGATGCGGCTCGAAGGCGTCGACCTGTCGCGGCGGGTCGTCTCGTACTTCGCGGACCTCTGCTTCGTCGGCCAGTCGCACCACCTCGAGGTGCCGCTCGCAATGGACGGACCCGACCCGCTCGGCGCGCTCTACGAGGCCTTCCTGTCCGTCCACGACCGCGTGTTCGGACACGCGGAGCGGCAGCCGGCCATGCTGACGGCGTTGCGCGTGGTTCATCAGGTGTGGCCCGAGGCCGACACGCCCCCGGCCGACACGCCACCCGACGCCGAAGCCTTCAAGGGCACGCGCACCGTGGTGCTGCCCGGCGCCGGCAAGGTCGATGCCCGGCTCTACGAGCGCGAGCGTCTCGCCGTCGGGACCGCCATCGAGGGACCTGCGATCATCGAGCAGGCCGACACCACCACCGTCATCGGCCTCGGCTGGCACGCCAGCGTCCTCGCCGGAGGCACCCTCCTCCTGACCCGTGCGGAGAACGCCTGATGCCTCCCGCCCTCACGCTGAGCCCGGCGACCACGCTCTGCGGCTCCACCCACGGCGAGGCGCTCGACCCGATCACCGTCGAGGTGATCCGCAACAAGCTCGACGGCATCGCCAACGAGATGCAGACGACGCTGGTGCGCAGCTCCTTCTCGCCGTTCGTGAAGGAGGGGCTCGACGCTTCGGCGAGCCTCTTCACCGTCTCCGGCCAGACGCTGGCGCAGGCGACCGCGATCCCGCTCCACCTCGCCACCATGATCCCGATGGTGGAGCGCTTCATCGCCACCTTCCCGCCGGCCGAGATGGCCGAGGGTGACATCTACGCGATGAACGACCCCTATCTCGGCGGCACGCATCTGCCCGACATCTATCTCGTCGCGCCGGTGTTCTACGACGGCACCCTCGTCGCGCTGGCGACGGCGATCACCCACCACCAGGACGTCGGCGGCATGTCGGCGGGATCGCTGCCCACCCATGCGACCGAGATCTTCCAGGAAGGGCTGCGCCTGCCGCCGCTGAAGCTGCGCGACCGCGGGCGTATGAACGAGACGCTTCTCGCCATCCTCAAACTCAACGTGCGCACGCCCGACCTTCTGATGGGCGACCTCAACGCCCAGATCGCGGCCTGCACCATCGGCGCACGGCGCCTGTGCGCGCTCGCCGAGACCTATGGCGCCCACGACCTCGCCGCCGTCTTCGACACGCTGCTCGACCGCTCCGAGCTCCTCACCCGGCAGAGCCTCGCCGCACTGCCGCGCGGCACGTTTCCCTACGTCGACTATCTCGACAACGACGGTGTCGACCTCGAGCGCCGGGTCAAGATCGCCGTGGCGGTCACGATCGACGACGCGGGGCTGACCTGCGACTTCAGCGCCTCCGATCCGCAGGTGCGCGGCCCCTTCAACAGCGTACCCTCCGGCGCTCTCGCGGCCGGCTGCTTCGCGATCCGCGCCCTCGCCGATCCGACGATCCCGACCAACGGCGGCTGCTTCCGCCCGCTGAAGGTGATCGTGAAGCGCGGCACTCTGTTCGACCCGGTACCGCCGGCGCCGGTCAACGCGCGCACCGCCACGATCAAGCGGGCGACCGGTTGCATCCTCGGCGCCTTGCGCGAGGCGGCGCCGGGCGCCTTTCCCGCCGACGGCTCGCACTCCACGATCACCCTCGCGATGGGTGGACGCCGGTCGGACGGGACGCGCTACGTCACAGGACAGGCCCTCGTCGGCGGCACCGGCGCCCACTCGGCCGGCGACGGCATCGACGCGCTCGAGACCGACGTCGGCAACGTGATGAACCAGCCCGTCGAGGCGCTGGAGGCGGATGCGCCGATCCACGTCGTGGAGCGCCGGCTGCGGATCGACTCGGGCGGGCCCGGCAAGTTCCGCGGCGGGCTCGGCATCAGCACCGCCTACACCCTCCTCGACGGAGAGCTGACCCTCACCCATCGCGGCGAGCGGCACAACAGCCAAGCGCGCGGCTATGCCGGCGGCGGCGCGGGCGCGCCGACGAACTCCCTCATCGTGCGCGCCGACGGCACACGCGAGGTCATCCCCTCGAAGATCGTCACCACCATGCACGCCGGCGACACGCTGCTGATCGAGACGCCGGGGGGCGCCGGTTACGGCGACCCGCACGAGCGCGATCGCGACCGGCTGCGTGAGGACATCGAAAACGGACGCGTCTCGGAAGGGGCCGCGACCGCCGCCTACGGACCGATAGAGACCTGAAGGATCAACAGATGCTCAAGATGACGCACCTTCGCCGAACCGTCGCGGCGATTGCGACCCTCGCCGCGGCGAGCGCGACGGCCGGCGGCGCAACGGCCGCCGAGAACGAGTGGCGCATGCACATGGTCATCTCCGACACGCGCGAGGAGGCCAAATACGTCAAGGAATTCGTCGACGAGGTGAACGAGCGCTCGAATGGCGACCTCGAGATCACGCTCTACCCGAGCGCCTCGCTCGGCATCAAAGACGTCGACCTCATCCGCATCCTGCCGCCGGGCAACGCCGTCCAGGCGGCGCTCATCGCGCCGGGCTACATGGCACGCGACGTGCCCGAGCTCGCCTACACGATCGCCTTCGGCTCGGTGCCGACGCGCGCCAAGCTCGTCGAGCTCTACCCGCTGCTGCACGAGATCTATGGCGGCATCTACGCCCGCTATGACACCGTGCTGCTCGGTTTCGTCAGCAACCAGCTCTCCACCGTCGAGGTATTCTGCAAGGAGCCGATCAACACGCTGGAGGAGCTGCGCTCCAAGAAGCTGCGCGTCAGCGACAAATTCTCGGTCGACCTGTGGGCCAAGCTCGGCGTGTCGGCCCAGATCATCGGCCAGTACGACCTCTACGTGGCGATGTCGACCGGCGTGGTGGACTGCGCGCAGCACCTGATCGGCATGTCGCTCGACATCTCGCTGCACGAAGTGGCCCCCTATGCCGCCTACATCACCCCCTACAACGTGCCGCCGTGGGGCATCGTCGCCTCCAAGCGCGCGTTCGACAAGCTGAAGCCCGAAACGCAGGCGATGCTCTTCGAGGTCGGTGAGAAGATCGGCCTGGAATCGGCCGAGCCGTTCCTCTCCGGCTCGCACAACGACGCGATCTCGGCCGAAGCCATCGCGGCGGGCGTCAAGGTGGTCGAGCCGTTCTCGGAGGCCGACCAGAAGGCCTATCGCGACGCCGCCCTCGAGATCTGGGAAGCCAAGATGCGCTCCCTCGGCGAGAGCGCGACGGCGAACTACGAGAAGATTCACGCCATGGCCCACTGACGTTGTCCGCCGCCCGACCGAAGAGGGCCGGGCGGCCCCTCCCCTTCCGCGAGGGGACGCACGGCTCGGAAGCCCGGGCCACATCCACCACCTGGGGAACGCAGCGATGGATCGCATAATCGACTGGACCGCCAGGGTGATCGCCGCCGTCGCGGTCGCCACTTCGGTCTTCATGACCGGGGTCATCCTGGTGAGCGTGGTGATGCGCTACATCGTCGGCGCCCCGCTCGCCTTCGGTGAGGAGCTCGTCGGCCTCGCGTTCGCCGGCATCGTCTTCCTGATGCTGCCCTACTGCGAGTACACCGGGCAGAACATCCGCATCACGCTTCTCGTGGAGCGCTATCCCCCAGCGCTGCGCCGGGTCGCCGACGCCGTCGCCCGCCTCCTCACCGCGTTCTTCTGCCTCGCCTTCGCGTGGCTCTCCTACGACTTCACCGCGACCTCCTACCAGTGGGAGGTGCGCACCCTCGTCGCCAACCTCATCGCCTGGCCCTGGATGGCGATCATGCCGGTCGGAATGGTGCTGACGGTGATCGTCACGCTGTGGCTGATCCGTCGCCCGCTCAACTCGAGCCCCACCGCCGGCGAGATCGGCGACCTCGACGCCATGAAGCTCGACCCCGTGGAGTCGCGCCCATGATCTGGCTCGTCATCCTCGGCGGCCTCGGCGTCATCGCCCTCACGGGGGTTCCGGTGGGCATCGGCCTCGGGCTGATCGGCCTCGTCATCCTGCACTTCCTCGCCGGCGGCGCCGAATCGCTCGCCGTGACCGCGGTGTGGAACGTCTTCACCGACGCGACCATGAGCTCGGTGCCGGCCTTCATCGTGATGGGCGAGCTGCTCCTCTACAGCGGGCTCGGACGGCGGGTCTATTCTTCGATGGAGCCGTTCTTCCGGCGCTACCCCGGCGGCCTGCTTCACACCAACATCGCGGTGTCGACGCTGTTCGGCAGCGTCGCCGGGTCGAGCACGGCGACCGCCGCGGCGATCGGCTCGGTCGCCTACCCGGTCCTCGCCCAGAAGGGCTATCCGCGCCCCGCCATCGTCGGCAGCCTCGCAGCCGGTGGCACGCTGGGACTCCTCATCCCGCCGAGCAACACCCTCCTCGTCTACGGCGCGACGCAGAATGTCTCGATCGGCAAGCTGTTCGTCGCCGGCATCCTGCCGGGGATCCTGTTGGCGCTGATGTTCATGGGGGTGATCGCGTTCCTCGCCAGCCGCAACAAGGACATGGCGCTGCGCGACACGCGGACGGTGACGCTGCGGCAAAAACTCCTCGGTCTCGTCGACGTGCTGCCGCTGATCGCGCTGTTCACGATCGTCATCGGCAGCATCGTGTTCGGGATCGCGACGCCGACCGAGTCGGCCGGCGTCGGCGTCCTCGCGGCGATCCTCCTCGGCGTCGTCTGGGGCGATCTCACGCTCAAACTGATCTGGAAGTCGTTCGTGGCCGGCGCGGTGGCGTTCGGTGCGATCGGCCTCGTCGTGGTGGGCGCCCTGGTGCTCGCGCAGGCGATCAGCATCCTCGGCGCGCCGCAGCAGATCATCACCTCGATCAGCCATTCCGGCCTCTCGGCGACGAGCGTCTTCTTCGTGATCGTCGCGATCTACATCCTCCTCGGCTGCTTCTTCGACGGCCTGTCGCTCCTCCTGATGACGACGCCGCTCGTCTACCCGCTGCTGACAAGGCTCGGCTTCGACCCGGTGTGGCTCGGCGTCATGATCACGGTGCTGATCGAGATCGGCATGATCACGCCGCCGGTGGGCATGAACCTCTTCGTGCTCTCCGCCATCAGCAAGAACGAGGTGTCGCTGATCAGCGCCAGCCGCGCCTCGCTTCCCTACTTCGTCGTGATGCTGATCGCCGTCGTGCTCTTCACGACCTTTCCGCAGATCATCCTGTTCCTGCCCAACCTGATGTCGACATTGTGATCGACTTGGAGAGTCCCGTGCCGAACGCTCGTGCCGAGATGTCGCGGATCCGCTTAGCCGGCCTGCCGACGCCCCTTGAACCGATGCCGCGCCTCACCGCGGCGACCGGCGGCCCCGAACTGTGGATCAAGCGCGACGACTGCACCGTGCTTGGCGGCGGCGGCAACAAGGCGCGCAAGCTCGAATATCTGATGGCGGATGCGATCGACCAAGGCGCCGACATCGTACTGACGGCCGGCGCGAAGCAGTCGAACCATGCGCGCCAGACGGCGGCGGCGGCCGCGAAGCTCGGGATCGACTGCCGACTGCTCCTCGCCGACTCCGTCGATGGACGGGGTGAAGCCTATGCCCAGGGCGGCAACATCATGCTGTCGCGCCTGTTCGGCGCAGAGGTCGAGTTCCTGGCGAAAGGGACGGGCCTCGCGGACGCCCTCGACGCGCACGCCGAGGCGCTGCGCGCGGCCGGGCGGCGGCCCTACGTCATCCCGGCGGGCGGCTCCAGCGTGGTCGGCGCCGCCGCCTACGCCGACGCCATCCCCGAGCTCTTCGCCCAGATGAGCGACCTCGGTGTGACCTTCGACCGGATCGTCGTCGCCACCGGAAGCTTCGGCACGCATGCGGGCCTTCTCGCGGGGCTCGCCAAGATGGGCTCCTCGATCCCCGTCACCGGCGTCTCGGTCGGCCGTTCGCGCGAGGTCCTGACGCCGCTAGTAACGGCGCTCGCCGAGGAGACTTTGGAGCGCATCGCACCGGGCGTGCGGCTCGCCGAAGACGCGGTGGACGTCGACGACGGCTTCGTCGGTGCCGGCTACGGCCAGCCGACGCCGGAGATGCTGGAGGCCGTCCGCCTCGTCGCCCAGACCGAAGGGATCCTGCTCGATCCGGTCTACTCCGGCAAAGCGATGGCGGCCCTCCTCGCCCGGATCGCCGACGGCACCTTTGCCGCCCTGAGCCGCATATTGTTCTGGCACACCGGCGGCAGCCAGGGACTCTTCGCCTACGACGAGATCTTCAGCTTCGCGAATCTGGAGCGGACAGCGGCCGACCCCCAGCCGGCCTAGGCTCGAAGCCGTTCCGACACGCCGACCGCTGGCGCCACTATCGCCTTCGCCGGGTTGGCGCCGGCGGAGGCGCTGATGGCGCGCCTCTCGCGGCGATCGGATGCCGTCGGTGCTAGGAGGCGCTGCCCGGTTCGGCGAACTGTCCGCCGCTGCGGTAGGTCCAGAGATAGGTCGGCAGCGTGACCGCGAGACTGTGGGGAACGATGCCCGCCGCCGCCAAGGTGCGGCCCTCGGCCGCGGCCGCGTCGGACACCACGTTGTCGCTCTTCAGCAATTCGACTTGGTCCACCGTGAGGGGCGCGTTGGGCAGGATCGACATCAGCTTCGCCTGGAAGGCGGCGAGGCCGAAGGGGATCTCGACGATCTTGCGCTTCAGCCGGGTGATCTCGAGCATCATCTCCATGAGCGCGCGGAACGTCTTCACGTCCGGACCGCCGAGCTCGTAGATCGTGCCGCCGTCCATCTGGCCGTCGACCGCCGCGGCGACGAAAGCGCCGACGTCACCGGCATAGATCGGCTGAAAGCGCGTCTCGCCACCCACGATGGGCAGTATCGGCGAGATCTTCGCGATCCCGGCGAAGCGGTTGAAGAAGCTGTCCTCCGGGCCGAACACGACGGACGGGCGGACGATGGCCGCCGACGGCATCGCGGCGAGCACGGCCGCCTCGCCCTTCGCCTTGGTGCGGGCATAGTTCGACGTGCCGTTGGGATCGGCGCCGATCGCCGACAGGTGCACCATGCGGCCGATGCCGGCGGCCTTGGCGGCCTCGGCGATGTTGGCGGCCCCCTCGGCCTGCACGGCCTCGAAGGTCTGCTTGCCGCCCTCGGCGAGGATGCCGACGAGGTTCACCACCGCATCGACATGGGAGACGGCGTGGGCGACGCTCGCCTTGTCGCGCACGTTGGCCTGGATCGGTTGGATCTGCCCGACCATTCCCATGGGCTGAAGGTGGCCCACGAGGTCGGGTCGCCGCACAGCGACGCGCACGCGCCAGCCGTGGCGCGCGAGTTCGCGAACCACGTAGCGGCCGATGAACCCCGATCCGCCGAACACCGTGACAAGCTTGGAAGGAATGCGCTCCATCGTGCCCCTCGTCGACCTTAATTAGAAGAGGGTTAGGGCCTTGTGGCTCCGGAGGCAACGGCCCTGTGCGGTCTGGATGTCGCGAGCATTGACTTTCTGCCGAGCACCCTTTACGTCGCGGGCTCCGACGCACGATGCCCAGGTGGCGGAACTGGTAGACGCGCACGGTTCAGGTCCGTGTGCCGCAAGGCATGGAGGTTCGAGTCCTCTCCTGGGCACCACCTTAGGGTGGCCGCCGCACCAGTCCTGAAGTTCAGACATTCTGCGGAGTTCGCGAAGCCCGAGTGCACCATACGGGTGCCCGCACGCTCCTCCGCATGCCCTCTCCGATGAAGCGTCCGAAGTCCTCCCTCTTCCAGTGCGGACGGCGGATCCCCGGGGACATCCTCGACAAGGCCCGGGGTCGGACGATCGCCGTGCGAATCGGCGACCGCGTAGTCGAAAAGTCCATCGGCCCGAAGACTGTGGAACTGTGGTTCTCCCTCGGCACCCGCGATCCGGCGGAGGCCAAGGTGCGTGAAGCGGCGGCCCTCGCCGATCTCGACCGCACATGGGAGGCGTTGCGCAACGGGCCGATCCGGCTGACGAAGCGGGAGGCGGTGGCGCTTGCGGGCGAGATCTACCGTGGCTGGATGGAGATCGTCGGGGATGACCCGGGGTCGGCAGCCCTCTGGGAGGAGATCAACGCCGTCAACGAGCTGGCGATGAAGGGGGAGTATGGTCAGGCCTCCCTGATCATCGACACCGAGGCCGCACGGCGCCGCGCATCCCTTGACATCCGCTTCGGTCATCTGGCGGATCACCTGCTGTCACGGCACGGCTATCTGGTGGACGAGACCTCGCGCCATCTCCTCGTGGAGGAAACGGCAAGGGCCATGGTGCAGGCCTCGCGACAGCTTGAGCGCCATGCGAACAGCGACTTCCGCCCCGACCCCGACGCGGATCGCTTCCCGTCCCTTCCCTCCCCCCGGCCGGATCCGCAAGGCGGACGCACCGGACGGGCGCCCGAGCCCGCCCGGCAGGTATCGCTCGCAGACCTGATCGCGAGCCGCTGGCTGGAAGCGAAGGCCGGAGGGGGCTCCGAACGGACCCTCGGCGCGTGGCGGACCACCTTCCGCCATCTGGCGAACCATCTCGGCCACGAGGATGCGCTCCGGGTCACGCGGGCGGATATCGTCGCCTTCAAGGATCAGCGTCTGGCCGCAGGCGTTTCCATCAAGACGGTGAAGGATGGCGCCCTCGCCGCGCTGAAGTCGGTGTTCGGCTGGGCGAAGGCCAACGGACGTCTCGCGGAGAACCCGGCCGAGGGCGTGTCCGTGCGCCTCGGACGGCCGAAGGACCAGGTCAGGCCGAAGGGCTTCACCGAGGACGAGGTACGCCGGATCCTCTCGAACGCTACCTTCCACACGCCCGGCGAGCGGGAGAAGCCGAAGACGGCCGCGGCAAGACGCTGGGTGCCATGGCTCCTTGCGTTCACGGGCGCACGTGTCGGCGAGATCGGCCAGTTGCGCCGTTGCGACGTGTTCCGGCAGGCCGATCGGTGGGTCATCCGCATCACCCCCGAGGCCGGCTCCGTGAAGACGGGCCAGTCCCGCGTCGTGCCGCTTCATCCACAGCTGGTCGACGCGGGATTCCCCGACTTCGTCCGCAAGGCCCCCGAGGGACACCTGTTCGTCACCCCGAGGGATCCCGACAGGCCACAGGCGACCGTGGTGGGTCTGGCGAACCGGCTGAGAACGGAGATGCGGAAACTCGTGGACGATCCCCACGTCCAGCCATTCCACGCCTGGCGCCACCGGTTCCAGACGCTCGCCCGGGAACTGGGCTGTGACGACAGCATGGTGCGGGCCATCGTGGGACACGCCGCCCGCGACGTGCACGACCGCTATGGCGACCACACCATCAAGGGGATGACCCGAGTGATCGATGCCTTCCCGCCGATCGATGTCGGGCGGCCACCCTCGCCGGGCTAGCGGGTACCCACGGCCTTCGCGAAGTGCTTGCCGAGGAAGTAGACGCCGTTCTCCCTCGTCATCTGCGCGAGGAACTCCCGCACCGTGATGCGGTCGTGGAAGCGGTCGATCACCACGTCCTTCTTCTCGATGGTGCGCTGGGCGATCAGGAGGGCCTTCGCGAGCACGGTCTGCTCGTCGTCCCCCTCGGCCACCGGAATGTACCCGCCGACCTCCTCGATCTGCGGAAGCACCTCGCTGGTGACCCAGTTCTGGATCTCCACGGCCTCGGCCTTGCGGGAGCGCATCACGAGGCGGAAGAAGCCCGCCCGGTTGATGATCCGGGGGCGGGAACCACGCATGCCGGGAAAGGCTGCATTCGATGCGGACTTTTCATCGCCGGGCATCGAGCGGAGTGCGGAGGTCACGTCCGCGAGGTCGAGCATGTCGCACACGTCCTTGGCGATGAACCACGCGCTCCCCTCGATGTCGAAGGCGCGGAGCTGGAGGCCACGGAAGGTGAACGTGAAAGCGTTGTCGTTGGTGGTGGTCATGGGGTCACTCTCGGCTGCTTTCGGCCCGGTCACCGAAGGAGGAGGACCGCCGACGTCCGAAGGGATGCGGACACCCTCGACCCTCATCCGATCGACCTCGGACAGACTGAAGCACGATCGGAAGGGTGGTCGGGCGACGGTTCTGCCCCCACACGACGACATCCCGGCTCGATGATCGGACCATCGCCCCGGCGATCCGACCCTCGCCCAGCGACCTTCACCACACGCCCCCTCCCCTGGAGCGTCAGACCGTGCCGTCCTGCGCGGCCCTGCCGGCACCTCTTCAGGAGAAGGAAGAAGAACACCCCATGGAAGGGATCTCCGGGTGCTCCGTAGGAAGGAATGTCGAGCGTTGTCGCTTCGGGGCCCACGAGCTGACCCCCGACGCCTTGCGAAAAGTTTGACGGAGCGGGGCCACTCCTCCTTCGGCACACACGCATTTTCGAGTTGGACATCCTGTCGGAAACCGTGGATCCCCTTCGCGTACCTGTCGATCGCCGTGAAGGGCGCCTTCAGTGGGCGGGAGGGTGCCCTGCCTCCTCGCCCCTGACACACCGACAATTCGAGGACCCGTGAAAGGGACTTCAGGGGAACACGAACATCGATTGATTGGAGGAAGCAGAAAAACACCCCATCGAAGGGGTGCTGGTGTCCCACGCACGTCCGGCGTGCAGACACCGAGTTGTGCCACCATGAGTGACTTGGTGTTGGTGTTGGTCGGAAAATACCGTTGTCCGGGTAAAGTCCCTTATCCGCCTGACCCCATTTTCGGGTTGCCAAACGGGAAGATCAGTCGGCCGACATTCCCCCGTCCTCTTCGGGCGATCCGCTCGACCCCGTTCTCCGTCAGCCAGAGGCCGACCTCAGGCAGACCCAGCCTCCGGCCAACGTCCCTGCGCGTGATCATGGCACCCGTGGCAAGCTCGTCGTACGAGACTTCGGCTGCACCCTCTGCCCGGCGCCGGATCAGATATTCGATGATCCTGCGCGACGTGGGCACTCCCCTCAGTGTCAGCCGGAAGGCCGATCCCTCGTCATAGGTCAGGAGCCCTGCCTGTCGTGCTCCCGGGAAGCCAAGCCGCAGGTGGCAGTCGAGCCGAACGATGTCCCCGGCGGCATACAACCGCATCGTTGTCAACGCCGATCCAAATCTGACCCACTTACGGCGGT
>NZ_JAEKJA010000012.1 GCF_016411865.1 Acuticoccus mangrovi | reverse complement strand
TGCTTACGCCAGCTGTCCGGTCGAAATGGGGGGCACTTCACTCGCTCATCCGACACTCCATCTTTGGCTCGAAAGCCTCCATCGGTGTCCACTCGAACTGGGCAGAATCAGCAGACGGTCGTTTGTGAGCCGTCAGCGGTGGGCACGTCGCGCCGTCGGCAGCCGGTCGTGAGGACGTGCAAGCTGCTGCTGATCACCCGCCGCTCATCCACCCGAGGTTTGTCGGGCCTTTGGTGCGGCGGGTGCGGTTCGATCTTCGCCCACGCGCCTTCTGACAACCAGAACACGCGCGCCATAAGCGCCTTCTCCTGCAGAACCCAAACGGGGCGATGATTTGCGTTTAAGGTCAGGGCAACGTTTGCCGCTCAGCCAAGCGCTGCGATTGCACCCGGCATGACATTCGTCAGGATCGCTGCCGCTTCGGTCATCTCGACGGCTCGATCGGCGTGCAAAGATGGTGGATCGCGACGGCGTCGGTGCCCGTGAGGGGCTGTCGCCCGTAGTCGAGCGCCGGCCATACCCGCTCCGGCACGCGTACCGCGTCGAAGGCTTCGATCAGCCGCGCCCGCGTGCAGTCCGGGCCGCATAGCTTCAGCGTCTCGATCAGCGTTTCCGCGGCGACGGTGCCGAAGCGCTCGGCCGGGGCGCCGCCGCCGGCTCCGCTCGGCGGATGCGGGTCGGCCACCGACAGGCAGTCCGGCGGCGCGACCGCGAGGCGGACGAGATCGTCCGCCAGCGCCAGCACCGGGCCATCAGCGGCCCGCACGGCGTCGGCGAGCGCCGTGCCAAGCGCCAGCGTCACACCTCCGGACGGCGCGTCGCACCAGCGCCAGTCGGTCCCGTCGACGGCATCGACAAGTGGTGCGAGGCGCGCCCTGAGGTCGGCCGCCGCGACGACGCAGCCACTCGTCGCGCTACCGATCAGCGCTTCGACCTGGCGGGCGATCGAAGCGGAGGCGCCGCGGACGTCGCCCGGGGCCTCGTCGCCGACGAGGGGAGCGGCGGGGAAGAGATCCGGCATCGGCGGGTGCGCGCGCAGCACCGGCGCCGCGAGGGTCGCGAACGCCGGGGCCGCAGCGACGATCTCGATGCGTCGTCCGAACACGCCGTGAGGGGCGAGGCGGAGCACCGTCGCTTCGAAGGCCTCGCGGAAGCGGTTGCCCGCAGGCGTGCGCGCAAGATCCGGGGCGAGGAAGCCGATGGCCTCGTCAGTCCGCCCGAGCCGCTGCTCCGCCGCGATCGCCTTCAGGTAGGCGGCCAGTGCGTCGAGATCGGTGGGGTTCAGCACGAAGCGGGGCATCGTGCTGGCGAACGGTGTGCCGGTCACATCGAGCCCGGCCGTCGTGGCGCGGTAGACGCCAGCCGTGTCGTAGGCGGGGCGGGTCGCGGTCGCTGCCATCAGCGTCGCCCAGTCGATCGGTGGGCCGGCGCGGGTCTCCCGGCCGCCGCCCGCGTCGCGCCCATGGCACCCACTGCAGGTCACGCCGCGGGCCAATATCGTGCGGCCGCCGATTGCGGTGGGGAGCGGTCCGGCGGTGCCTTCGTAGAGTGCGCGGCCGCGCTCCAGCAGCGCGTCGGCGTGGGCGGCCGGGGCGGCAGCGGCGAGGATAGCCGCGACAAGGACGGCGATCGCCCGTCCACTGCTCCTCATGATGCGGCGTAGGACGCGGCTATGGCGAGAAGGCGCTCGGGATCATAGCCGACTTCCTCGACCGACAGGCGGCTGTTGCGACCGCTCGATGTGTTGCCGACGATGAAGACCTGCTTGTGCTCCTTGAGCGGTCGCCCGTCCCAAGCACCGAGATAACCGAGCAGCCGCATGATGTCGGACGGGCGTCCTGTCAGGCGCACCCACTCCGGCGGCGCGCCGGCGGCGCTGTGGGCTGTCGCCAGAACCTGCGGCGTGTCGTTTTGCGGGTCGAGCGTCAGCGTCACCAGGCGAAGCGGGGTGTCGAGATCAGCTCGGCTCGCCGCGACGAACTGCATGTCGAGCTCGGTTGCACCGCAAATCGCCGGGCACTTCGTGTAGGTGAAGCCGATGATGTAGGCACCTGGACCGAGCGCCTCGGAAAAGGCGAGCTCAGTACCGTCCTGGGTGACGACCGGCGTGTCGGGCATCCGGATCTGGTCCGGCGTCAGATCGACCGCGAGCGCGGTCGGCGTGGCGTCGTCCCCCTTAGCGCGGGCGAGGAGGACGGTGGTGGCGGCGGACACCGCCGTGACGGCCAGCAGGCCGAGTACGACGAGGACGCGGTTCACGGCTTTCTCCTGACCTGGGCCGGGGCGATGACGATCGGTGTCGGCAGCGCCTCGGCGAACGTCGCGACGAGCGGACCGCTCGGTGATGCGCCGAGATGGGCGACGTGGCCGTCACCATCGGGAACGGCCGTCGCCATGTGGCGCCAGTGACTGCCGAGCGCCTGGAGACGCACCCGGTAGGGCGCCGGCCAGCGCTGGGGATTGCCGTCGGTGTCGACGATGGTGAGGCGCAACGTGCCGGGGGTGGCCTCGTCGGCAAGGAGGCGGAAGGCCGGCGGGGCGGTGCCGCCGCCCTCCACGGGGAACGCCGCACAGGCGCTGAACCGGCCGATGCCGCCGGAGACGACGACCTCATGATCACCCCCGCTGGCGACGATGCTCACCGCCTCGTAGCGGCCAGGCGCGACCTCCTCGAAGCCCCCTTCCAGCTCGGCGAGACCGACCGGCCGACCGGCGCGGACGCGGAATCCGTTCATCGCGGCGGTGGCGTTGCCGCTCTCCTCCTTGACCGGAAAGGCGGCCGACAGGTCGGGATGGAGGACGAGAACGACCCCGCCCGCATGCCCGCGCGCGCTCTCGATGAGGAAGGGCCCCTGGTCGGGGGTGACGGCGCCCACCGGCGGCCCGATCCGCACCGGACGCACCGCCGCCGGCTCGCCGCGCCGCGCCTGTGCGAGGTCGACGACAAGGACGAAATCCAGCCTCTCCAGCAGCGCGAACGCGGAGCGGCCGGCGAAGGCGACCTCGCGGATCGGCTGGTCGGTGGGTGGCGCGTTGAGCTCCACCGCTTGCGTCACCGTTCCGGTCGCGACCTCAATGATCGAAAATGTCGGCGCGCTGTCGGACCAAGCCACCGCGAAATCGCCGTCCGGGTGGACGAGGACGCGGTCGGCCGGCGCCGGCAGCGACGTGGCGATGCGGCTGCGGCGGCCGTAGTCGATCGTCAGCGTCGTGGTGCCATCGACGAAGATCGCCGCCTCGGCCGCGGGGGCGTAGGCAGCGCCGGTCGTCGCTGCCACGCCGTGGATCGCCGGCGCGGCCGTACCGTCGGCATGGACCGGAACGACGGTGCCGTCGGCGAGCGTCGCGAGGACGCCGCGTTCGATCCCGTCACTGTCGGGGAAGGTGGGGACAAGGGCGGTGACGGGGACGGGCAGCGTGAGGCGCTGGCCGTGAGGCGTCTCCAGCGTGCGGTCCGCTGCGAGCCAGCCGGTCGGAGTAAGGATATGGTGGTGAGCGGCGCCCAAGCCGGCGAGCGGGTGTGGCGTGGTGTCGGCCATCGCAGGGATCGCGACGGGCGGTCCGTCCGACGTCTCGGCCAGGAAGGTGTAGCTGGCCCGCCGCGCCGCAAGGGCGCCACCGCGGCCGGGCACCCGCGCGATCGCCAGGATGTTGGCGCTGGCGATCGACTTCTCCCAGTCGACGATGGAAACCGTGCCGTCCTCGTGGCGCAGGGCGTAGAGCGAGCGGTCGAGATCGGTGGCGCCGCTTGGCAGGCGCCCGCTACTGACGAAATAGGAGCGCGCGGCTTCGCGGCATGGGCTGTTGGAGGCTGCCACCGGCCGGATCCAGCCGGCGAGGTGCTCGTCGGTGATCGGCGCGCCCGTGACCGGGTCCGTCAGGCGGACGGTGATGCCGATCGGTGCACCGGAGCGGGCCCGGTCCACCGGAGTGCGCTTCGCCGGATCGAACAGCGAGACCTCGGCCGTCAGCGTCGCGGCAAAGGACGGATCGATCTTCGCCGCCGGCTGGGCCGTGGCCGCCGGGCCCGTGGCAACGGCGAGGAGAGCGCCCGCGACGGCTACTTGTGGAAGCCGCACGAGGAGCCCCCGCGATCGGTTAGCACGTCGAGCAGGCCCCAGGCGCCTGAGGCGAAGATGTGGCGCGGTCCGTCGGACCACATGTAGCAGCCGGGGCGCAACGGAGCGGAGAAGGCCGCCGACACTGCCTTGCCGGGAGCCAGCAGCGAGGCGTGCGGGAAGCCGAAGCCGGGGTAAACGTCGTCGTAGTCGTTGCCCACGGTGACGAAGGCTCGCTGACGGGCCCGCCCGCCCGGGTGGACGACGCGCACCAGGACCTCCTCGCCGGCCTTCGCCCACAGCCGCAGCGAGTTGGACCACAGGCGGTCCTTCAGATCATAGAAATCGTCGCCGAAGCGGACCCGATTGAGGTTGGCGTGGGCTTCCAGTTGCGGGCTGGTCGAACCCGGTGCCTTCGTCTGCCACAGTCGGCGAGAGAAGGCGGGTGCGCGATAGCTGACGGCCTTTTCGCCGAAGTCGTAGGTATCGTCGCAGATCGCGCAGTCGCGGACGATCTTCAGTGGCACGCTGCTCCCCTCCGGGTACCACGCATTGCGGCTGTCGTCGTCCCAAAGGTTCAGCCCGTCCTGGTAGAACAGCACGTATTCGCGCAGCGAACGCGGCTCGTTCTCCGGTCCGGTGAAGGTGATCTGTCGGTTGGCGCCTCTGCCGCGATGCGCCGCCCCTATGTAGGGAGAGCGGTCGGGCTCATAGAGGGCGGAGCCGTCGACGACCGGAGAGCGCCCCTGATAGGTGGCGCCCTCGGGCTCAACCACGATTGCCCCGAACAAGCCGTGCGGGAGGTGGTTGAAGAGGTCGCCGATCGGCTTCAGCGGCATGGCGCCGAGCGCGTAGGGGATCGCGTGTATCGCCTTCGCCCGCTCCCCCTTGAACTGAGCGCCGATGGGAATGGCCTTCACCTGGTTTTGGTCGTCGAGGGTATCGTTGTAACGCTCGATCTCCTGGTAGAGGCCCGGCCGGTATGCCAGCGCGTCGATGCAGCCGCCGATCATGTGCATGGCGTTTGCGACGACGCTGTCCGGCAGCGGCCGAGATGCCTGCGCGCCGTGCGTCACCACGGCGACGGTGCGCCGATTGCCCAGAACGTCGAAGCTGAGCCTCGCGACGATCGTTTTCGATTCTGGGAAGACGCCGTCGAAATGGTCGTTATCGTTGACGGGCCGGATCAGATAGTCGGGATCACGGCTGGCGATGATGTTGCGCGCCGCTGCGGCGTCGTCCGTCGAGGTGCCGGGGAGAGCGTCGAGGTCGATACCGAGTTCGGTGCAGACGCGCGTCGCCTTCAGCACCGGCACGTTGGCGTCCGCGCGGGTCGCCCCAAACAGACTGTCGATCAGTACGTAGTCGATCCGAAGCAGGCCAAGATAATACTGTCCTTCGTGGATCTCGCCAGGCTCCACCGTGGTCGTCGGGTTCACGCCGAAGGGAAGCTGCGCGTCGGCCCCCCGGGTCAGCATCGACACCGGTGACGTGAAGGCCATGCGGGCAGAGGGGCGGACGTCGATCCGGTTCTTCTGGTGCGCCGTGACGGGGATGTCCACCTCGTCACCGCCGTTCGGCGGCTGCCAGTCGGGCTCGACGTTGAGCGGCACGATCTTCGGCATCGGCGCATCGCCCAAGCAGTCGCGGACGAGGCCCGGGCGGTCGCCGTTCGGGGCGTGGCCACATCCGGTCCAATCCGGCTCGGCGTCGGTGGCGAGCGCATTCACGATGGACAGCTTCAGGCAGTCCCCGGCATTGGCCCGCGCGACGAAGGGCTCGTCTCGATAGTAGGCCATCGCCGCCTCGCGCAGCGTGTGGATTTTAGTCAGCGGCACCCTCCCGTCGGAATCGCTCAGGCGCAGGACGAGATCTTTCGGCACGTGGACGAGCGCGAGGGCGTCGACGTCGTGTAGGCGGCTTCCCCAGGAGTCGTAGCTTTGTCCCTCGGGGAGCGGCATCGCGACCGCATAGGACTCGACCCGCGGCGCCCCTGCCGGGCAGGAGGCGAGGAGGCTTTGCATCGGAAGACTTCTGGTGCCCTCGTCGTCCGTCTTTTCGTCGTCGACTTCGGCGAGTTGGCGCAGCACGGAGTCTATCGCGCAGGCACTGTCGTCGCGTGGCCGGTCGCTGGTGGCGTCGCACTCGGTTCCGGCGGTCTCGAGGCGGCGTGTGGTGTCCTCGACAAATCCGCGGGACGGCTTGTCGTAGACGCGGATGAGGCCCCAAGCGCCGTTCCACACGGCGTCGAGCGAGCCGAAATGGTAGAGGTAGTCGAGCACCTTCTCATCCTCGTCCCCCGGGACCGGCGCTTCGGCTCGGTTCAGCGCGTTCTGCACGGAACGGTAGTTGACGGCATAGCGGCTCGGGGCGGACGGGAACTCGAAGTGCTCCGAGATGCCGACCTCCTGCGCCGCGGTGAAGCCCTCGAGGTTGTTGCATCGGGCAACGTAACGGGAGTGCTTGTCGAAGTAGCCGAGATCGTCCGTGGTCTTGAGCTCGCCGTCACGCCAGCGATCGTGCTGGTCGGCGATGCCGTAGCGGCCGTGCTCGTGGCATGTCTGCCACCAGGTCGGCTCGACATAGTCGTTGTCCAACGGGTCGGCACCGGAAGGGTAGCCCTGGTCGATGTTGCGCCGCCAGGCCATCCCTTCGACGTTGAAGGTGTGCTGCACCTCCTGTGCACCCTGGATCAGGCGGATCTGGATGCGTTCGTCGGAGTAGGTCTCGAGCAGCGGCGTCACCGGGTCGCGGTGCCACCGGTGGGCGATCGGACCGGTCTTGTCGCCGTCGAACTGCGAGCGGTACACGTTTGCGAGGTCGCCACGCGGGTCCTCGGACTGATGGCGGATCGAGCAGTCGAGGGCGACCGTGGCTCCGGCGATGTTGTTGAGGAGCCCGGCGCTCAGTGTCGGGTCGATGCCGGGCGGCTCGATGCCGCCGGGTCGGCCGCCGACCGGGCCGGGAGCGCGCCGCAGGAACTGCTCGACGACATCCGCATGACTCTCCTCGAAGCAGTCGAAAGCGGTGCGGGAGGTGGACTCAGCATCGGTGGCGGCCACCGCCTCGACGGCGGCGTCGTTCTGGGCGAGGCGCACGTAGTCGGGCGTGACGTCGGACATTACCGAAGGGTCGCCGAGGTCGGCGCTGGCAAGGAGGATCGGCCGGCGTGGCATCAGGGCGGCGTGGTCGTCGACCAGCTTCGCGGAGTCGCCATCCTCGGGCCCGATCCCATGGTCGGGAGTGTCCTCGCGCCGAAGCTTCATCTCGACTGCAGACTCGTCCTCCCGCTCCAGCTCGGTCCGAATGTCGTCCTCGTCCTCGTCCTCGCCCTCCGGCTCGGTCGCCTCGCCGACGTGCTGCTCGCCGATCCGGAGCGGCACCGGCTCGCCGCGGTAGTTGACGAGGTACGGGTCGTGGTGGTCGACCGAGATGGACTCGGGCCGCTGCGGGGCCGCAATCGGCCGGGCGAGGCCCTTGCCGAATCCCGCCCGGTAGCGCACGAACGCGAAGAAGGCACGCAGGGCCTGCACCTCGGTCTCCGTGATGAGCCCGCGGGCGACGAGGGCTGGCGGCACCGATTCGCTCTCCACCACCCGCGGCTGGCCGCCGAAGTCCATGTGGGTGAGGTTGGAGCCGCACAGGTTCTCCAGCACATCCCCCGGGACCGGGTCGCCGGCGGCCAGCAGGCCGCCATACTGCGCCTCGCAGACCAGCGTCGCGATGCCCTTGGGCGACAGGCGATCCGTCGCGCTCGTCGGCGAGAGCATCACGGTCTGCCCCGAGCCGTCGCCGACCAGCATTGGGCCGGACGCGGCCGACACGCTCTCGTCGTCGCCGTCTGTCGGATCGTAGAGCAGCGCGAAGTCGGCGATCGCGAGGGCGAACTCGCGGAAATCAGGGTGGAGATCGTCGTCGAGGTTGCCGACGATCTTCGCCGTGCCAGTGCCGCGCTCGTCGCCGATGGCGATCGCCTGCATGGTCGTCTCGTCCGCCTGCATGCAGTCCCGCCCGGCAGCGATCTCCCCGCCCAGCGACGGACACACGCGCATTCCGGCCGGCTCCACCACAAGCGCCGCATAGAAGCCGTGCTGCTGGATCGAGGAGGGGGCGAAGTGGTCGTGGGTGAAGACCGTGCGCATGGTGCGATCGGCACGACGTTCGCTCGTGCCCGACGGGGTTTTCTCCACGATCGAGAGGATCGGGTCGGCGAACCAGCGCTGCACCGTGGTTTGGAACCGCGGATTGCGCACGCTCCCGTCATAGAGCGGACTGGCCCAGTGATGGTGATTGCGCGGCTCCCAGTGCGCCTCGGTGCCATTCCCGGCCCGCTGGCACAGGTGGTTCCACTCGTCGGCTGTCATTTGGGCGGGTGCCGCGTCGGAGGACATCGTCGACGGGTCGCGGATGGTCGGGTCCGTTGCCGCAGGATCCAGCATCGCGCACAGCCTCATCGCCAGCTCGTCGGCGGCGAAGGTGCCGTCCTCATAGTTGAAGCCGTTGCCGGAACCGTCCGAGGAGGTCACGTCGAACTTCACCAAGTGGATGTGCTGGCCGATGGTGTCGGTCGGCGTCTTTACCTGGAAATCGTCGAGCTCCAGTTCCTTCGGCAGCTCGTTGGTGTGGCGGAACTCGACGCACTCGCCGGAGTAGGCGCGGAAGAAGAACGGCTCCTCGCGTGCGCTGGGGCCGCGGTTCTTATAGGTGTTGGAGTCCGCGGTTAGGACGTTGATGCGCCCCTGCGGGTCGTGCCAGCCGGCGCGGTTGGTGACGATGTCGACCTGTACCGCCGACGCGGCGTAGCGGCGGAAGCCGATCATGGCGGGATCGGTGACGAAAGTCTGCTCCAGCCCATCGAGTCCTTTGACGAACTGGTCGGTGTACGCCTCCATTCTTGTCCTGTCGCCGGGAACGAAGCGCCGCTCCGTCGTCGTGCCGGCATAGCCGTCGGGCGCGCCGCACGGATCGGCGAAGGGGGCGCCGGGCTTAGGGGGTGCACCGTTCACGGCGAAGCGATGCGGTGCCTTCTCGGCCGGTGCCTGCGGGTCGAAGCTCGTGTAGCCCTTGCCGCTGGTGTCGAACGTGCTTGCGGTACCGTCGGCTTTGACGAGGGCCAGCGGAGCCTCGCCCACGCCGTTGTGGTGGAACCCCATGGCGGCGCGCTCCTGCGGCTCGCCGCCGTTGTCGAGGACCTCGATCCGCGCCGATGTCAGCTTGGAGGAGAAGTCGCCGAGCGCCAGCATCTTGGCGGTGAGCCGGTACAGCGTGTCCTCGACGCGCCGGCGGTCCGCGGGGCTGGTCGTGTCGTCGATGGCGAGGTCGCCGGTTTCCGCCGTAACGCCCAGTTCGCGCTCGGTCCGGTCGAGCACGACGTGGCGCGGCAATCCGCCGTCGAGCCAGCTACCCTTCGAGCCGTCCTTGCCGTCGGTGCCCTGAGCGCGGGCGATATCGTTGGGCGCCTGCGGCGCGCGGTGGCCGGCCTCCCCGGCGATGAAGAACGGGTAGCCGAGGACGGCGGCCTCGCGGGAGACCGTGTCCGTGGTGTAGGTGGGAAGCAGCGGCGCCGCGATGCCGGGCAAGGGGATCAGCGCCGGAATCGGCGTCCCCGGCGCGTTTTCGACGTAGCGGCCATCGCTGTCGACGCTGCCGGTACGAGACATCGTCGGTGCCACCAGCCCGCGCTCGTCGCGCTTCAACAGATCCACCGAAAGGCCGGGCTCGGCTTGGCCGTCTGGCAGGCGGCGCTGGCCGTCCTCCAGAACGTCGTGTACCCGCCACAGCTCCCACATGCCTTGCGCGAAGTGCGGGTAGAGGTGGCAGTGGAAGATGGAATCGCCGATGGTGCGGTTGCGGTTGCCCGACCCCAGCGACTGCCACCACCCCTTGCCCTTATCGCCACCTCCGTCCTCGCTGTAGTAGCGCAGGCCGCCATGGTAGACCTCGTAAGTGAAGCCCTGCCGCGGTGCGACGGTCTGCGAGTCGAGGTAGGCGCTGCGGCCGCTGTCGTTGCCCGAAAACCACTGATGCGCGTGCAGGTGGAAGACGTGTGTCTCCTTCGGCCCGGCGTGGTAGTTCCGGAAGACGATCGGGTCGTTCAGGTAGGAATGGTGGACGTTCGACGGGTCGTTGGAATAACTCTCCAGCAACGCCGGGTCGCCGTTTGCCCAGCTCTCCAGGAAGAATTCTTCGTAGAGACACTCCATGCAGTCGGCCGCCGGGCCGATGCCCTTGCGATTGGCGATGATCATCGCGCCAAGACCGCTGGCGCCGTAGTTGATCGCGAACCCGTCGCGCACGCCGGCGAGTTGGTCGAAGCGGCCGAGCTCCTTGAAGTTGCGGGTGTAGAAGGTCTTCAGCTCGTCGTGGAAGACCACGGTGAACTCACGGAAGGCCACATCGTGCGGCGGCGCGATGATGGCGTTCAGCTCGTTGTGGACGAGCTCGTACCGCTCGCCGCCAAGCCGGTGCAGCAGGTTGAGGATCGGTAGGCCGGTGTCCGCGTGGATCGCCTCGTAGTTCAGCGCGCCGGCACGGGCGTGCGGGTTGGTGGCGCTGGTCGCTTTGCTCCACGCCCCGTCGAAGGCGGCGCGCGAGGTTTGGCTGCGATACCATTGTGTCGACGTCTCCGCGTCTTCGGGTTGCGGCTCGACGGCGAGGCTGCCGAAGAGGCCGTGCACCAGCGAACCGCCGTCGCCCTCTCCGCCGGCGGGGGCGGCGAGTGAGTTGATGAAGAACGGTCCCTCCCGCTCGGCGTGCCAGTAGCAGTCGACCGGCGGCTCACCGGGATGCACCTGGTCGAGGCCGAGGCACACCTCGTCGACCCGACCCGTGTCGGGATCCTTCACCGGGCGCAGCCCGTCGATGACGAATGAGATGCCGCGGGTGCGCGGCCAGTCGGCGGCCTCGGCCGACAGCTCGGTCGGCTTGGCTTGCGAGCCCGTCTCGCACACGGCGGCGATCAGCCGGTCGCCGCGCTCCTCGACGATGTCCTCGCCGTGCTTCTCGCCTTCGGAGACGAACGGCCGGACGATCGTGCGCCACAGCCAGCCATCCTCCGGTGCGCCGTTCAGCTCAGCGCCGGGCCGCCCCTGCCGGCAGAATGTTTCGCTGTATCCCGGCCGGTCGCCGGCATCGTCCCAGGCGGGGCGGCGCAGCAGATTGCGGACGCGAACGTGAAGAACGTCGCCGACGTTGGCGCGCAGAGTCAGCGGGCGCGGCCGCTTGCAGTTGCGGAGGCGTACCCGCCCTGGCGTCATCGTGCCCGGTTGAGCGTGGGTGCCGAGGTCGGAGTCGCACGTTTCGGCGGTGAATTCGGTAATGTCGTCGACGCCGTCGGCAGCCTTCTCGTCCACGGAAACGAGATCACGGGTCAACGCGAAGATCATGCCGAAGGGGTTGTGCGAGCCGAAGCGGTTGTACACCAACATCTGGTCGAGCGCCGCGACGTCGGCGCAGATCACGCGATGCGTCGTGCGCCGGCTCGACGCCAGCTCCGAAAAGTCCGCCGCGTTGAATTTGCAGAAGTCGGTAGCCTCGGCCGGCGAACGTGCCACCCCGAGAAGCATGATTGCGAATATGCAAAATGAAGCAAACCGAGCACGGTTAGACATCGAGCCCGTCCTATAGCCTTATAAAAAAGTCGTCACTACGCAGAAAACAAAAATTCAGTGCCAGGCTAACAGACTGGTTGAAGTCGCGCAACGAGTGCGCGATCTTATCCGCCCCGATGGGGTGCCCGCTGCGGCAGATATTTTGGTCATATTTTTCAGTTTGCCGATCGACAAGGCTTTGCGATGCCGATCTTCGACAACGATTATCCGATCATGCGCGGTCCGCGGGAGATCGAGCAGTTCTTCGCGCGGGCGGGCGCGTTCGTCACGGCGCTGCCGTCGCACACGAATGTCACCCTGATTGGACGCTCCGACCGGGTGCGCTCGTTCGACGATCGCGTCGAAATGGCCGGCTCCTACGCGGCCGCCCAGGAATATCTCGCCGATCTCGACCGCGTTGCGTTTGGGAGCGAGGGTGAGCGGTTCCACCTGGTGGTGATGCCGAACGGCTGGGTCGCCCTGTGTTGTCACTTCGACCGAGCCATCGTGCGCAACGCGAAGGTGCAGCCGCGGCTCGAGATCGGCATCGCTGACTACGAGCCGGACGAGGGGGCCAACGGCGCGGTGCTGAACGCGGTCGCGGAGATCCTCTTCGGGCAGCAGGCGCTGACGGGTGAAGACCCGCTCGGCAACCAGCGAAGCGGTTCTCGCCGGGGCAACGAGCTGCCGAAGTGCCTGCCGCGTGCCGATCTGAAGGCGGCGTTGGGTAAGCTCGACGGGAAGACGGTCGAGCTCGAGCGTACGAGCGTCGTGGATGCGACTTTGCAGTGGTTTGCCGCGCGGATGCCGGGGTTGGGGGAGGGGCCTCGCGTCGTGCGGCGAGCCGCCACCCGACGGCCTTCGGCGCTGGCGCCGGTAGACCTTGCCAACCACGTGGTGAACCTCAGGATGGGGGCGCTGTCGTCCGGCGGGGCGATCCGCACCTCTGCGAGCGACGTCAAGCGCATCGTTGGCAAAGCCGTGGGGGCCGGAATGCCGATCGCGATCTACGCGCACGGCGGTCTTACCGGCGAGCGTGCGGCGGTCGAGCAGGCGCGCATCACCACCCCGTGGTGGCTGGCGAACGGCGTCTATCCGATCTTCGTCGTCTGGGAGAGCGACCTCGCTTCGACGTTGGTCGATCTCATCGGCGCCGCCGTCGGCGTCGGCGCGTGGGGCGCCCGCGATACGCTGAGCGAACTGCGAGACAGTGCCGTGGAGCGGCTGGTGCACGCCACCGCGACCGACATCTGGGGCACGATGAAGGCCGCCGCCCGGCTCGCGTCCGCCGCCGGCGATGCGCACGGACTGACGCTGCTCGCCAAGATGTTCGGCGACGCCCGCGCCGACACCCGGCAGCCGCTGCACCTCGTTGGCCACAGCGCGGGTGCGATCCTCCACCTTCATTTCCTGCAGCGCCTCGAGGCGGAGGGCATCAAAACGGCCTCGGTGCAGCTCTTGGCGCCGGCCGCGACCACGCAGCTTCTCAGAACCACGCTGGCTGCGCTGGCCGCGTCACCGAAGCTGCGCATCTACACTATGACCGATACCGCCGAGCGCGACGATACGGTGCGCGACGTGTACGGCAAGTCGCTGCTCTACCTCGTGAGCCGGGGCTTCGAGCGTTCGTTCGGCGAGCCCCTTTGCGGGCTGCACAAGGACCTCGCCGACGACCCCGATCTCCTCGACCTCCTGGAGGCGCCGTTCGACGACCTGCGCGAGGCGCTGGTCCTGTCGCCGACCCAGCCCGGCACGTCGCGCCGTCTCAGTTCCCACGCGACCACGCACGGCGACTTCGACAACGACCCGGCGACGATGTCCTCGGTGGTCCAGATGATCTGCGATCCGAGCAATGATCCGGGCGATGACCTCGAGCCCTTCCCGGCCGCGGCCCGCAGACTTTCCGACCGGGCGGGTGCGACGGACCGGATGCCGGAGGAGCTGTCGACGTTGCTGGCGGCCGTGCGTGAGGCGTCCGCGCCGCCACCACCGAGCGCGCGCGCGACGGTCCCGGCGCAGGCGCGCGGGGCGGCGATACGCCTCCTCAGCATCGGGATCGACGACTACGCGGGCTCGATCCGACTGCACGGATGCGTCAACGATTCCAACGAATGGGTGGCCGCGATCACGAAAGAGCGCCCATCCGTCCAAGTGATCCAGAAGGTGGCGGCCGACGCACTGCGGAGGGCAGACATCGAGACCTACCTGACCGATTTCATCGCCTCCGCCCGGCCGCAGGACAAACTCATCTGGCACTATTCCGGCCACGGCGCGCCGGTGTTCGACACCAGCGGGGACGAAGGAGAGCGTGAGCAGGATCAGGCGATCCTCGGTAACGACACCGACCGGGCGACGGCCATCCTGCGCGACGATCGCATCGGCGACATCCTGTCGGCGCTCGATCCGGACGCGTCGCTCCTCGTCCTTTTGGACAGCTGCTTTTCCGGCACGGCGACGAAGCTGTCCCCGCTCGCCAGCTTCGGTAGCTCGCGGGTGCGCTCGGTTGGCCCGGTGACGATCGCGGGCCCGCGTCGCAACCGCGCAAAGCGCCACCTGGTGTCGCCGGGCGGGCGCTCTGTGGGCTACGAAAACGCCAATCACGTGCTCGTCAGCGCCTGCGACTTCTTCGGGACTGCGCATGAGAACGGGCCGGAGCCGCTCGGCGTCTTCACTCGCGCGGCGCTGTCGGTGATCGCCCGCGGCACTCAGCTCTCTAATGCGCAATTCTGCGCTGAGGTGACCCGGTTGACGCGAGGACAAGACCAAATCTGCACGCTGTCCTGCCGCAGCTCGGCAGAGTCGGAATCCTTCCTCCTGTTGAGCTAGGTGGCGCCATGCAGGTCGAGATTTCCGACAACGTGGTACGCGAGGCTGGTCTCGACGCCGCCTGCTACGCGATCTCGGGCAACGTGCCGCGCCGTCTGCGGCGCGGCGAGGTGTTCACCGTCGACCCCTCGCTGCGCATGTCGGAAGCGGCGCTCTCCTCGATCACCGTGCCCTACGAAAGGCTGATGCCGGGGCCGGCCGGCGGGCTCTTCGCCGTCGACGCGGTGGACCGCCGCACGCACTTGATGCGCAGCTTTCCCGACCTCGACCGGATGGAGGACTTTCGCTTCGATCAAGGCGATCCGGAGAGCCACTGCCGCAACGCCTATCTCGTCGCCATGGAGACCTACGAGGCGTTCCGCATGGCTCTCGGCCGTCCGGTCGCCTGGGGCTTCTGGCGCGAGGGGCACTACCCGCCGCTCTCCCTGGCGCCGTTCGCCTTCGACGATCTCAACGCCTACTACGACCGCCGCGCCGGTGAGATCTGCTTCGGCTTTTCCGGCGCGGGCCCGGACCACGAGCGGGCCGATGCCCGGCTCATCCGCTTCACCGCTCTGTCCAGCGACGTCGTCGTGCACGAGGTGACGCATGCCTTGCTCGACGGGCTGAGGCCGGGCTTCGATCGTCCCGTGAACCCCGACGTTCTCGCCTTCCATGAAGCGTTCGCGGACATCGTGGCGCTCCTGTCGCGCTTCCGCCGCCCGGGCTACGTCGAGCATCTGATGGGGGCGACGGAGCGGGACATTCTCGCCGACGCGCGGCTGATCTCGCTGGCGCCGGAGCTCGGCGCACTGATCCGCCAGTCGGGCCTGCGTACGCTCGACGTGGAATGGACGACCGCCGGGCGCGCCGAGGAAGCCCAGCTGCCGCGCTATGTCGGCCTGTGGGACGGGGAGCACGAGCCGCACGCCCGCGGCGGCCTTTTGGCGTCGGCGGTGTTCGAGGCCTTCATGCGCTCCCTCAGGCGGCGGGCGCGGCCGCTGGCTGAGCTCGCCGCCGGGACGGGGCCCACCGTGCGCAACTATCTCGCACGGCAGATCGCGGATCTCACGACCCGCACCGCCCGGCACTATCTGGCGATGTGCGTGCGTGCGATCGACTACTGTCCCCCGGCGTCGATCAATTTCTCCGACTATCTGCGGGCGCTGGTCACCGCGGACCGCATCCTCGTGCCGGCCGACGAGCTCGGCTACCGCGAGGACATCGTCGACGCCTTCCGCCGCCGGGGCATCTACCCACCTGAGATCGACGTGGTCTCGGACCGTGCTCTCGCGTGGGACCTTCCGGACATTCCTCTCTACCCGATTCCGGGCCTCGCCCTCGCGGACCTGCGCTTCGTCGCCAACCCGACGTCGCCGCGCTCGGCCAGGGAGATTCGCCGCCAGGCCCGCGCGCTGGCGCTGGCGATCGAGGCCGATCCGAACCTCTGGGCCGCCCTGCGCCTGCGCCCGGCCGGCGACGGCTTCTCGCCGCCGCGGGTAGAATCGCTGCGTCCGACGTTGCGGACGGGCCCAGGCGGCCTCATCGACTTCGAGATCATCGCCGAGATCGTTCAGGACCGCGCCGTTCCGGTCGGCGGCACAGCGAGCACGGTGCGTCTGGTGAGCGGCAGCACGCTGATCCTCGATGCCAGCGGAACGCCGAAGCTGATCGTCTGGCAGAGGGGTGATTCGCAGAACCGTTTCGACAGGGAGACGGAGTATGCTCAGCGTGCCATCGCGGCGGGCTGGCTGCGGTTCGACGAGGCCGTCGGCGAGTACGTGGTCGATGACGACTTCAGGTCGCTGCTGTGCTCGGGTGGGTTCAAGGTGAGCGCAGGCGGGTAGGGGCCGATGCGGCGCGGCTCGACTACGCCTTCGAGCTCCGCGCAACTCCGTTTGACGGTCGGAGCGGGCTCCGAATGCTTCGTGCGCCGAGCGCGAAAAGCGCCACGACCCTCCGTAGTGTTGCGCCGGAGCTGCCGACGGCGCACCGGGGAACGGACGCGACACCGCTCTCTCCGCGGCACCATTCTTCCGAGCTGCCGCCTCCGCACTTTGGTCGGCAGCTTCGATCGGCTCGGTTTTCCAAGTTCGGCCTGTGACTGCGGTGGAGGCGCTCGATGCGGCCCTCGCAAAGGGCGGAAGCCATGTCATCGCCGCTCCCGCCGGCCGCGGCGAGAACGTGACCGGGTTGTCGACGGGCTCAGCCGCGAAGCGAGCGGATGCTCCTCGTCTCGGAGCGGGGTCTCCGCCCGTCGCGACGCTCGGTGCGGATGCGATCGGAGATGAGCCCGCGTGCGGCGACGAGATCCGGGCCCTCGAAACCTTCGGTGAAGGCGTCGACGATCGGCGACAGCATGGGCCGCACGTCGTCGGTGCGACCTCGGTCCAGCCAGAGCCGAGCGAGATCGTTGGCGGCGCGGAGCCGCCACGACAGGGCGCCCATCTCGGTGGCGCGCGACAGCGCCGACGACAGAGCGGCCTCCGCAGCGTCGGCGCGGTTTTGCCGTCGCCGCACCAGCGCCTCGATCCGGAGGAGCTCCGGGACGCACCAGTGCTCGTTGTGCGCGACGGCGCGGTCGAGTGCGGCCTGGACCGTGCGGTCGGCCTCTCCGATCTCGCCGAGGTTCGCGAGCTCCAGCGCCAGGGTGCCGAGATAGTGCGCCGTGCGCACCAGGAGATTGGCGCTTTCGTGCGCGGCGATGCTCTGCCGGATCAGATCGACCCCCGCCTCGGATGCGCCATCGGCGCAGGCGAGGATGCCCCGCGCGTAGAGCATCAGCGGCTGGCGCCACATGTCGTTGCTCTCGGGCCTCAGCTCTCCGAGCATCTCGCAATATCGCTCGGCCTCCGCATATCGCCTGCTCCACAGGCCGATCTGGCAGGCGAGCGCGAGGGTGTTGCTGAGCGACAGGTCGTGCCCCGACAGGAGCGCCCGCTCCACCACGTGCGCGGCGGTCCGCATCGCCGTGTCCGGGAAGCCCGTCAGCCATTGGACCGTGGCGAGGGCACATCCGACGACCCCCTCGCGCTCGATGTCGAACCGCGTCGGTCGGACACCGGCGCTGTCCCGCGCCCCGGTCGCGAGGTGCTCGAGCCGCCGTCGCGCGCTGTCGAACCGACCGAGATAATATTCGGCGATGGCGAATAGCCGCTCGCCGTCCGGCAGCGCGGAGCGGTCGTCGGCAGTCGCGATGTCGGCGAACTGCTCGAGCCGGGCCACCGCTCGCAGGGGATTGCCGGTCAGAATGTCGCTCGTCGCGAGCGTCTTGAGGCTGCGCAGGGCGGTCTCGGTGTCGCCGAGATGCTCGGCGAGGTCGAGCGCGCGTTGCGACGCCTCGGCCGCCTCCGGCACGAGGCCGCGCGTGTAGATCGTGGCGCTCGCGAGCGCGGCCTGCAGCGCCATCTCGGTGGCGGAACCGGCCAGTCCCGCCGCGCCGATCGCCGCCAGCGCGCGCGCCGCATGATCACGACACTCGCCGAGCTGGGAGAGGTGGTTCCACAGCGTGCAGCCCGCGACCGTCAGGCGGATCATCGGCGCGGGATCCGCACCCTGTCCGGCCCACGCGATGGCGCTCCGCAGGTCGTCGAGGAGCGGGCCGTGCGCGGCACCCCACTCGCTGGCGCGCCGCTGCGTCCACTCGCCGGCCGCCCGCTCCAGGCGCTCGCACACGTACTCCGCGTGGCGTCGGCGGACGGTCGCGAGCTCACCACCGCGCGCGAGCCGCTCCAGGCAGTAGGCGCGGGTCGTTTCGAGGAGCCGATAGGTGATCGCCCCGTCCCGCACCTCATGGACGAGCAGAGACTTGGCGCAGAGGCGGGCGAGCGCGTCGACCACCGCCAGCGGTGCGACATGCGGCGGAGCGACCGCCAGAGCCGCCTCGGCGTCGAACCGACCCATGAAGACCGCGAGCGCTGCCAATACGGCGGCCTCGTCGTCGGACAGGAGATTGTAGCTCCAGTCGAGCGTCGCGAGCAGCGTTTGCTGGCGTGGCGGCGATCGTCTGGGCCCGTCGCTCAACAGGCGGAGCTGGTCGTCGAGCATCGCCAAGACGTCGCGGACCGTGCGTGCCGCCGTATGCGTCGCCGCGAGCTCGATCGCGAGGGGGATGCCGTCGATGCGTCGGCAGAGCTCCGCGACCACCGCCGCGTCGGCATCGGTGAAGGCGTAGCCGGTGCGCTCGCCGGCGCGGCGCACGAACAGGTCGACGGCCGGATAGGAGAGCGCGTCGGCCGCACTGTGTGTCGCGGACGGGGCGGTCCGCAGCGCGTCGAGCCGGTGGAGGCGCTCCTCCCGGATGGCGAGCGGCTCACGGCTCGTCGCGAGGATTGCGAGTCCCGGCACGTCGCGGATGAGCTGGTCGACGACCGCCGAGGCGGTGGGCAGGACATGCTCGCAGTTGTCGACGATGAGCAGCTTCGTCTGTGTTCTGAGGGCATGGATCACGCTCGCCAGCGGGTCCGTGATCGCGCCGATGCCGAGCGCCGAAGCGAGGACGGTTGGGACGAGCCCACCATCGTTGACCTTGGTGAGATCGACGAAGGCGGCGCCATCGACGAACGCGGGAAGGACGCGGCCGGCGGCGACGATCGCGACCACGGTCTTGCCGATGCCGCCGGAACCGACGACGGTGACGAGGGCGCCGGGGACGAGGCCCTCGGCGACGGCGGCGACGTCCGCCGCGCGGCCGACGAGCGGCGGCGCCGACGGCAGGACGTCCGCATGCCGCGTCGCGAGCGGCAGAGGCTCGGTCGCAGCGGACCGGACCTCGGCGACGAAGCGGTAGCCGCGCCCCGGGACGGTGGTGATCATGCTCGTCCGGCGATCACCGTCCAGCAGGCGCCGCAGCCCGGCGATGTTCACCTTCAGATTGTCCTCGTGCACGAAGACGTCCGGCCACGCCCGTTGCATGAGGTGCTGCTTGCTGACCGTCTCGCCGGCGCGCTCGACCAGGATCGTCAGCAGCTCCATCGCCCGGCTGCCGACTCGAACGGGCGTCCCGTCGCGCGTCAGCAGTCGCCGGCATGCGTGGAGCTCGAAACCCTCGAAGCGGTATGTCGCTTCCTGGACGGCGTCTCGCAACGGCGAATGCATCCTGATCCCCCGACCCGCTACCGCATCGCTCAGCGACGGCGGCGCGCCACCGTCATCCGACAACCGCGCGAGCACCACCCGGAGCGCCCGGCCGACAACACCACGTGAGGGCACCACAACTTAGCGACTTCTGCGTCGCTTACAAATTTTTACTGCAATGATCGCGCGACCCTGCAGTAGAGTGGCGGCAGAACCGGACCCGGCAGCGGTCTTTCTGTCAAGGGACACCCATGCCGTCACAGGCCAAGATCACCGCGATCCTCACCGCCAAGCCCGGCAAGACCGCAGCGCTGGTCGAGCTGCTGGAGACGATGGCGCCCCGCTGCCGAGCCGAACCCGGCAACCTGCGCTGGGACATCTGGGAGGACCCTGCGCAAGAGGGGCGCTTCGTGCTCGACGAGCTCTACGTGGATGACGCCGCCATCGTGGCGCACCGCGACACGCCGCACTTCAAGGACTACCTCGCCCGCATCGGGGATCTCGCCGAGCGGACCGCATTGGTGCTCCGTCCGAAAAACGTGACGCCGACCTCCTCCTAGGCGGACGCTTCATCGACGGAGGCCCGCAAGGCCGAAGGTTGCAGCGATGAACACGAGCGAAACGCGCAGAGCGCAGCTCTTCCCGACACTGTCCGCGACGCAACTGGAATCGGCGCGGCGCTTCGCCAGCGGCGCCGAGCGCAGCTTTGCGCCGGGCGAGCGCGTGTACGACATCGGGGAACGCAACGTCCCCGCATGGCTCGTGCTCAAGGGGTCGATCATCGCCAGCCAGCAGGGCGGGACGGGTCGCGAGGCCGTCATCGTGGTCCACGGCCCCGGCCAGATGAGCGGCGAGACCGCCCAGCTCAGCGGACGCGCCGGCCTCACGTCGGCCCGCGCGGGCGATGCCGGCGCCCTCGCCGTGCCGTTCGATGCGGCGCACCTTCGCGCCCTGATCATCGGCTCGGCGGACGTCGGCGAGACGATCATGCGCGCCTTCATTCTGCGCCGGGTGGCGCTGATCGAGGCCGGGCAGGCCGGCGAGGCGGGACCGGTGCTGGTCGGGGCGCGCAGCGATCCCGACCTCGTTCGCCTCTCCGGCTTCATGACGCGCAACAGCCATCCCCACACCGTGCTCGCGACCTGCGAGCCGGAAGGGCGCGAGCTGATCCGGCGTCTCGGCGTGCTGGAACGCGATCTGCCGCTGATGATCTGCCCCGACGGCACGATGCTGAAGCGGCCCAGCGACCAGGAGGCGGCGGCCTGCCTCGGGATGATGCCGTCGCTGGAGCCGGACAGGCTGTACGACGTCGCGGTGATCGGCGCCGGTCCGGCGGGCCTCGCGACAGCCGTCTACGCGGCGTCGGAGGGGCTGTCGGTGCTGGTGTGCGACGAGCGCTCGTATGGCGGCCAGGCCGGCGCATCCGCCCGCATCGAGAACTATCTCGGCTTTCCGACCGGTATCACGGGGCAGGCTCTCGCCGGCCGCGCCTTCGCGCAGGCGACGAAGTTCGGTGCGGAGCTCGCGATTCCTCTCGGCGCCATCCGCCTCGAGTGTGGCGACGAGACGCGCGCCTTCGCCCTCCACCTCGACAACGGCCAGAGCGCCACCGCCCGGACAGTCGTCGTCGCCTCGGGCGCGCGCTACCGCCGCCCCGACGTCGCCAATCTCGGCGAAGTCGAAGGCGCCGGCGTGTCGTTCTGGGCGACGTCGATCGAGGCGCGGCTGTGCCGGGGGGAAGAGGTCGCGCTGGTCGGCGGCGGCAACTCGGCGGGGCAGGCGGTGGTGTTTCTCGCGGGCTCGGTCGCCAAGCTCCATCTCTTCGTGCGGCGCCCCCTCCACGAGACGATGTCGCACTACCTCGTCGAGCGCATCGCGGCCCTTCCCAACGTCGAGCTGCACGTCGGAACGGAGATCGTCGGTCTCGAAGGCGACCGCGTGCATGGCCTGACCGGCGCGGTCTTCGTGGATAGGCGCTCCGGGGCGGCGAAGCACTGCGCGCTGCGCCATCTCTTCCTCTTCATCGGGGCGGAGCCGAACACCGCCTGGCTGAGCGGCAAAGTCGCCCTCGACGACAAGGGTTTCGTCGTCACCGGAAGCGAGGCCGGACCGGGGCGACTGCTCCTCGAAACGAGCCGGCGGGGAATCTTCGCCGTCGGCGACGTCCGCGCCGGCTCGACGAAGCGCGTGGCCGCCGCCGTCGGCGAAGGCGCGGCCGCCGTCGCCCAGATTCACGGCGTCCTCGCCTGACGACGGATCGTCACGCGCGCCGCATGCGAATTACTCCAATTTACGATCCTTAACCTGCCCACTCCGGGCTGAGAACCTACCCTCTCCTCGCAACCTTTTGCAGGACGTGAGCCGGGCGCTGTCCGTTCGCACGAACGACATCGCGCCGCGTCGGAGGAGGGTCATATGATGTTGTTGCCCGAGTGGCTCCTGAACCGCCGCGAGTTCGTCGCCGGCGCTGCCGCGTCCGGTGCGCTGACGACGGTGCCGATGGTCGGCCCGTCGCCGGCGCTGGCCGAGACGGCGCCGACGAACGCGGTCAGGCTCGACGTCAACGGCGAACCGCACGCGCTGACGCTCGACACGCGCACCACCCTGCTCGACACCCTGCGCGAGCACCTCCATCTCACCGGCACCAAGAAGGGGTGCGACCACGGGCACTGCGGCGCCTGCACGGTGTTGGTCAACGGCACGCGGATCAACGCCTGCCTCAGCCTCGCGGTGATGCATGACGGCGACAGCGTCACGACGATCGAAGGTCTCGGCACGCCGGACGACATGCACGAGATGCAGGCCGCCTTCGTGAAGCATGACGGCTTTCAGTGCGGCTACTGCACGCCCGGGCAGATTTGCTCGGCGGTCGCGGTGCTCGCCGAGGTCGAGCAGGGGGTCCCGAGCCATGTCACCGGCGACCTCACGGCACCGATGGCACTCAGCAACATCGAGCTGCGCGAGCGCATGAGCGGCAACATCTGCCGCTGCGGCGCCTATTCCAACATCGCCGACGCCATCACCGAAGTCGCGGAGGCCAGGGGATGACGCCGTTCACCTACGAGCGGGCGACGAGCCCGGAAGCGGCGATCCGCGCGGTCGCCGGCACGCCGGGGGCCAAATTCATCGCCGGCGGCACCAATCTTCTCGACCTCATGAAGTTCCAGATCGAGCGGCCGACGCATCTCGTCGACGTCCGCGGTCTGCCGCTCGCCACCATCGAGGACACGCCGGATGGGGGGCTGCGGATCGGTGCTCTCGTCACCAACACCGCGCTCGCCGCGCACCCGCGGGTGAAACGCGACTACGGTGTCGTCTCCCGCGCGATCGTCGCGGGGGCGACGGGTCAGCTGCGCAACAAGGCGTCGGTCGGGGGCAACCTCCTGCAGCGCAACCGGTGCCCGTATTTCTACAACGTCCACACGCCGTGCAACAAACGCGTGCCCGGTTCGGGGTGCTCGGCGATCGGCGGCGCCTCGCGCTCGCTGGCCGTGGTCGGCACGAGCGAAGCCTGCATCGCGCAGAACCCGGGCGACATGGCCGTCGCGCTGATGGTTCTCGACGCCGCGGTCGAGACGATGAACGCCGCGGGGAACACGCGCAGCATCCCGCTCGCCGAGTTCTTCCGCCTGCCCGGCGAGACGCCCGAGATCGAGTTCGCGCTGGAGCCGGGCGAGCTGATCACCGCCGTCACGCTGCCGCCGCCGCCTGCCGGCACGCACCACTACCACAAGGTCCGCGATCGCGCGTCGTATGCGTTCGCGATCGTTTCGGTCGCAGCCGTTCTCGACGAGGACGGGACGGGTCGCGTGGCGTTCGGCAGCGTCGCGCCGCGCCCGTGGCGGGTCGCCGAAGCCGAGGCGGCATTGCCCGAGGGGCCGGCCGCGGTCGTCGCGAGCGCCTTCGACGGCGCCAAGCCGACCCATGAGAACGCGTTCAAGATCCCCCTCGCCGAGCGCACGCTCGCGCTGGTGATCGCCGAAGGGAAGGGGTGAGGCCATGAAGTTCGCAACGCCCGCCGGAGAGAACCCGATCGACCGGCTCTCGGTTGTCGGCCGACCCGTCCCGCGCATCGACGGCCCGCGCAAGGTCACCGGCACCGCGCGATACGCCTACGAGCGGCACGACGCGGTCTCGAACCCCGCCTATGGCTGGATCGTCGGCGCGTCGATCGGGCGGGGCAGAGTGGTCTCCATCGACACCGCTGCCGCGCAGGCCGCGCCCGGGGTGCTCGCCGTGCTGTCGACGCTCGACTTCGCGCCGCTGGCGCCCGGGTTCCGCACCACCGTGCATCTCTTCGGCGGCGCGCAGGTGCAGCACTATGGCCAGGCGATCGCCCTCGTCGTCGCCGACACCTTCGAAGAGGCGAGCGCGGCGGCTCATCTCCTCACCGTCGAGTACGAGGTCGCGCCCGGTCGATATGATCTGGCGGCGGAGGCCGCGACGGCCGAGCCGGTCGCCGACCGTGACGCGCCCGATTATCCGGTGGTGGACCGGATCGGCGATTTCGAGGCCGCGTTCGCCGCAGCGCCCGTGACCGTCGACCAGCACTACACGACGCCCGACCAGACACACGCGATGATGGAGCCGCACGCCACCACCGCCGCCTGGAGAGACGGCAAGGTCACGATCTGGACCTCCGCCCAGATCGTCGCCTGGCACCGCCCCGACCTTGCCAAGTGGCTCGGGGTCACCGAGGGGGACGTGCGGCTCGAAGCGCCCTTCATCGGTGGCGGGTTCGGCGCCAAGCTGATCGCCCAGTGCGACGCGCCCCTCGCGGCGCTCGGCGCACGGGCGGTCGGCCGTCCGGTCAAGGTCACGCTGCAGCGGCCGCTCGTCATCAACAACACCACGCGCCGCGCGGGAACGCACCAGCACATCCGCCTCGGCGCGACGCGGGACGGCCGACTGACCGCCATCGGCCACGTCAGCCTCAACGGCAACCTGCCGGGGGCGTTCGCGGAGGCGGCGATCGCCCCGACGCGCCTGTTCTACGCCGCTCCCAACCGCTACCTCACGATGAAGCTCGCCGCGCTCGACCTTGCCGAGGGCAACGACATGCGCGCCCCTGGCGAGGCGCCCGGGCTGATGGCGCTCGAGATCGCCATGGACGAGCTGGCGGAGAAGCTCGGCATGGACCCTGTCGCGCTCAGGATCGTCAACGACACCCAAGTGGACCCGCGCGAGCCGGATCGGCCCTTCTCGGAGCGTCACTTCGTCGAATGTCTCAGGACCGGCGCGGAGCGGTTCGGCTGGGACCGCCGCAATCCCACGCCAGGCGCGCAGAGCGACGGCAAATGGCTGATCGGCATGGGCATGGCGGGCGGCTTCCGGCTCAACCTCCTTCTTCCCTCGGCGGCGCGGGTCCGGCTCGAAGTCGACGGCGGGCTCACGGTCGAGACGGACATGACCGACATCGGGACCGGCAGCTACACCATCCTCGCCCAGACGGCGGCGGAGATGATGGGCGTGCCGCTCGCCGCCGTAACGGTGCGCCTCGGCGATTCCGCCTACCCGGTGTCGGCGGGCTCCGGCGGCCAATTCGGCGCCAACAACGCCACCTCGGGCCTCTACGCGGCATGTGTGAAACTGCGCGAGGCGGTGGCCGCGCGGCTCGGCATCGACGCCGCGGACGCAGAGTTCCGCGATGGCCGGGTCCTCTCGGGCGACCGGTCCGTGGCGCTCGCCGAGGCCGTGCGTGAGGGGCCGCTCGTCGCCGAGGACGGCATCACCTACGGTGACCTCGACGAGCAGTTCGTCCAGGCGACCTTCGCGGCACAGTTCGCCGAGGTGGCCGTCGACGGATTCACCGGCGAGATGCGCGTGCGTCGCATGCTGGCCGTGATCGACTCCGGCCGCGTCATCAACCCGACGACGGCGCGCAGCCAGGTCATCGGCGGCATGACGATGGGCGTCGGCGCCGCGCTGATGGAGACGCTCGCCGTCGACGTGCGCCACGGCACCTTCATCACCAACGACCTCGGCTTCTACGAGGTGCCGGTCCACGGCGACATCCCACACCAGGAGGTCGTATTCCTCGACTATCCCGACAACAAGTCGTCGCCGATGAAGGCGAAGGGGATCGGCGAGATCGGCCTCTGCGGCGTCGCCGCCGCGATCGCCAATGCCGTCTACAACGCGACGGGCGTGCGCGTGCGCGACTATCCGATCACGCTCGACAAGCATCTCGCGGGACTGCCGCGGGTCGCGTGACGATCGAAGGCGGCACGGCCGATGGACCCGAGCAACAGCCTCTCGACCATTGAGGACAGCGGCGCGCGGTCACCGCCAGCCGATGCGCCGTCGGCGAGCGACGTCGCTCACCTCGTGCTGCGGCTCGGGCGCTTGCTGGTGCTGAACGGCGCCGACTCAGCGCACGTCGAGCAGGCGATGACGACGCTGGCCGAAGCGTGGGGCTACCGCGCGCGCCCGCTCATCCTACCCGAGGGGCTGCTGCTGACGCTCGAAGGCAGCCATGGCTATTGCACCCGTCTCGGCCGCACGATCGCCGGTCCGTCGGTCAACATGGGCACGCTCGAGGCGCTCGAGGACATTCGCCGCGACGGGGCCGCGCGATCGTGGAGTCCGGCCGCCATCGACGCGCGGCTCGATGCGGTCGAGAGCGGGTCGAGCGGCTACCCGGCGTGGCTCGTCGGCCTCGCGATGGGCGTCACGGCGGCCGCGCTCGCCCGCCTGTTCAGCGCCACCGCCGCCGTGACCTTTGTCTCGGTCTTCGTCGGGGCGAGCGCCTGGACGATCCGCGCGCGTCTCGCCGCGGCCGGCATGAACCCCATCGCGGCCGCGGCGCTGGCCGCGTTCGGCGGCGGACTCGTCGGCAGCCTCGGCGTGCAGCTGTTCCCGGGGACGTCGCCCGTCTTGTGCCTCGTCGCGGGCGGTCTCGTGCTCGTTCCCAGCGTGCCCTTGCTCAACGGGGTTCGCGACACGCTCGGCCGCCACGTCGTCGTTGGCCTGGCGCGCCTTTCCGTCGGGACCGTGACGATCCTGGCGATCGCCTTCGGCCTGTTCCTGGTCGCCGCCGTGACGGGAGATGCCCTGGTGATGGACGCGACCGCTGCCCGGCTGCCGCTCTGGGAGGAGCTTCCGCTGGCGGCGGTCGTCGGAATTGGCGTCGCGCTGGTCTTCAACGTTCCCGCCAAGGCGGCATGGATCTGCATGGTCTGCGCCATCGTCGGGCGGGGCACCCGAACGCTCTGCCAGGACTTCGGGCTCGACCTGGTCGCCGCCTCGCTCGTGGCCGCGCTCGCCGCGGCGCTGGTCGCCCGCTGCTTCGCGATCCGCTACCGCGTCCCGACGGTCACGTTCGCCTTTCCGGGGGTGGTGGGGATGATGCCGGCCTCCTCCGCCTTCCGTGCGGGCAGCAACGGGCTCGCGATCATTCACGCGGGTGCCGACGCGCCGCCCCCGCTCGTGGGCGAGACGTTGGCGCTCGCCGGGACGGCCGCGCTCGTGACCGCCGCCATCGCGATCGGCCTGTCGATCGCCTTCGCCTTGCCGTTCGATGCGCTCGCGAGGCGCCTGGGACGACGCGGCCAGCGCGACGGGAGATCGAGCGAGGCGGGTGCGAGGGCCGGATCGACATCGAATGCGGCTTGATCGGGGTGGACCGCATGATCATCCCGCCTTGCAGCGGCCAACCGCCGTGATGGTCGGTTTCGGACCTGCCGACGGAATGTCGACCCCCGCCTTGCCGGCGCCGTGACGACGGCCTGTCCCGACGACCAACAGCATGACCGAGCCTCGATCTATAAAGCTCCTGGATCGACCGATCGACCCCCGCCCTCGCTAGGATCCAGTCGAGCGAGGGCGCGGGTCGACGCCGACCTTCTTCATCTCGGCTGGGGCCACGGCGGGCCCTGGGACTCGAGCTCGCTCGTCGATGCGATGCTGGGCCGGCTCGGCCATCGCGTGGACGCCGCCGCCGTCGACTTCGTCAGCCGGGGGCCGTCCGCCGGCATCCGTCTCCTCGCCGCGACGATCCTCGCCATCGTCGTCAGCCACGCCCCGATCGCCCCCACATTCGAAGCGTTCCTCCACACCGGGCTCGGCGTCCGCATCGGTCGGGCCGCGGAGCGCAGCGCTGCCGATCGCGGGCGTCAGCTTCACGATGTCTCTGTTCATGGCAGGTCAGGCGCTCCCTGGAGCGGCTGAGTGCGCCGCCGCCAAGATCGCCGGTCTGGCAGGCCCCACCATTGCGGCAATCGTGGGAGGCCTGACCCTAGTCCGCGCTCCCGAGCCTCCGATGTGGCGTTGCCCCGGGAGGGCGGAATGTTCTGGGGTGGGAGATTGAGATCGCCGGGGTCGCAGCCGTCCTTGCGTGAAAAATCGAAAGAATATTGTCGACATTGTGCGAGGGGGCTGATAGGCTTTTCGAAGTCGAGGCGCGGTGCGGGCGCTGACGTCCACGGGCTGCCGGTGCGCCGGCGGCCGACCTTTGAGAGGCGGGATTCGATGAGTGGCGACGGACAGCAGATGTCACCGATCATAAGATTCAGCGAAGCCAACAAGTTCTTCGGGCCTCTGCAAGTTCTGAACGACATCGAGCTGACCGTGCATCGCGGGGAAGTGGTCGTCATCTGCGGTCCGAGCGGTTCGGGCAAGAGCACGATGCTGCGGTGCATCAATGCGCTGGAGACGATCCAGGCCGGCACCGTGTGGGTGGACGGGATGACGCTTGGCGGGGGCGGCCGGGCGATGACGCGGCTGCGGGCCGAGGTCGGCATGGTCTTCCAGCACTTCAATCTCTACCCGCACATGACGGTATGTCAGAACATTACCTTGGCGCCGATGCTGGTGCGCAAGAATTCGCAGGACGAGGCTCTGGCGCGTGCGCGTGAGCTTCTGGCGAAAGTCGGGATGCCGGAAAAGGAGAACGCCTACCCCGCGCAGCTGAGCGGTGGGCAGCAGCAGCGCGTCGCGATCGCCCGGGCTCTCGCGATGGAGCCGAAGATCATGCTCTTCGACGAGCCCACGTCGGCACTGGATCCCGAGATGATCCAGGAGGTTCTCGACGTGATGGTCGGCCTCGCACGGGAGGGGATGACCATGGTCGTCGTGACCCACGAGATGGGGTTCGCCCGCAAGGTCGCCGACCGGATCATCTTCATGGCGGACGGTCGTGTCGTCGAAGAGGCCAAGCCGGAAGCATTTTTCTCCGCGCCCAAGGATCCGAGGGCTCGCCAATTTCTCGGGAAAATACTAAGTCATTGACCTAACTTTGGGGTAAGTCCGTTGCAACTATTGCCACGAGTATTGCCGCGGTGTTTGAAGCCGTCGCGCTTGTGCGTAAAGGTAATGCGGATCAACTAAAAATTGGTGCAAAAATGAAAGTAGAGTTGGAAGATTCGTCGTCTCTTGCGGATCGGGTTTACCTGGCGCTGGAGACTGCGATCCTGTCCGGCCATATCGGGATGGGTGAGCGTTTGCTCGAGGCGGATCTGGCCGAGAAGCTGTCGGTCAGCCGCGCGCCGCTCCGGGAGGCGCTCCGGCGCCTTCACTTCGAGGGGCTGGCGACCACGGTCCCGCGGAAGGGAACGTACGTCATCAGCCCGTCCTATCAGGATGCGCTGGACCTCCTGCAGGTGCGCCAGCAGCTCGAGTGTCTGACGGCGCGCCTCGCGGCCGAGCGCATGAGCGATGCGGCGATCAAAGGAATTTTCGACGGCCTCGAGCGGATCGAGAAGGCCTTCGCGAAGAACCGGCGCAAGGGTTATCCGCGGCACGACATCGACTTCCACGAAGCCGTCATCATCGGGTCGGGGAATGCGCGGGCGATGCAGCTCCTGAACGGTATGTACCGTCAGCTCCGCCTGATCCGGGAGATGTCGGGCTCGAGCGGGCGCCGTGCGGCGCTTGCGCTCCAAGAGCACTTGAAGATTGCGGAGGCCATCCGGGCCCGCGACCCGGCGGCCGCCGAAGAGGCGATGCGGCAGCATCTCGAGGCATCGGCCTCAAGTATCCTATCAACGTTAAAGTCGGCGGACAATGAATCAAGAATCGTGGATTGACACGCGCAAGACGAAGGGGCGCGCAGCGAGCTTGCGCGCGCTCCTCGCGCAAGATGCGCTGCTGCGCGCGCCGGGCATTATCGACCCGCTGGCCGGTAAGCTCGTCGAAGCCAACGGGTTTTCGGCGGCCTACGTCACCGGCGGGGGCATCTCCCGCAGCCTGGGCTTCCCGGACGTCGGCCTCTTGTCCATGACGGAAGTCGTCGACCGCGTGCGACTGATGGCCGAAGCGGTGTCGATCCCGTTGATCGTCGACATCGACACCGGGTTCGGCAACGCGCTGAACCTGATGCGGGCGATCCGCCTGTTCGAGGACGCCGGCGCCGCCGCGGTCCACATCGAAGATCAGGTGACGCCGAAGAAGTGCGGCCACTATAACGGCAAGCAGATCATCTCCACCGAGGAGATGACGCTGAAGATCGAGGCGGCGTTGAGCGCGCGCAACGATCCGGACTTCCTCATCATCGCACGCACCGATGCTCGGGCCGTCGAAGGGTTCGACGCGGCGATCAAGCGGGCCAACGCCTATGTCGAGGCCGGTGCGGAGATGATCTTCTTCGAAGCGCCGACCTCCAAGGACGAGATCCGCATCGCGGCCAAAGAGATCGAAGCGCCGCTCCTGATCAACATGTTCGGTGGCGGCAAGACGCCGAGCGTCCCCATCAAGGAGCTCGAGGACTACGGCTGCAAGGTCGTGATCTTTCCCTCCCATCTTCAGCGTGCGGCCGTTCGCGCCATGCAGCGGGCGCTCGACATCCTCAAGGTGGAAGAGCTCGCCGACGGCGAGGACGACACGCTCATGGTGTCCTTCCCCGAGCGTGAGGAACTGGTCGGCCTCAAGGGGCACATGGCGCTCGAGAAGCGCTACCTGACCATCCCCGATCCGGTCCTGCCATAATGCAGCAGGTCGTCGTAGAGGGCGTCAGCCAGTCTGCGGCGCGGTTTGTCTCGGAACTCCGCTTCCAGGACATTCCCGCTCCAGCGGTCGCGCGGTTCAAACTCTGTCTCCTCGATGCCATCGGATGCGCCACCTTCGCGACCACGACGCCGTGGGGGCGCATCCTGAGCGACTATGTCGTCGAGCAAGGGGGCATCGAAGGCGGCTCGGTATGGGGCACCGGCCGGTCCGTGCCCCCCGCCATGGCGGCGTTGGTCAACGGAACCCTCGTCCATAGTTTCGAGCTCGACGACCTCCACAAGTCGTCGATCCTCCATCCGAGCGGGGTCGTCGTTCCGGCGGCTCTGGCGCTGGCGGAAGCGCGCGGCGGGGTGAGTGGCGAGGCCCTGATCGCCGCGTCGATCGCTGGGTTCGAAGTCGGGATCCGGGCCGGGTTGAGCGTCGGCACGTCCCATCTCGTCAAAGGCTACCACCCGACGGGGACCAATGGGGCCCCCGCCGCCGCGGCCGCCGCGGCGAACCTCCTCGGCCTCGCCCCGCGCGAGGCGGAGCATGCGATCGGCATCGCCGCGACGCAGTCCGCCGGGCTCATGGCGGCGCAGTTCGAATCGATGGTGAAGCGGATGCATGCCGGCCGCGCGGCCCAGGCCGGCGTCGTCGGCGCCGAGCTCGCCGCGCGGGGCTTTACCGGCATCGATCACGTCTTCGAGGCCGAGTATGGCGGATATTGCGCGACGCTGAGCGACGAACCGAAGCCCGCCCTCATCGCCGACGGGCTCGGAAGCCGCTTCGAGACCGAGAAGGTCGGCTTCAAGATCTACTCCTGCTGCGGCAGTTGTCACACGTCCGTGGAGGCCATCCGGCGGCTGCGGGAGCGTCACGCCGTGACGCCGGGCATGGTCGAGCGCATCGACGTCGATACGACGACCGCGACCTATCTTCACGTCGGCTGGCCCTATGAGCCCCGCAGCATCACGGCCGCGCAGATGAACATGCCCTACTGCGTGGCGGCGACGATGATCGACGGCGAGGCGTTCGTGGAGCAGTTCACGGCCCAGCGCATCCACGACCCCGAGATCATCGACCTCGCCGGACGCGTGAGCGCGCAGCCGGCCGAGGACCTCGACGCGCTCGGCCCGTCCGGGCGGCACCGGGTGCGCGTCCGGCTGCATCTGACCGACGGCACGGTCCTCGCCGAGGAGGTGGGGCACGCGAAAGGCAGCGATGCCGACCCACTCACCGATGACGAGGTCGTCGAAAAATACTTCCGCCTCGTCGAGCCTGTGGCCGGCCCCGCATGGGCACGCGCCGTCTTCGAGATCGTCACGACGCTCGACACACAGGATTCGACGACGGCGCTCAGCGCGCTCCTGGCGCGCCCTCACATCCACTAGCTATCGAGAGAAGGTCCGACCCCATGAATGTGCACCACGCGATCACCGAGATCTCGGGGCCGACAATTACCGAGCAGCTGACCGATTTCATCATGGACTGCGAGTACAGCACGGTCCCGGATGAGGTGATCCAGCGGTTTCGAATGTTCATCTTGGACTACCTCGGTGTGGCGCTGACCGGGTCGTACTCGCGGTCGAGCGAAATCATCGCGCAGGTGGTGGAGGAGCTCGGCGGCAAGGAGACGGCCACCGTTGTCGGGCGCAGCTACAAGGCCAATGCCGCTCTCGGTGCGCTCGTCAACGGCACCACGGGCCACGCGGTCGAGATGGACGACGACCACCGCACCTCGGTCCTGCATCCGGCGGTCGCCGTGGTGCCGGCGGCGATGGCCGCGGCCGAACTCGTCGGCGCCAAAGGGGACAAGCTCATCGAGGGCGTCATCTGCGGCTACGAGCTCATGTGCCGGATCGGCGACGCCTTCCTCGGGACGATGTACGACGAGGGGTTCCACCCCACCGGCGCCTGCGGCGTGTTCGGCGCGGCGGCCGCCGCCGGCAAGATCCTCGGGCTCGACCGGGATCAGATGGTCGCGGCCCTCGGCATCGCCGGAACCCAGGCCGCTGGGCTCGAGGAGTGGAAGACGGACGGCTCCTGGATCAAGCGCCTGCATCCGGGCAAGTCCGCCGAGGCCGGCATTCTGTCGGTCCTTCTGGCGAAGAACGGCTACACCGGCCCGTCCACGATCATCGAAGGCGTCCACGGCTTCCTCAAGGCGTTCTCGTTCGAGCGCAAGTGGGACGTGAACATGATCCTCGACGGTCTCGGCACCGAGTATCGCGGCTACGGGACGAGCTTCAAGCCGTACGCCGGCTGCCGCTTCTACCACCAGGTGATCGACGCGACCCTGGCGCTGACGAGCGAGCACAAGATCGACGCCGCTTCGGTGAAGGACGCCAAGGTTCGGGTCTACCGCACCGCTTACCAGACCCTGTGCACCCCGAAGAGCCGCCGCTACCGGCCGACATCGGTGGTCGACGCGCAGTTCTCGATCCCGTTCTCCGTGGCCGCGTCGATCATCCACGGACCGGTGATGCCGGTCCACTATTCCGAGGAGGCGATCCACGATCCGGCGGTGCTCGACCTCTGCGCCCGTGTGGAGGGCATCCCGGACGACGAGTACGAGAAGGGCTACCCCGCACGCTTCCCGACCGAGGTGACGATCAACACCTACGACGGGCGCAGCGTGACGGCCTATCGCGACCTTCCCTCCGGCGACCCCGAGAACCCGATCTACGAGGAGAAGGGCCGGTTCGAGCGGGAGATCGTCGAGAAGTTCCGCGCCTTGCTGGGCTATCTGCCCGACTATGCGGACCGCACCGACACCATGGTGTCGCGCCTGTCGGCCCTCGGCCCGCAGGACGACGTCACCGAGCTCCTCTCCCTCTTCACCCCGGCCGGGAGGGCCTGAGGCATGGCCGACGCCATTGAGGGGATCGTCGCGCATGCCATCCGGATCCGCTTCGACGACATTCCGGCGGATGTGATCGCGACCACGCAGAGCTACCTCCTCGATACGATGGGGCTCATCGCAGCCGGAGCCAGCGCTCCGGGCTGCGAGGCGGTGATCGATCAGCTCGTCGACTGGGGCGGCAAGCCGGAGGCGCGGCTGTTCGTGCGGGACCGGCGGGTTCCGGCCCCGGCGGCCGCCATGGGCAACAGCCTGATGGCCCATGCGCTCGACTTCGACGACACCCACGAGCGGGGCGACATGCACGGCTACGCGGTCGTGCTGCCGGCGGCGATGGCGATGGCCGAACGGTGCGGACCGGTCAGCGGTCCTGAGTTCCTGCGCGCGATCGTGACAGGGATCGACATCTCCTACCGCCTCGGCATGGCCATCCGCGTCTATCGCGGCTGGCATCCGACCGCGACGTGCGGTGTGTTCGGGGCGGCCATCGCGGCGGGCATGATCGCCCGTCTGTCGGAAACCGAGCTGCGCAACGCGATGGGCATCGCCTACAGCCTGGCGGCCGGGAACTTCCAGTGCATCCTCGACGGGAGCCTGACGAAGCGCATGCAGCCGGCGTTCGCGGCGCGCGCGGCGGTCGAGGCGGCGGTCTATGCCGGCGCCGGCCTCACCGGCGCGAAGGACGTGCTGGAGGGCCGCTTCGGGCTCTTCCCGCTCTACGAGCTGGGCGACTACGCGCCCGAATATCTCCGCGACGACCTCGGCGTGCGGTTCGAGGGCATGTCCGCGTCGATGAAGCCCTACCCGTCCTGCCGCTTCTGCCATGCGGCGGTCGACGCCGTGATCGCGCTCAAGGAGGCGGTCGGCTTCGGGCCGGACGATGTCGCGGAGATGGAGCTGCGCATGCCGCACGAGGCGCACGACTATGTGGGCGGCCCCTATCGTCCGGGTGACTCGCCGCAGGTGAGCGCGCAGTTCAACGCTGCCTACAACGCCGCCGTCGCCGTCTTCCGCGGCAAGCTCGGCCTCGCCGAGCTCGAGCCCGAGGTCGTCCTCGATCCGGCGATCCGGGCGCTGGCCGACCGGGTGACGACGGTGGAAACGGACGAAGACTACTGCTTCGGCCCGCAGGACATCATCATCACGCTGAAGGACGGTCGCACGCTGACCCAGCATGTCGACGTGATGCTCGGGCACTTCGACAAGCCGCTCACGCGCGAGCAGCTCGTGGCGAAGGTGCGCGACTGCATCGCCTACGGCGGCGCCCCGGCGAGCGATGTCGAGCAGCTGTTGCAGTGGGTCGGCGGGCTGCCTACCGCGGCCGACGCCCTCGCGGGTCTGCCCACCTATCGCGTGCGGAGCGAAGCGGCATGAATTACGAATTCCATTGGCCTGTGCTTTGGGAATACCGCGACCTCCTGCTGGAGGGCTTCTGGATCACGATGTTCCTGTTCGTGACCGGTGTTCTATCGTCCCTGGTCTTGGGAATCGTGTTTGGGATCTTGGGGGCCAGCCATCTTCGCTGGGCGCGGGCACTCGGCGAAATCTATGTGGAAGTGTTCCGGAACACGCCGCTCGTGGTCAAGATGTTCTTCTTGTACTTCGGGGCCGGCTTCGACGCATACGAGTCCGCGATCATCGGGCTCGGGTTGCACCAGAGCGCGTATTTGGCGGAGATCTTCCGCTCCGGCATTCAGGCCATCCCCCGCGGGCAGTTTGAGGCCGGGTTCGCCACCGGCCTCACCCGCACCCAGGTCATGCGGCGGATCATCCTGCCGCAGGCCGGCTTCATCGTGATCCCTCCGACGACGACCCAGGTGCTCGAGACTCTGAAGAACACCTCCGTCGCCATGACGATCTCGATCCCGGAGCTCACCTTCCAGACGCAGCAGATCGAAGCCTATTCCTTCCGCGGCTTCGAGGCGGCCACGGCGGCGACGCTCGCCTATCTCGCCGTCGGCGGGATCGTCGGCGCGGGCGCGTATATTCTCGAGCACCGGCTCAATCGCAAGACGAAATCGCGTGTCACCAAAGACATGACGGCGATGGCTAACGTCACCGCGGCGGCCTGATGGGGTGAGCATGAATTTTTCCGTCATCACCGACAATCTGTACTTTCTCTCGACCGGTTTGTGGACCACGGTCCATCTCACCGTGTTCACGCTGATCGGTGGCCTGCTTCTCGGCACGCCGCTGGCGCTCGCCCGGGCGTCGGGACACCGCGTGCTGCGGCTGCCCGCCCTGCTCCTCATCGAGACGATCCGCGGGATTCCGGTCCTGATGTTGATCTTCTGGATCTACTTTCTTCTTCCCCACCTGGTCGGGGCGGTTCCGGCCTACACCGCCGGTCTCGTCGCGCTGATCGTGTTCAACACGGCGTATTCGGCCGAAATCGTCCGGGCAGGCATCAACTCGATCGACCATGGGAACGTGGAGGCGGGGCGGGCAACCGGCCTGAATCTCGTCCAGATCCTGAGACACATCGTGCTGCCGCAGGCATTTGCCAACATGACGCCGGCCCTCATGAGCCAGGCTGTGATGGTCTACAAGACGACATCGGTTGTATTCGTAATCGGCATTGTCGATCTCTTTCGCGCAGCGACGATCGTCAATAATAGAGAATTCAAACCGATTGAAATATTTGCATTCGTTGCTCTTGTATACTTTATACCTTGTACTATAGTATCGAGATATACACGACGGATCGAGATAAAGCGTATGATTCGTCACGGAACATTCCAAAAAGCCTAAATCCGACCCATCCACCAGGCGCATCCGACGGGTTCGTGGAGAGCCCGAACGGGGGAGGTGCATCCAACGCGCCGTCGTCCAATCCGACCCGCAGGAAAGGAAGCCCATGAACACGTTCTTCAAAAAGTACGCTTCGGCCACCGCGCTCGCGCTCGGTCTTGTCGCCGCGGCCCTCCCATCCCTCTCGACCGACGCCGCCGCCCAGGGTCCCGGCGAATCGACGTTGGACGTGGTGAAGGAGCGGGGAACGTTGATCGCCGGCGCCCGCAACGACTTTCCGCCGGCCGGCTACATCGACCGGAATGGCGAGTGGGTCGGCTTCGAGATCGATTTCGCGAAGTACATCGCCGACAAGCTCGGCGTAAAGCTTGAGCTCATCCCCGTGACCTCGCGGACCCGCATTCCGATGCTCGTCAACGGCAACGTCGACATGATCATCGCCGTGATGAACCCCACCGTCGAGCGCGGCAAGGTCATCGACTTCACGGACCCCTATTTCCTGGGCGGCCAAGCGCTTCTGGTCGAGAAGGGGAGCGGGATCAACAGTATTGCGGATGTCGGCGGTAAGAAAGTCGGCACCGTGCAGGGTTCGAACGACGCCAAGGGCGTGCTGGCCTTCCAGCCGGATGCCGAGCTCGTCTACTTCCAAGAATATCCGCAGGCGCTGTTGGCGCTCAAGCAGGGGCGGATCGACGCCATGAGCACGACCGACCTGACCTTGCGCAAGTTTGCCGATGCCGACGACAGCCTCGTTCTGGTCGGACCGCCGTTCAAGCCCGATCCGTGGGTGCTCGGCGTGCGTCATGACGACTCAGAATGGCGGCTGTTCCTTCAGAAGACCATTATGGATGCCTGGAGCGACGGGACCATCCGCGACCTCTACGCGAAACACATGGGCGGCACGATCAACTTCGAGATCCCTGTCTGGCCCGAATACTACTCCAAGTGAGAGATCCGATGACACATGACACCGTCCTCGTGACGGGTGGCGGGGGCTTTATCGGAGCCTCCGTCGCGAGAGCCCTGCTCGACCAAGGCGTACCCGTCGCGCTCTTCGACCAGCGACCCCCGACGGCCATCTCCGACTCCGATCCGATCGCGGCGGCGCCGTTCTACTTCGGCGACATCCTCGACTCCTTCGCGCTGCTGCGGGCGTTGACCCACTCCGGCGCCAAGCGGGTCGTGCACGCCGCGGCGATCGTGGGCGCGGGTCTGTCCATCGACAATCCGGTGCGAACCATCACCACCAATCTGCTCGGCATCACCAACGTGCTCGAGGCGGCCCGTTCCCTCGACCTCGGCCGCATCGTCCTCATCAGCTCCCAGAGTGTCTACGGGCCGGGCCAGTATGAGCCGGTGGACGAGCTCCATCCCACCGACCCCGATTCTCCCTACGGCGTGACCAAGCTCGCCGCCGAGAAGTGGGGCAACGTCTACGCGTCAGCCTTCGGGGTCGACTTCGTCTCGCTGCGCATGCCGCACATCTACGGGCCCGGTCGACCGGCGGGCCTGAGGGGCAACGTCATCCAGGACATGCTCGAGGCGGCGCAGATCGGTAAGCCGTTCCACATGGCTCGCGGCGGGGACCAAACCAAGGAGCCCGTCTACATCCTCGACATCACCCGGGCCACGCTCGCCGCGCTCGATGTCGCGCCCGAGCGGCTCGAGGGCCGGTCCTACAATATCGGCACCGGAGTCGTGCTGACCTGGAAGCAGATCGCGGCGGCCATCCGCGAGCTCTATCCCGATGCCACGATGGAGCTCGGCGACGGGCCGATGGTCGTGCGCAACGGTGTCCTCGAGCAGCCGCTCGGGCCGCTCTCCTACGATCGGGCGCACCGGGTGCTCGACTACACGCCGCACTATCATCTGCGCGATGGGCTGGCCCACTTCGACAAGTGGCTGACCGCCTCGCGCGCCCACTTCGGGTAGAACAGCATGAAAATCATAGGGATCGACACCGGCGGCACCTTCACCGACCTCGCTCTCCACGATGTGACGACCGGCCGCGTCCAGATCGCCAAGGTACCGTCGACCCCGGCCAACCCGGCGGAGGCCGTCGAGCGCATCCTGAGCGAGTCCCGCGAGTGCGACGCGCCGGGCTCGCGCGTGGTGCACGGCACCACCGTGGCGACCAACGCACTGCTGGAGCGCAAGGGGGCGAAGCTCGCGGTCGTGATGACGAAGGGCTTCCGCGATCTCCTCGAAATCGGGCGAACGCGCCGTGCCGGCCCTGGCCTCTTCAACACGCGCTTCGTCAAGGCACCGCCGCTCGTGCCCCGGTCGCAGCGCATCGAGGTGGACGAGCGGATCATGGCGGACGGCTCCGTCCTGCGGGCACCCGATCCGGCCACGCTCGAGCAGGCGGCCCAGGCGCTTCAGGAGATCGACGCCGACGTCGTCGTGATCTGCCTGCTTCACGCGTACAAGAACGACGCCCACGAGCGGCTCGTCGCGAATTTTCTCCGCAGCAAGCTCAATCGCGCGAAGATCATCACGTCGTCGAGCATCGTTCCCGAATTCCGCGAGTACGAGCGGCTGTCGAGCGCCGTCGTGAACGGCTTCGTCCTTCCAAAGATGGAAGGCTACCTCGAGCGGCTTGGAAAGTTCGTCAGCGAGCGCGACCAGAGCTTCTACGTGATGGGCTCGAACGGCGGCATCATGACGGCCCAAAAGGCCGGCACCGAGCCGTTCCGCACGATCCTCTCCGGCCCGGCGGGTGGGGTGAACGGCGCGCTTCTCGTGTGTCGCGAGGCGGGGGTCGAGAACTTCATCACCTGCGACATGGGCGGCACCAGCACCGACGTCTCTCTGGTGCAGGGGCTGAAGCCTATGATGGCCTCGGAAAGCATGATCGCGAGCATGCCGCTCAAGGTGCCGCAGCTCGACATCAACACCGTCGGGGCCGGCGGAGGCAGCATCGCCTGGGTCGACATCGACGACAGCCTGCGGGTGGGTCCGCGCAGCGCCGGCGCCACGCCGGGGCCGGCCTGCTACGGCCGCGGTGGCGCCGAGCTGACCGTGACGGACGCTGATCTGCTCCTCGGCCGGCTCGGCGAGGCGACGCTTCTCGGCGGTCGCATGACGATCGATCGGAGTGCCGCGGAGGCGGCCCGCGATCGCCTCGTCGCCGCCACCGGCTATGGCGACGCCGATCTCCTCACCGAGGGCGTGGTGCGGCTCGCCGTCGCCCGGATGGTCAGCGCCATTCGCGAGATCTCGGTCGAGCGGGGCCACGATCCGCGCCTCTTCACGCTGCTGCCCCTCGGCGGGGCCGGCCCGCTGCACAGCGCGGAAATCGCCGAGGAGCTGGGCATCGACGAGATCCTGGTGCCGCCCTACGCGGGCAACCTGTCCGCCTTCGGCCTCACCGGGGCGAACCTGCGTTACGACTATGCGGCGACCGCCATTGGCACCTTCACCGCCGCCGGCTTCGCCCAGCTCGTGGACACCGCCGCGGAGCTGGTCGAACGCGGGCGCGAGCAGCTCATGGCCGACGGGTTCGAGAGCGACGCCGTCTCCGCCGAAACCCACATCGAGTTGCGCTATCGCGGCCAGGCCTTCGAGATCGGCGTTCCCGTCACCGCGGGCGACACCGAAGAGACCATGCGCCAGCGCTTCGAGACGCTCTACCGCACCCGCTACGGCTTCGTGCGGAGCGACAAGCCGATCGAAGTGGTCACCGTGCGGGTCGTGGTGCAAGGAAAGGTCACGCAGCCGCGGATCGACACGCTCGATGCCGGTGTGATGCCGGAGCCGAGCGGCTCGCGCCCGACCTACTGGCGCGGCCAGTGGAGCGAGAGCGCGGTCTACGATCGCGACGACCTTTCGCCGGGCTGCGTCGTCGAGGGCCCCGCGGTCATCGAGGAGTTCAGCTGCACGACCTACGTGCCGCCCGGCTGGACCGCCGGACTCTGCAAACACGGCAACATCAGAATGGAGCGTCGGCGGTGACGGACAGCGACATCGATCTCGTTACGCTCGAGATCATCCAGGAATATTTCGTCTCCACCGTGCGCGAGATGCGGGTGACGATGATCCGCACCGCCCACTCGTCGATCATCTATGAGGGGCACGACTTCTCCTGCGCGCTGCTCGACGCCTCGGGCAACCTCGTCGCGCAGTCGGAGGACAGTCCGGCGCACATCCTGCCGCTGCCGTGGCAGGTGCGCGAGGCGCGGGCCTTCTTCGGCGGCGATCTCCACCCGGGCGACGTGATCCTCGTCAACGATCCCTATACGTCCGGCACGCACATGAACGACGTGGCGATGATCGTCCCGCATTTTTGCGGCGACGATCTCCTCGGCTTCATCTGCACCCGCGCCCACTGGGGTGACGTCGGCGGCATGACGCCGGGCAGCATCTCCGGCGAGGCGACGGAGTTCCACCAGGAAGGGCTGCGAATTCCCTTCGTGAAGGTGCACGAGCGCGGCAAACCGGTGGATGCGCTGCTGCGGCTCATCTTCTCCAACGTCCGCGTGCCGGACGAGCGGGAAGGCGACTTCTTCGCCATGCTGTCGTGCTGCAACACGGCGGCGACCCGCCTCGATCAGCTCGTGTCGCGGTTTACCTTCCCGGCCGTGACCGCCGTCATGCGCGGGCTCATCGATCGGGCGGAGCGGCGCATGCGCTCGGCCATCACCGCCATCACGCCCGGCACCTACTACTACGAAGACTACATGGATGCCGATCTGCGGACCGGCAATCCGGTCCTGTTGCGCGTTGCCATCACCGTCGACGGCGACACGCTGTCGATCGACTTCGCCGGCTCGTCCCCTCAGCTGGCCGGGCCGACCAACGGCAGCCTCGCGGTCGCCGCGATGGGCAGCTTCGTCGCCCTCAAGGCTCTGCTCGACCCCGAAGGGCCGATCAACCACGGCGCGTTCGTGCCGATCACCGTGGCGGCGCCCGAAGGGTCCATCGTCAACGTGAAGCCGCCCGGCGCGACCGGCGGCTACACCGAGATTCGGCGCCGTGTCGAATCGGTGGTGATGGGGGCTCTGGCGCGCGCCGTGCCCCGCTACGTGTCCGGCGACATCAAGGGTGCGTCGAACCACACCTACATCGGCTCCTACAACCGCGCGCGCGACCGGCAGACGATCTTCTACGAATATCCGGCCGGCGGCACCGGCGGCTACAACGGTCACGACGGCCACCACACCCTGCGGGCCTACGACGAGGGCGACTTCGCCTCGATCCAACCCGTGGAGTCCGTGGAGATCGAACACGCTCTGTTGGTGGAAGCGTGCACGCTTCGACCGGATTCGTGCGGCGACGGCACCTATCGCGGCGGCCTCGGCATGCATCGCGAGGTCCGCCTTCTCGCCGACGAGGGCAAGTTCTCCGAGCTCTCGGACCGCAACATTCTGCCGCCGTACGGCGTGTGTGCCGGCTATGCCGCCGCGCCAAACAACTTCTACGTCGTGCGCGGCGAGGAGGTGATCTCCCCGTCTCCCATTCCGGGCAAGATCTCCGGCTTTCCGATGGTGAAGGGCGACATCGCGGTGCTGCAGTCCGGCGGCGGCGGTGGCTACGGCTCGCCCCTGGAGCGCCCCGTCGACAAGGTTCTCGCCGACCTCCACGAGGGCATCATCACCGAAGCGCGTGCGGCGGAGCGCTACGGCGTCATCGTGCGCGACGGCGTGCTCGACGCTGCGGCGACGGCGGAAGCGCGGGCCGCCGGGGCGACAGGAGACCGGGGTCTCGTCGTTGCCGGCGGCGAAGACACCTTCCGCGATGGTCGGCGGATCCTGCGTCTCTCACCGGCCACCACCGATGCGCTCGGCGGCAGCGGGGCGCTCGTGGAGATCGTCAGCGACACCGGGGCGCCGCTGCGGGCATGGCTCGAGGCGACGGACGACGTCGCCGACGACGAAGTGCCCCTCGGGACGATCGCCCGCGCGATCCTCGCCCTCGACGTCGGCGGCACCTCGCGGATCCGCCCACTCCCCGGCGCGCGGCCCGGATGAGCCGGTGCGGCCCAGTTCCCCGCGCCGGCGGCCTCGCCGGCACGGCCGGACCGTCTTCTGAAACACCCCATCGATGGCAGTTCGCGCCGATAGCGGCGCCCGAAGGTCTGCCCCACCACCGAGGTCACTGATTATGATGCAGGCGCATATCGGTTCGTCCGTCTCCGAGCAGCTCGGAGATTTTGCCGCCGGGCTCCCGAAGGGGGATCTTTCAGCCGAAGCGCTTGCCCTGACGAAGCGGCTGATCGTCGATGCGCTCGCCTGCGGCATCGGCGGGTATCGCAGCCCGACCGGTGGGATCGTCACCGACTGGGCGCAGGCGCAGGGCGGCGCCGGCGAGGCGACGCTGATCGGCTCCGGCCACAAGGTCGGCATGTCGGCGGCCATCATCGCCAACCAGGCGATGGTCCGTTACCTCGATTACAACGACGACCTTCCGATCCCCATCGGCGTCAACGATCTCGTGGCGGCGCACCCGAGCGGCGCGCTCCCGGTCGCGTTGTGCCTCGGCGAGAAGGTCGGCGCGTCGGGGCGGGACATCATCGAGGCGATCGCCGTCGGCTACGAGGTCGTCGGGCGTCTCCTGTCGGGCTTCCGGGTGTCGCTCGAGGCGCGCAAGTTCCACCATGGCTCGACCCTCGTCTACGGCAGCGTCGCCATGGCGGGGCGTCTTCTTGGCGCGTCGGGACCGCAGATTGCGAACGCCATGGGGGTTGCCGGCAGCCTCACCGTCGGGCTCGATATCCTCGATGCCGACGGCGAAGAGTACACGATGACCAAGAACCTTGCCGACGGCATGATCTCGGAGCGGGGTTACCAGGCGGTCGAGCTGGCGCGGCGCGGGCTGACGGGCCCGCTGCGGATCATCGAAGGCCCCAAAGGCTTCGCCCAGGCGGTTCTCGGCGGCGACGAGATGTTCTCCTGGGGGAACGGCGACGGGAGCTGTGGGCCGGGCTGCTCCTGGATCCTTCACACCGTGATCAAGAGCCTGCCGGCGGAGGCCACCAACCATGGCCACCTGACGGCGACATGCCAGCTCGTGACGGAACACGGGATCGCGCCGGACGATATCGACACGGTGATCGTGCGCACCAACAAGCGGACCCTGATCCACACCGGCGATCCCGTGAAGAAATACCCGCGCAACAAGGAGACCGCCGACCACAGCACGTACTTCCTGACCGCGATGGCCGCGCTCGAGGGAAAGATCTCGGCGGGTATCTACAACGAGGACAACTACACCAGCGATGTCGTGCGCGCGATGATCGACAAGGTGCAGCTGGAGTACGAGCCCGAATTCGATCTGACGATCCCGACCGGCGAAACCGAGATCCGTCTGAAGGACGGCCGGTCCTTCCGGCGGCGGGTCAACCGTGAGGAGCTGGTGGGCGAGCCGACCAATCGGATGAGCGACGCCATGCTGCGCGACAAGTTCATCGAGTGCGGCGACGGCCTCCTCTCCCCCGATCGCATCGACGACATCATCGCGTTCGTCTTCGACCTCGAAAATCAGGACCAGCCGGGGGCGCTCTTCGGGCTGACGACGGTCTAGCTCCGACGAGCCGACGCCCCGCCATTCCGGCCGGACGGCGGGGCGCTCGCTCGTCTCATGCGGGTCGACGGAAGCCGGACGGCTGCACGCGACACTTCGCTTCTCTCGAGCCCGCTTTGGCGACGCATCGGCCGTGTGCCGCCCGGACCGGGCACGAGAACAACGGATCAGAGGCGGTCGAACGAGCGAGCGCTCGTCGGACAGGCCCCAGCAGTAGGCAGAAAGGCGCGTGATGGCGACAGGCCGCACGATTATCGAGAAGATATGGGACGACCATCTGGTGACCCGCGACGAGAACGGGTGCTGCTGGCTCTATATCGACCGCCATCTCGTGCACGAGGTGACGAGCCCGCAGGCCTTCGAAGGCCTGAAGCTCACCGGCCGCGGGGTGCACCGACCGAGCGCGACCTTCGCGGTCGCCGACCACAACGTGCCCACGACCCCGCGGACCGGGCCGATCGAGGATCCCGAAAGCCGCATCCAGGTGGAGCTGCTGGAAGCCAACTGCGCCGAGTACGGCATTCCGTTCTTCGGCCTCAACGACGTGCGCCAGGGCATCGTCCACGTGATCGGGCCGGAGCAGGGGATCACCCTCCCCGGGATGACGATCGTGTGCGGTGACAGCCACACCGCGACGCATGGGGCGTTCGGCGCGCTGGCGTTCGGCATCGGCACTTCCGAGGTCGAGCACGTGCTCGCGACCCAGACGCTGATCCAGAAGGCGTTGAAACGGATGAAGGTGGAGGTGGTCGGCACGCTGCCGCGACACGTCAGCGCGAAGGACCTCATTCTCTACGTCATCGGCCGGCTCGGGACCTCCGGGGCGACGGGGCACGTGGTGGAGTACACCGGCTCGGCGATCCGCGCGCTCAGCATGGAAGCGCGGATGACCGTCTGCAACATGTCGATCGAGGCCGGAGCGCGGGCCGGCCTGATCGCCCCGGACGAGAAAACCTATGCTTACCTCGAAGGCCGCCCGATGGCGCCGCGCGGTGAGATGTGGAACCGCGCGCTCGACTATTGGCAGACGCTCGCGACGGACGACGACGCGACGTACGACAACGCCGTCCTCTTCGATGCGAACGAGATCGAACCGCACGTGACCTGGGGCACCTCCCCGCAGGATGTGCTCGCCATCACCGACTGCGTGCCCGATCCGACGGCGCTTCAGAGCCCGTCCCGGCGCGCCGCGATGGAGCGCTCGCTGTCCTACATGGGTCTGACGCCCGGAACGCCGCTCCAGGACATTCCGATCGACAAGGTGTTCATCGGCTCGTGCACGAATTCGCGGATCGAGGATCTGCGCGCGGCGGCGGAGATTTTGGCGGGCCGGCGCATCAGCGGCCACGTGCAGGGCCTCGCGGTGCCGGGGTCCGGTCTCGTGAAGGCGATGGCCGAACGCGAGGGGCTCGACAAGATCTTCAAAGAGGCCGGGTTCGAGTGGCGCGAGGCGGGCTGTTCCATGTGCCTCGGCATGAACGCCGACAGTCTGGCGCCGGGCGAGCGGTGCGCCTCGACGTCCAACCGCAACTTCGAGGGGCGCCAGGGGCGGCGCGCCCGCACGCACCTGATGAGCCCGGCGATGGCCGCGGCCGCGGCCGTCGCCGGACACCTCGTCGACGTGCGCGACTACGATCGCTGAGGGGAAGATGTCCATGACCCAGTCACTCTCCTGCACCCTGATGCGGGGCGGCTCGAGCAAGGCCGTGATCCTCTCCGAAAGCGAACTGCCGCCGCCGGGGCCGGCCCGTGACGGCATCATCCTGAAGGTCTTCGGAAGCCCGGACCGACGGCAGATCGACGGCCTCGGCGGGGCGGACCCGCTCACGAGCAAGCTCGCCATCGTCGGGCCACCGACCGTCCCGGAGGCGGACATCGACTATACGTTCGCCCAGGTCGGCATCGAGGTCGGCTACGTCGACTACACCGGCAATTGCGGCAACGTTCTGGCCGCTGTCGCCGCCTACGCGGTGAACGCCGGCTACGTCGCGGCGCGGGGCGCGGCGGTCAATGTTCGCGTCCATCTGACCAATACCGGCCGCTGCGTCGAGGCTCGGGTGGCCTGCGCGGACGGCCGAGCGGCGGAGGCGGGAGAGGCCACCGTCGCCGGCGTTCCGGGGACCGGCGCGCCGATCCTCCTCGATTTCGGTGCGACGGTCGGGTCGAGCACCGGATCGCTTCTGCCCACCGGGCGACCCGTCGATCGGGTCACGGTCCCCGGCGTCGGCGAGGTCGAGCTGTCCATCGTCGACGCCGGCAATCCGATGGCCTTCATCGCCTTGGAGGCGCTCGGCCTCGCCGCGACGGACGGCCCCGCCGAAATCGATCCCCGATCGGATCTGATCGACCGCGTCGAGGCCATTCGGACCCACGTCGCGACGATGTGCGGCATCGTGATGGCGGATGGATCGGTGAGCGAGAACATCCCGCTTCTCGCGGCGGTCGGCTCCCCGGCGGCCTACAAGGCGTATGGCTCGGGAGCGCTCGTCTCGGCGGACGAGGTCGACTTCATCAGCCGGGAGTTCTTCTGCCGGAGCCTGCACAAGGCGTATGGCGTGGCCGAAACCGTCTGCACCGCGGCGGCAGCGTGCACGCCGGGGACATTGGTGCACCGTCTGCGCGGGGCCGCCGCCGATGCCGAGACCGTCCGCTTCGGGCATCCATCCGGCGTGATCCGGGCCGAGGTTCGGCTTGGCGCGAAGGCGCCGTTCATCGGCGTCGTCCGCACCGCGCGGCTGATCATGGACGGGAAGGTCTACGTCTAATCAAGGTCCGGGCGCGGTAAGGGCGGCGCGGGACGGTCGCCGGCCGTCCAAAGCCGCCGCGCCGCGCCCCGATGCGGCGCGGATCGCCATATGCGCCGCCCTCAATATCCCCGGCGCCAGTCGACGACGTTCAGAAGATCCGTGCCGTCCCGAAAACGCCGGTAGTTGTCGACGAAGAGGTGCGCCATCGAGGCACAGAAGTCCGCGGGATTGCCGGACATGTGGGGGGTGATGATGACATTCGGCATCGCCCAGAGCGGGCTGTCCGCCGCCAGCGGCTCCTGCTCGAACACATCGAGCGCCGCGGCGCCGAGGCGGCTCTCCTGCAGCGCGGCGACGAGGGCCGCTTCATCGACGACGGCACCGCGCGCGATATTCACGAGGATCGCGTCCGGCCGCATCAGCGCGAGGGCGTCGGCGTCGATCAGATGCCGCGTCTGCGGCGTGGACGGCAGGGCGAGCACCACGACGTCGCTGTCGGGGAGGATCTCGTGAAGGGCCTCGACGGGGCGACGTGCGGCGAGGCCGTCCGGTCCGCTGTCGCCCGACCGCGACACGGCCGTCACCCGCATTCCGAGATCGGCACCGCGGCGGGCGATCTCGAGCCCGACGGGGCCTTGCCCGAGGACCGCGAGGCTGCGGGACCGCAACGTCGGGACCGAGCGCGGCGACCAGACCCGCGCGGCCTGCTCGCGCTGCAGGCGGGGCAGGTCGATGAGCAATGCCGTCATCATGCAGAACGCGTAGTCCGCCATCGCGTCGGCGTGCAGCCCCTTGGCGTTGCAGATGAGGACGTCCGGGAGGTTCGTGAGCATCGGGATGAGGTAGTCGATGCCGGAACTTGTCGACTGCAGCCACGTGACGCCGGACGGCGGAAACACGAAGCCGGCCGGCAGGCGGCCCGTCAGGATGATGTCCGCCCGCTGGGACGCCTGTGCCAGCGCGTCCGGGTCGGCGGCGAGCTCCAGGTGTAGGTCCGGCGCGAGGGCGGCGATGTGCCTGGCGAGCGTCTCGGCCTCCTCGTGATGGACCAGGGCGAGGAGGGGCTGGTCGGGACTGGTCACTGTCGACGGGGCTCCGTGTCGGGTTGGGTGCGTTGGTGATGTGCCGTGCGGCCGCGGCGCGGAGCGGGTGAGCGCCGCGCTCGCGTCTCGCCACGTGCTGGCTTCCGCCTCTACTGAACTTGCCTGATTTCGTTGTCGGATTTGCTCAATAGAGGGCGGTTTGAGCCGCATTCTTGTGCACGCGGAAGCGTTGACAGTGCAACGGGTCTTGGCCAGTATACGCATATCGTCGTTTGTCGACAATCGACTTAAGCCAAGATGGAGTCAGGCCGAAATGGCAGACGTTGAGTACGCCGTGAGCACCGAAGATCTGAGACAGCGTCTGGAGACGCTGGCGGAAACCGAGGGGCCGACCTTCTTCCGGCTGCGGGCCACCCTGCCCGAGCAGGGCCGCACCGAGATCCCGATGGCCGCCGGCAAGACCATGTCGGTCATCCTCAAGACCTACGCCGGGCTCGGCGAGAACGAGCTGCATCGCCACCCGAACGAGGAGCACGTCTTCGTCATCCTGCAGGGCAAGGCGACCTTCTACGGCCCGGACGGGGAGACCAAGACGGTCGGCCCGAACGAAGGCGTGTTCCTGCCCGGTACCGCCTTCTACCGCTTCCAGGCCGACGCCTCCGGCCCCTTGGTCATGCTGCGGGTGGGGGCCTCGGTCACGTCGACCGAAGACGTCCTGCTTCGGCTCGACCCCGAAGGCAATGATGTCGACGGCTACAGCGATGCCAACAAGCAGGTCGACGTGATCCTCTCCGAAGACAAGGTCTTCGGCTGATTCAAGCAAAGAAATGGAGACTTGAGATGTTCTACCGGAACGTAGCGGCGGGCGTGCTCGCGCTGTCGTTGATCTTCACGTCTGGCCTCGCCAGCGCCGAGTCCCTGCTCGACGAGGTGAAGGCGCGCGGCACCGTCAAGATCGGTCTGCGCAAGGACTTCCCGCCGGTCGGCTTCATCGACCGCGACGGCAGCTGGGTCGGCACCGAGATCGACTTCGCCCACTATGTCGCCGAAAAGCTCGGCGTCGAGCTCGAGATGGTCGAGGTCATTTCCAAGACCAAGATCCCGCTGCTCCTGAACGGTAACATCGACATTCTGATGGCGGCGAGCAACCCGACACGCGAGCGGGCCAAGATCGTCGACTTCACGCAGCCCTACCAGATCGATGGTCAGACCATCCTGGTTCGCAAGGACTCCGGCATCACCACCCTCGACGACCTCGCCAACCACAAGGTCGGGACGGTGCAAGGCTCGCTCGACGGCGACCAGCTGGTCAAACGACAGCCGACCGCCGAGCTGGTCTATTTCCAGGAGTATCCGAACGCCGTGCTGGCGCTCCAAAGCGGCCGTGTGGACGCGGTGACGACGTCCTACTCCGTTCTCGCCAAGTTCGCCGCGCAAGACGACAACCTTGTCGTCATGCCGAAGACCTTCCGCCCCGACCCCTTCGTCATGATCATTCGTCAGGACGACTCCAAGTGGCGTCTGGCGCTCGAGGACATCATCATGTCCGCGATGGATGATGGAACGCTCAAGAAGATCCACGAGAAATATATCGGTGGCGCGCTGACCGTCGAGCCAGACATGTGGGCCGATTACTACAAGAAGTAAGAACCGATCACCCCTAACCGTCACAGGTATCCCATGACGACTGTTTCGGATCGCTGGATGGATGCCGAACGCCTGACCGACGAGGCCGCTGCGCGACTTGCGCTCGCAGCGGCTCACCGGATCATCGACGCCTTCGGATGGACCAGCCTCGTCTCCAACCACCTGACCCTCAGAGTGCCTGGCGACCCCGACTACTTCCTCATCAAGCCGCACGAGCTGCTCTTCGAGGAGGTGACGGCATCGAGCCTCATCAGGCTCCACATCGATCAGGTCTCGGACGAATCCTCCAACGTCAACGCTGCCGGGTACGCCATTCACAGCGCCCTGCTGCGCGCCCGTCCCGACCTCAACGCCTTGGCGCACATCCATTCGGACGCCGGCATGTCCGTCTCGGCCCTGAAGGGGGGCCTGTTGTTCATGACTCAGGCGTCGATGCGCTTCTTCGATCGTCTCAGCTACCACCAGTATGACGGCATCTCCGATCTCTCCGAGGGCGAGCAGCTCTGCAAGGATCTCGGGCAGAACCGCGCGATGATCCTGCGAAACCATGGTCTGCTGACGACCGGCCGCTCGATCGGGGAGGCCGTCGTCGACATGTACTATCTCGTCACGGCGTGTCGCACCCAGCTCGACGCGCAGGCGAGCGGGGATCCGATCATCATTCCCGATGCGGCAACTTGCGCGCAGGCCGCAGGGCAGTGGGACGCCTACGACCGAGAAGGCGGCAAGGCCGAGTGGCCGGCACTGATCAGAATGATCGAACGCCGCGACGCAAGCTATCGCGACTGACCAGCAAGGCCCCCACACCACGCATCATCCCGGCCGGCCCCGGTCGGATCGGGCCTCCTCAGCCTCCAGGGCACGAGCGTCGCGTTCGTCGCCGCGCTGATCACGTCGGGTAAGATCGCCCAGGAAGGCGGCGCCACGCCCGAAGAGGTGCTCGCCACGATCTTCGGCGTCTGCGCCGTCGCGAGCTTTATCGAGATCGGCATCGCCTACGCCCTGCCGTGGCTCAGGCGGGTCATCACCCCGGTGGTCTCCGGCAGCGTGGTGGTGCTGATCGGCATGAGCCTGATCCTCGTCTCGATCCGCGACATCGGCGGCGGCGCCGGCTCGGCCGACTTCGGCAACGGCACGAACGTCGCCCTCGCCGCCTTCGTCGTCGCGGTGATCCTGGTGAGCCTCGGGCTGTTCCCGATCCTCGGCGCGGTGCTCCAGCAGATCCCGCGCCCGGTGCTCGGCGGGTCGACCTTCGTCATGTTCAGCCTGATCGTGGTGTCCGGGATCCGCATCATCGGCAGCAACCATCTGACGAAGAAGGACACGATCACGGTGGCGCTCTCCGTCGGCATGGGCCTCGGCGTGCAGCTCCTGCCGGACGTCCTGAACATCCTGCCGCCGCTGTGGAAGCAGATCTTCGGCTCGGGCATCACGACGGGCGGGCTGACCGCGATCCTGTGCGGCCTGCTGCTGCCGGAGCACGTGCGCAAGCCGGCCCTGCAGGCGCAGCCGAGCGAGGCCTCCTGACCGAGCGGGCGAACCGCCGGAGCCATACCGATCCCGCCGAACCCCGTTCGGCGGGATCGTTGCGGCGATGCGGAACGATCCCGGCGGCCTCTTCCGACGCGCTCGAAGACGCGTTATTGTTCGCTGCACCCTCGGCGTCTCCTTCGGCGGCCGCCGAGTCCTATCCGGCTATCGGCCCCGGGCCTTGTCCGCCGCCAATCGGAAGCCGTGCCCCGTCATGAGCAGGTCGACCGATTGGCAATGGATCTCCGCCAACTCAGGTACTTCGTAACCCTTGCGGAACAGCGGCACTTCGGCCGCGCGTCGGAGCTCCTCAACATCGCGCAGCCGCCGCTGTCGCAGCAGATGAAGGCGCTCGAGGCGGACCTCGGCGTCGAGCTGTTCGACCGGTCGACCCGCCCGATCGGCCTCACCCCCGCGGGGCAGACCCTGCTGCGTGAGGCGAGGTTGATCCTGTCGCAGGTCGCCCGCGCCGAGGCGACGACGCGGCGTGCGGGGGTCGGCGACGGCGGCCGTCTCGTCATCGGCGTCACCGGGACGGCGGCGCTCGAGTTCGCCGCCCCGGCCCTGCGCGCGTTCGGCCGCCGGCGGCCGAACGTCCAGCTGGCCTTGCGGGAGATGTCCTCGCCGGCTCAGCTCGTCGCGCTCGCCGCGGGCGACATCCATCTCGGCTTCCTGCGCCCGCCGGTGCCGGACGATCAATTCGCGATCAAGCTCGTCCACACCGACCCGTTCGTCGTGGCGCTGCCCGCCGACCACCCGCGGGCGCGTCAGGACGCCATCCGCCTGGCCGAGCTGAACGGCGCGCCGCTGGTGATCTTCGAGAGCAAGGAGGCGCCCGCCTTTCGCGACCTCATCCTGCACGTCTGCCGGTCGGCGGGCTTCGTTCCGTCGATGATCCAGGACGCGCAGCAGATCATGACCATGCTGTGTCTGGTCGGCAGCGGCATGGGGATCGCTCTCGTCCCGCGCTCCGCCCGCCGGCTTCAGATCGAGGGGGTCGTGTTCCGCCCCTTGATCGACACGAGCCCAGATGTTGAGCTCTATGCGGCCTGGGTGCCCAATGATGGGGCAAGTCTTGCACAAGATTTGTTGGATTTGATCGACGAAGACGCCAGCGAGACCCGCGTCCGACCGGATCTGAACATCATCGAAACCAGAAAATAATATATATATTCCGTATTGGAACGGTCGAGTTCCCGTCGCTACCGTCCCGTCTTCATGGACGAAGCGGAGCACACCTTGCCGAGGGAACAGACCGATCGGCTCGACCCGATCTCGCGGGCGGTCATCCAGCATCGCCTGAGCGCGATCGTGGAGGAGATGGGCGAGGCGATGCTGCGCACCGCCTACTCGCAGATCCTCAATGCCAGCCGCGATTTCTCCATGGGTATCGTCGACCGCGACTGCCGGCTGGTCGCTCAGGCCGACCACATCCCCGTCCACGTCGGCGCGTTGCCCTGGGCCGTGCGCGCGCTCGAGGAGCGTTTCGCCGACGACGTCGCCGAGGGCGATCTCTTCGTCCTCAACGATCCCTATGCCGGCGGCAGCCACCTGCCGGACGTCACCATCTTCGCGCCGGTCTTCTTCGACGGCGAGCGCCGGCTCTGGACGGTCGTGCGCGCCCATATGGGCGACATCGGCGGCGCCACCCACGGCGCCTACAACCCGAACGCCACCGAGATCTGGCAGGAAGGCCTGCGCATTCCCCCGCTCAAGCTCGCCGAGCGGGGCCGGCTCAGAGGCGACGTGCTCGACATGATCCTGATGAACGTGCGCCTGCCGCGGGAGTTCAAGGGCGATCTCGACGCGATGATCGGCGCCGCGCACCTCGGCGAGCGCTCGCTGTCGCAGCTCTACCGCGAATTCGGCGGCACCGTGGTGCACCGCGCGGTCGAGGAGATCATGAGCGGCGCCGAGGCGCGGACGCGCGCGATCGTCTCCGAGTGGCCGGATGGGACCTACGAGGGCACCGCCTATCTCGACGACGACGGACGCGGCCGGCAGGACGTCGCCATCCGCGCCCGCGTGACCGTCAGCGGCAGCGATCTCACCGTCGACCTCACCGGCAGCGACGATCAGTCGAAGAGCTTCGTCAACTCGCCCTTCGCCAACACCCAGGCCTCCGTCGCGATGGCTCTCGCCTACCTCATCGACGCGGACATTCCGAAGAATGACGGGGTGTTTCGCGTGCTCGACGTGAAGCTGCGGCCCGGGTCGATCGTCCACCCGGATGCCAACGTGCCGGTGACGCTCGCGACCACCCACCCGGCGAACGAGATCGTCGAGGCCATCGTGCGCGCGCTCCAGCACGCCTGCCCCGAGCGCTGCTCCGGCGGATGGTCGCGCCGCTTCCGCATCTCGATCACCGGCGAGAACCCGCGCAACGGGCGTACCTTCATCTGGCACATGTTCCACGCGCGGCCGGGGGGCGGCGCCTCACCGGTCGGCGACGGGTGGTCGGGCGCCGGCGAATGGCACTCCGTCGGCGGCATCAAGTTCGGCTCGATCGAGGTGACCGAGGCGCGCTTCCCGCTGGTGTTCGAGCAGCACGAGTTCCGCCCTGATTCCGGCGGAGACGGCCGCTATCGCGGAGGCGTCGGAACGACGCTCGACCTCCGGGTCGAAGTTCCCGCCTACGCCCACACCGCCGGCGAAGGCGCGCGTCATGGTGCGGCCGGCATCGCCGGCGGCCGCGATGGCGCCCCGCACGACTACCGTCTCGTCACGGACGGCGAGGCGAGCCGTCTCGCGACGAAGCAGTTCGGGCTCGAGATCGCGCCCGGCAGCGTGTTCGCGATCCGCTCCGGCGGTGGCGGCGGCTGGGGCGATCCCGCCGAGCGCACGCCGGCCGCCCGCGCCCACGATGTCGACGAGGAACTCGTCACCCCCTAACGGCGGTCCCCGCCGCCCACCAGCAACGGCCCCCGCCTTCCCCATCAGTACACCGGGCCCCGAGGACGCATGAGCACGACCTACACCATCGGCATAGACGTGGGCGGGACGTTCACCGACTTCGTCGCCATCGATCCTGATGGCGCGACCGTGATCGCGAAGTCGCTGTCGACGCCCGAGGACCAGTCCATCGGCGTCCTCGCCGGGCTGGAGGAGCTCGCCGCCCGCCTCGATCTGTCGACCGCCGCCCTGTTGGGGCGCACCGAGCGGATCGTTCACGGCACCACCGTCGCCACCAACGCGATGCTCGAGCGCAAGGGGGCGAAGGTGGGCCTCCTGACCACGGCGGGGCATCGCGACATCCTGGAAATGCGGGAGGGCCTGAAGCCCGAGCGCTACAATCTGCTGATGGCGCCGCCCGAGCCGCTCGTCCCCCGCGCGCTGCGCCGCGGTGTGCCCGAGAGGATCGCGCACGACGGCACCGTCGCGCAGCCGCTGGACGAAGCGGCGGTGCGGCGCGAGGTCGAGCATCTGCGCGAACGCGGCGTCACGTCGGTCGCGATCTGCTTTCTGCACGCCTATCGCAACGCCGCGCACGAGGCGCGGGCGGCCGAGATCGTCGCGGAGATGATGCCGGAGGCCTACGTCTCGGTCTCCTCGGCGGTGCTGCCGCAGATCAAGGAGTACGAGCGGCTGTCGACCACCGTCGTCAACGCCGCCATCGGCCCGGTGGTGAAGCGCTACATGCAGCGCCTCACCGGGCGCCTCGCGGAGGCGGGCTTCGACGGTCCGCTGTTCGTGATCCTGTCGCACGGCGGGATCACCCAGGTGGCGGACGCCATCGCGCTGGCGGCGGGCACCTGCCTCTCGGGGCCGGCGGGCGGAATCGCGGGGGCGCGCGCCTGCGCCGACCTCATCGGCGAGCGCAACGTCATCCCGTTCGACATGGGCGGCACGTCGACCGAAATCTCGCTGATCGCCGATGGGCGTGTGGCGCTCACCTCCGAGCGCGGCCTCGCGGGCGAGCGCATCGCGCTGCGCAGCTACGACATCCACTCCATCGGTGCGGGCGGCGGGTCGCTCGCGAGCCCGGACGGGACCGGCAGCTTCACCGTCGGCCCGCGCTCGGCGGGCGCCGTTCCGGGTCCGGCCTGCTACGGCCAAGGCGGTACCGAGGCCACGGTGACCGACAGCAATCTCGTGCTCGGCTACCTCGCCGACGACGCCTTCGCGGGCGGTCGCGGCACCCTCGACCGCGCCGCCGCCGAAGCGGCCATCGACGACCTTGCCGGCAAGATCGGCCTCGACCGGATCGGCACTGCCGTCGGGATCCACCGCCTCATCAACGTGAAGATGGCCGACGGCATCCGCTTGATGACGCTGCGGCGCGGCGTCGATCCGCGCAACTTCACCATCGTCGCCTTCGGCGGGGCCGCGGGGCTCCACGCCGCGGAGGTGGCGCGCGAGATCGGCGTGACGCGCGTCGTGGTGCCGACCATCGCCTCGGTGCTGTGCGCGTGGGGGATGCTCGCCAGCGACCTCCGATACGAGGTGGCGCGCTCGCGCGTGGGCGACAGCGCGGCCCTCTCCGACACCGCCCTGCGCGCGCTTTTCGACGAGCTGGAGGCGGACGCGCGGGCACGCCTGCCGGACCGGTTCGCCGAGCGGCTGCGGATCGAACGATCGGCGGAGATGCGCTACGGCGAGCAGATCTTCGAGATCAACGTTCCCCTCGACGGCATCGACTTCGCCGCGCCCGGCCTCGCCGATGCGGTGGTGGACCGCTTCCACCGCCGTCACGAGGACCTCTACACCTATTCCTCGCCTGGGCAGGACGTCGACCTCGTCAATGCGCGTGTCGCCGTCGTCGGCGAAGTGGAGCGTGGCGACGCGGCGCGTCCGCTGGCGCCCGCCACGCGCCCGATCGCGCCGGTTGGGGCGCGGACGATCCACACCGGCGGCCGCTTCGTCGAGGCCCCGGTGTTCGCCTTCGAGGCGATGGCGCCGGGTCACCGGATTGACGGACCCGCCCTCATCGAAAGCGAGACGACCACCGTCGCCCTGCACGCCGGCGACCGCGTCAGCGTAACGGCGCATGGATGGCTCGACATCGCCGTCGCGCCCAAGGTCGACGTGTTGGCTGAAGCCGACGCCCCCACTCAGCCGGCGATTGCCGACTAATGGTCCCCACCCCCCACATGGCCCCCACCCCACCCCGGAGAGCATAGTGAAGAAGCTTCTAATCGGTGCGGCGCTCGCCGCGAGCCTCGCCACCGCAGCGTCGGCACAGACGCGCGTCAGCGTCGTCGCCCCCTGGTCGAGCCTCAACGCATTCGGCCTCATCGAGCAGCCGTTCTGGACCGAAGAGCTGGGCGACCAGACCGGCGGCGCGCTCGAGGCCAAGCTGTCCAACTACTCCGAGCTGGGCCTCTCCGGCGAGGAGATCCTGCGGCTCGCCAGCATGGGTGTGTTCGATGTCGCCCACATCGTCGTCGGCTACTCGGTGTCGGACGATCCGGTGATCGAGGGCATCGAGCTCGCCGGTGTGATCCAGGATCTGCCGACGCTGCGCGAGGCCGTCGACGCCTACCGGCCGATGCTCGAGGCCTCGCTGGTCGAGAACCACGGCCTCGTCTATCTCGGCATCTATCCCAATCCCAGCCAGGTGATGTACTGCCGCGAGCCGGTCGAATCGATGTCCGACTTCGACGGCCTCAAGATCCGCTACTACGGCGCCAGCATGAACGACTTCATCGAGGCGGCCGGCGGCACCGGTGTCGGCGTGCCGTTGGCGGAGGTCGTCCCGAGCCTGCAGCGCGGCGTGGTGGACTGCGCCTTCACCGGCACGCTCACCGGCTACTCGTTCAAGTTCCCCGAGGTCACGTCGAGCCTCTACGGTCTGCGTCTCGGCTGGGGCCTCACGCTGATCGCGGCGAACAAGGGCTTCTGGGACGGCCTCTCCGAAGACGAGCAGAGCGCGCTGTCCGACTCCGTCGCCGGCCTCGAAGCGAAGCTGTGGAAGCAGGTGGAAGTCGATGACGCCGCCGGCATCGCCTGCGACACGGGCAACGGCGAGTGCCCCTACGGCGAGGCCGCCGACATGACCTTCGTGCCCGTGTCCGACGAGGACGACGCCGCCCGCAAGCGCATCCTGGAGGAGGCGATCCTTCCGCAGTGGGCGGCGCGCTGCTCGCAGGACTGCATCGACGGGTGGAACGAGACGGTCGGCGCCATCACGGGCCTCGCCGCCGCGAAATGACGGACCGGCGCGGGGGAACGGCCATGCCGGACAGCCGAGGCGGCGCCATCGACCGCGCCGACCTCGCCTGCCGGGCCCTCGCGCACGCGATGGTGCTGGCGAGTGGCTGGGCGGTTCTCGTCATGGGGCTGATGGTGGCGGCCGATGTCGCGATGCGTGCGAGCATCGGCCGCAACCTCGGAAACGTGGACGAGATCGCCTCCTATCTGTTCGCGATCGGGATCAGCTGGTCGCTCGCCTCCGCCTTCCACGCACGGGCGCACATCCGCATCGACATTCTCTATGCGAGGCTGCCGATCGTCCCGCGCGCCCTGCTCGATCTCAGCGCCATGGTGTCGCTTCTCGCCGTCGCCGCCTTCCTGACCTACTCGAGCTGGCTGGTGCTCTCGACCTCCTGGGCGCGCAACTCCCACTCGGCGTCGACGCTGCAGATGCCGCTCGTCGTGCCGCAGGGTCTCTGGCTCTTCGGCATCCTGGTGTTCGGGGTCTGCCTCCTCGTCGCGCTGCTGCAGGCCGTGCGCGATCTCCTCGCCCGCTCGCCGCGGGCGATCACCCAACGCCACGGCGTGACGCGTCCCGAGGACGAGGCGAGCGAGGCCGTCGCGCAGTCCACGGAGGCGCGTTGATGGTCGCGCAAGCGTTCGGCCTCTTGTTCGGCCTCATCCTGTTGTCGCTGCCCATCGCGGCGGTCCTCGTGATCGTCGCCCTCGTCATGGGCGCGGCCTATTCGCCGATGCCGCTCTACGTGGCGGGGTCGGAGATCTTCTGGAACGTCGCCAACGAGTTCACGCTGACGACGATCCCGCTGTTCGTGCTGCTCGGCGAAATCCTCCTGCGGGCGGGCGTCGCGGAGCGCATGTATTCCGCCGTCGCGGTGTGGCTCAATCGGCTGCCGGGCGGCCTGCTGCACGCCAACATCGCCGCCTCGACGCTGTTCTCGGCGACCTCCGGTTCGTCCGTCGCGACGGCCGCGACCATCGGCACCGTGGCCCTGCCCGAGGTCGAGCGGCGCGGCTACAACGAGCGGCTGTTTCTCGGCAGCCTCGCGGGCGGCGGCACGCTCGGCATCCTCATCCCGCCGTCGATCCACCTCATCCTCTACGGGATGATGACGCAGACCTCGATCCCGCAGCTCTACCTCGCCGCCATGGTGCCGGGCCTGCTGCTCGCCGTCCTGTTCGCCGCGATCGTGATCGTCGTGTGCGTCGTGCGGCCGGCGTTCGGCGGCGCCAGGGTCGAGGCCACCTGGCGTCAGCGGTTCGCCAGTCTTCCGGGCATCGCGCCGATCGTGGCGCTCTTCTTGGTCGTCGTCGGCTCGATCTATGCCGGGGTCGCGACACCGACGGAGGCCGCCGCGCTCGGCGTCGTCTTCGCGCTGATCCTCGCCGCGGCGCACCGCCGGTTGACGTTCGCGATGCTGCACGGCGCCTTCGTCGGCACCATGCGCACGACGGCGATGATCATGCTCATCGTCCTCGCGTCCTACTATCTGAACTTCGTCCTCTCCTTCCTCGGGATTCCGCAGGGCCTGACGCGGTTCGTCGCGTCCCTCGGGCTCTCGCCGACGGCGACCATGGCGCTCATTGTGCTGTTCTTCATCGCGCTCGGCTGCGTTCTGGAGAGCCTGTCGATGCTGGTGACGATGACCCCCCTCGTCGCCCCGGTCGTCGTCAAGCTCGGCTACGATCCGATCTGGTTCGGCATCGTCCTCATCATCTTGCTGGAGGTGGCGTTGATCACGCCGCCGGTCGGCATCAACCTCTACGTGGTGCAGGCGATCCGGCGACGCGGCGGCATGGAGGACGTGATGCTCGGCGCGCTGCCTTTCGTCGTCGGCATGCTCGCCTTGATCGCCCTCCTGATCGCCTTCCCGGGCATCGCACTCTGGCTCCCGTCCCTCATGCGCTGACGCCGACGAGGACGGCTTTTGGGTGTCCGACGTCAGACGGTCAGAGGGGGGCTCCGGCTCGCCCAGATACGTGGCTCGCTCGGCGAACGCTTTAGGTCCGTGCTTCGAGGGTGCCAACCGGGCCGGTGGAAGCCGTTGTCGACATGCTCGTCGTGACGTTCCTTCGCTAATAGGATGGTGCACGGTGCCGCCGCATTCGCGCATCAACTCCGGAAACGGCTCAAAAGTGTGAGGTGCCTGGCATCGGATCGAGCTGAACCAACCCCAATCCTCGTCCTTTGCTGAAGGCCCGATCTGACGGGCCCGCGACAGTGGGAAGGCTCTCAGCCATCGCGGGGCGCTGCTTGGATGCTCGGCGGGAGCCCACGCTCTAAAGGATCTCGGACAGGCGCTCAATCAGAAGTTCCCTGGCTTTCTTGTGGAATGTTTCCGACAGATAGTATCCAACGTTGAGTTCTTTCTTATTCCCTGGTGTTGAGCAGCAGTTTTCGCGCCAGCGGAGCGGAAGCCGCTTGGGCTCAAGCGGGGCGATCGCCCAGACGGCCGGTGACGAAAGCCCTTCAATTGCCTCCACCAGATGGATGTCGACCAGTTGTGGAAACGAACCAAGCGCTGCGTTGATAGTAGACGGATCCAAGGGGAGTTCTCCCGGCTCATGGGCGGACGTCCATATCGGAACGACCGGGACCCTGATCGCGCGTATGAGATCTTTGTATTGCTCGACATATGCGGTCCGCATCCTCAGGATCGTTTCCTTGAATATGTCTGGACCGGCAGCGAGTTTGTCGGCGAAGTAGAGTTTGTTTTTTCGCTTAGTCTTCAGTTTGCCTGAGGCAGGGTCGATGTGTTGTGCATTGAACACGGGATGGACGGTTAGGCCAGGAAACGAAACGGAACTCCCCGACATGATTTGGAGAACGACGACGTCGCAGGCGTTTGCAATGTCGATCAACTCTGGTCGGGAGAGGAAGTATCCAGGGCCCGCGCCTGCCACGCCGACGTTGTAGGCGTTCACATCGAGGCCGCGCGCTGTTTGGGAGGGAAAGGGATCGTCGACATGGCAGCCGAACACCTGAGCGGCACCGAGAAACGCGATGTGACGGTGATCTCCCGCCGTGCCTATGCAGCGGCGAAAATAATGTCCTGCAACCTCTTCATATTCGTAAGTAATAAATCGTCGGTATCGTGCGTAATAGTTTTTCGAAGTAAGAGTTGATCGAACCGTGTTGTAATTAATATCCAATGATCTACGCCTCCCAGCCAAAATAATTAAGTTCCCATCGACATATACTCTTGAGATAGCGCAAGTCAGGCTGCTCAAGTACGGTTGTAGACAGAATGTCAGTTTTCTTTCGATTTTGATTCTCTATTTTGAGCTCCAGTGCAGGCAATGCTGTATTCTTGCGAACTCGCGCGAGTCCCTCTTCGAGTTGATCAAACATCACGATGTCATCTACTAGTATTGCTCCGTCAGGAGAGGTTATATATTGTTGAATAGTGCTTAAATGGGATGAATGAATAAATGTATGTAGAGACATATCCAATTTATGTTTGTGAACATAATGTGCGTAATGTGATAATGTTCGCTCGACAGGATGTCGAGCCGAAACGAGTACTTTGTATGCAGCATTCCAAGTTTTCCTTGGTACGGCATTATAGATTTCATATGCAGTCGAGTGCTTCCAAAGGCCGATAGAAGCCCATGCCTTCGATCGTAATTCTCCTTCTGGATCATAACCCCAATACAATGCGTCCGGTTGTCTGCGAATAATAGATTTTGCAAAAGCAGTGCCTGCGCATTTCTGCATATGGATCATGATAAGTGTATCAGTAATTATCACAGAAGGTGGCCTCGATATCTGGTTGGCGTGAAGCAGGAGGTAGTGTGTGTGATTGTGAAATATGTATTCTTTGTGAGGTTACATATTGAGTGTACGCTAGTGGATTTAACTTCTCGCCGGCGGGAGTGGAAAGTTGGGGACGTCAAGTGGCGAGTGAATGTTCCTTGAGGCAATTGATTGGCAAAGGTGAAGGTTGCAATAATGCAAAGAGCATCGTTTCTGCTGCGTCATCTCATGAGGATGTTTCATTAAGTTTGTGATTCTCGTGTCAAGTGAAACATTCTTCGTTAAAAGCGGGCGCAGGACTGTCTGCCTGACTCGGAGTCGCTGCAGCGGACTACAGACGATAACCGAGTGCTCCGATTTGACAAGAGTCAAGCACAGGAGGAGAATCAAGGCGACGAGAAACGGGATGGCATGATATTATTATTTGATGGGTATATTTCTGCAAATGCGGCACGCGTAAGTCCGGACGACGCAGGGTGGTGACCGTCCGGAACGGAGGATCGCGGCAGACCCGAATGTCAATTGCTGACGTCGCCACGGGTGCACCTGGTCAATGGCCTAGGATGCCGCCAGCCGTCGGTGCCGAGGTGTTGAGTTCGGAGAAGACACGCGCGGCTTTAATGTCCTGTCGTCGACCGTACATGGCTTCTCCATCGGAGGCTGCTCGGCGCGAAGGTCCGCCCGGCGGCGGTCGTCGACACCCGCTCGCTCGTGGAGCGGCTCGATGGGTGGCGGAGGCGCGCGATGCCGTTGGGGGATGCGATCCATTGACTGGCGCTGGTGTCGGGTCAGGGGGCAGGGATCACCGCCGCGTCAGGCGAGATCCTCGCTGAGGAGCTTGCCCGGAACGATGTGCGAATCGCTCTCCCGCCGTCCGACTACGGCCGGCGATTGCCCGCGTTCAGCAGCGCGGCCGGCGGATAGCCGACGTGATTCTGCCCCAGAACACGCAGGCGTACCACCTGACGAACACGGTCATCCCCCATATGCCGAAGGTCTGGCCCGTTCGTTACCTTGTCGGAGCCACCCGCGTGGAAATAGCGCCGGCAGTGCCCGTGGAGCAGGGCGGAGCGGTCAGTTGGCCGGGAGGCTCAGATAGCGCGCGATGTAGCCGGCGTAGAGTGTGGTGTCGCTGAGATCCTTGACGAGCGCGGCGGGATCGGGGCGCGACGCGGTCGAGCCCCCCGCGAGGGTGTCCCAGGCCGCGGCGAGGGCGGCGGGGAAGGTGCGGTGCCCGGTCAGGCACACCCGCACCCCGAGAGCGGCGAGGTCGGCGCCCTCGAGCTCGCCCTTGGCTGCGGCGAGGAGAATGGGCAGGCCCGTCGCGGCGCGCACGGCCTCGACCTCCTCACGGGTCCGCACGCCGGTGAGGAACACGGCGTCGGCGCCGGCGTCGGCGTAGGCTTCCGCGCGCCGGGTGAGCTCCGGCGTGTCCTGCAGGCGCGCGTCGGTCCGTGCCGCGACGACGAGGCTCGGATCGCGCCGCGCCGCGATCGCCGCGGCGACCTTGCCGCGCGCCTCCTCGAGCGAGATCAGCGCCGTGTCGGCCGCGCCGAACGGGCGCGGCAGCAGCGTGTCTTCCAGCGTGAGCGCGGCGACGCCGGCATTCTCCAGCTCCTCGACGCAGCGCATGGCGTTGAGCGCGTTGCCGAAGCCGTGGTCGGCGTCGACGATCAGCGGCAGCGCGCCGGTGCGGCAGATCCGGCGGCACAGCCCCGCCAGCTCGTCGAGCGACAGCAGCGTGTGGTCCGGCGCGCCGAGGACGGCGAGCGCCGCCACCGACCCGCCCAGCATGCCCACCTGGTAGCCGAGCTTCGCCGCGGCACGCGCGGTCATCGCGTCGTAGATCGACGCGGGGTGGACGCACGCGTCGCCGGCAAGGATCTGCCGCATGCTCCGGCGCATCGCCGGAGCGCCGGCGGCGTCAGCCATGGATCGGCGCGTCCGTCCGGGCCTGCACATCCGCCAGGCTGACACCGTCGGCGAGGGTGAGCACACGGAAGCCCTCTTCGGTGACCGCGAAGGTGCCGAGCTCGGTATAGACGCGGTCGACGGCGGCCGGGGCGGTCAACGGATAGGTGCAGCGCCGAACCAGCTTGGCGGCGCCGTCGCGGGTGGTGTGCTGCATCAGCACCCAGACCCGCTTCGCCCCGACGGCGAGGTCCATGGCACCGCCGACGGCCGGCAGGATGTCACCGGATGGCGTCGTCCAGTTGGCGAGGTCGCCGTTCTCGGCCACCTCGTAGCCGCCGAGCACGCACAGGTCGATGTGCCCGCCGCGGATCATGGCGAAGCTGTCGGCGTGATGGAACAGCGCGGCGCCGGGTGTCAGCGAAACCGCCTTCTTGCCTGCGTTCACCAGCCAGGGGTCGATCTCGTCCTCGGCCGGCGTCGGACCCATGCCGAGGATGCCGTTCTCGGAGTGGAACATCACCTCGCGGCCGTCGTCGATCATGTCGGCGACCTTCGTCGGCATGCCGACGCCGAGGTTGACGTACCAGCCGTCGGCGATGTCCCCGGCGAGCCGCCGCGTCATGGCAACGCGATCATCGCCCAGCGCTTTCTCGATCGTCTCGCTCATCATTCCCTCACGAAGCCTTCTGTGCAGCGAGCAGCTTCTCGACCCGGCTGTCCACCTGCACCACACGGTTGACGAAGATCCCTGGCGTGACGATGACGTTGGGATCGAGCTCGTTGGCGAACTGGTGTGCCTGCACGATCGTCAGCTCGGCGGCCATCGCCATGATGGGATTGAAGTTCCGCCCGGACCCCCGAAAGACGAGATTGCCCCACCGGTCGGCCTGCCACGCCTCGACGAGGGCGACGTCGGCGGTGAGCGCCTCTTCCATCACGCACTCGCGGCCCCTGAAGGTACGCACCTCCTTGCCCTCGGCGAGGCGCGTGCCGGCGGCGGTCGCCGTGTAGAAGGCCGGAATGCCGGCGCCGCCGCAGCGGATGCGCTCGGCGAGAGTGCCTTGCGGCACGAGCTCCAGCTCGATCTTGCCGGCGGTGAACAGATCCTTGAAGACCGTCGACCCCTTCGGAAACGAGCAGATGATCTTGCGCACGAGGCCGAGGTCCATGAGACGCGGGATGCCGGTCTCGGCACTCCATCCCGCGTTGTTGGCGATGATGGTCAGCTCGCGCGGGCCGAGCTCGGCGAGCGCATCGACCAGCGCGTCCGGCTGCCCGACGGCGCCGAAGCCGCCGATCATCACCACGGCACCGTCGCTGATGCCCTCGAGCGCCGCGGCGAGGTCGGCGACGCGTTTGTCGATCATTGAAAGGCTCTCCTTACGCGGCGGCGCGGTTGTCGGACAAGCCGAGCGTCCGGTCCGGCGCGAAATGTAGTTCGACGGTCTCGCCCTCCGCGAAGATGCGGTCGGGCGGCTGGTGAGCGTGGATTCGCCCATGGGGGAGCGCCACCGTATAGCGAACGATGTTGCCGAGAAAGCCCGAGCCGATCACAGTGCCCGTGAGGCGGTTCCAGCCCTGCGGTGCGGCGGTCCCCGCCGGCGCGACCGTGACCGCCTCCGGCCGGATGGACAGCGCGATGCGGCTGCCGGCGCCGATGTCGTAGGGGAACCACGTGCTGAGCGCCTCGCCGCTGTCGATCGCGACGGTTCCGGAGCTGTCGCCCTTCTGCGCGCTGCGGGCCGTCGCCGGCAGCAGGTTCGTCGCCCCCATGAAGCCGGCCACGAACGCACTGCGGGGACGGTCGTAGATCTCCCGGGGCGAACCCATCTGCTCCACCACGCCGGCGTTGATGACGGCGATGACGTCGGACATCTCGAGCGCCTCGGCCTGGTCGTGCGTCACGTAGATCGTGGTGATGCCGATCTGCCGCTGCAGGCGCTTCAGCTCGTTGCGCATCTCGTCGCGCAGCAGCGCGTCGAGGTTCGACAGCGGCTCGTCGAGGAGGAGGAGGCCCGGCTGGCGCACGATGGCGCGGGCGAGGGCGACACGCTGCTGCTGGCCGCCGGAGAGCTGCGTTGCCGAGCGGTCGGCGTAGCCTTCGAGACCGACGGTGGCGAGCGCCCGGGCGACCATCTCGCGGACCTCTTCGGCCCGGAGCTTCAGCTCCCGCCGCACCCGCAGCGGGAAGGCGACGTTCTCGAACACCGACATGTGCGGCCAGATCGCGTAGCTCTGGAACACCATGCCGATGTTGCGCTTGTTGAGCGGCACGTTGGTCCGGCGGGCGGCGTCGAAGAACACGGTGGGACCGAGCGTGAGCCGTCCCTCGTCCGGGATCTCGAGACCGGCGACACAGCGCAGCGTCGTCGTCTTGCCGCAGCCCGACGGCCCGAGCAGCGTGAAGAAGGTGCCGGGTGCGAGGTTGAAGCTGATCGGCTGGATACCGCCGCCAGGAAACGTCGCGTTGGGCGTCCAGTAGAGCTTGGACAGGTTCTCGACCTCGAGGGTCATGCTGGTGGAGTCTCTCACGCTGGCCCCTTACTGCGTGCCGCGCGACTTCATGTCGCCGCGGGAAAGGTAATGCATCAGCCCGGCGCAGCAGGACATGACGATGGTCCAGATGATGCCGAGCGCAGCGACTTCGCCGGCTTCGCCGTTGGTCCACTGGTCAAACATGGCGACCGCGATGGTCTTGGATCGGGCACCGGCGAGCAGCACGGCGATCGACAGCTCCTTGGCGGCGAGGAGGAAGATGAAGAGCCATCCGGCGATGAGCGCCGGCGCTGCGAGCGGCAGCACCACGCGCCGGAAGATGCCCGGCTGGGTGGCGCCGGAGATGCCGGCGGCCTCCTCCAGCTCGCGGTGGATCTGCATCATCGCCGGTTGGGCGTAGCGCATGCCGTAGGGCAGGTAGCGGATCAGGAAGGCGATCGCGATCAGCCAGATCGTGCCGTAGAGGCCGAAGGGCGTGCGCAGCGCGATCTGGATCATCGCCACGCCGAGCACGATGCCGGGGAACACGATCGGCAGGCTGACGAGCTGCGTCAGACCGCCCGAGGCCGGCCAGCGCCGCACGGCGAACCACGCCGCCACCGCCGTCAGTGCCACCGCGACGGTCGCCGCGACGCTCGCCGCGAGCACCGTGTTCCAGGCGAGGTGCAGATAGTGGCTGTCGGTCAGCACGTAGGTGTAGTTGCGCAGCGTCAGGTTGCCGAGCGCCTTCACGCTGAACGCACGCACGAACGGGGTGATCGAGTTCCACAAGACGGCGATGATCGGCAGCGCCAGGACCAGCGTGAAGTGCAGCACCACCACGAGGCCGCCGACCCAGCGGAACCGGCCGAGATCGAACGGGCGCGGGCGGAAGCCCTTCCCCGTGATGCTGGCGAAGCGGTCCGCATTGGCCGAGACACGGCCGTAGAAATAGAGGAGGACGGAGATGAAGGCGATCATCACCACCGCGAAGGCGCTGGCGTGGCCGAGGTCGGGGGGCACGCGCGTCATCGTGAGGTAGATGTCGGACGTGAGCAGCTTGATGCCGCCGGGCATGCCGAGCAGCACCGGCACGTCGAACGCTTCGAGATTGCGGATGAAGATGAAGATCGCGAGACCGTAGAGCGCCGGCTTGGCGAGCGGAAGCGAGACGCGCCGCACCGTCGCGATCACGGACGCGCCGGACATGCGTGCGGCCTCCTCGAGGTCGGCGTTCTGCCGCTTGAACGTCGCCCCGCACAGGAGGAAGACGAGCGGCACCCAAAGGAGGCCCTCGATCAGGATCATCCCGGGAATCGAATAGACGTTGACGAGAGGCTGGAACGATCCGGTGAGCGCCCGCCAGGCGGAGTTCAGCGGACCGGCGCGGCCGAGGAGAAAGATCCAGCCGCAGACATAGAGGATCGCGGGGGTCCCGAGCGAGACGATGGTCGTGACGTAGGCGAGGCCGCGGAAGGGCGCGTTGGTGCGCTCCACGATCCAGGCGACGCAGGCACCGATGAGGAGGGACACGCACGTCGCGCCGGCCGCGAAGACGACGGAGTTGATGGTGGTGAGGTAGAGCTCGGGCTCGGCGAAGAGCTTGCGGTAGTTCACGAGGCCGAACGAGCCGTCGGAGTAGTCGATGAGGCTCGTGCGCACCAGCATGGCGAGCGGCGGCAGCACGAGCACCGCGATGATCACCGTCAGGACGACCGTGGGCACCGTGAGCTCGATGCCCCGTCCGCGCCAGCTGGCGCGGGTTGGTGCGGGGCGACGGGGTGCCGGGTAGGCCCCCCCGTCCATGGTCGGACTGTCCGTCACTTGAAGAGCTCGTCGTAGATCGCCACCCAGTCGTTGAGGTGCGCGGCGACGAGGCTCGGGGTCAGGGCGAACGCCTCGGGGCTGCGCTCCGGATTGCGGAACTTGGGGTTGGCGGGAATGTAGCCGGCGTCGGCCAAGACCTTCTGACCGGCATCAGAGACGATGAAGTCGATGAACAGCTTGCCCGCGTTCGGATGCGGCGCGCCCTTCATCAGGAAGGTGGAGTCGATGGTGTTCGTCACCTTCGGCTGCAGTGCGATCCACTGCACCGGCGCGCCGTCTTCCTGCGAGATGTCGGTGTGGTGGGAGAAGGTGCTGAGCGCTAGCGGATATTCGCCGGCGATGACCTGATCCAGCGTGACGCGCTGATTGGCCGGCACGTTGACGATGTTCTGCTCGCTCAGCTTGCGCAGATACTCCATGCCCTTCTCCTGCCCCATGAGGCCGAGCACGGTGCCGATGAACCCCGGAGGGCCACCCTGCGTCATCGTCGCCGCCCAGGCGATCGCGCCCTTCCACTTGGGATCGAGGAGATCCTCGTAGGTCTTCGGCGCCTCCTCCGCCGGCACCATGTCGGTGTTGTAGGCGGGCACGAGGAAGCTCACGACCTCGGCGACCCAGTAGCCGTCCGGGTCCTTCATGTCGTCGGGCAGGTTGGCGGCCGACGGCGGCACGTAGGGCTGGATCGCGTCCATCGCGAGCAGCTTCGGCACGACGCTGCCGCCGTGGTGGACGTCGGCATGGAGTCGCCCGGCGGCGAGCTCGTCGTTGATTTTCAGAAGGAGATCGGCGGACTTGCCGGCGATGATCTCCACCGAGATGCCGGGGTATTTCTCCTCGAAGGCGCGGGCGAGGGGACGGGCGGCCTGGTCCTGGATCAGCGAAGTGTACCAGTTGACCGAGCCTTCCTTCGTCGCCGCGTCGATCAGCGCCTGATCGGCCGCGAGGGCGGGCGCGGCGCCGACGGCGGCCAGCGCCGCCACGGCCATCGTCCCGCAAATCAACGTTCGTCTGTCGAGCATCGTATCCTCCCGTTCTTAGTGGTCGTTGTTATTCGGCCGGGCGATCTATTCGCCGCGGTACACCGGCTTGCGCTTCTCGGCGAAGGCCCGGCGGCCTTCGATCCGATCCTTGCTGTCGCGCAGAACGCCGGCCGTCATGCGCTCGAGCTCGATGCCTTCCGCGAGCGGCATCCCGAGCCCGCGATGGGCGAGCATCTTCACCGCCCGCACCGCGAGCGGTGCGTTCGACGCGATCCGCTCGGCGAGCGCCAGAACCGTCGGCATCAATTCGTCGGCGGGCACCAGCTGCCAGACGAGGCCGATCCGCAGCGCGTCGGCGGCGTTGATCCGCTCGCCGCTCAGGAGCATCGGCATGGCGTTGGTGAGGCCGATCGTGCGCGGTAGGCGCTGGGTCCCGCCGCCGCCGGGGATCGAGCCGACGCGCACTTCGGAGAGGCCGAAGCTCGCGGTGTCGACGGCGATGCGAATGTCGCAGGCGAGCGCCAGCTCGAGCCCACCGGCCACCGCGATGCCGTTGACCGCGCAGATCACCGGCTGTGGGATCGCGAGAGCGTTGGTGATCGTCTCGGTCTGCACCTTCTGCTCGGTGGAGCCGAACGCCAGCGAGGCGAAGCTCTCCGCCGGCGGCATGGTCTTCTTCAGATCGGAGCCGGTGCAGAAGGCGCGCTCGCCGGCGCCGGTCAGGATCACCACGCGAACGTCCGCGTCGGCGCCGAGGTCGGCCATCACGGCGCGGAACTCGACACGCGTTTCGGGATCGATGGCGTTGAGTGCTTCCGGTCGGTTCAGGGTGACGATGGCGATATGACCGCGCCGCTCAACTTCAATCGCCACTTTCGTCTCCCCGCGCCCCGCTCTCGGCGGGATCGTCGTTCTTGCTGCGTTATGCGATCAGGGTGAGCGGCGCGCCAGAGGTCGTCAAACGACGAAAAATGGACTAATTTTGAGTTTCGTTCATGCCGAACGCGGGCGCGACCATCCAAAACTGTCAATTCGCGGCCCTGCGCGGCGTATTCCGCCATGCTCGCTTGAGAAAAACGAAAGTCAGTCTGTCGCAGCGAAGAACCGGTCGAGACGGTCGGCGATGATCGACGGCGAGATCGCCTGCATGACGTGGCCGCTGTCGACGACCTCATAGGTGGCGCCGGGGATCGCCGCCGCGACCGCCGCGACCTGCTCCGGCGGACGGGTTGCGTCGAAACGTCCTGCGAGCACGAGGGTCGGGCAGGACAGGCGCGCAAGGTCCGGCGCGAGGTTCATCTCGGCGACCATGCGGTAGAGGGCGGCGAAGCTCTTCGGATCGTGTCCGAGCTTACGGCAGCGTGCGGCCTCGGCCCGCGCCGGATCGTCGCGCAGATGGGGCGGCCAGGCCCGGTCCCAGCGGTGGTCCGTGGCGGCGCGCACGCCGGTCCGCTCGATCGTCTCCGCGGTGGCATAGGTCGCGGCGCGGCGATCCGGCGGCACCCCGAGGGCCGGGGAGAGGGCGGCGAGTGCGCGGAAGCGGTCCGGTGTGCGCACCGCCGCGCGGATGGCGGTCGCCGCGCCGACCGCGGTGCCGGCCGCGCGCACCGGCCCGGTCCAGCCGATCCGGTCGAGCAGCGCGAGAAGGTCCGCGGCGAGATCGTCGATCGTCACCGTGCCGATGATCTTCTCCGACAAGCCCGCGCCGCGGGCGTCGTAGCTCAGGATCTCCCAATGTGCGGCGAGCGAGTCCGCCGCTTCGTCCCAGCTTTCGAGCGAGCCGCCCATCTCGTGCACGAGCACGAGGCGGGGCCGGCCGGTGCGGCGCACGGCATAGCGCAGCGCGACGCCGTTGACGTCGGCATAGCCGATCTCCGCCGGGCTCATCCCTGGTACACCGTGGCGAGCATCGAGGGGCGCTCCGCGAGCCCGTCGAACCATGCGGCGAGCTTGGGCCGGCCGTCGCGCCAGGCTAGGTCGGCGAAGCGGAAGTCCATGTAGCTCAGCATCGCGGCCGCGGCGATCTGACCGAGATCGAAGGGGCCCACCATCCATCCGCCGGCGTCGTCCTCGAGGGCGTCGCAGCCCCAGCCGAGCCGGGCCCCCACGCCGCGGGCGAAGTCGCTCTCCGGTTGATCGGGAAAGCGCCGCCGCTCGCTGTAGAGGCGGATCTGATGATCCATCGTCGACTGGGCGAGGGCGTGCCGGGTCAGGACCTCGGTGCGGCCGCGGGGACCCTCGAAGAGAGCCTGGCCCGCCGGTCCGGCCGCCTCGGCGAGCCAGCTACAGATCACGAACGAATCGTAGATCGCTTCGCCCGAGGGGGCGATCAGCGTCGGCACCTGCTTCAGCGGGTGAGGATTGACGGGGTCCGGATCGAGCATGCGCATGTTGACGACGACGGGCACCAGAGCGATCCGCCCGGCGAGCCCCGCTTCGTGGGCGAAGAGGGTGGTCTTGCGCACATAGGGTGAGCGGCGGGAGCCGATCAGCCGGAGTGCGTCTTCATTGGTCTCTTGAGCAATCATCAATCGAAGCCTAGCATTCCCCTCAGAAGAGCGCGGTTTTCAGCGCTCCAGCTTGACCTGGCGTAGTAGGGGGGAGTTCTCAAATGTCCTGGCGTCTGCCGCCGTTGAACGCCCTGCGCGCATTCGAGGTGGCGGCCCGCCACGCGAGCTTCACCAAGGCGGCCGACGAGCTGTTCGTGACCCCCGGCGCGATCTCGCGCCAGGTGCGCGGGCTCGAGGACTATCTGGGCCGCTCGCTGTTCGACCGGAACTACCGTGAGGTGGTCCCGAACGATGCGAGCCGAATCTATGCCGCGGAGCTGTTCGAGGCGTTCGCGCGGATCGATCGCGCCACCCGCGCCTTCGTCGCCCGCGATGTGCAGCGCAAGCTGCAGATCTACGCGCCGGTGACCTTCTCCCTGCGCTGGCTGCTGCCGCGCCTCAGTCGCTATCACGCGCAATTTCCGGAGCAGGGGATCGACGTCGCGAGCCTGTTCGATCCGCCGCCGGACCTCGGCACGGCGGACGTCGACGTGGCGGTTCGCCTCGCCGGCGCGCGGCCGAACGAGGTGGCGGAGCCGCTGTTCCGCGTGGCGCTCCTTCCCGTCTGCAGCCCGTCCTTCCTGGACAAGCATCCCGTCGCGGAGCCGGCCGACCTCCTCGAGCTGCAGCTGCTCGTTTCCGAGAAGCGGCCGGCGGACTGGAAGGCCTGGCTCGATGCGAAGAACGTCGACGGGGCGTCCGCCGAGGTCGTGGCCTTCTCCAGCTCGTCGATGGCCTATCAGGCCGCCCTCGGAGGCGCCGGGTTCGCCATCGCGATGGACGCGTTCGTGGCGGACGATCTCGCCGCCGGACGGCTGGTCGCCCCGTTCCCCGGCGGCATCCCTATCGATGCGACCTTTCATGTCGTCTACGCCGTGCCGTTCGAGAGCGACGACGTGGTGCAGCAGTTCGTCGGCTGGATCCGGGAAGAGGCCGCGGCGACGCGCGCCACGGTCTAGAGCACCACTTCGATGAGCCGCGGGCCGCGGTGGGCGATGCCGTCGCGGAAGGCCGCGATGAAGCCCTCCAGAGTGTCCACCTGCTCGGCCTCGACGCCGAAGCCGCGGGCGATTCCCACCCAGCCGATCTCCGGGTTCGACAGGTCGAGCATCGACAAGGCGGTGGGGCCGGGGTTGGGCAGGCCGACATTGCCGAGCTCGTCGCGCAGGATCTTGTAGCTGCGGTTCGACCAGACGACGGTGAGGACGTCGAGGTTCTCGCGCGCCTGGGTCCAGAGCGCCTGCACCGTGTACATGCCGCTGCCGTCGGCCTGCAGGTTGATGACCTTGCGGTCGGGCACCGCGACGGCGGCACCGGTGGCGAGAGGAATGCCGATGCCGATCGCCCCGCCCGGAAGGTGCATCCAGTCGTGCGGTGCCGAGCTGCGGGTGAACTTGTGCAGCGAGCGGCCGACGGTGATCGATTCGTCGGCGACCACCGCGTTCTCCGGCAGCAGCGCACCGACCACCGCCGCGACGCTGTCGGGGTTGAGCGGCCCGGTCGGCAGCTCCGGCGGGGCGTAGGGCTCGAGGACCGCGTCGGCCGTCCTCGCGCCCACCTCGTCCGCGAGCGCCCGCAGCGCCGCGAGGGCGTCGTCGTGCGGGTCGGCGAGATGGAGCATGGCGCAGTCCGGATGGGTGGTGCGGCTCGGTCGGTTGGGGTGGCCGAAGAAGGTGATCGGCTCGCCCTCGCCGACGAGGATGAGGTTGCGCACGTCCGCGAGCGCCTTGGACTGCGGGCCGGCGGGATTGGCGAGCCGTTCGGCCACCGCCGTGCCCGCGCCACGCTCGAGCCGCGGATTGCGGCCGATGGTGGCGAGCCGCGCGCCGGTCTTGGCCGCGATGGCGGAGGCGAGGAGCAGCGCCTCGCGCCGGGCGCCGAGGTTGCCGGCGAGGATCATCGCCTGACCCGCCCGCAGCGCCTCGGCGGCGGCCCGGACCCGCTCCGGCTCCGGCGCGGCCGGCGGCGTCGGGGCGACGGGATCGGCGACGATCCCGCCCTCGGTCCAGGCGGCGTCGGCATGCACGATGAGCGTCGAGACGTGGCCCATCCCGGACTGGGCGGCGGCGAGCGCGCGGGCACCCGCCGCCCCGAGAGCCGACGCCTCGCGCACCGTGTCCACGTGCGCCGAGACCGCGCCGGCGACGGCCTGGATGTCCGACGTCAGCGGGGCGTCGAACGCCATGTGATAGGTCGCATGCTCGCCCACCACGTTGAGGACGGGCGTGTGCGCGCGGCGGGCGTTGTGCAGGTTGGCGAAGCCGTTGCCGAGGCCGGGGCCGAGATGAAGCAGCGTCGCCGCCGGCTTGCCGGCCATGCGGGCGTAGCCGTCCGCCGCGCCGGTCACGCCGCCCTCGAACAGGCACAGGACGCAGCGCATGCCCGGCACGCGGTCGAGCGCCGCGACGAGATGCAGTTCGGACGTACCGGGGTTGGCAAAACACACCTCGACCCCCGCATTCACCAGGGTCGCCACCAGACTTTCCGCGCCGTTCATCCCGTCCTCCCGCTGTGGTTGGTTGTTTTCCGCGTCCGCTCGCCATCCGGTCAAACGATTAAAACGCATGCGCCATGTGCGGTTATTTCGGTTGACCGTCACCGCGCCGGGGGCGTGATCCTCTCGACAGAAAAGGGAGGATTTCGTGACAGATACGACCATGGGACAGGCCGCCGAACTTGCCATCGAGAAGCAGATCAAGCGCTTCTACGTCGCGCTCGACAGCCGTGACTTCGACGTCATGGCCGCGGTGATGACCCCCGATGGCTGCTGGCGGCGCGCGGGCAAGGACCTGCGCGGGCGCGAGGGCCTCCTCGCCGCGATGGACAAGCGCGGCACCGACCGTCATTCGCGCCACCTTCTGAGCAACGTGCTCGTCGACGTCGCCGACGACGGCACCGCGGCGGCGCAGTTCTACTCCACCGCGTTCGTCTACACCGGCGACGATCTCGACGACAGGGGCGCGGCACCGATGGATCTGCCGAGCAGCATCGGCGTCTACCAGGCGAAGTTCCGCTACGAGGGCGACACCTGGCTGATGGCGGACCTGCGCTCGACGCCCGCGTTCAAGCGCCGAGGCTAGCGATGCGCGTCGCAAGCTACACGATCGCCGCGCGCTCGGCCTGGGGCCTCGTCGAGGGCGACATGGTGTCGGACCTCACGGCGCTGCCGGGATGTGAGACGGTGGAGGACGCCATCGCCATGGGCCTCGGCGACACCCTGCCGCTGCCGGCCGACGCGCCGCGCTACCGCCTCACCGACGTGACCTATGCCCTGCCGATCACGCGTCCGGGCAAGGTCCTCTGCGTCGGGCGCAACTACGTCGACCACCTCGCCGAGGGGGCCGACGCGACGCCGCCGAAATATCCCGGCCTCTTCATGCGTACGCTGCTGTCGCTGACGCCGCACGAGGGGCCGATCGTGCGCCCGCGCGCCTCCGACGCGCTCGACTATGAGGGCGAGGTCTGCGTCGTGATCGGCAAGCCGGGCCGGGACATTCCGGCCGAGCGGGCGCTCGAGCACGTGTTCGGCTACACGTGCTTCAACGACGGCTCGCTGCGCGATTTCCAGTCCCGCTACAAGGCGATCGTCGGGAAGAATTTTCCCTCCACCGGCGGCATCGGCCCGTGGATCGTGACCGCCGACGAGATCCCCGACCCCTCCGCGCTGACGCTGGAAACCCGGCTCAACGGCACCGTGATGCAGCACTCCGACACCTCGAAGATGATCTTCGACATCGGCGCGATCATCGCCTTCGTCTCGGTGTTCACGGAGCTTCGGCCGGGCGACCTCATCATGACGGGCACGCCGGAGGGGGTGGGCAAGGCCCGCAAGCCGCCGGTGTGGATGAAGCCCGGCGACGTCGTCGAGGTCGAGATCGGCGGCGTGGGCGTGCTGCGCAACACCATCGTCGCGGAGTAGGCGGGGCGCCTACTCCGCCGCTTCCGCGGTCTCGGGCGCGGCGACGATGCCGCGCTCGATCAGCGTGCGGATCTCCTCGCGGCTATAGCCACCGAGCCGCTCCAGCACCTCGACCGTGTCACCGCCGAACACCGGCGCCACGAGATCGGCATGGGGAGTGCCGATGTCGAACGGCGTTCCCTTCAGGATGGCGCCGTCGGGCGTCTCGATCATCGCGGTGGACCAGGGCTTCGCGTCGAGGATCTCGACGCCGGTCGCAGCCACCGCGGCAGCGATCCCGGCCGCCGTCAGCGCATCCACGGCCTCGTCGGCGGGGCGCGCGGCGATCCACTCGGCCGCCGCGGTTGGGGTGCCGACGTGCGGGTGCGCCACCGCGTCGGCCTCGCGCACGCTGAGCGCGACCCACCGGCCGTCCGCGGCTTTCAGGCAGTCCTGCAGCGCGAAGCGGGGGTCGGCGTTGCCCCGGGCGGGTACCGCTTCCGGGTTCGCGAAGCTGTCGCCGATCATGAACGACGTGAGCTCGCGCTGCGACAGGTCGAGATGGACCGCCTCGGCGCCGTTCTCCACGGCGTGGACCGCCGACACGATCATCCCGGCGGCGAAGATCGCGGCGACCTGATCGGGGTAGTTGAGGTCGACGCCGCTCACGGTCGGCCGTCCGTCGTCGTAGCCGAGGAGCCAGGCCATCCCCGCGACGCATTCGAGCGTGGAGCCGTAGGAGACGTGCATCGCGTCGGGGCCGGTCTCGCCCTGGCTCGAAATCGAGGCGAGAACGACACGCGGGTTCGCCGCCTTGAGCGCCTCGAAGCCGATGCCGAGCTTGTCGAGCACGCCGCGGCGGAAGTTCTCCACCACCACGTCGGCCCGGGCGACGAGGCGCAGGAAGCAGTCGCGCCCCTCGGGCTCCTTGAGGTTGACGGCGAGGGCCTTCTTGCCCCGGTTCGTCGCGCCGAAGTGAGGGGAGAGCTTGTCGCGATCCTGCGGCGACGACGACACCCAGATCCGGAACGGGTCCTTGTAGGTGGGCGATTCGATCTTGATCACGTCGGCGCCGAGATCGGCGAGGAGGGCGGACGTCGCCGCCCCCGCGGTGATGATCCCGAGGTCGAGGACGGTTACGCCTTTGAGAGGGGTCATGGTCGGGTCTCGAGGGGGCTGCCGTTCCACAGGACCGGCAGCCGGGGAAGGAGGGCGCCCTCCGCCTTCACGAAGGCGCCGCGGGCGACGGAGTGGGGGTCGTCGATGACCTCGGCGGTGGTCAGCACCGGGCCGAGCGGAATCCGGTGCGCGCTGGCGAAGGCCATGATGTCGGCGCGGGTGCGATCGGCGATCCGCTCTTCCACGATCGCGACGATTTCCGCCGAGCGCGCCTTGCGGTCGGCGCGCAGGTCGAATCCGGGATCGTCGAGGCGGGGGTCGCCGACGAGCGCCTTCACAGCGTCCCAGTCCTGCTCACGATAGACGAGGCCGATGAAGCCGTCGCGGCAGGCGAGGACCTGCCACTCGGCACCCCGGCCGAGGCGGTGCGGCGCTCGGCCGGTCTCGCGCGCGAGGACGAAGCTCTTCCAGTTGAGCCACAGGCCGACGTCGAGCAGCGACACGTGCGCCGATCCCGCCACCCCGCCGCGGATCAGCCCGGCGGCGGCGGTGAACGCGGCAAGGCCCGCCGCGCGCGCGAGCTGGCCCGCGGGCAGGCGCAGCGGCTCCCGCGCAGGATCGCCGATCAGATCGAGCAGCCCCGTCGCCGCCATCAGCGTGAACTCGGACATCGGAATGTCGGGCGAGCCCTCGGGCAGCAGCGCGACGCGTACGCTCGTCTCGGCTCCCGCGGCGGACGCGCCGCCCACGAGGGCGAGCCGCGGGCGCTCGGCCGGTGCGCCATGCGCCTTGCCAAGCGACAGGAACAGGCGGGTCCGGGCGTCACGAAAGGTGTTCTCCGCCGCATTGCTGACGACACGGGCACCAAGGTCGGACAAGATGCGTCCGCAGAACGCGATCGCCTCGGTGACGGCAGGTTCGTCGTCTTTAGAATGCCGCTCTTCGATATCAATTGAAAGAAACGGCGGCATTGCTGAACTTCCCAAGGCAGTGCGGATACGTCTTCCCTCCTTTGCAATTCATATTCGGTGGGTGCATTCTCTACGTTGTGACGTTGACTACTCAACCGTTTAGGATAAACCGGAGTGTCTATCCTGCGACCGATTAGCCGTCGCGTCGCCTCTACAGTCAAACGACGAAAAGTCATGCCGTTGTTGAACATCCGTCCGCCGACCGCGAGGCCGGACATCGCCCGCCCGGGACGCCCATCCCGATGATCCGCTTCCCAAAGTTCGAAGGCGCCCGCAAAGCGCTCGGGCCGGGCCCTTACCGCATCTATACGATCGGCAACGCCACATCGCTGATCGGCACGTGGATGCAGCGCATCTCGGTCGGCTACCTCGCCTGGGAGCTGACCCATTCGGCGACGTGGCTCGGCATCGTCGCCTTTGCCGACCTGTTCCCGACCGTCATCGTCGGCCCGGTCGCGGGCGTCGCCGCTGACCGCTGGAACCGGCGGCGCGTGCTCTTGCTGATGCAGGCGCTCGGCCTGCTGCAGGCGATCGGCCTCGCTGCGCTCTACCTCGCCGGCGGGCTGACGATCGGGTCGCTGTTCACGATCACGCTCGTCCTCGGCGTCATCACCGCGTTCGCTCAGCCGGCGCGCCTCGCGATGATCTCGCTGATGGTCCCGCGCGAGGTCTTGGGTTCGGCGGTGGCGATCAACGCGATCACGTTCAACCTCGCCCGCTTCATCGGACCCGGCATCGCCGGTGTGCTGATCTCGACCGCCGGCGTCGCCTGGGTCTTCGCCCTGAACGCGGTGAGCTACGCCGTCTTCGTCTGGGCGCTCGTCCGGCTGCCGGCCCTCGCGGCGGCGCCCGCCCGGCGCGGCAGCAGCTTCCTTGCCGATCTCGGCGAGGGCATCACCTACGTGATGCGCGACCGTGCGGCGGGCACCGTGCTTCTCGCCATGATCGTCACCGGCGTCGCCTCGCGGCCGTTGATCGAGCTGCTGCCGGGCTTCTCGGACCGCGTTTTCGGCCGGGGGGCGGACGGTCTCGCGATGCTCACCTCGTCGGTCGGTATCGGGGCGGCGCTCGGTGGCCTGTGGGTCGCCAACCGTCGCCCGGGCAGCCCGATGACGCGCACGATGGTCACGGCGGCGCTGTGCGGCGCGATCACCGTCACCCTCTTCGCCACGACGTCCTCCTTCCCGGTGGCCCTCCTCCTCATCATGGGTGCCGGCTGCTGCTGGACGCTCACCGGCATCTCGGCGCAGACCCTCCTTCAGCTCGGCGTGCCGGACGAGGTGCGCGGCCGCGTCCTCGCCCTGTTCGGCCTCATCCTCAAGGCGAGCCCGGCGGTCGGGGCGCTCGTCACCGGGGCGCTCGCCGACGTGTTCGGCCTGCGTCCCACGGTGGCCGCCGCGGCGATCCTCGCCGCGATCTTCATTCTGTGGCTGGCGCTGCACTGCGACGAGATCGCGGCACGCTTCGAGGCGCCTCAGCAGGCCGGGGGCAGCCGCTGATAGTCGGCGGTCAGGCTGCGCACCCACGCCTCGTGGCGCGCCGCCTCCTCGAAGATCCAGGCCTCGAACTGGTCGAGCTTGGCCGTGCGCGGCTTGGTTCCCCTGATGAAGTGGAACGCCTCGCGATCCTCCGCGATCACGCGGAACGGCGTGACGAGGCGCCCGGATACGAGGTCGTCGACCACGAAATTGAGCTGCGCGATGGCGACGCCGAGCCCTTCGATGGCCGCCTGATAGCAGAGCGCCGACGTGCCGTGGAAATGGCCCGCCTCGCCGTCGACCTCCGTCACCCCCGCCGCGGCGAGCCAATGCGGCCAATGCATCGGCCGCAGCAGCGAGTGGAGCAGGCGATGGCGGTTGAGGTCGGCCGGTGTCACGAGCGGCGGCCCGCTCTCCAACAGCGCCGGGCTGCAGACCGGGATGAGATCGTTGCCGAGCAGGCGCTCGCAGCTGAGGTCGGTCTCCGTCCCGGCGTTGAGCTGGATGAAGACGTCCGCCTTGCCGCCGTCGTTGAGGCGGGGCGGGGGCACGGCGGCGGTCAGGCGAAGCTGCCACTCGGGGTGCCGCTCGTGGAACGCGGTCATCCGCGGCACGAGCCAGAGGAGGGTGAAGGTCACCGAGGCCGAGATGCAAAGCTCGCGGTCGCGGTCGACGTCGGTCAGCCGGTTCGTCGCCGTCTCGATGCGGCTGAACACGTCGGAGAGAACCTGCGCGTAGTCCCGGCAGCGCGGCGTCGCCTCCAGCGCGCCGGCCTTCCGCTCGAAGAGCTGCAGCCCCAGCGTCTCCTCGAGCAGCTTGATCTGCCGGCTGACGGCGCCCGGGGTGACGTTCAGCTCGTTGGCCGCCTGGGTGAAGCTCAGATGCCGGCCGGCCGCCTCCAGGGCGCGCAGGGCGTTGAGAGGGGGCAATCGACGCGCCATCGTGACGTTCCGCTCCGAACCAGCAACCGCTACGAGCCTACACCGCCCGTGCAGCGGCCAGAAGCGCGGACTGACAGACGGTCGATGAGTTTTTCTCAACCCATGGCCGACGTATGAGCGTTTGAATGCGGCGGGTGAGCTGCCTATCCTCGCGCAAAGTCAAGAACATCGCAAAGGGATGGGGAATGCGGCGGCCAGGGCTCGGCTATATCGTCGGTGCGTACGAGCACCCCTTGCGCGACGCGCCGGACCGATCGGTCGCGCAGCTCCACGCCGAGGTCGCCGCCGGGGCGCTCGCCGACGCCGGCCTGACGAAGGACGACGTCGACGGGCTGTTCTGTGGCCCCGACACGCCCGGCACCGGCCCTTTGTCGATGGCCGACTACATGAACCTCAACCTGCGCCACGTGGACACGACGAACACCTCGGGATCGTCCTACCTCATCCACGTCGCGCACGCTTGCCAGGCGATCGCCGCCGGCAAGTGCGATGTCGCGCTGATCACGCTCGCCGGCCGCCCGCGCCAGGAAGGCAAGGCCAAAGGCTCGCTGAAGCGCGCCGACAATCCGAACCAGCCGGACTTCGAGTTCGAGCATCCGTTCGGCATCCAGATCCTCGGCGTCTATGCGATGGTCGCGCAGCGGCACGCCCACCTCTACGGCACCACGGCGGAGCAGATGGCCTGGGTCAAGGTCGCCTTCTCCCACCACGCCCAGCACAACCCCAACGCCAAGCTGCGCAACGTGGTCACGGTCGAGGACGTGGTGAACTCGCCGCTCGTCGCCGATCCCTTGCACCGGCTCGATTGCTGCGTCGTCACTGACGGCGGCGGCGCCCTCGTCGTCACGCGTGAGGAGATCGCGAAGAGCCTCGACCGGCCGCTCGTCAAGGTGATCGGCTGTGGCGAGGCGCCCTACGGCCAGGCCGGCGGCTATGCCGAGATCACCGACAGCGGCGCCCGGCGCTCCGGCGCGACAGCCTACGCCCAGGCGAACGTCACGCCGGCCGACATCCGCTACGCCTCGATCTACGACAGCTTCACCATCACCGCGATGGTGCAGCTCGAGGATCTCGGCTTCTGCGAGAAGGGCGAGATCGGCGCCTTCGTGTCCGACGGCGGGCTCATCTCCGGCAGTGGCCGGCTCGCGGTCAACACCGACGGCGGCGGGCTCTGCAACAACCACCCCGTCAACCGTGGCGGGATGACGAAGGCGCTGGAGGCGGTGCGCCAGATCCGCGGGGAAGCGCACCCCGCCGTCCAGGTGCCGGACTGCGACCTCGCCCTCGCCAATGCGATCGGCGGACAGCTCGGCGTGCGGCACGCCTCGTCGACGATCATTCTGGAGCGCGGCTGAGCCATGGATCTCGACGGTTTCATCAATCCCGAGCCGGTCGTGCAGCCGGAAAACCAGCCCTTCTGGGATGCGACGAAGGAGGATCGGTTCCTCGTCAAATGGTGCAACGTGTGCGAGCGCGCCCATTGGTATCCGCGGGCGCGCTGCCCGTTCTGCTTCTCCGACGACACCGCCTTCCGCGAGGCGTCCGGGGAGGGGACGATCTATGCGTTTGCGCCGATGCGGCGGACGGCGGCCCCCTACATCCTCGCCTACGTGACCCTCGCGGAAGGGCCGACCATGATGACGAACATCGTCAACGCCCGACCGGAGGAGCTGACGACCGGTCAGCCCGTCCGCGTCGCCTTCGTGCCGACGAGCGGCGAATACAAGGTGCCCGTCTTCACCCCCACATGATGCCGCCGCCTCGCGGGGCGCCGGACGATCGGTCCATCCGGCAGGGTATGCGCGTCCGGCGGCGAACCACGCCGGGCACCGCCGTTGCCAATACGAACAACGAGTTGGAGGAACTGTGCAAGCAGCGGACGAAGAGCGCAAAGGCCTCAGCAAGGTCGCGTCGGTGGTCGGGGTCGGCCACACCGACTGGCACACCGACTATCGCGCGCAACGCGCCGGCGAGAAGGCGACGCTCGATTCTGTCGGGCTCGGCGCGCTCGCGTTCGTGCGGGCGCTCGAGGACAGCGGCCTGAAGCGCGACGATATCGACGGGCTGATCGTCGGGCCGACGACGCCGTACGAGCGCATGGGCGAGGTGCTCGGCCTCGACGTGCGTTGGGGCGGCCAGGCCGACGCGATGCTCGCGGTGATCCAGGCCTGCATGGCGATCAAGTCCGGCCTCGCCGAGGTCGTCGCCCTCGTCTACGGCAACGCCCAGCGCAGCCAGAAGGTGAACTACGGCGGCACCAACGCGGCCGGCGGCGCCTCGTTCCTGTCCTACGTCTATCACGCGCCGTGGGGCTTCACCTCCCAGGGCGCGCTCTACGCGCTGATGTTCCGCCGCTACATGGAGGAGACGGGGCTGAAGCCGGAGGAGCTCGGACAGGTCGCCGTCGCCCAACGCGCCGCCGCGAGCCTCAACCCCGAAGCGGTAATGCAGAAGCCCATCACCATCGAGGACTATCTCACCTCGGCCTTCGTCTGCGAGCCGCTGCACCTCTTCGACTACTGCCTCATCAACGACGGCGGCGTCGCGCTGATCATCTGTGAGGCGGAGCGGGCGCGGTCGCTGCGGCCCGACCCGGTGGTGATCCACGGCGTCGGCCGCTACGACCTCAACAGCGGCGCCACCAGCCTGGAGCCGCGGCTGACCGAGTACTACCTGCCCGCTCAGCAGAAGGTGGCGCGCCAGGTGTTCGACATGGCCGGCGTCGGGCCGCAGGACATCTCCTCGGCGCAGATCTACGACAGCTTCTCCTGCCACATCCCGCTGGCCCTCGAAGGCTACGGCTACTGTCCACCCGGCGGGGCGGGCAAGTTTCTCGCCGAAGGCCAGCATGCGCTCGGCGGCACGCTGCCGGTCAACACCTCCGGCGGGCATCTGTCGGAGAGCTACATGCAGGGGTGGGGGCACCAGATCGAGGCGGTGCGCCAGGTCCGCGGCACCTGCGGCAAGCGCCAGGTGCCCGACTGCAATTTCGTCCACTACTCGTCCGACGTCGCCGGCAAGGCGGTGTCGATCATCTACGGGAGGTAGAGATGGGCAAGACCACCCCAGTCATGAGCCTCTCGGATGCGCCGATGTGGCAGAGCATCGAGAACGGCAAGCTCGCGCTGATGGCCTGCAAGACATGCGGGACGTACCGCTACCCGCCATCGCCGATCTGCCCCAAGTGCCTGTCGATGGAGACGGAATGGAAGCCGATCGCCGGCACCGGCACGATCCTGTCCTGGGTCGTCTTCCATCGCAAATATTTCGACGACTTCCCGCCGCCCTACAACGCCGTCGCCGTGCGGCTCGACGAAGGGCCGATCATCATGACCAACCTCGTCGGCGAGGAGCCGGAGGGATCGTGGATCGGCAAACGCGTCAGTCTCGAGTATGTGGATCATGACGGACGCCGCCAGCACGCGGCACGGATCGCGGAGTAGGTGATGTTCGAACAGGATGTGTCGATCTCGACCCGGCACGGACGGATGCCGGCCTTCACCGTCAGCCCCTCGGCGGAGGGTGAATGGCCGCTGATCTTGTTCTACATGGACGCGCCCGGCTTCCGCGACGAGCTGAAGCACATCGCGCGGCGGATCGCCAAGGCGGGCTACGCCGTCGTGCTGCCGGACCTCTACTACCGGATCGGCACCGTGCGGTTCGACCTGCCGCGGCGCGAGGAGACGATGTCGGCCGTCGTCAGGGCGTGCGTCCAGCATGCGATGAACCGCGAGCAGATCATCGACGACACCGGCGCCGCCATCGCGTTCGCCGACGGTCTATCGCAGGTGAAGCCGGGTCCAGTCGGCTGCGTCGGATATTGCATGGGCGGCCCGTTCGTCACCTGGGCCGCCGCCGCTTATCCGGACCGCATCAAGTCGGCCGCCGGCCTCTACGCGGTCCGCCTCGTCAACGAGCTGGAGCAGTCGCCCCATCTGTGGGTCGGCAAGGTCCAGGCGGAGATGTATTTCGGCTTCGGCGGCGACGATCCGGCGTCCCCGCCCGAGACGATCGAAATCTTCACCAAGGCCATGGAGGATGCGGGGGTGACGCATCAGGTCGAGGTTCACGAGGGATGCAAGCACGGTTTCTGCTTCCCCGAGCGCGGCGCCTACGCGCCGGTCGCGACGGAGCTCGTGTGGAAGCGCCTCTTCGACCTGTGGTCCCGCACGCTCTGACGGGCCGCCGGCCGGCTGCGGGCGTTCGCCCCATTGCGGGGCGCGCCGGGCCGGCCCTATGGACGAGCGTCAAGTGCCGGCTGCGGGCCTCCGCGCTGCGTGAGCGGGCGGGGAAGGCCGCAGGTCGTCGAGCACGGTTGTCATAGGCTCGCGCGCAACGGCGGGCCGACCTCAAGGAGACAGACAATGCAGCAGAGGGCCTTCGATCCGTCCGCCCGTACCTACCCGTCGACGCAGCTTCTGATCGACGACGAGTGGTGCGACGCCGCCTCGGGCCGGACGATCGACGTCCGCGACCCCGCGACCGACGAGGTGATCGGGACCGTCGCGCATGCGGGTACCGAGGATCTCGACCGGGCGCTCGCCGCCGCCGTGAAGGGTTTCGAGATCTGGAGCCGCACCGGCGTGATGGAGCGCTACGCGGCGATGCGCAAGGCGGCCGATCTCCTGCGCGGGCGGGTCGACGCCATCGCGCACATGATGACGCTCGAGCAGGGCAAGCCGCTCGGCCAGGCCGCCGGCGAGATCGAGCGCGCGGCCGAGGTGATCGACTGGTTCGCTGAGGAGGCTCGTCGCACCTACGGCCAGACGATCCCTTCTCGTGCCCCCGGCGTCATGCAGCTCACCTTCAAGGTGCCGGTGGGCCCGGTCGCCGCCTTCACGCCCTGGAACTTCCCGATCAACCAGGTGGTCCGCAAGCTGTCGGCGGCGCTCGCGAGCGGCTGCTCGATCATCGTCAAGGCGCCGGAGGAAACGCCGGCCTCGCCCGCGGCGCTGATCCAGGCCTTCCTCGATGCCGGCATCCCCTCCGGGGTGATCGGCCTCGTCTACGGCGTGCCGGCCGAGATCTCGGAATATCTGATCCCGCACCCGGTCATCCGGAAGGTCTCGTTCACCGGCTCCACCCCGGTGGGCAAGCACCTCGCCGCGCTCGCCGGCCAGCACATGAAGCGCGCCACGATGGAGCTCGGCGGCCACGCCCCCGTCCTGGTGTTCGACGATGCCGACATCGACCAGGCGGTGAAGACGATGGCGGACTCCAAGATCCGCAACGCCGGCCAGGTCTGCGTCTCGCCGACGCGCTTTCTGGTGCAGGAGGGGGCGTTCGACCGCTTCCGCGAGGGCTTCGTGCAGATGCTGGGCGCGGTGAAGGTCGGCCGCGGCACCGAGGCGGGTGTCGAGATGGGGCCGCTCGCCAACGAGCGTCGCATCCCGGCCCTCGAGGGTCTCATCAGCGACGCGGTCGACAAGGGCGCGACGCTCGACTGCGGCGGCGAGCGCATCGGCAACCAGGGCAACTTCTTCCAACCGACAGTCCTGTCCGACGTTCCGACCGATGCACGGGTGATGAACGAGGAGCCGTTCGGCCCGCTGGCGATCGTCAACCGCTTCAAGGACTTCGACGACGCCATCGCCGAGGCGAACCGGCTGCCCTACGGTCTTGCCGCCTACGCCTGGACCGGCTCCGCCGCGACCGCCCAGCGGCTGCCCTTCGCGGTCCGCTCCGGCATGCTGACGGTGAACCACATCGGCCTCGCGCTCGCCGAGGTCCCGTTCGGCGGCATCGGCGATTCCGGCTACGGCACCGAGGGCGGCTCCGAGGCGACGGACGCCTATCTCGAGACCCGCTTCGCCACGATGAAGGGCTAGCCGAGCCCGCCGTGGCGGCGCCGGCGGGAGGGCTGCGGGTTGTCCGCAGCCCGGCCCTTCGGCGGTCGGTCTAGCCGACCAGCGCCAGGAGCGGGGTGATCGTCGCGAGCGAGGCGATGGTGGAGCCGAGGATGACGCGGGACGTCACGCTCGATTCGCGGCCGTAGAGTTCGGCGACCATGAACGGGCCGGTCCCGGTGGGCAGCGCGGCGAGGAGCGTCGCCGTCGCGGCGAGCGGCGGGGCGAGGTGGAAGACCTCGACCGCGAGGAGCCATGTTGCCGCGGGCTGCCCGAAGAGCTTCAGGCTGCCGAGGAGCACCGTGGTCCTCGTCACCGGTTCGGCGGTCGGCCGCGGCTCCGCGAGGAAGAGGCCGAGCGCGATGAGCGCGCAGGGCGAGGCCGCCTGCCCGAGGAGGTCGACGAAGTGCTCGACCGGCCCCGGAAGGCCGACGCCGGAGGCCATCACGACGGCGCCGAGGACGGGCGCCACGATCAGCGGACTGCGGGCGAAGCGAAGTGCGACGGTGCGCAGCATGTTGGGCGACGGCCGCTCGCCGGCGAGGCCGATCTCCACCAGGATCAGCGCCACCGCGAAGAGGATGCACGCCGTGAGAATCGTCGCGATCATGGTCGGGGCCAGCGCCGCCGGCCCGAAGATGGCGACGGCCAGCGGGAAGCCGATGAAGCCGGCGTTGGCATAGGCGGCGTTCAGTCCGTCGATGGTGGCGTCGGCGAGATAGCGCCCCCTCAGGCGCAGGCAGATCGTGAGCACGAACACCGCCGCCGAGCCGAGGCCGAAGGCGGCGACGAAGCCGGGCTGCCAGAGCTCGGCCCAGTCCGCGCTCGCGACGATGTCGAACAGGAGCGCGGGGAGGGCGAGGAAGACGACGAAGCGGTTGAGCTCCACCGTCGCATGGGGCCCGAGCACGCCGATGCGGCGGACGAGCCAGCCGGCGAAGATCAGGGCGAAGATCGGCAGGACGACGACGAGGGTCTGCATGGATGGGTCCGGTTCGAGGAATGCCGCTGGAATAGACGGCGCATTCGATGCACACCAATGCATTCTCGGTGCCCCATTCATTCCGGATCGGTAACATGGTCGACGTCCGCCAGCTCCGTTACTTCGTCGCCCTCGCCGAGACGCTGCACTTCGGGCGGGCCGCGGCGCGGCTCAACGTGACCCAGCCGCCGTTGAGCCGGCAGCTCGCCGCGCTCGAGAAGGACCTCGGCGTGAGGCTCATCGAGCGACACTCGCGCAGCGCCCGCCTCACGCCGGCCGGCGAGCGCTTCCTCCTCGACAGCAAGGCGGTGCTCGTCCAGCTGGACCAGGCCTGCCGCAACGCCCGCCGGGCGAGCGCCGGGGAGCTCGGCGCGCTGACGATCGGGTTCATGATGCACGCCGCCTATGCGAGCGTACCCGTCCTCACCCGGCGCTTCCTGGCGGAGTGCCCGGACGTCACGCTGACGCTCCTCGAAGCGATGCCGTCGAACCTCCTCGACGGCATCGGGAGCGGCCGGTTCGACGCCGTGGTGACGTTCCGGCCGGACGACGTGCGCGGCATCGAGACCATCGTGGTCCATCGCGAGCCGCTGGTCCTCGCCCTTCCGGAAGGTCACGCGCTCGCCGCGCACGACGTCGTCGACGCCGCGATGCTCGCCGGCGTGCCGCTGATCGCGTCACCGCAGGACGCCACCCCGACCCTGCGCGCGGCGATCGTCGAATATCTCGCCCGTGCCGGCGTCGAGCCGCACGTTCGCCTCGAGACCCAGCTTCAGCAGACGATCGTCAGCCTCGTGGCGGAGGGGATCGGGGTCGCGCTCGTCCCGCACTCGGTCGGGCGGCTGGGCGTGTCGGGGGTGTGCTTCCGTGCGCTGCGCGATCCGCCGACCGTCGAGCAGGTCCTCGCCTGGCAGCCGACGAACCTCAACCCGGCCCTTCCGCGCTTCCTGGAGGTGGCCGCCGCCCTCGCGAGCGGGGAGACGGGGTAGCGTCGGCCGCCGCGGCGCTTGGCGCGGCGGCTATTCTCAGACTAGATCATCCTCATGCAGCATCAGATCGACGCTCTCTCGAATGGCCCGACCCTCGTGGAGCGGAACTGCTCCGTCCGGGACACGGTCGAGATCGTCCTCGACAGCTGGAGCTTCCTCATCATCCGGGAAGCCTTCTTCGGCGTGCGCCGGTTCGACCTTCTCCAGTCGCGCCTCGGCATTCCGCGGCAGACGCTGACGAACCGCCTCGCCGCGCTCGTCGACAACGAGATCCTCGTCATCGGCCACCGCGAGGGCGAGCGCCGGCATCAATATTTCTTCACCCCGCGCGGCAAGGATCTCTTCGCCTCGATGCTCTCGCTGATGGAGTTCGGCGACAAGTGGCTCGCCGGCGGTGCACCGCCGCCGCTGCAGCTGATCCACAAGACCTGCGGCCACGAGTGCCACCCGATGACGGTCTGCTCGGAGTGCAAGACGCCCATCGAGGCGCGCGACGTCCACTTTCGCGACGGGCCGGGGGCCGGCTTCGGCCCCGTCCAGCGGCGGGCGAAGACGCGTCGGGCGTCCGACCCCGAGGTGCTGCAGCGCGTGCGGCCGTGCTCGGTCGCACGCAGCCTCGGGCTGATCGGCGACCGCTGGAGCTTCCTCGTCCTGCGCGAGGCCTATTTCGGCGTGCGCCGCTACGACGAGATGCGCGAGAAGCTCGGCATCGCCTCAAACATCCTCGCCGACCGGCTCGCCCGCCTCGTCGAGGCCGGCGTGTTCGACCGCGTCCACTACGGCGGCGGGCGTCACGAATATCGCTTCACCGCGATGGGCCGCGATCTCTACAAGCCGATGATCGTGATGATGGCCTGGGGCGACCGCTGGCTGACCGGCGACCGGCCGCCGCTGCGGCTGCGCCACCGCCTCTGCCAGCAGGACTTCGTGCCCCAGGTGGTGTGCAGCCACTGCAAGGAACCGCTCGTCGCCAACGAGACGGACTATATCCTGCGCTACGATTTCCCCGGGCCCTGACGGTCCGCCAGCGCGGCGAGGCGGGCGCGCACCTCGCCCCACGCGCCGCGGCGGAACAGCATGACGCAGACCATGAAGATCGTACCGATGACGAGGGAGATCGGCAGTCCGCTGGTGGCGAGCATCTGCTCCAGCGTGACGAGGGAGGCGGCGCCGATGATCGGTCCGGCGAAGGTGCCGAGCCCGCCGATCAGCGTCATCAGCACGACCTCGCCGGACAGGTGCCAGGAGACGTTGTTGAGCGCCGCGAGCTGGAACGACAGCACCTTGAGCGCGCCGGCGAAGCCCGACAGGGCGGCGGAGAGGACGAAGGCGGTCAACTTGTAGCGCGCCACGTCGAGCCCCAGGGAGACCGCGCGCGCCTCGTTCTCGCGGATCGCGGCGAGGACGTGGCCGAAGGGCGAATGGATGGTGCGCCAGATCACGACGAGGCCGATGACCATGCCGGCGAGGACGACGTAGTACATCGAGCGGATGTCCCCGAGGTCGACGATGCCGAGGAGGGTGCCGCGGGGCACCGACTGGATGCCGTCCTCGCCGCCGGTGAAGGGGAGCTGCACGGCGAGGAAGTACACCATCTGCGCGAGCGCCAGGGTGATCATGGCGAAGTAGATGCCGCGGCGGCGGATGCCGATCAGGCCGAACAATAGGCCCAGCAGTGCAGCGAAGGCGGTTCCGAGGAGGACCGAGACCTCGAAGGGCAGCGCCCAGGCCTTCGCCGCGTGGGCGGTGACGTAGGCCGCGCCACCGAAGAAGGCGGCATGGCCGAGCGACAGGAGCCCCGCGTAGCCGACGACGAGGTTCACCGCCGAGGCGAACAGCACCAGCGCGAACACGTTCATCACGAACAGCGGATAGATCCGGTAGGGCAGGATCACGAGCACGACCGCGAGCACGGCGAGGGCGAGCGCGCCGAGGATGCGGCTTCGGACGAGGGGGAGGACGAGGGCGGCCACCGCTAGGTCTCCCGTCCAAACAGGCCCGCCGGGCGCAGCATGAGCACCAGCACCATCACGAGGAAGATCACGATGGTGGAGCCCGCGGGGTAGAACACCTTGGTCAGCCCCTCGATGACGCCGAGCGCCAGCCCGGTGACGATCGACCCGCCGATCGAGCCGAGCCCGCCGATGACGACCACGGCGAAGACGATGATGATGAGGTTGGAGCCCATGGTGGGGCTCACCTGGTAGATCGGCGCGGCGAGGACGCCGGCGAAGCCCGCGAGGCCGACGCAGGCGCCGTAGGTCAGCGTTACCAGCAGCGGGACGTTGACGCCGAAGGCGGTGACGAGGCGCGGGTTCTCGGTGGCCGCCCGCAGCAGCGCGCCGAGGCGCGTCTTCTCGATGAGGAGCCAGACGGCGAGGCAGACGATGATCGAGGCGGTGATCACCCAGAAGCGGTAGAGCGGCAGGATCAGCGGCCCGAGGCGGACGATGCCGCGCAGCGCGTCGGGCACCGGATAGGGGTTGCCGGCCGCGCCGAACACGAAGATGAACCCGCCTTCGAGGGCGAGCGCCAGGCCGAAGGTGAAGAGGAGCCCGTAGAGGTGGTCGATGCCGGCGAGGCGGCTGAGAAAGACGCGCTCGACGACGACGCCCACCGCGCCGACCACGAGCGGCACCACGACGAGCGCGGGCCAGTAGCCGAGCCCGACATGGGTGAGGAGGAGCCAGCAGACGAAGGCGCCCAGCATGTAGAAGGCGCCATGGGCGAAGTTGATCACGTTGAGCATGCCGAAGATGATGGCGAGCCCGAGGCTGAGCACGGCGTAGAACGCCCCGTTGATCAGCCCGAGCACCACCTGTCCCAGCAGCACCACCAGCGGCACTGACAGCATCGTCCTCCCCTCAGACGCCGAGATAGGCGTCGATGCGCGCCCGGTCGGTCCGGAGCGTCGTGTTGTCGAACTCGTCTACCACGCGGCCCTGCTCGACGACGTAGTGGCGGTCGGCGGCGGCGAGCGCGAAGCGGATATTCTGCTCCACCAGAAGGATGGTGAGGCCGCGCGCCTTGAGCGCGCCGAGCGCGTGGGCGATCTCCTCGACGATCACCGGGGCGAGCCCCTCGGTCGGCTCGTCGAGCAGGATGAAGTCGGCGCCGGTGCGCAGGACGCGGGCGATCGCCAGCATCTGCTGCTCGCCGCCCGACAGGCGCGTGCCCTGGGTGCGGTCGCGCCCCTTGAGGTTCGGGAACAGCGCATGGATCTCGGCAAGCGACACGCCGCCCGGCCGGACCACGGGGGGAAGCAGCAGATTCTCGGCGACGCTGAGCGAGGCGAAGATGCCGCGCTCCTCGGGCACGTAGCCGAGGCCGGTGCGGGCGACGCGGTGCGGCGGCGTCGCGAGGAGGTCGTGTCCATCGAGGTGGGCGCTGCCCTTGCGCGTGCGCACCACGCCGGCGAGGGCGCGCATCGTCGTGGTCTTGCCCGCCCCGTTGCGGCCGAGCAGCGTGACGATCTCGCCGCGGTCGACGTGGAAGGTGGCGCCGTGGACGACGTGGCTCTCGCCGTACCAGGCGTGGAGGTCGCGCACGTCGAGACGCCGCGGGCGGGCCGCGGGGGCGGGCGCGTCAGTCATGGTCGCTGCCGATATAGGCCTGGCGCACCTCGGGGTCGGCGGAGACCTCGGCGTAGCTGCCTTCGGCGATGATCTCGCCACGCCGCAAGACGGTGATGCGGTCGCAGATGTCGGCGACGACGGACAGGTTGTGCTCCACCATCAAGATGGTGCGGCCCTCGCCGACGCGGCGGATCAGCTCGGCGGTGCGCGCGATGTCCTCCTGGCCCATGCCGGCCATCGGCTCGTCGAGCAGGATCACGTCGGGTTGCATCGCGAGCGTCGTTGCGAGCTCGAGCGCGCGCTTGCGGCCGTAGGGCAGCTCGGTCGCGAGGCGCTGGGCGTAGGGCTCGAGGCCGACGTCGGCGAGGAGGGTGCGGACCTCCTCGTCATAGTGCTTGAGCGAGCGGTCGGCGCGCCAGAAGGCGAAGGTCTCCCGGTGGCGGGACTGGAGCGCGATGCGCACGTTCTCGTGGGTTGTCAGGTGCGGGAAGACCGAGGAGATCTGGAACGAGCGCACCATCCCGCGTCGCGCCAGCGTGGCGGGGGGCGTGCGGGTGACGTCGGTGCCGCGGTAGACGATCGTCCCGCGCGTCGCCGGCAGGAAGCGGGTGAGGAGGTTGAACAGCGTGCTCTTGCCCGCGCCGTTCGGTCCGATCAGCGCGTGCAGGGCATGCTTGCGGACAGCGAAATCGACGTCCTTGACGGCGACGAAGCCGCCGAATGTGCGCGTCAGGCCGCGCGTCTCGATGACGTTCGCGTTGGCGTCGCCCACGTCCCCTCCCTGTGTTGTCTTGGGCCCACCGCAGCGGACCATGTCCCCCGGCATCGACCGGGCTTGACGAGCGGATGCTATTAAAGTCTATTAGCGCAAGTCAATAAGTTGCACGGAGATGCAGCACTCGATCGATCATAAGGGATATTTCTCCAACTATCTCCTTATAATTTCGATCATGTTCCGTCTCCCTCGTGCCTATAAGTCTTGTTGTGCAATTAGATAGCGGCAGGCAAGCCGCAGATTGCGGGAAGGAAATGATGCAGACCCATCGACTTGCGCTCGCCCTCGTGGCGGCGACCTGCGTTGCCGGACCGGCGCTCGCCGATCAGGCGAAGATCGGCGTCCTCACCGACATGACCGGACAGTTCAGCCACGAAGCCGGCCCCGGCGCGGTCGCCGCCGTCGAGCTCGCGGTCGAGGACTTCGGCGGAACGGTGCTCGGGGAGCCCGTCGAGGTCGTGGTCGGCGACCACCAGAACAAGCCCGAGGTCGCCGCCTCGCTCGCCCAAGAGTGGTACGAGAGCGACGGCGTCACGATGATCAACGACCTGATCAACTCCGGCATCGCGCTCTCCGTCGCGCAGATCGCCGAGCAGAAGGGCGGCATCGCGATCGTCAACGGCTCCGGCTCGTCCAAGCTGACGGGCGCGGGCTGCACCCCCAACTCGATCCACTACGCCTACGACACCTATGCGCTCGCGAACGGCACGGCGAACCATCTCGTCGACGACGGTCACAAGAGCTGGTTCTTCCTCACCGCCGACTACGCGTTCGGCCATGCCCTCGAAGCCGACGCCTCGGCCATTGTGGAGGCGGCGGGCGGCTCGGTCGAAGGCAACGTCCTCTATCCGATCGAAACCGCCGACCACTCCGCCTTCATGCTCCAGGCGCAGGCTTCCCCGGCCGAGGTGGTCGCCATCGCCGGGTCCGGTACGACGTTCATCAACGCGGTGAAGTCGGCGCAGGAGTTCGGCCTCACCGATTCCGGCAAGCTCGTCGCCGGGCTGCTCGTGTGGCTCACCGACGTCAAGGCGCTGGGGCTGCCGGCGGCGCAGGGCATGGTGCTCACCAACGGCTTCTACTGGGATCGCGACGACGACACCCGCGCCTTCGCCGAGAAGTTCAAGGCGAAGACCGGGAAGATGCCGCACATGGGTGATGCCGGAAACTATTCGTCCACCCTCCACTACCTGAAGGCCGTCGAGGCCGCCGGCACGACCGACGCGGACGCCGTGATGGCGAAGATGCGCGAGCTTCCGGTCGAGGACTTCTTCGCCCACGGCGGCAAGATCCGCGAGGACGGGCGCATGGTGCACGACATGTACGTCTATCAGGTGAAGACCCCCGCCGAATCGACCGGTGAATGGGACGTCTACAAGCTGATTGAGACCATCCCCGGCGACAAGGCCTTCCGGCCGCTGTCGGAGAGCGACTGCCCGCTCGTCAAGGCGGACTGACCGCGCCCGCTCGCCCCGAGCGTCGCCCGCCCCGAGCCAGACACAATCGGTGAGACCCATGGACCTCAAGGACAGCGTCCTCCTCCCTTGCGACCGGGCCACGGCCTGGGCGGCGCTCAACGACCCCGACGTCCTCGCCCGCTGCATCCCCGGATGCGAGACGCTGACGATGGACGCGCCCGACCACATGACGGCCGTGGTGGCCCTCAAGGTGGGCCCGGTGAAGGCCCGCTTCGAGGGCGAGGTGACGCTGAGCGAGATCGTCCCCGAGGAGAGCTATCTCCTCTCGGGGCACGGCAAGGGCGGCGTCGCGGGCTTCGCCAAGGGCTCGGCGCGGGTCCGGCTCGAGCGGGTGTCGGCCGACGAGACGATGCTCAACTACGACGCGTCGGCCGATGTCGGCGGCAAGCTCGCCCAACTCGGCTCGCGCCTGCTCGATTCGACGGCGCGCAAGCTCGCGGCAGCGTTCTTCGAGAACATCCGCACGGCGGTCGGCGTCACCGAAGAGGTGGATGGCTGATGGCGGATCTCGCGGTCACGACCGACGGCGCCATCGCCACCGTCACGATCAACCGCCCGCGTCAGCGCAACTCGGTGACGCTGGCGATGTGGTGGGGGTTCGTCGACGTCTTCAGCGCCCTCGACGCGAACCCCGAGGTCCGCGTCATCATCCTCGCCGGGGCGGGGGACGACTTCTCCACCGGCGCCGACATCGCCGAGTTCGCCGCCGTGCGCGACGATCTCGCGCAGTCGAAGGCCTACGAGGTTGCGGTCGACGCCGGATGCGCCGCCATCGCCCACGTCGACAAGCCGGTGATCGCCGTCTGCCGCGGCTACACCCTCGGCGGCGGCGCCCACATCGCGATGTCGGCGGACTTCCGCTTCGCCGCGAGCGACGCCCTGTTCGGCATTCCCGCGGCGCGGCTTTCGATCGTCTATGGGGCGCAGGCGACGCGCAAGCTTCTCGCCCTCGTCGGCCTCACCGAGGCGAAGCGCATCCTCTATTCGGCGGAGCGCTTTGGTGCCGCCCACGCCCTGCGCACCGGCTTCGTCGACGACGTCTCGGACGAGCCGCTGGCGGCCGCGCAGGCCTTCGCCGCCACCCTCGCCGACCAGGCGCCGCTGACGCAGGCCGGCGCGAAGCTGATCCTCAATGGCGCCACCTTCGGCGCGCTCGACGCCGCCCGCATCGACGCCGCCATCGACGCGGCCTCGGCGAGCGCCGACTACGCCGAGGGCCGCCGCGCCTTCGCCGAGAAGCGGGCGCCGCGCTTCGTCGGAGCATGAGATGAAGCCGGCTGCGTTCGAATATGTGCGCCCGACGACGCTCGCGGAGGCCCTCGCGGCGCTCGACCACGACGACGCGAAGCTGCTCGCCGGCGGCCAGAGCCTGGTGCCGATGATGAATTTCCGCCTGGTTCAGCCGGAGCGGATCGTCGACATCAACCATGTCGCCGAGCTGCGCGGCATCGTCGAGGACGGCGACGCCGTCAGGATCGGCGCGCTGACGCGCCACGCCGAGGCGGCGCGCGACCCGCTCTTGGCCCGCATGCTGCCGGTGGTGGCCGAGGCGATGGCGAACGTCGCGCACGTCGCGATCCGCAACCGCGGCACGATCGGCGGCAGCCTCTGCCACGCCGACCCGTCCGCCGAATGGCCGCTCCTGACGGTGCTGCTCGACGCCTCGATCGACATCGCCTCCGCCGCCGGCCGGCGCAGCGAACCCGGCGACGGCTTCTTCATCGCACCGCTGGTGACGGCGCTCGAAGACGGCGAGATCGTCGTCGCCGTGCGCGTTCCCCGGCCGGCGCCGGGCACCGGCATGGCCTTCCTGGAGGTCGCCCAGCGGGCCGGGGACTTCGCCGCCGCCGCGGCGGGCGCGACCGTGCGCCTCGACGGCGACCGGATCGTCGAGGCGCGGCTCGCCCTCGGCGGCGTCGCCGACGCGCCGATGCGCCTCGCCGCCATCGAGGCGGCGCTCGCGGGCGCCGACCGGCGCGACATCGCCGACGCGGTCGCCGACGCCGCCGCCGACCTCGAGCCCAACGACGACATGCACGCCTCGGCCGACTACCGCCGCCGCCTCATCCCCGTGCTGGCGCGGCGCGCCCTGGAACGGGCGGCCGAGCGCAGCTCCACTCTGGCAATGGTCAAATGAGCGAGATCGACATCACCCTGACCCTCAACGGCGAGGAGGTGCGCGCCCGCGCCGAGCCGCGCATGCTCGCCTCCGACTTCCTGCGCGATCGTCTGCGCTGCACCGGCACCCATGTCGGCTGCGAGCACGGCGTCTGCGGCGCCTGCACCATCCGTCTCGACGGCGTGACCGCCCGCGCCTGCCTGCTGTTCGCCGCCCAGCTCGACGGGGCGCGCGTCGATACCGTGGAGGGGCTCGGCACGGTGCGGAACCTCCACCCGATCCAGGAGGCCTTCCGCCGTCACCACGCCCTCCAGTGCGGCTTCTGCACCCCCGGCTTCCTGATGACGGTGGCGGAGATCCTCGAGACCCACCCGCTGCGCACCGACGAGGAGATCCGCGACGCCCTCTCCGGCAACCTCTGCCGCTGCACCGGCTACGAGCACATCGTGCGCGCCGTGCGCGACCTCGTCGACGCGCGGGACGGGGTGACGGCATGAAGATGCACATCCTCGACGGCGGGCGGCTGACGATGCGCCGGCGCGTCTACGTGCCCGACGCCGACCGGGCCGAGACCATCGAGCTGCCGGTGATCGCGGTTCTGTTCCGCCATCCGGGCGGCAACATCCTGTTCGACACCGGCTGCCACCCGGCGGCGCAGGTCGATGCCGCGGCACGCTGGGGCAGCCTCGCGGCGGCGATGACGCCGACGCCCGGGCACACCGCCAACGTCCTCACCTCGCTCGCCGCGCTGGGGCTCTCGCCCGACGCCATCGACGTGGTGGTGAATTCCCACTTCCACCCCGATCACTGCGGCTGCAACGAGTTCTTCCGCAACGCGCGCTTCCTCGTCCACCACGCCGAGCTCGCCGCGGCCCGGGCCCCCGACGGCGAGGCGCGCGGCTACCTGCCCGCCGATTGGGACCACCCGATGGTGATGGAGACGGTGGACGGCGGGCACGACGTGATGGGCGACGGACGCCTCGTCACCGTGCACCTGCCCGGCCACACGCCGGGGCTGATGGGGCTCGAAGCGAGGCTCGCACGCACCGGCACGGTGCTCCTCGTGTCCGACGCCGTCAGCCTGCGCCGCAACCTCGACAACGACGAGGTGCCGAAGAACGCCGTCGACCCCGCGGCGCTCCTCGCCTCCTACGCCAAGATCCGGGAGATCGAGGCCACCGGTGCGTTCGTCATCTGCGGCCACGACCTGAAGCAGGCGGAGAGCCTGCGGATGGGGGCAGACGCGTATGACTGACGCGCTCGCGCTGGCGCCGGTGGAGACCGTGCGGCCGAAATATATCGGCAAGCCCGTGCAGCGGCTGGAGGATCCCCGCCTCCTCGCCGGCGCCGGGCGCTACACGGCCGACATCCAGCTCGACCGTATGCTGCACCTCGCCTTCGTGCGGGCGGACCAGGCGCACGCCGAGATCCGCGCGATCGACACCAACGCGGCCGCGGCGATGCCGGGGGTCGTCGCCGTGCTGACGGCGGCGGACTTCGCCGATGTCGCCGACCTCGTCGCGACGTCGCGGATGCAGACCTACAACGCCACCCACTGCCCGCTGCTCGCGCGCGACAGGGTCCGCTACGTGGGCGAGGCGGTCGCGATCGTGGTCGCCGCCGATCGCTACCGCGCCGAGGACGCGGCCGCCGCGATCGCGGTCGACTACGCGCCGCTCGCCGCCGCAATCGATCCGGCCGCCGCCCTCGCCCCCGGTGCGCCGCAGCTCCATCCGGAAGTGCCGGGCAACCTGGTGCTCGAGCGCGAGTTCCGGACCGGCGACGCCGCCGCGGCGATCGCCGAGGCCGCCCACGTCGTCGAGGGCACCTTCCGGCTCGCCCGCAAGTCGCCGCTCGCGATCGAGACGCGCGCCTATGTCGCCGACTACGATCGCGGGCGCGACGCCATCACGCTGTTCTCCTCGACCCAGATCCCGGGCGTGGTGCGCGACGCGCTCGCCTCGCTGCTCCATCTGCCGGGCAACCGGCTGCGCGTCGTGGCGCCCGACGTCGGCGGCGGGTTCGGCGGCAAGGGGTCGCTCTATGTCGAGGAGGTGATCGTCGCCGCATTGGCGCGCCGGCTGGAGCGGCCGGTGAAATATGTCGGCGACCGGCTCGAAGATCTCACCTCCACCAGCCAGGGGTTCGACGAGGTCGTCGAGGCCCGCCTGGGGTTGGACGCCGAGGGGCGCTTCGTCGCCCTCGAGGCCGAGGTGATCGGCGACATCGGCGCCTATTCGATCTATCCGTGGACGGCGGCGCTGGAGCCGGTGCAGGTGGTGAGCTTCCTGCCCGGACCCTACCGCATCGCGGCCTATCGCGGGCGGGTGCGGGCCGCGACCACGCCGAAGCCGCCGACCGGCCCCTATCGCGGCGTCGGCCGCCCGATGGCGGTGTTCGCGCTGGAGCGCCTCGTGGACATGGCCGCCGTCCGGCTCGGCCTGCCGCCCGACGAGATCCGCCGCCGCAACCTGGTGCGGCCGGAGGACTTCCCGTTCCGGATCGGCTCGGGGATCCGCTGGGACCGCTCGGGCTTCCTCGAATGCCTCGACGCGGCGAGCGTCGCGGCCGACCTCACCGAGTTCCGGCGGCGGCAGGCGGAGGCGCGCGCCGCCGGCCGCTGGCTCGGCATCGGTTTTGCGAGCTACGCCGAGCTGACCGGCATCGGTTCGCGCATCGCGGTCGCCCCCGGCATGCCGATCAACACCGGCTCGGAGACCGCCACCATCCGCATCGACGCCACCGGCGCCGTCACCGCCACCTTCGCGATGGCCTCGCACGGGCAGAGCCTCGAAACCACCCTCGCCCAGATCGTCGCCGAGGAGCTCGGCGTGCGGCCGCAGGACGTGGCGGTGGTCCAGGGCGACACCGACGCCGCGGCGCATGGCACCGGCACCTACGCGAGCCGCAGCGCGGTGATCGGCGGCGGCGCCGCGATCCGGGCGACGCGCACGCTCTTGGGCAAGGTCAAGGCGGCGGCGGCGCTGCTCTTCGACGTCGATCCCGCCGAGGTCGAGACCGGCGACGGCGTGATCTTCGTCCCCGGCACCAACCATCGCATCGACTTCGCCGACCTCGCCCGGGCCGTCTACTCCGACATGGCGGCGCTGCCGCACGACGCCCGCGCGACGCTGGAGGCGCAGGAGAGCTTCGACCCGCGGCTCGGCACCACCACCTCGGCCACGCACCTCGCCGAGGTGGAGATCGACGCCGAGACCCTCGCGATCCGCCTTACCCGCTTCTTCGTCGCCGAGGACTGCGGGCGGATGATCAATCCGCTCGTCGTCGACGGGCAGGTGCACGGCGGTGTGGTCCAGGGCATCGGCGTCGCTCTCCTCGAAGAGCTCCAGTTCGACGAAACGGGGCAGATCCTCTCGGCGAGCCTCGCCGACTATCTCATTCCCACCGCCGCCGAGGTGCCGTCGCTCGGCGTCGCGCACCTCGAGACCGAGCTTCCCGCCAACCCGGGAGGCTTCCGCGGCATGGGGGAGGGCGGAACCATCGGCGCACCGGCGGCCATCGCCAACGCCGTCAGCGACGCCGTCGCCCATCTCGGCGTCGGCGTCGCCACGCTGCCGATCACCCCCTCGAAGCTCGCACGGCTGCTCGCCGACAACGAAAAGGAGTGACCATGGAACTCAACCTTGCCCGCCGCGTGGCGCTGGTCACCGGCGGAGGCCGCGACACCGGCGGCGAGATCTCGAAGGCGCTCGCCGCCGAGGGGGCGACGGTGGCGGTCAACTACCGCTCGTCCGAAGCCGAGGCCGCCGAGGTGGTCAGCGCCATCGAGGCCGCGGGTGGTACCGCGAAGGCCTACCGGGCCGACATCGTCGACTATGACGCGGTGAAGGCGATGGTCGACGCGATCGTCGCCGACTTCGGCTCCCTCGACATCCTCGTCAACAACGCCGGCTACGTGAAGTACGGCCGGTTCGTCGATTCCACCCCCGCCGACTGGAAGGCCCAGATCGACACTTGCCTCTACGGCGCGATTCACTGCTGCCACGCCGTGGCGCCGCACATGATCGCCGCCAACTGGGGGCGGATCATCAGCCTGATCGGCGATTCCTCGCGCATCGGCGAGGCGAACCTCGCGATGGCCGCCGCGAGCCGTGCCGGAACGATGGCCCTCGGCAAAAGCCTCGCCAAGGAGCTCGGCCGCAACAATGTGTGCGTCAACACCGTGTCCCTCGGGCTCGTCCAGACGGCGCACTCCGATGCCGACTTCCTCGCCAAGAATATGGATAAGATCGTACGTGCCTACCCGCTGAGACGGATCGGCACGCCGGCGGACGTCGCGCCGCTCGTGGCGTTCCTCGCGTCCGATCACGCCTCCTGGATCACCGGGCAGGTGATCAGCACGAATGGTGGCTTCAGCATGGTCTGACACGAACAACAAGAACGGGGAGGAATAACAATATGATCCGGACCCAACTGATCGCTCCGGTCGCCGAGCTTCTGGCACGGCAGGCCGCGGCGTGGCCCGACAAGATCGCCTACGAGGACAAGACGCGCGCACTCACCTACGCCGGGCTCGCGGCGGAGGTGGAGGCGCTTTCGGCGCACTACGTGTCGCTCGGCCTCGCGCCCGGCGGGGCGGTGGGGATCTGGCTCGCGAACTCGGTCGACTGGGTCGTCGCCACGCTGGCGGCGATCCGCGCCGGCGCGATCGCGGTGCCCATCGCCGCCGACGCCACCCAGTCCGAGGCCGCCTACCGGGTCGCGGACGCGGGCGTTCGGCTGATCGTGACGACGAGCGACAAGGCGGGCGCCGTCGCCGCGATGCCGGCCCCGCGGCCGCAGCCGATCCTGACCGACCGCGTCCGCTTTGCGGAGCTTCCCGCGTCCGCGCGGCTGCCGGTGGACGACATCGATCGCACGTCGATGATCGTCTATACCTCCGGCACGACCGGCCATCCCAAGGGGGTGATGCTGTCGACCCGGTCGATGCTGTGGGTCAACGCCGCCTGCTGGGCGCCGATCTTCGGCCTCGGGCCCGACGATCGCGTGCTCTCCCCGCTGCCGCTCTTCCACTCCTACGCGCTCAACATCGCAGTGCTGTCGCTCCTCGCCAACGGCGCGTCGGAGTTCATCATGGAGCGCTTCTCCGTGCACGAGGCGATGGAGCGCCTGTCGTCCGGCGGCTTCACCAAGCTCCCCGGCGTGCCGACGATGTTCCACTACCTGCTGCTCGCCTCGAAGGAGGCCGGGATCAACCCGCTCGCCGGCATCGACCGCTGCGTCTCCGCCGGGGCGATCCTGCCGGCGACGCTCAACCGCGAGTTCGAGGACTATTTCGACGTCGAGCTGCTCGACGGCTACGGCATCACCGAGACCTCGACGATGGTCACGCTGAACTGGCCCGGCGGCGCGCGCGTCGCCGGATCGTGCGGGCTGCCGGTGCCGGGCCTCTCCGTCCGCCTCGTCGACGTCGAGGACTGCGACGTGCCGCCCGGCATGGAAGGCGAGCTGATCGTGCGCGGGCCGAACGTGATGCAGGGCTATTTCGGCAAGAAGGCCGAGACCGACGCGGCGCTGCGAGGCGGCTGGTACCGCACCGGCGACCTCGCCCGGCAGGACGCCAGCGGCTTTCTCACCATCACCGGGCGGCTCAAGGAGCTGATCATCCGCGGCGGCCAGAACATCGCGCCGGCGGAGGTGGAGGAGACCATCGGCAAGATGGCCGGCATCCGCGACTGCGCCGTGGTCGGCGTGCCGCACGAGACGCTCGGCGAGGTGCCGGTGGCGTTCGTGATCTGCGAGGGGCCGCCGCCGTCGCTCGACGCGATCAAGGCGTTCTGCACCGAGACGCTTTCGGCATATAAGCTGCCGCACGATGTCGTCGTCGTCGACGAGATCCCGCGCACCGGATCGGGCAAGACGATCCGGTTCCGTCTGCGCGACGCCTACACCCAGCGCGCGCTCGCCTGAGGTCCCCATGCATCCCTTCATCTTCAACACCACCCGCTCGGTCGTCTTCCGCCCCGGGGCGGCGGCCGAGCTCGCCGCCATCGCCGGCGGCCTGCTCGGCGCGCGCGTGCTGCTCGTGACCGACGGCGGACTGCGGCGGCTCGGGCTGACCGAGCCCGCCATCGCCTCGCTGACGGCGGCGGGGGCCGCGGTGACGGTCTTCGACGCGGTGGAGGCCGACCCCTCCCGCGCGACGCTCGTCAAGGCCGTCGAGGCGGGGCGGGAGGCCGGCGCCACCGGTGTGGTGGGCTTCGGCGGCGGCTCCTCGCTCGACGTCGCGAAGCTCGCGGCGCTGCTCCTCGGCTCGGACGAGGATCTCGACGCCGCCTGGGGAGTCGGCAATGCGGTCGGGCCGCGGCTGCCCTTGGTGCTGGTGCCGACCACGGCGGGGACCGGCTCGGAGGTCACGCCGGTGTCGATCATTACCGTCGGGGAGGAGGAGAAGCGGGGCGTCTCCTCGCCGGTGATCCTGCCCGACGTCGCCGTTCTCGACGCCGACCTCACCCTCGGCCTGCCGCCCGCGATCACTGCGGCGACGGGGATCGACGCCATGGTCCACGCCATCGAGGCCTACGCCTCGAAGAGCGCCAACAACAACCCGCTGTCGCGCATGCTCGCGCGCGAGGCGCTGCGTCTCCTCGGCGCCAACATCGAGCTGGTGGTGGCCGACGGGGGCAACGCCGAGGCGCGCGGCGCGATGCTGCTCGGCTCGATGCTCGCCGGGCAGGCCTTCGCCAACTCGCCGGTCGCCGCCGTCCACGCGCTCGCCTATCCGATCGGCGGCACGTTCCACATCCCGCACGGACTCTCGAACGCGCTCGTCCTGCCGCACGTCCTCGGCTTCAACGCGCCGGCCGCCTCCGCCGTCTACGCCGAGATCGCCGCCGACGCATTCCCCCACCTCGCCGCGGTGGAAGGCGGGCAGGCGCGCACGGCGGCCTTCATCGAGGCGCTCGCCGACCTCTCGGCGCGGCTCGGCCTGCCACCCCGCTTGCGCGACGTCGAGATCCCCGAGACGGCGCTGGCGAAGATGGCCGCGGACGCGATGCTTCAGACGCGCCTTCTCGTGAACAATCCGCGCGAGGTCGCCGAGGCGGACGCGCTGGCGATCTACCGGGCGGCCTGGTGATGGCTCGCCCCGAGCCCTCGGCCCGATCCGCCTACGCCCTCTTCCGCACCGTCCCGCTGCGGTGGATGGACAACGACATCTACGGCCACATGAACAACGTGGTGCACTATTCGGTGTTCGACACCGCGGTGAACGGCTGGCTCATCGAGGAAGGCTTGCTCGATCTGCGTGCGAGCCCGACGGTCGGCCTCGTGGTCTCGACGGGCTGCGATTATTTCGCGGAGATGGCGTTTCCCGACGTCGTCGCGGCGGGGCTGCGGGTCGACCAGCTCGGCCGCTCTTCGGTGCGCTTCGGCGTGGGCCTCTTCCGCAACGACGATCCTCGCGCCGCCGCCGAAGGCCAGTTCGTGCACGTCTACGTCGATCGGGAGACCCGCCGGCCGGTGGAGATCGACGCGGCCCGGCGGGCGGCTTTCGAACGCCTCCGGATCGACCGGGACGCCTGACCCTCTCGCGCGCTTTCAGCCCACGGTGTCGTCGGCGAGGATGCGCGTCGCGATCAGGGCGTCCGCCCAGGCGCCGTCGCGGCCGGCGAAGAGGCCGCGGGCGCGGCGCAGGAACTCGTGGACCCGCACCTCGCGGGTGAAGCCCATGCCGCCGTGCATGTGCAGCGCCATCTCGATCGCCGGCGGCACCACGCTCGCGGCCCGCGCGTAGGCCATCTCCGCGGCGGCGAGGCGGCTTTCGCCCGGCGCGGCGTCGGCGCTCTGGAGAATCAGGCGGTCGAGCGAGTGGAGATCCATGCGCGCCCGCGCGAGGTCGTGCCGCAGGCTCTGGAAGCTGATCAGCGTGCGGCCGAACTGCTGGCGGTCGGTGAGGTGGGCGATCGCCATCGTCAGCGCCGCCCCGGCCGCGGCCGCTCCCTCCGCCGCGCGGAACAGGAGGTCGCGCGCGTGCCACTCGGCGACGAGGGCGGGGTCGTCGACGAGAAGCGCGGGGGCGGCATCGATGTCGAGCGTATAGGCGGGGCGGGCCTCGTCGAGCGGGCTCGAAAGGTGCATCGCGACGCCGCCGGCGGCGAGGTCGACGATGGCGACGGCACCGCCCACCGGGGCCACGAGGAGACCCGCTCGGTCGGCCAGCGGCACCAGCAGCGCACGGCCCGCGACGCGGCCGCCGCTCGGCGCGAGGTCGGCGACGGGGGCCGCGGTCACGAGCACTTCGCCGGCGAACGCCTTTTCGGCGAGCCCCGCCTCGCGCGCCAGGATGTCGGACGCCGCGAGCACGGGGCCGAGGGGGATGGCAAAGCAGCCCGCGCCGGCCGCTCTAACGACGGCGACGGCCGCGGGCAGCTCCAGAGCGAGCCCCGCGGGCTCCGGCGCGAGTACGCCGAGGAGGCCGTCGCCGCCGATGCGCGACAGAGCCACGTCGAGGTCGTCCGTGCCGCAGGCGGCGAGCGAGGCCTCCGCCGCATCGAAGATGTCGGCGACGGAAGCGGGCAGGTCGAAGGCGGTCATCGGCTCGTCCTCGGCAAACGCAGGATCCGGTCGGCGATGATGCCGAGCTGAATTTCGCTCGTGCCGGCATAGATGGTCGCCGCGCGATCCTCGAGATATTGCGCCTCGAACCTCGCGCGTGCGCGGGCGACGTCCGGGTCGTCGGTCTCGCGCGCGCCGGAGAGGAGCTCCAGGGCGAAGGCGCCGAGCCGCTGGTGCGCCTCGCTCCAGTGGAGCTTGATGAAGCTCCCATATTCGCCGACCTCGGCACCCGCCATGATCCGCTCCACCACGTCGCGGGCGTTCGCCTTCACGACCTCCATGTCGCGCCAGAGGGCGGCGAGGCGCACCCGCACCGCCCCGTCTTCCAGGCGCGGCGCCAGCGAGGGGGCCGTCTTCAGGGTGCGGATCAGATGTCGGAGCTCGTTTTCGAAGCGCATGCCGCGATACATGCGGTTCGTCGCCCGCTCCACCGACAGCACCGACACCGCGGCGGCCCATCCGCCGTCCTCGGCGCCGACGAGGGCGTCGTCCGGCACCTCGACGCCGGAAAAGAACGTCTCGCAGAACCCCTCCGCCTCGGTCATCTGGGCGATCGGACGCGCCTCGATGCCCGGCGTCGTCATCGGCACGGCGAAGAGGACGAGGCCCTTGTGGCGGTCCTCCACGGTACCCGTGCGCGCGAGGAGCAGGCAGTGCGACGCCCGGTCGGCGTAGGAGGTCCAGGTCTTCTGCCCGTCGATGCGCCAGCCGCCGTCGATCTTCACCGCCTTGGTGCGCAGCCGGGCGAGATCGGAGCCGGCGCCCGGCTCGGAGAAGCCCTGGCACCAGATGTCGTCCATCGACAGGATGCGCGGCAGAAACTCTTGCTTCTGCGCCTCGCTGCCGGCCTTCAGGATGATCGGGCCGACGAGCTCCTTGCCGATCGAGTTGACGCTCGGCGGCAGGGCGAGGCGGCCGATCTCTTCGTTGGCGACGAGGTGGTGACGCATCGTGAGGCCGTGGCCGCCATAGGCGGTCGGCCAGGTGACGCCCCAGAAGCCGGCCTGCCAGCACGCCCGCTCCCAGTCGGCCAGCTCGGCGTTGGAGGCGGGGCGGTAGGCGACGCTGTCGGCATAAAGGTGTGCCGGCGCGCTAGCGGCGAGGAAGTCGGCAAGGCGGGCCCGGTAGGCGGCGAGCGTCTCCGTCTCGTGCGTCGTCGTCACCGCATCCATGGCTCCCCCTTACTCGGTCCGTTGGAGCCGCCCGTTGTCCGCGGCGGCCCGGCGCGAACGTCCCGATCGAGGGCGCCGCGCTCGCGAGCCTAGAGGGGGCGGGCGGTGCCGTCTGTTGCCGCTGTCGCATAGGACTTGTGCCAGCAACGGCAATAACGCGCCGCGCGAAGCCTTTGATAGCGTTCGGGTTCAGGCAGTGACGATTGCCGCGACGCGAACCGGAAGGCCAATCCGTGGAGCCAACGACAGAACCGCCGCTCGCTCGACTGCGGGTGCTGGATTTCACGCGAGTCATCGCGGGCCCCTACCTCACCGCGATGCTCGCCGACCTCGGCGCCGACGTCGTCAAGGTCGAGGATCCTGTGACCGGGGACGACGCGCGCACGCACTATCCCCCCGGAAAGAATGGCGAGGCGTCGATCTTTCTCGCCCTCAACCGGTCGAAGCGTTCGGTCGCCATCAACCTCGCCACCGAGGAGGGCCGCGCTTTGGCCGCGCGCCTCGCCGCGACGGCCGACGTGCTCGTTGAGAACTTCCGCCCCGGCACCATGGCGCGCTTCGGCCTCGACGCCGACCGGCTGATCGCGGCGAACCCGCGCCTCGTCTACTGCGCCCTGTCCGGCTACGGCTACACCAGCCGCTTCGGCCCGCTGCCGGGCTATGATCCGATCATCCAGGCCGAGACCGGCTACATGTACATGACCGGCGACGCCTCGATGCCGCCGATCCGCGCCGGCGGCTCGGTCATCGACATCCTCACCGGGGTGCACGGGGCACTCGCCATCGTCGCCGCCCTCAAGGCGCGCGAGACGTCGGGGCGCGGCCAGTTCATCGACGTCTCGCTGTTCGACACCGCCCTGTCGAGCCTCGGCTATATGCTGCAGGGCCCGCTCGTCACCGGCGAGAATCCGGAGCGCCTCGGCAACACCTCCTTCTTCATGGCGCCGAACGGGCTCTACGACTGCGCCGATGGCAAGATCATGCTGAGCGCCGGCAACAACCGCCTGTTCGCCAAGCTTTGCGGTGCGCTCGGCGTGCCCGAGATGGCCCAGCGGGCCGCGTTCGCGAGCAACGCCGCGCGCCTCGCGAACCTCGAGGAGCTGACCGCGCGGCTTTCGGAGCGTCTTGCGACCCGCACGCGCGCGGAGTGGATCGCCACGTTGCGCGAGCACGGGGTGCCGGCCGGCGCGGTCCGCACGCCGCTCGAGACGCTGGCCTCGCCGGAGGCCGAAGCCTCCGGGATGCTGCACGACATCGAGCATCCCGTGGTCGGCGCCATGCGGATCGTCGGCAATCCGCTGCACTTGTCCAGCACGCCCGCCTACCCGCCGCGCCCCGCACCGCGCCACGGCGAGCACACCGAGGAGGCGTTGGCGGACTGGCTCGGAGCGGGGGCGGGCGAGCTCGCGAGCCTGCGCCGGGCCGGCGCGATCGGCACGCGGGACCGCGGGGCGTCGAGCGCGGCATGAGCCTCGCGTGCGCGATCCTCGACGACTATCAGGGCGTGGCTCTCGGCCTCGCCGACTGGTCGGCGCTCGGCGATCGCGTGCATGTCGAGGTCCTGCGCGAGCCGCTGGCGGACGACGCGCGCGCGGAGCGCCTGGCGCCCTACCATATCGTCGTCGCGATGCGCGAGCGGACGCCATTCGACGCGGCCCTCGTCGGCGCGCTGCCGAACCTCCGCCTCATCGTGACGACGGGAATGCTCAACGCCGCCATCGACATGGGCGCGGCGGCCGACCGCGGCGTCACGGTCTGCGGCACGCGAAGCCTCGCGACGCCGACGCCGGAGCACGCTTGGGCGCTGCTGATGGCGCTGTGCCGCAACATCCCGGCCGAGGAGCGGGCGCTCCGCGCGGGGCGCTGGCAGCAGACGATCGGCCGCGACCTCGCCGGCGCGACGCTCGGCCTCGTCGGCTTCGGCAAGGTGGCGAAGGTCATGGCGCGGTACGCCGCAGCCTTCGAGATGCGGGTGGTCGCCTTCAGCCGCTCTCTGACGGACGACGTCGCCGCCGAGCATGGCGTGCGGCGCGCCGCCTCCCTCGACGAACTCCTCGCGGCGGCCGACATCGTCAGCGTGCACGTGCCGCTGACGGACGCGACGCGCGGCCTGATCGGCGCCGATGCACTGTCGCGGATGCGGCGCGGCGCGCTGCTCCTCAACACCTCGCGCGGTCCGATCGTCGACAGCGACGCGCTCGCCGTGGCGCTGGCGGACGGCCGCCTCGGTGGCGCCGCGGTCGACGTCTTCGACCACGAGCCGATCCGGGGCGACGAGGCGCTGCTCGCGGCCCCCAACACCGTTCTCACCCCCCACCTCGGCTACGTCACCAAGGCCAACTACGCGCGCTACTACGCCGACGCCGTGGAGGACATCGCGGCCTATCTCGACGGCACGCCGGTGCGCGTCCTCGCCGCCCCGCAACGAGTTCACCCATGACGATCGCTCCCTCCGCTCCCGCCATCGACCCCGAGGCGGACCTCGACGCCCTGCCCGACGAGACGTTCCGCCTCCTCGTGCGCCGGTGGATCGAGGAGAACTACCCGGACGAGATCCGCCACCGCCCCAAGCGGCTCCACTGGAAGGAGTCGAGCCTCTGGTACTTCAAGCTGGCCGAGAAGGGCTGGCTCTGTCCCGGCTGGCCCAAGGAACATGGCGGGATGGGGCTGTCGCCCGCCAAGCAGATCATCATGGTCGAGGAGCAGGAGCGCTACGGCTGCGCGCGCATCGCCGACCACGGCATCGTCATGCTCGGCCCGCTCCTCATCCAGTATGGTACGGACGCCCAGCGCGAGCGCTTCCTGCCGGCGATCCTGCGCGGCGAGCACGTCTGGGCGCAAGGCTACTCCGAGCCGAACGCCGGCTCCGACCTCGCCTCGCTCCGGACCCGCGCCGTGCGCGAGGGCGACCACTACGTCGTCAACGGCCAGAAGACCTGGACGACGCTCGGCATGGACGCGAACTGGATGTTCATGCTCGTGCGGACCGATCCGAACGTGCGCCAGCAGGCCGGCATCTCCTTCCTGCTGGTGCCGATGGACAGCCCCGGCATCACGCTGCGGCCGATCAAGAATCTCGACCTTCACGAGGAGTTCGCCGAGGTCTTCTTCGACGACGTGAAGGTGCCGGTCGACAACCGCGTCGGGCCGGAAAATCACGGCTGGACGATGGCGAAGTCGCTCCTCGGGTTCGAGCGCATCTTCGTCGGCTCGCCGAAGCAGTCGGAGAACGCGCTCACCCGACTGTCGACGCTCGCGGACCATCTGGGGATCGCCGACGATCCGGTGTTCCGCGACCGCTACGCGCGCCTCGCCATGCGCCTTGCCGATCTGAAGGCGCTCTATGCCGGCCATGTCGACATCGTGCGGCGCGGCGGAACGCTCGGCGCGGACGTGTCGATCCTCAAGATCGTGCAGACCGAGCTCTACCAGGCGATCACCGTGCTGATGGCCGACGTGTCGGGTCTCGACGCGGCCCGGCTCGAGCCGCTCGCCGGCGGCCTCAATCCCGGGCAGATGGCCATTCAGTCGCTGCCGACCTCGATCTATGCCGGCTCGAACGAGATCCAGCGCAACATCCTCGCCAAGGTCGTGCTCGGGCTGCCGTCGTCCTGACGGGGCGTCAGAGGCTGACGCCGCCGTCCACCGCGACTTCCGCGCCGGTGACGTAGCTGCTGCGCTCCGAAAGGAGGACGACGACGATCTCGGCGACCTCCTCCGCACGTCCTTCCCGGCCGAGGGGCACCGATGCGGCCCGCGCCTGCCGCATCGCTTCGGGCACCACGTCGAGCATCGTCGTGTCGATCGGGCCGGGATGGACGGAGTTGACCCGGATCGCGTCCTTCGCGAGCGCGAGTGCGGCGGCCTTGGTCATCCCCCGCAGCGCCCACTTCGTCCCGCAATAGGCGAAGGCGCGGGTCGATCCTTTGAGCCCCGCGGTGGAGGAGATGTTGACGATCGATCCGCCACCCGCGGCGGCGAGCCGCGGCGCCGCGCGCTGCATGCCGAGGAACGGGCCGAGCTGGTTCACCTCCATGTGGGCGCGAAAGTCGGCCTCGGTGGTCTCGGCGAGGGAATGCGGGTGATAGATCGCCGCGTTGTTGACGAGGCCGGTCAGCGTTCCGAGCGCCTCGGCGATCTCGAGCGCCGCGTCCCAGTCCGCGGCGCGGGTGACGTCGAGCGGGACGTAGCGGCAGTTCGGCCCCATCCCGGCCGCCAGCGCGTCGCCGGCGGCCCGCTCCACGACGTCGCCGATCACCACCGCGGCGCCGCGCGCCAGAAGAAGCCGTGCGATCGCCGCCCCCTGGCCGCCCGGACGGCCCGCTCCGGTGACGAGCACGGCGCGCCCTTCGAATTCGCCCCCCGAGCTCATCGCGCGGCGGGCCCGTCACGCATGGGCTTCGTTTCGCTTCAGCAGGCTCTGCGCGCCGAGCGCGAGGCCGATGGCGCAGAGGCCGACGAGATCCGACAGCCCGTTCGGGTAGATGAGGGCCAGCGCGGAGAGACCCATCACCACCCGCGTGACCGGCAGGAGCGTGCCGATGCGGTAGAAGTAGCCTTCCATCGCGCTCGTGAGGGCGAGCGCCGCGCCGCAGGCCGTCACCGTCGCGCCGATCACGTCGAGCGGCGGGCCGCTGAGGATGAGCGCCGGGTTCACGACGAAGAAGAACGGCAGCACGAAGAGGATGGCGCCGAGTCGCATCGAATAGAGGCCGGTGCGCCAGGCTTCGGCGTGGGCGATGTTGGCCGCGGTGATCGAGGCGAGCGCCACGGGTGGCGTGATGTAGCTCATCATGCCCCAATAGAGGATGAAGAGGTGGCTCGCGACGGGATCGAGGCCCGCCTCGACCAGCGCCGGGGCGAGGAGGATCGACAGGAAGATGTAGCAGGCCGACACCGTCATCCCCATGCCGAGGACGAAGCTCGTCACCGCGCCGGCGATGAGGAGCAGCGGCACCGAGTTGCCGGCGTAGAGCAGCAGCTCGCGCGAGAAGGCCCCGGCGACGCCGGTATAGGAGAGGCCGCCGACCACGAGGCCGATGCCGGCGAGAATGGAGACGAGGTGGGCCACCGCGATGGTGACCTCGAGGAGCAGCGAGACGAGCCGCTTCGGGGTCAGCCGCTCGCGCCGCTTGAACGCGGAGACGGCGATCAGCACCAGCGTCGCATAGTAGGGCGCATGGCTCTCGAGCCGCATCACGATCAGCATGTAGATGAGCACGGCGAGGCTGAGGAGGTAGGGCCAGCCCTCCTTGAGCGTCTCGGACATGCGGGGGAGGTCCTCCCGCTTCAGTCCCTGAAGCCCGGCGCGGGCCGCGAAGAGGTCCACCTGGATCAGCAGCGCGAGATAGAAGAGCACCGCCGGGAACAGGGCGGCGATCATCACGGTGGAGTAGGGGACGGCGAGGAAGGACGCCATGATGAAGGCGACGGCGCCCATCACGGGCGGCATCAGCGTGCCGCCGGTGGACGCGCAGGCCTCCACCGAAGCGGCATAGTGCGGCGGATAGCCGGTGCGCTTCATCATGTTGATGGTGATCGGACCGGTCGTCAGGATGTTGGTGACGACGCTGCCCGAGAGGCTGCCCATGAAGGCGGAGGACAGCACCGCCACCTTGGCCGGCCCGCCGCGCGAGGCTCCCATGAGCGAGATCGCCAGCGACATGAAGAAGTGGCCGCCGCCGGTGATGACGAGCGCCGTGCCGAAGACGACGAAGCCGACGATGAGGTTCGCCACCACCTGCATCGGAATGCCGATGATGCTCTCCACGCCCAGGACGTGGGCGCGCAGCGTCTCGCCGACGCCGTATTGCGTGCCCCAGAGGAAGCCCGGCATGAAGTCGGCGTAGAGCGGGTAGGCGGCGAACAGGAGGGCGACGAGGAGAAGCGCCGTGCCGCCCGAGCGGCGCACGCCCTCGAGCACCAGCACCAGCATGATGCCGGAGAAGACGGTGGCGATGGTCGGCGCCGAGAAGTCCCAGCCGAGCTGGATGATCTCGAGCCCGTGCAGGCCGAGCCAGCCGCCCGTGACGAGCGCGGCGGCGCTCAGGATGTAGTCATAGAACCGCACCCTCGTGGCGTCGGCGTCGCGCGCGGGGAAGATAATGTACGTCGCGGCGAGATAGAGGCCGATGACGTAGTAGAGAAAGGCGTTGCCGATCGGCAGGAAGCCGAACGGCTGGAGGCGGAACACCTGATTGATCGTCAGCGCCAGGCCGGCCGTACCGAGCACGATGAGACCGACGCCGGCCGGTCCGGCGACGCGGGGATTGATCGTCGAGGCGAGGGGAACGTGGAAGTCGATCTGATCGTTAGACGGGTCGGCGGACATGGCGGGGCCTTGCGCTGGCATTGAAGGCTCTGCCGCGGATGCGGCGGAGCCATCGGACGGGAGCGGTCAGAGCGAGGCAAGAACCTCGTCGTGTTTTTCGGTCCAGCCCTTGACGAAGTCCTCCTCCGAAAGGTCGGCATTCTCGGCCTTGTACGTCTTCCAGGCGGCCTGGAGCGCTTCGAGGCGAGCGAGCCGTCGCGCGTTCCATTCCTCTTCCTTCTCGGTCCAGATGCCCTTTTCCTTGAGGTAGCGGATCGCGCCCTCGTGGAACGGCGCGTCGACGGGACCGACGCCGGACTGCTCGAGCGCCCAGCGGTCGGTCACCGAGGTGGCGTTCTTATAGAGCCCGTAGGTCTCGTCCAGCGCCTTGGTGAAGGCGTAGACGGCGTCGTCGTCGGCGTCGGCGAGCGTCACGATGATCGGGTAGCGCAGGGCGACGATGTGGCCGGGGTGCTCCGCGGAGAGGCCGGCGCCCTGGGTCTCCTCATAGGGGGCGAAGAACGGGGCGACGGCGGTGAGCTTCTCCCAACCTTCGGTGTTCGAGGCGGGGACGGGGAGCCACTTGATGCCGCGAGGCGAGGCCTCGAGCTCGTACATCGCGCTCGACGTGGTGGCGCCGCAGGTGACGTCCGCCTCGCCGTTGGTGATGGAGGCCTGCGCCGCGGCGTAGGTCGGGAACATCACCAGCTCGACGTCGTCGAGCGTCAGCCCGGCGAAGGAGAGGAGGGCGGCGCACTTCACGTTGATCGAGGCGTTGCCGGCGGTGAGCGCGAGGCGGTGGCCCTTCACCTCCGCGATGGTCTCGATGCCGCTTTCCTGGCTCGTCACCATGCCGGTGGAGCCGGGGCGGCCGGCCACGACGCGCAGGTCCTGGGGGCCCCAGTCGGGTCGCGCGAAATCTTCGGTGCCTTCGGTGGCGAAGAAGGTCTCGGTGGCGAGGAAGCCGTAGGCGGCGCGGCCGCCGAGGAGCGGCTGGAGGCGGCCGATGCTGGTGCCGGACGGCTGGATGCGGATGCGGGTGCCGAACTTCTTGCCGAAGGCGTCGGCGATGGCGGAGGCTTCCGAATAGCCCTGCGAGCCGACGTCGTAGGACGACCAGACCATGCTGCGCGGCAGGTCGTCGGCCAGCGCCGGGCCGCCGAGCGCGACGGCCAGCGCCGCCAAGCCGAGATTGCGAAGTTTCATCGTTCCCCTCCCTGGGTTGATCCGGGTTGGCCCGGAGCGTTTCGCGGAGGCGGCCGCGAGCGGGCCCGGCCTCCAGTTGGAGCCACGTCCGCAATGGTGCATTGCGTCCGCGGCGAGGCTGTCGGTCAGGCGGCTGCCGCCATGGGGCGTGTGAGGTCCGCGTATCGGCGCACGTGCCAGTCGGCGCTGCCGAAGGCGCTGGCGAGAACCATGGCGCGGCGCAGATAGAGGCCGATGTCGTGCTCGTCGGTGTAGCCGATGCCGCCGTGGAGCTGGATCGCCGCCCGCGTGACCTTGATCGCGGCGGCGGAGGCCTGCGCCTTGGCGCAGGAGACGGCGGCCGCGGCGTCGGCGTCGGCGTCGATCTGCGCGGCGGCGGCCCGGGCGCTCGCCATCGCGAGCTCGGCCTCGATCTTGAGGTTCACCGCGGCGTGCTGGAGCGCCTGGAAGGATCCGATCGCGCGGCCGAACTGCTGGCGCACGCGTAGATAGTCGAGCGAGATGTCGAGCGCGGCCGCGGCGATGCCGCAGAGCTCGAACGCGGTGGCGAGGGTGGCCTCCTCCAGCGCGACGTCGACGTCCCGCGCCGCCGGCCGGCCGACGAGGCGACCGGTGCCCGTCGGCGAGACCGTCGCCCAGAAGCCGCCGTCCTGCAGGGCGACGGGGGCGGCGTCCACCGCATCGCGATCGTAGGCGAGGAGGGCGAGACCGTCGGCGGTGCGCTCGACCATCAGGACGGTCGCGGCCGTGTCGACGGCGGGCACGGCGTGGCGGGGGCCGCGCGTGCCGGTCACGGCGATGCCGTCCCGGCCTTCGAATGCGGCGACGGTCGCGAGCCGCTCGCCGGCGACGTGTGCGGCGAGGACGTCGCCGTCCGGCTCGGCCGCGGCGAGGAGGCGGGCGGCGAGGGTCATCGCGACGAGGGGTTCGGGCGTGAGGACGCGGCCGAGATCGTGCACCAGCAGGCCGAGCGTCGCGATGGGGAGGGCGCTGCCTCCGGCGGCCTCGGGCAGGCGGATCGCGAACCATCCGAGCGCCGCCATCTCGTAGAGAACGTCGGGATCGTAGCCGGGCGACGCGAAGCGCAGCCGTCGAGCCCGCGCGACGCCGCCGTCCCGCTCGGCGATGCCGCGGGCGCTGTCGCGGATCATCGCCGCGATGTCGTCGTCGGCTGCTGTGTCGGCCAAAATGTCGGCCACCGCGATCCTCCTGTCGGCGCCTATCCTCAGTCGCCTCGGCAAGGTTAGTCGATCGCAGCCGCCGCGCTATTCGCCGCTCGCGAAAAGACCATTGTCGTTGCGGCAAAGATGACCTCAATGTGGCGAGGGGACGGCCCCCTCAGCATTCCACCGTGGTCTCGGCCGAACGGAACGGAGAAGGAAGGTCCGCGGTGAAGCGGTGATGGTCGGAGCGCAGCTCGCGGACCAGGAAGTTGATGAAGACCTGCACCTTCTGCACCTCGCGCATCGCCGGCGGGTAGATGGCGTGCACCTGGCGGTCGAAGAAACGCGCCGTCGACACCTCGTAGTCGGACAGGATCTCCACGATCTGCCCCGATGCGATCGCCGCGTCCATCATCCAGTTGTGCACCACGGTGATGCCGAGGCCGTGCACGGTGGAGATCCGCGCGGCGTTCACGTCGTTGGTGCGCATGTTGCCCTGGGCGACGATGAGGCGCTTGTAGTCGCCGCGGCGAAACCGCCACGTTACGTCGTGGAAGTCGTAGGCGGTCGGGATGAGGTTGTGCTCGACGAGCTCGTCCGGCGTCTTCGGCACGCCGCGCTTGGCGAGGTAGGAGGGCGCCGCGTAGGTCGCCTGCCGCGTGGTGGTGAGCTTGCGCGTGATCAGGCTCGACGGCGCGCCGAGATCGTAGCGGATGCCGACATCGGTTTCCGGCGCGAGGGTCTCGATGGTGCCGTTCGACACGCGAAGGTCGATGCGGATCATCGGGTAGGCCTCGGCGAACTTCGTCAATAGCGGCGTGACCAGCGCGGCGGTGAGGCCGGGCATCGATTCGATGTGCAGCACGCCTTCGGGCAGCCGCGTCTGCAGCGAGATGCCGGTCTCGGCGTCCTGCAGGTCGCCGAGGATGCGCTCCACCTGGTCGGCGTAGGCGATGCCCGCCTCGGTCGCCTGCACCTCGCGCGTGTTGCGCTTGAAGAGGGCGACGCCGAGCCGCTCCTCGATGGCCCGGATGCGGCGCGACACCGAGGACGGCGGCAGGCCGAGCTCGCGGGCCGCGGACGAGAAGTTGCCGCTGCGGATGACCGCGAGCAGCACGTTGAGGTCTTCGATCGAGTTCTGTGGCCGGTAACGCATCACACCTTCTTCCCCTCCACGAGGGCGCCGGGCTCGACCAGCCCGGTCACGCCCTTAAGGCAAGAGACTAATGCGCTGAAAGCACAGGCGCACCCTGATTGGCCACCGTAAGGTCGCGCGATAACCGGAAAAGTGGAGAGAAACGTGGACGAGGACATGATCACGCTGGACGTCGAGGACCACGTCGCCGTCGTGACGATGAACAGAGCCCCCGTGAACGCGTTCAATCGGGCGATGCGCGACCGGATCGTGGCCGTGTTCGACGAGGTCTCCGAGCGTGACGACATCCGCGTCGCGGTGCTGACCAGCTCCCAGAAGGTCTTTTCCGCCGGGGCGGATCTGAAGGAGCGGCCGGACCCGACCGTCGCGGGCGAGTTCTCCTCCCACAACCGCATCACCCGCGAGACCGGCAACGCCATCATGGAGTGCGCCAAGCCGGTCATCGCCGCCTGCAACGGCACCGCGCTCGGCCTCGGCTTCGCCCTCCTCACCCACTGCGACATCATGCTCGCCTCCGAGGATGCGACGTTCGGCATGCCGGAGATCAATGTCGGCCTTGCCGGCGGCGCCTCGATGCTGAAGACCGTGCTCGGCCGATCCGACATGCGGCTGATGTTCTTCACCGGCCGCCGCCTGCCCGCGGCCGAGCTCTATCGGATGAACGTGCTCTCCGCCGTCTATAAGGCCGACGAGCTGATGGACGCGGCGATGTCGCTCGCCCGCGAGATCGCCTCGAAGAGCCCCGTCGCGATGCGCTACGCCAAGGCGTCCTGCAACATCGCCGATCTGATGCCGCAGAAATACGCCTATCGCTTCGAGCAGGACTACACCGTCGCGCTGTCGAAGACCGAGGACGCCCAGGAGGCGCGGGCCGCGTTCATCGAGAAGCGCGCGCCCGTCTTCAAGGGGCGCTGACGTTGGCGGACCTTGCTCCGCGCGAGCAGGAGCGCAGCGCCCTCGACGCGCTCCTTGCGCCGCGCTCGATCGCCGTGCTCGGGGCCTCCTCGGACACGGCGAAGATCGGCGGCGTGCCGATCGCGCTCCTGAAGAAGGCCGGGTTTCGGGGCGACATCATCCCCGTCAACCCGAAGTCGGACACCATCCAGGGGCTTGCCGCCGTTCCGACGCTGTCGGCCGCCGGCCGTCCGGTCGACCTCGCGGTGATCTCGCTGCCGGCGAAGCTGGTGGAGGGGGCCGTCGACGACTGCATCGCGGCAGGGGTGCGGGCGATCGTCATCTTCAGCGCCGGGCTCGGCGAGATCGACGAGGCGGGCAAGGCGCTCGAAGCGCGGATCGCGGCCCGCTGCCGCGCCGCCGGGGTGCGGCTCGTCGGCCCCAACGCGCTCGGCGTGTTCTCGCCGCTCACTGCGACCTTCGCGACCTTCTCCACTGCCCTCCATGCGACCTGGCCCGAACCCGGGGTGATCGCCATCGCGAGCCAGAGCGGCGCCGTCGGCAGCTACTGCTACGCGATGCTCGCCGATCGCGGGATCGGCATCAGCCATTTCGCCGCGACCGGCAACGAGGCCGACGTCACCGTCGCCGATCTCATCGCCCACTTCTCACACGATCCGGCGACCTCGGTCATCGTCGCCTACGTCGAAGGGATCAAGGACGGGCCGGCCTTCGTCGCCGCGCTGAAGACGGCGCGGGCGGCGGGCAAGCCGGTGGTCGTGATGAAGGTCGGGCGCTCCGATCTCGGCGCCGAGGCGGTCGCCTCGCACACCGGCGCGCTCGCCGGCGCGGCGCGCGGCGCCGACGCCGTGATGGCCGCCGCCGGCGCCTATGCGGCCACCTCGATGGACGATCTGGTGGACGCGGCGGAGGCCGCGGCGACGGGCGTGTTCGCGCGCGGCCGGCGCGTCGGCGTGATCACTCTGTCGGGCGGGGTGGGCGTCCTGATGGCCGACCTCGCGGCGAACGAGGGGCTGACCTTCCCCCCCTTGCCCGATAAGGCTCAGGCGGCGGTGAAGGCGATCGTGCCCTTCGCGAGCGGGCGCAACCCGGTCGACGTCACCGCGCAGGTGATCACCGACATCACCCGCGTCGCCGACATTGCCGAGATCGCCATCGACGGCGGCGGGTTCGACACGGTGATCCTGTTCCTCGCCCACATGGCGCGCAATCTCGGGGTGATGGACCAGCTGATCCCGGCGCTCGCCGCCTTGCGCCGGCGTCATCCCGACGTGCCGTTCATCGTGTGCGCGCGCCACACGCCCGAAGTGCGCGACCGGTTCCGCGCGGAAGGCTTCCTCGTCAACGACGAGCCGCGCCGGGCGGTCCGGCTCGCCGGTCTCCTCGCCGAACTGGGGCGCGCTCCGGCCCCCGCCGGGGAAGTCCCGGCCGACGCGGTGGTCCGCTTGCCGTCGGGTTCGCTCGACGAGGTGGCGGCGCGGCAAATCCTGGCGGCGGCCGGCATTGCGTTTCCGCCGTCCGCCACGGTGCGGACCGCGCAGGAGGCGGGCGCCGCAGCGGCGCATATGGGCGGCGCCGTGGCGCTCAAGATCATCTCGCCCGACATCGCCCACAAGTCCGACGTCGGCGGCGTGCGGCTCGACGTCGCCGGCGCCGAGGCCGTCGAGACGGCGGCCCGCGAGATGGCCGAGGAGGTCGCCCGCAAGGCCCCGGACGCGCGTCAGGACGGCTTCCTCGTCACGCCGATGCTGACGGGTGGCGTCGAGTGCGTCATCGGCAGCGTCACCGATCCGGTGTTCGGTCCGCTGGTGATGCTGGGCCTCGGCGGCGTGCTCGTCGAGGTGCTGCGCGACGTCGTGTTCCGCCCCGCGCCCGTCTCGCCGGAGACGGCGGAGGAGATGATCGGTGCGCTCAAGGCCTCCGCGCTGCTCCTCGAAAGCGTCCGCGGTCGGCCGGCGATCGACCGCGACGCCCTCGTCGCCACCATCGTCCGCGTGTCGCAGATCGCCGCCGCCAACCGCGACGCGATCGCCGAGATGGAGATCAACCCCTACCTCGCCCTGCCCGGCGGCGGCTACGCGCTTGACGCGCTCATCGTGCCCCACGCGCGGCCGGTCGAGCCGTAGCCACCCGCGCGTGGCCGGCGCCTCAGAGGCGCAGGTGCTCGAGCACCCGCGCCTCTGTATCCGGCCCGATGGCGCCCGCGTCGTCGATCTGGCCGAGCTTCATCACCGCCCACCGGTCGGCGATCCCGAGCACGAAGGCGAGATGCTGCTCGACGATGAGGATCGTCGTGCCGTTCGCCCGCTCGTCCTTCAGCGCGGCGGCGATGCGCTCGATCACCGTCGGCTGCAGCCCCTCGGAAATCTCGTCGATGAGGAGGAGGTCGGGCTCCGTCATCATGGCGCGGGCGATGATAAGCATCTTCTGCTCCCCGCCCGACAGGGTGCCCGCCTTCTGGGCGAGCCGGTCGGCGAGGAAGGGGAAATGCCCGTACACCCGCTCGAGCCCCGCCGCGAGCGCCTTATCGGAGGGGAGCGCGAGGCGCAGGTTGTCGCGGATCGACAGGTCCTGAAACAGGGGCTGCTCCTGCGGCGCATAGGCGACGCCCCGATCCACCAGCGCCTTCGGCCCCCGCTTCGTCACGTCCGCCCCGTCGAGGAGGATGCGCCCCCGCCGCGCCGGCAACAGCCCGACGATGGTCTTCAGGAGCGTCGTCTTGCCCATGCCGTTCTTGCCCATCAGGGCGAAGATCTCACCGGGCCGCACTTCGAGCGAGAGGTCCTTGATGATCTCCACGTGGCCGTAGCCGCTGGTGACCCCCTCGAGGGCGAGCTTGGCCGTCGTGACGGGCGTCTCCAGAACCTCACTCATGACCGCCTCCCGAATAGATGCGCTTGACGATGTCAGCGTTGACGGCCTCCTCCACGGTGCCGTCCACCACGAGCCGGCCCTGGTGCAGCACCACGATGCGGCTCGAAATCTCGCGCACGAAGTCGAGATCGTGCTCGACGAGGATCGCCGCCATCCCGCGCTCGGCCGTCAGCGTCTTCAGGACGGTGCCTATGGTGGAGCGCTCGGTCTTGGTGAGGCCGGCGGTGGGCTCGTCGAGGAGGATCAGCTCCGGCTCCAGCGACACCACCATGGCAAGCTCGAGGCTCTGCTTCTGGCCGTGGGAGAGGAGCGAGACCGGGCTCGCCAGCATCCGGTCGAGCCCGGTGAGCCGCAGGATGTCGATGGCCGAGGCCGGCAGCGCCAGCGTCTCGGCGGCGGCAACGAGGCTCGGCGTCTCGTGGCACGCCCGCGCCATGCGCAGGCACTCGGCGACGGTGAGATCCTCGAACACGCTCGCCACCTGGAACTTGCGGCCGATGCCGCGGGCGACGATGGCGTCCGGCAGCATCCCGGCGATGGCGGTGCCGTTGATCCTGACCGTGCCCCCGCTCGCGGCGGCGCCGTCGGTCATGCAGCGCATCAGCGTGGTCTTGCCGGCGCCGTTGGGGCCGACGAGGCTGACGAGCTCGCCCGGCGCCACCGTCAGGGTGATGTCGGCGAGCACCTTCTGGCTGCCATAGGATTTTTCCACCTTCTCCATGGCGAGGAGCGGCGCGGTGCCGGTGCGCCGGGGTACCGTCACCGGCAGCGCCACGAGGGTGGGCGGCGGCGGCGGCTTGCGCCAGGCCTTCAGCGGCGCCACCAGCGCGGCGAGCCCGTTGGGCAGGACGATGATGACGAGGACGAACAGCGTCCCGATCAGCAGCTGCCACAGGAAGGGGAGATCGCCCGAGAGTTCGGCCGACAGGTAGCCGATGCCGACCGCCCCCAGCACCGGGCCGACGATGGTTCCCCGCCCGCCGAGCGCGGTCCACACCACGAGCTCGGTGCCGAACACGAAGCCGGCGTTTTCCGGCGCCACCATCCCCGAGGCGTTGGCGTAGAGGAAGCCGGCGAGCCCCGTGACCCCGGCGAGCACCACCGTCAGCAGGATCTTGATGCGCTGGGTGTTGATGCCGAGATAGGCGCACCGCGTCTCGTTGTTGCGGATCGCGGTCAGGAGGCGGCCGGCGTCGGAGCGCACGAAGACGAGGGCGGCGAACGCCACCGCCACCAGCACCACCCCGGCGAGGCGGAAATAGCCCTCGAGCGACAGCGGCATCCCCCAATAGCCGACGAGGCCGGAGGAGGAGCCCGTGAACGTGCCGCCCGAATAGATCACCTGGGTGACGACGATGGGCACCACCAGCGAGATGATGGTGGCGTAGAACGCCGAGGACCCCGGATAGAAGGTGAGCCAGCCGACCATCGCCCCCACCACCATCGGCAGGATCACCGCGGCGACGAGGCCGAGCGCCACATAGGGCGCGCTGTCGCCCACATGGGTGAGGATCATCGCGGTCGCGTAGGCACCGACGCCGAAGAAGGCGGCCTGGCCGAAGGTGAGGATCCCGGCAAAACCCCACAGGAGGTCGACGGTGATCGCGAGGATCGCGAAGATCATCGCCCGCGTCAGCACGTTGAGCGAGAAGCGGTCGAGCACGGCGGGGGCGGCGAGCATCACCGCGGCGGCAACGAGCGCGAGGACGAGGAGCACGAGGCCGCGGCGCCGCCGCGCCACGGGCGCCCCTCCGGTGAGGGCGGCATCAGGCACGCGAAAACCCTTTCGGCGAGAGGCGCAGGATGAGGGCGGCGAGGACGGCGATGGTGATGCCGCCGAGGATCGGGCTGACATAGGTGGAGACGACCACCTGCGCCCCGCCGAGGAGGAGGCAGGCGACGGCGAGCGTGCCGAACGATTCCCCCGCCACCATCACCAGCATGAAAGAGCCGACGAGCCAGGCGACGCCCATGTTCGGATCGACGCTGGTCAGCGGGGTGAGGAGCACCCCCGCGAGCCCCGCGAGCCCGGTGCCGATCATGAAGGTGACGGTGCGGATCTTCGCGGTGTCGAGCCCGAGGATGCGGGCGAGCGTCTCGTTCATGATGACGGCGCGGGCGGAGAGGCCGAGCCGGGTGCCTTCCATCAGGAAGGCGAAGCCGAGCCCCAGGACGACGGCCGCGAGAAGCGCGAACAGCCGGTAGGCCGAGTAGGCGGTGCCGAACACGTCGACGGTGCCGGGGATGAGGCTCGGGGTGAACTGCACGTCGCGCCCGAAGATCAGGGTGATGAGCTGGCCGATGACGATGCCGAGCCCCCAGGTGGCGAGGATCGCGTCGAGGGGTCGGGCATAGAGCGGGCGGACGATGAAGCGCTCGGTGAGGATGCCGAGCACCCCGCCCACGACGAAGGCGACGGGGAGCGCGAGCCAGGGGCTGAGCCCCGTCTGGGTGGTCGCCACCGCGCAGTAGCCGCCCACGGTGAGCCAGGCCCCGTGCGCGAAATTGATGATCTTGAGCACGCCGAAGATCGTCAGAAGGCCCGTCGCGACGATGAAGAGCACGGCCGAACTCGTCACGACGTCGAGGAAGAGGGACATGGGCTTGTCTCCGCTGGGGGCGCCTGGGATGGGCGGCGGGGCCGGTGCCCGCCGCCGCGTGTCGAGCCGGTGACGCGCCAGGTCGGCAGCGCGTCATGTCGGGTGATGGGTCGGGGATGAGGGGCCGGGTGACGGCGCGTCAGGACGCGGCGCGCCGGCCCGAAGTGTCGCTCGAAGGGCGTCCCCCAGAATGCTCCCAGAACAGCCTGAAGCGCGCCCCAAAGCGTGCCTCAAAGATCGGGGCATTGTTCGCCGGGATCGACGTTGGGGAAGGATTCCACCACCTTCACCGAACCGTCGGCCTGCACCTGACCCAGATACATCGTCAGCGGGGCGTGGTGCTGCTTGGACATCTCGATGGTGCCGCGCGGGCCGGTGAACGACACCTCGCCGAGCGCCTTCAGGACGGCGCGCGGGTCGGTGCTGCCGGCCTTCTCCACGGCTTCCTTATAGAGATAGACGCCCTCGTACTGCGGCACCGACAGGTCGTTGGGGGTGCGCAGGTCGCCGCCGAACTTGTCGTTCATCGCCTTGAGGAAGCTCTTGTTCTCGTCGCTGTCGATGCCGGTGATGTAGGAGGCGGAGATGAGGATGCCCTCGGCGTCGGCGCCCATGGACTTGGCGGTGCCCTCGTCGACGGCGAGGTTGGCGTAGGGGATCGTCACCCCCGCGCCGCGCAGCTGCTTGGTGAGGGTCACGTTGGGCGCGCCGCCGGCGGTGGAGGTGATCAGCGCATCGGCGCCCGAGCTCTTCAACTGGGAGATGATCGCGGTCCAGTCGGTCCCGTCCATCGGCAGATATTCCTCGCCGACGACCTCACCGCCCGTTTCCTTGATGTAGCTTTCGGCAAAGTCGAGCATGCCGCGGCCGAAGGCGTAGTCGCTGCCGATGAGGAAATAGGTCTTGGCGCCCTCGGCCTTCAGATAGTCGACCACCGGGGGCACCTGCTGCTCGGGCACCCAGGCGTCGACGTAGAGGAACGGGCTGCAGGAGCGACCCTCGTAGAACGAGGTGTAGATGTAGGGGATCCGGCCACGCTGGACGATCGGCAGGCCGGCGTTGCGCGCCGCGCTCGTCTCCATGGAGATGAGCACGTCCACCTCGTCGCGGAAGACGAGGGCGTCGAAGGCCTTCTGGGCGCCCACCGCGCCCGACCCGTCGTCGGCGACGACGAGCTTCAGCGGGCGGCCGAGCACGCCGCCCTCGGCGTTGATCTCCTCCACCGCGAGCTCGGCGGCCTGCACCACCGAGGGGGCGACGACGCTGTTGGCGCCCGACAGCCCGACGGGCACGCCGATCTTGATCGGGTCGGCCGCCTGCGCCGTGCCGGCGAGGAGGGTGGCCGCGAGGACGCTGAGGATCTTGGCATTCATAAGGACATTCATGGGTTCAGCTCCGGCTGCATGAAAAGGCGAAAGGCGGTCAGCGGTAGACGTCGCGACGTCGGTCCGCGTGGACGTGGTTGTGGGCGTTGATCTGGCGGACGCGCTCGATCGCGCCGATGTCCACCTCGGCGATGAGGGTCTCGGGCTCGCTGCGGTGGGCGGGACCGGCGAGCGGCCAGCCGTTCGGACCGAGGATCAGGCTCTGGCCGATGAAGGGCTGGCCCCGCTCCACCCCCACCCGGTCGGCGCAGGCGATATAGAGGCCGTTGGAATGGGCGGCCGCCTTGTGGAGGGTGTTGGCCATCGCCTCCGTGTCGGGGTCCTGGCTCGGCATCGGCACCCAGTTGGTGGGCACGCACACGATCTCGGCGCCGGCGTCGGCGAGGGTGCGGAAGGTCTCGGGGAACCACCCGTCGTAGCAGACGGCGATGCCGATCTTGCCGAGCGGCGTGTCGTAGACCGGCAGGCCGAGGTCGCCGGGGGCGAAGAACAGGGTTTCCCGGTCCCACAGGTGAAGCTTGCGGTAGCCGCCGATGAACCCGCCGGGCCCGGCGAGGAGGGCGGCGTTGTAGACCCGCCCGTTCGCCGCTTCGGCAATCCCCGACACGAGGTGAATGCCGAGCTCCATCGCGAGCGCCACGAGGAAGGCCGCCGCCTTCCCCTCCGGCACCGGGCCGGCGAGGGCGGCGAGTTCCTCGTCGCTCTCGAACACGTAGCCCGAGGGGGCGAGCTCGGGCAGCACCACGAGGCTCGCCCCGGCGGCATGGGCGGCGCGGACCTTGGTGGCGATGGTCGCGAGATTGCCGTCCAGATCGCCGATCACCGGCGCGAACTGGACGCACGCGACCTTGTAGCGGCCGGGGCCGCGGTCAGAGGTCATGCGGGTCTCCAAAACGCAAAAAGCCCCTGACGCGGCGCGAACCGCAGGTCAGGGGCTACGAAGCCTTGATGTGAAGACGGCAACCTTGCCGCCGAGCATCGCTGCTCTTGTCGGCAAAAGCTGACACGGGTCCCCGACCCGCTCAAGCCGAAGATTCGGTCAAAACCTGCCTAACGCGCCTAATCTTTGGGCGACGCCACTTTCGGTGGCACCCCCGCCGCACTCGCCGCACTCGCCGCACTCCCCGGGCCGGGGCGCTTCAGCCCGAGGCGGGCCATCGTCTCGTAGGCGGTGACGATCTCCTCGGCGATGGAGGAGAGCGCGATGCGCTCGGCCGTCGCCTGATCGCGCAGGAGGCGATAGGCGGCGTCCTCGGCGAGGCCCTGCTCGTCCATCAGCAGGCGGATGGCGCGGTCGACCATGCGGCGGCCCTTCAGCGTGTCCTCGAGCTTGCGGATCTTGCCGTTGAGCCGGCCCTCGGTGCGGTGGCGATAGCGCGCGAGGGTGAACTGGGTGAGGATCCCGAGCGGCCGCAAGGGCTTGCTCATCACCCCGTGGGCGTTGAGGTCGTAGATCGATTTCAGCGTCGTCGGGCTCTCGTAGGTCACGATGGCGATCACCGCGACGTCGTGGCCCTCGAGAAGCTGCACCATGTCGCCGACGGCCACCTCGTCGACGCCGATGAGCACGGTGTCGATGCCGTCGGGCAGCGTCGAGGGCGGTGGCCAGGCGGGGGCGACGGCGCAGCCGAGGCGCTTCAGATGGTCGGCGAGGAGCTGGCCGTCCTCGTCGAGCGGGTTGATGAGGAGCGCGCGGGCGCGGCGCAGCTCGTCGAGGATGCGGCGCGCGCCTCTCGTCCCCTGCCCGTCCTTCATGCGCGCGACCCTTCCATGCCCGCTCCCCCGCGGCCGCCCGCCGCCCCTGTGGCCAGAGGCATCCGCCGTGCCGAACCGCCCTCAGATCCAGGCATCGAGCGCGCTCTCCTCGATCCGGGTCGCGGCGAGATAGGGGTCGGGCCGGACCGCGACCCGGCTTTCCCAGACGATGTCGAAGAGCCCCTCGCCGGTGGCGATGCCGATGCGCGGGGTGAGCCACAAATGGCGGGTGTCGACGTCGACGCGCACGCGGCCTTCGGGGGTGTCGAACTCGTCGCCGAGGGGGTCGAGGGCGATGCGGCGGGGATCGGCCGAGCCCACGCGGGCGAGCGCGCGGGCGAAGAGGTGCACCTGCATATAGGCCGCCTCCGACCAGATGCTGGTGGTGGCGTCCGCGCCGAAGCGGGCCTTGAAGGCGGCGACGAAGCGCGCGTTCTCGGCGTTGTCGACGGTCTGCATGTAGGTGGCGGCGAGGATGTGGCCGGTGCAGGCGGCGCGGCCGATGGTGGCGATCTCGGTCTCGGCCATGGTGAGGCTCGCGACGGGATGGCGCGTGCGGTCGAAGCCGGCGGCGTCGTAGAGGCGGTAGAACGCCTGCGCGGTGGTGCCGACGAGGGTCGAGAACACCACGTCGGGCGCCGCGGTGCGGATCTTGGGGATCAGCGCCGACACCGCGTCCTCGCCCGCGTCGAGGGGCACGTAGGTCTCGCCCACCACCTCGCCGCCGCGCGCCTCGATCAGCTCCTGCATGATGCGGTTCGATTCGCGCGGGAAGATGTAGTCGCACCCCACGAAATAGACCCGGCCGCCATAGTTGCGGATCAGATAGTCCGCCAGCGGCAGGCAGGTCTGGTTCACCGTTGCCCCGCAATAGAAGACGTTTTCGCAATACTCGAACCCCTCATACATCGAGGGGTAGAACAACAGCCCGTTGTGACGCTCGACGATGGGCAGCACGGTCTTGCGGCTCGCGGACATGGAGCAGCCGAAGATGATGTCGAGATCGTCCTCGGCGAGCATGCGGCGGGCGAAGGCGAGATAGTCGGCGTTGCGGGCGCCGGGGTCGTAGACCGTGGGCACGATCGGGCGGCCGAGCACGCCGCCGGCGGCGTTGATCTCGGCGATGGCAAGCTCGGTGCCGCGCAGGTGCTCGGTCTCGGTGACGACGGTGGTGCCGCTCTCGGAGAACAGCACACCGACCCGCCAACCGTCTTGGGCTGGGATCAAAGGGAGATGTCCACGTGTGGCGCCGATGTGGCGACGATCGTAGGTGGGCAACGATCCCTCCCCGGGCAAGCGCCGCCGAGCGCCTCGCCGCGGTGCCGTGGGGCGCGAGGCTACGCCTGACGGCCTTCCGCCGCGACGCGGCCGTGCGACTTGCGCCGCCGCTCCGACAGGAACAGCCCTGCGAGCGCCAGGACCAGACCGAGGCCCGACACGATGTAGCTCGGGGTGAACAGCATCGCCCCGCCGAGGAACACCGCGAGCCGCGGCAGCGTCGCGATGCGCTCGCGCCAGAAGCCCTCGGTGCCGATCGCGAGGAACAGCGTGCCCGCGCACACCGTCGCGAGCTGGACGAGGGTGTTGGGGTCGAGCTGCGGCGTCAGGATGCTGGGGGCGAAGATGAAGGCGAAGGGCAGCGCGAACGCGGCGATGGAGAGCCGGCACGCCTGCAGCGAGATCGAGATGGGGTTGGCGTTGGAGATCGCCGCCGCCGCATAGGCCGCCACCGCGACGGGCGGCGTCATCGCCGACAGCACCGCGAAATACATCAGGAACAGGTGCGCGTTGAGGAGCGGGATGTGGAACTCGTTCACCAGCGTCGGGCCGATCAGCACCGCCGCCAGCACGTAGGCGCTGGGGGTGGGCATGCCGAGCCCGAGGAGGATCGTCACCATCGCCGAGAGGACGAGCGCCACCACCATGTTGTCGCCGGCGAGCGCGAAGGTGATGTAGGAGAACTTCATCGCAAGGCCGGTCATGGTGATCCCGCCGATGACGAGGCCCGCCGCCGCGCACGCCCCGGTGACGCCGAGCATGCGGATGGTGGTGGCCGACAGCCCGGTGAAGAGCCGGCGCGGGCCGATCCGGTAGCCCGGCCGGAACCACGACGCGACCACCACCGAGGCGAGCGCAATCACCGCCACCATGGTCGGCGAATAGCCCTGGATCAGCGCCACCACCAGCACCGCGAGCGGCACCAGATAAGGCCACCCCTCGGCGAGCGAACGCCAGGCGGACGGCACCTCCTCCCCCTCGAGCCCGGCGAGGGAGAGCCGCTCGGAGCGCAGATGCACCTGCAGCATGATGCAGGCGTAGTAGAGCAGCGCCGGCAGGATCGAGGCGATGACGATGGTGATGTACGAAATGCCCGTGTACTCGGCCATGATGAAGGCGGCCGAGCCCATTACCGGCGGCAGGATCGAGCCGCCCGTCGACGCGGCGACCTCCACCGCGGAGGCGAGCACGGGGCTGTAGCGCATGCGCTGCATCATCGGGATGGTGATGGAGCCGGTGGTGACGACGTCGGAGGTGGGGCTGCCGGACATCGTCCCGAAGAGCGCCGAGGAGATCACCGCGATCTTCGCCGGCCCGCCGTGGGAGCGCCCGGCGAGGGCGGCGGAGATGCGGAAGAAGAACTCGCCCCCGCCGGCGAGCTCCAGAAACGTCCCGAACATCACGAACAGGAACACGTAGGTGGCCGCGACCCGCACCGGCACGCCGAAGAGGCCGTCGCCGGTGAAGACGTTGATGTCGAGGAAATGGTTGAGGCTGATAGTGCCGTGGCTCAGCGGGCCGTCGAGCAGATGGCCGAAGAGGTTGTAGGCGGTGAACGCCACGACGAGCAGCATCAGGAAGGTGCCGACCGTGCGCCGGGTGATCTCCAGCGTCAGGAGCACGATGGAGAGGGCGGCGATGGTCTGCACCGTCGTCAGCGGGAAGAACAGGCTGATGCGCGTCGCGATCATCTCGATGCTGGCGACGAAATAGATCGCCGTCGCCGCGGCGATGGCGGCGAGCACCCAGTCGTACCAGGGCACGCGGGTTTCGTTCGCCCGCTGGCTGCCCCGCACCAGGAGGAACGACAGCGGCAGCACCAGGGCGAGGAAGACGGCCGTCGCGGCGAGCGCGTCGACCCGCGCCACCGTGGTCTCGTAGAGCACCCAGAGCGCGACGCCGGCGGCATAGACCTTCACGGCGACGTCGACGGGACCTTCGAGCCGGCGCCGCCCGCCGACCGCGAACAGGGAGTTCAGGATTGCCATCATCGGACCGTCTCCGGGGGCTGCGTGCGAAAGAGCCGCCGCGCCGGGAGGCGCGGCGGCAACCCCTTACTTGCCGTAAGCGGCGAGCGCGCCTTCGTGGTAGGGCAGGCTCTCGCCGGACATCATGATCTCGGGCGTCAGCGCCTTCATGGATTTGTGCACGTTCTGGATCGCCGAGATGTTGTCGAGGAGCGCCTTGGTCAGCGCCTCGACCTCTTCCTTGCTCGCCGACTTCGGCACCACGAGACCGGCCTGGGCGCCGAAGGTCTTCACGTCTTCCTTCAGCCAGGGATAGCTGCCGGCCGGCACCGTGTAGGGCATCGAGCCGTAGTTCTTCACCATGTAGTCGACCACCTCGTCCGGCACCGACAGGAGGCGCAGGTCGACGCTCTCGGCGATGGCGTTGATGGAGCCGGTGCCGATGAACATGGCGTTGGTCCAGATGTCGCCGCGGCCGTCCTTCATCAGTTCCTCGGCGGTCTTGGAGCCCTGGAACTGCACCGAACCGCCGGCGGCGTCGATGCCGTCATAGGTAATGCCGAGCTGACCGAGGGCGGCCTCGGCGAGGATCGACGGCAGAATGCCCTTGCGGTTGACGATGAGGTCGACCGGGGTGTCCTTCATGTCGGCGATGGAGGTGATGTCGTGCTCGGCGGCGAACTTCTCGCTCATGAGCCACTGCATCGGCGCCCAGTTGTACATCACGGCGACGAGGGCGAAATCGTCCATCGGCTGCGGGAACGGGGGCTCGCCGTTCGTGGCGATCACGCCTTCGCCGAGGTGGATGATGGCCATGTCGCAGTTGCCCTGGGACATCTGCACGATGTTGGCGAAGCCGCCCGACGAGGTCTGGTAGGTGACGGAGGAGGACGGGTCCTCGGCTTTCACCGCGGCGTCGATGCCGGCGCCGAGCAGCGCCCACAGGCCGCCCGGGCTCGCGCCGCACAGCGTGTAGTTTTCGGCGCTCGCGCCGGTGGCGGCACCCGCGGCGAGGAGGGCGCCGGCGCCGATCGCGGCGATCAGCCTGTTGAATTTACGCATCGAAGCATCCTTTCGCTGAGGACCACCGGTCACGGTACTCGAGGCCGCCGGCGGGTCGGCCAACACGGGAAACGAGGCGGAGGGCGCTCACGACGCCTTCCGCGCGGGCTCGGGGGACGCGGCCCCGTCACGCACGAGGGTGAAGCCGGTCTCGGCCTCGGCGCGGGCGACGGCGCGCTCCATTGCGGCGATGTCGCTCGCGTGGATGGTGTAGAGCGCCTCGCCGCGAGCGACGCTCACGCCGGGGCGCACGTGGAGGTCGACCCCGGCGGACTTGTCGTGCGGGGCCCCCGCGGTGCGGGCGATGCCGGCGAGGTGCCAGCCGTCGGCCCGGGCGATGGCGCCGGCGGTGCGGGCGCGCACGGTGTGGTGCAGCGAGCCGGGGCGCACGATGGGGCGGGCCCCCTGGGCGCTCGCGATGGCGGAAAGCTTTTCGCGCGCCGCGCCCGAGGCGAGCACCGCTTCGGCGCGCGCCCGGCAGTCGGCGAGGGAGCCGGCGCCCGGCGCGAAGGACAGCACCTCGGAGGCGAAGAACAGCGCCTTCTCCCGAAGATCCGCCGGCGCGTCGGGGGCGTTTTCGAGCACCTTCAACACGTCCCGCAATTCGAGCGCGGGGCCGATGCCGTTGCCGATGGCGTTGGACCCGTCGGTGGCGAAGGCGCGCACGGTGAGACCGAGCCCCGCGCCCGTCAGCTCGAAGATCCGGCCGAGCTCCAGCGCGTCCGCCTCGGTTTTGAGTTTTGCGCGCGGGCCGAACGGCATGTCGATCACCACGTGGGTGGAGCCGGCGGTGAACTTCTTTGACATGATCGAGGCGACCGACCAGTGGTTGCTGTCGAGCGCCAGCGGCCGGGTGATGGCGTTGACGATGTCGTCGAGCACCGAGTGGTTGAGCCGGCCGTTCCAGGCGATGCACCCGCCGGTCTCCCCCACCACGCGGCGCACGTCGGCGGGGCCGAGATCGATGCGGCAGAGCGCTTCCATCACGTCGGCGGTGCCGGACGCGGAGGTGATGGCGCGCGACGAGGTTTTCGGGATCACCAGGCCGCAGGCCGCGACGATGGGCACCACGATGAGGGTGATCCGGCTCCCCGGCACGCCGCCGAGGGAGTGCTTGTCGACGACGACCGGCGCCTCCCAGTCGATGCGCGGGGAGAAGGCGCAGCGGGCGCGGGCGACGGCCACCACCTCGTCGTCGTCGAGCGATTGAACGGTCTTGACCAGGAAGGCGGCGGTTTCGCGGTTGGTGTAGCGGCCGTCGACGATGTCGCGGAAGAGGGTTTCGTAGTCGGCCGAGCCCAGATGCCGGCCGGCGATCTTGCGGCGCAAAATCTCCCGGCTCTTGGGCGAGGGCGTGCGGTGGACCGAGACGAGGGTGCCCGCGTCGAGCCCCAGGAGCTCGAACCCCTCGCGCGACAGGCCGATCTCGTGGTCGCCGAGCGCACCGCCGGGCTCGACGAGGTTCACGATCGCCCGCACGCTCGCCGTTTCGCCCACCACGTCGACCCGCCCGCCATCGGCGAGCGCCTTGGCGTCGACGAGCCGGCACGCATCGCTCAGATAGGCGATGGTGGTGGTGCCGGCGCCGATGGGCATGCGCTTGAGGGACAGCCGCGTGGCGTAGCGTTCCAGCGTCGCGATCAGGTGGTTGACCGCGTCTTCCACCGTGCCGTCGTTCATCACCTCGGCGACGGTCATCGTCGCCGGCAGCGGCGGGACGTGGCGGTTGAGGCGGGCTTCGATCTCCTCCGCACTCTCACGGCCGCGGGCGGCGAGGCGCTCGGCGATGATCTCGCGAGGGGCGGTGATCTCGACGATGACGCAGCGGTCGACCACGCCCGAAAGGTCCGGAATCGCGCCGCGCGAGCCGTTGGCGAGCACGTTGCGGCCGGCCTTCAGCTCGTCGAGGATCGAGACGGGCCATCCGTAGGAGAGGCCATGGGCGCGCCAGTGGGCGAGGAGTTCGCCGCTCGCGAGGCGCCGCTCGAACTCCTCATCGGTGACGGGCTCGTGCGCTTCGGCGCCGCCGGCCGGGCGGGTGATGACCCGCCGCGCCTGGACGTAGCGCCCGGAGGGCTCCAGCGCCTCCACCGCCGCCGACAGCAGCGTGTCTTTCCCGACGCCGCTCGCCCCGACGATGATGAAGAGCGTTCCGGGCTGCATCCTGGTGTCGCCTCAGGCGTCGTCCAGGCCGATGTCGACGGCCGGAGCGGACTGGAAGGGCCGGCTCGTGGACACGAAGTCGACCCCGGTTTCGGCCTTGCCGGCGATGGTGTCGAGCCGGATGCCGCCCGACGCTTCGACGAGGGCGCGGCCGGCGATCATCTCGACCGCCTCGGCCATCACGGCGTTGTCCATGTTGTCGAGCATGATGACGTCGGCGCCGGCTTCCACGGCCTCGGCCACCTGGTCCATGCGATCGCACTCCACCTCGATCTTGGTGAGGGCGGGGACCTTCTTGCGCGCGATGGCGACGGCATTGGCGATGGAGCCGCAGACGGCGATGTGGTTGTCCTTCAGCATGACGCCGTCGGCAAGGTTCAGCCGGTGGTTCAGCGCCCCGCCGCAGGCCGCGGCGTGCTTTTCGAGCATTCGAAGGCCCGGCGTGGTCTTGCGGGTGTCGAGCAGGCGCGCCTTGGTGTGGGCGATGGCGTCGACATATTTCTGCGTCTCGGTGGCGATGCCGGAGAGGCGCTGAACGATGTTGAGGGCGGTGCGCTCGGCCGTCAGCAGCGCCTGGGCGGGGCCGGAGACCTTCATCAGGATGGTGCCCTTTTCCACCCGGTCGCCGTCGGTGGCGACGACTTCGGCGGTGATCGCCGGCTCGTAGCGGGTGAACACCATGGCGGCGACGTCGATGCCGGCGAGGGTCATGGGCTCGCGGGCGTTCATGTAGAGCGTCGCGGTGGCGGCGGGATCCACCATCAGCTTGGCGGTGAGATCGAAACAGCCGACGTCCTCTGTCAGCCAGAGGTCGATCAGGGCGCGGACGGCAAAGGTGTCATACATAGGCAGGTCTTATCACGATCTTCAGCATCCACGGCCTCGGCATCTCGTCATTCTCGAACGGAGCCGCGGACCGACGCAAAGTGCAGTGTCTACGCTAGAGTTCCATTACTTTTGTCAAACTGCAAGATCAGATCGTGGTCACACGCGCACAATAAAGCAACACGGATCATAGGCTGTTTGCCGCTGCTAGGGGCATGACGACGACCGAGGTTTTGTGCAAGTGGAGTAGACAAATATAAGGTGTACGCTCAATGTGGGTGCCGCGCAGGGCGACCCGCCGAGCGTGTGGCGGCGGCGTGTCACCCTGGAAAGGGCGGCGGGGTGACAATTGGGTCACGATGCGCGCCGCCGCGCGGGAATGGATGGCTGCTGAAGGTGACGGGCACTTGGACGGGCACTTGAAAGACGACACCGAAGAGCCCCGCGCGGATGCCGCGACGGCCGTCTCGCAGTATGACGTCACCGAGCAGGTGGGCTACCTGCTGCGGCGCGCCTACCACCGCCATCTCGCCATCTTCCAGGCCAATTGCCGCGATCCGCAGCTCACCGCGGTGCAGTTCACGACGCTGTGCGCCCTGCGCAGCCATGGCCGCCAGTCGCAGGCCGAGCTCGTCAAGGCGACGGGCGTCGACCAGGCGACGATCCGCGGGATCGTCGATCGTCTGAAGGCGCGCGATCTCGTCGCGATCTCCAAGGACCCGGCGGACGGCCGCAAGGTGATCATCGGCATCACCGACGCCGGCCTCACGCTCCTCGAAACGATGGTTCCGCGCGCCGTCCAGGCCACCGCCGACACGCTCGACCCGCTCAATCCGGCCGAGCGCGTGGCCCTCCTCTACACCCTGCGCAAGCTCGCCGACCTTGACGGCAAGTAGCGGGCCCCGGCTCTCGGCCGGCGCCTCAGAGCGGGCTCGCCGCCGTCACGTGGCGGGCGACGTCGGCGTGGGTGGCGAACCATGAGGACCCCTTCGCCTTTATGTGGCGCAAGAGCTCTTCGAGGATCAGGATCCGCGACCGGTAGCCGACCACGTGGGGATGGCAGGTGAGCTGGAACAGGCCGCCGTCCTCCCAGGCCGCGTCGAACTCGTCGATGAAGATCTGCAGCACCTCGCGCGGCGGGGTGTAGGGGCGCAGGCCCCCCATGCGCAGCATCGTGAGATAGGCGCCGTCGTCGCGGATCCACTCGACGGGGATTTCGACGATGCCCGTCGGCTCGCCGTTCTGGAGGAGCTCGTAGCACTCGTCGTCGGCCATCAGCGAGGAATCGTAGAGGAGGCCCATCTCGCGCTGGATCGTGAGGGTGGACGGGCTGAAATCCCAGGACGCGGTGCGCATGCCGCAAGGGCGCACGCCGGTGAGCTTTTCGAGGACGTCGGCCGAGCGCAGCATCAGCTCGCGTTCGGTCTCGGCCGGCAGCACCGAGTTCAGCTCGTGGATCCAACCGTGAATGCCGATCTCGTGGCCGGCATCGACGAGCCGCTTGGGCTCGTCGGGATGGAGGAGGGCGGCCACCGCGGGGGTGAAGAAGGTCGCCGGCACGCCGTGCCGATCGAGGCAGGCGAGGACGCGCTCGATGCCCACCCGCGCCCCGAACTCACCCCACGACATGCGGCCGATCGACCGGCCGCCGTCGCGCAGCTCGTTGGTCTCGTGATCGCAGTCGAACGACAGCGCGACGGCGCAGCGCGCGCCACCCGGCCAGGACGTGGGCTTCAGCGGGCGCCCGGCCCGCACCTGATCGACGAGGCCCCGCCAATGGGACTCCGACCACTCCCAGGGTTGCTTGGTGCTTTCGTCGGTCATTGGCAGAGGCCCTCCGGCCGGTGGAGGAGGACGGGAAAGGAGAGATATTTGTGCTGCGACGTGCCGCCGACGAGCTGCGGCAAGTCGTCGGGATCGAGCGTCAGGCCGCGCGCATAGACTTCCTGGAGAACGGCGATGGTGAGCCCGACGGCCCCGTCGGCCGGCCCCGGCTTGGTGCGCCCGATGGTCATCTCGCGGCCGATGCAGAAGTGCGGGCCGCCGCCGAAGCTCAGCCCGAAATGGCGTGGGGCGCTGAAGGTGCGGTGGGGGTTGAAGACGTCCGCGTCCTCGCCGAAGGCGGAGCGGTCGCGATTGCCCCCGGTGATGTCGGTGCGGACGAGATCGCCCGCCTTGAAGCTCCGGCCCGTCGAGAGGGTGACGTCCCGGGCGGCCTCGCGCACCAGGAAGGGCACGGTGGGGTAGAGCCGCAGCGCCTCCTGGGCGACGAGACGGAGGAAGTCGAGGTCTTCGCGCCGGGCCTGGTCTTCCGGATGCGCCTCGAGCCAGTGGGCGCAGGCCTCCACCGCCTTCGGGGCGACGGCCGCCGTCGTGTTGACGGAGGCGGTCAGGAAGAGGCCGACCTCGTAGGCCATGATCGGGGCATAGGCCTCGTCGTGGTCGGGCTGGGTGAGCATCAGCGTGATGAGGTCGTTGGGGAGCTCGTCCGCACCGAGCCGGCCCGCGGCATGCGCGGCGACGAGGGCGCGGCGACGCTCGGCGGAGGGCTCGAAATAGTCGCGGATGAAGGCGACCCAGGTCTCCCGCCCCCGGGCGATGGAGTCGGGATTGGGCTCGCGGGCCCAGACCTGATCGCGCCCCTCGGCGATGTTGCGGGCATGCTCGACGAGGCCGCGTACGGCGTCCTCGTCGGCGAGATCGAGCCCGATGAGGGCGGCCGACACCTTCACGATGGCCGAGCGGATCACCCACGGCAGATCCGGCACCCGCGCCGGGGCCGCCTGGCCCTTCACCGCCTCGTCGAGGGCTTCGCGCAGCTCGCGGCGCAGGATGTCGGCCTCGAGCATCGCGAGGCGCTTGGGCCGGAACAGCGGCATATAGAGCCGGCGCCGGGCCATGTGGCGGGGGCCGTCGATGGAGGTGATGATCTCCGGAAGGTGTGGCACGCGCCCCACCTCGAGCGCTTCGCCTTGCACGAAGTCCCGCGATTTCAGGATCTCATCGGCCTCCGCGAAGGTCTCGGTCTGGGGGATGTCGAAAAGGATGGGTCGGTTCATCCGAGTTCTTCCGCGAAGTGACAGCTCACCGTGCGTCCGGGCGAGATCGTGCGGGGCACGGGGCGCTCGTCGGCACAGCGGTTCGATGTGGGGATCTGTTTGCGCAGCCAGCAGCGGCTGTGGAACGGGCAGCCGCTCGGCAGTTCCATCAGCGAGGGCTGCTCGCCGGACAGGACGATGCGCTCGCGCCGGCGCTCGACGGCGGGGTCCGGCACGCGCACCGCCGACACGAGGGCCTTGGTGTAGGGGTGGAGCGGCAGCGACAGGACCTCGTGGGTCAGCCCCGTCTCGACGATGCTGCCGAGATACATCACCGCGACGCGCGCCGACACGTTCCGCACCACCGCCATGTTGTGGGAGATGAAGAGAAACGAGATCTGCCGCTCGCGCTGCAGGCGGCGGATGAGGTTGAGGATCTGCGCCTGGATCGAGACGTCGAGGGCGGAGGTGGGTTCGTCGGCGACGATGAGGTCGGGACCCGTCGCGAGGGCCCGGGCGATGCCGACGCGCTGGCGCTGGCCGCCGGAGAGCTCGTGCGGGTAGCGGTCGCGGAGGTCGGGGCGGATGCCGCAGGTCTCGAGCAGCGTGTCGACCACGGCCGAGCGCCCGGCCCGCTCGCCGATATCGTGGACGTCGAGCGCCTCGCGCACGGCGCTGCGGATGGTCTGGCGCGGGCTGAGGCTGCCGTAGGGATCCTGGAAGATCATCTGCATGCGGGCGCGGGTGCGCCGCAGGGCCCTTTCCTCGAGCCCGGCGATGTTCCTGCCGTCGAAGAGCACGGTGCCGCTCGAGGGGGGGATGAGGTTCAAGATCGCGCGCCCGGTCGTGCTCTTGCCGCAACCCGATTCACCGACGAGCGCCAGCGTCTCCCCCCGACCGATGTCGAAGCTGAGATCGTTGACCGCCCGCACGTTGACCTTGCGCGGCAACAGCCCCCGCCGGGAGGGGACGGAGAACTCGACGTTGAGATGGCGGACCGAGAGGACCGGATCGCCGGCGTTCGGGCGTGCGCCGGGAGGATCGATGCTGCGCGGATCGAGGCGCATCATGTGCTCACGCCCCGGAAGGTGACGACTTCGCCGATGCCGAAGAGGTTCGGCGGGGGCGGGGCGGGGGCGAGGCGCGCGGGGCGGCCTTGCTGCGCCTCCTCCCGCGTCGCGGTGTTGTGGCAGGCCACCTGGTGTTGTTCGCCGACGGCGCGGGGCTGCGGCACCTCCACCCAGCACCGCTCCTGCCGCCAGGCGCAGCGCGGGGCGAACGGGCATCCGGCGGGCGGACGGAGTTGGTTCGGGGGCACGCCCTCGATGGCGAGGAGGTCTTCGTCCGCGTCGGCGTCGATCGACGGCGTCGCGTGCAATAGGCCCACCGTGTAGGGGTGCATCGGCGCATCGAAGAGGGTGTCGGTGGGGGCGGTTTCGATGACGGTGCCGCAATACATCACCGCGACGCGCCGGGAGACGCCGGCGACCACACCGAGGTCGTGGGTGATGAGGATCACCGCCGTTTCGCTCTCTTCGGTCAGGCGGCCGACGAGATCGAGGATCTGGGCTTCCACCGTCACGTCGAGCCCGGTGGTGGGCTCGTCGGCGATGAGGAGGCGCGGCTTCTGGGCGAGGGCCATCGCGATCATCACGCGCTGCCGCATGCCGCCGGAGAGCTGATGGGGATAGCGTCGCAGCATCGCCTCGCCGCCCGGCAGCCCCACCATGTCGAGAAGCTCGAGGAGACGGTCGCGGACGGGGCGGATCGAGACGCCGTAGTTGCCGCGCAGGAGCGCCTCGGCCATCTGCTCGCCGATGGTGAGCACGGGGTTGAGCGTCGACATCGGGTCCTGGAAGATCATCGCGACGTCGCGGCCCCTGAGATCGGCGAGGGTGCGCGGCGACGCGGTGACGAGATCGATGCCTTCGAACCGGATCGTGCCGCCGGCGATGCGGGCGGCGGGCTCCGGCAGGAGCCGGGCGAGGGAGAGCCCGGTGATCGACTTGCCGCAGCCCGACTCGCCCACGATGGCGAGGGTCTCGCCCCGCTCGACGCTCAGGCTGATGCCGTTGACGGCGTGGACGGTGCCGAACTCGGTGTCGATGCGAACGGTGAGGTCTTCAACTTCGAGAAGGGTCATCGGTCACCTTCTGACACGGGGGTCGAGCGCGTCCCGCAGCCCGTCGCCGAGGAGATTGACGCTGACGACGATCGCGACGAGGCACGCCCCCGGACCGAGGACGAGGTGGGGGAAGGTCTGGATCATCTGCGCGCCCTCGATGAGCATCGTCCCCCATTCGGGGATGCGCGGGTCTTCCGGGCCGAGGCCGAGGAAGCCGAGCCCGGCGACGGTGAGGATCGTGGTGCCGAGCTGCAGCGTCGCCTGGACGATGAGCGGCGTCAGCGCGTTGGGCAGCATGTGGCGGAAGAGGATCTGCCGTCGCGGCACGCCCACCGAACGCAGCGCGAGCACGAAGTCCGATTCCTGCAGCGACAGGAGGCTCGCGCGCAGCAGGCGGGTGAAGATCGGGGCGAGAGAGAGGCCGACGGCGAGGGTCATCTGCACGTCGCCCCGCCCGAGCCAGGAGATCACCCCGATGGCGAGGAGGATGCCGGGGAAGGCGAGGAGGACGTCGGTGAAGCGCATGACCACCGCGTCGACGATGCGCCCGCCCCACAGCGCCAGCGATCCGAGCACGCCACCGATGGCGAGCCCCCACAGCACGGCGAAGAAGCCGGTCTTGAGGCTGTTGCGGCTGCCCCAGAGAACGCGGGAGAGGATGTCGCGGCCGAGCTTGTCGGTGCCCATGAGATGCGCCGCGTTCGGCGACTGGTAGGCGTCGGCGAGGGAGACCTTCATCGGGTCGTAGGGCGCGATGATCGGGGCGGTGACGGCCGCGAGGATCACGACCACCAGGCAGACGAGGCCCGCCATTGCCGGCCGGTTGCGCCGCAGCCGGCGGAACACCAGACGCCAGTAGCTGTTGGAGGGGGCCCGGGTGGCGGGCGCCGCGGTGGTGTCGGCGGCGCTCATCGGTAGCTGATCCGCGGGTCGAGCAGCGCATAGCTGATATCGACGAGAAGGTTCACCACGATGAAGATGACGGCGAACACGAGAATGGCCGACTGCACGACGAAATAGTCCCGCTGGTTGATGGCGTTGACCACCAGGGAGCCGACCCCGTTCCAGCCGAACACGGTCTCGGTGATGACGGTGCCTGCGAGGAGGGCGCCCACCTGCAGGCCGATGACGGTGACGACCGGCAGCCAGGCGTTGCGCATGACGTGACGGCGCGCGATGCGGGGCGGGACGACGCCCTTCGCCCGGGCGGTGCGCACATAGTCCTCGCGCTGCACCTCGATGACGCTGCTGCGCGTCATCCGCGCGACCATCGCCATCGGCATCATCGACAGGGTGACGGAGGGCAGGACGAGATGGGCCACCACGTCGCGGAAGGCGCCCCACTCCCCCTGCGAGGCGGTGTCCCAGAGGAGGAAGCCGGTGGGGGTGCTGACGAAGAGGCGCGGGTTGATGCGGCCGGAGGTGGGCAGCCAGTCGAGCACCACGCCGAACACGTACTGGAGGAGCGGGCCGAGCACGAAGATCGGGATCGAGATGCCGAGGAGGGAGAGGAGGGTGAGGCCGCCGTCGGTGCCGCCGCCGGGCCGCCGGGCTGCCGCGCGCCCGAGCCAGAGGCCCGCCGTGACCCCGATCAACAGCGCGCAGATGGAGAGCTCCAGCGTGGCGGGGAAGCGGCTGAAGAGCTCCTTGGTGACCGGCGCGGCGGTGATGGTGGAGTTGCCGAGATCCCCTTGCAGGAGGTTCGACATATATTCGGCATATTGCTGCCAGATCGGCCGGTCGAGGCCGAGCGAGGTGCGCAGCCGTTCGATCGCCGCCGGGGTGGCCCGCTCGCCGAGGATGGTGACCGCCGGATCGCCCGGCAGGAGCCGGACGAAGGCGAAGGCGATCAGCGTCACTCCGAAGAGCACCGGGATCGAGACCAGCAATCGGCGCAGAATATAGCGGGGCACTGGCGTTCCTGTCCCGTCGGGTTGCGCTTAGGCCGAGACCTTCACGCGGTCGGCCATCGTGCCGCTGGTGCCGCTGACGGACTCCATCTCCGCCTCGATGATCGGCACCACCTCGCGCGGGTTGATGATCACGTGGCCATGGGCCGGCGCGACGATCTTCGGCGGGAACTCCTGGAAGAGCTTCTCCACCTTGGCGAACAGCGGGTTCGGGTCGATGTAGCGCAGCCAGTAGAGCGCCGCACGCAGGATGAAGGCGGAGTTGTCGCGGATCTGGCCGACGCCGCCGGGGAGCTCGTCGGTGGTGAGCGAGCACTCGTCGGCGAGATGGTACTCGGTCATGTCCTGGCCCGGCACGCTGGCGTTGATGTGGGCGAACGAGAAGGCGTCGGCGCAAAACAGCGCCTGCTGCGACTTCTCGTAGCCCCAGACCGAGGCCGGCAAGTCCTTGATGGGCGCTTCGAGGATGACGAACTCGTAGCCGCCGCCGAGGTCGATCTCGGAGCGGATCGGCATCGCGTCCATCCGATCCGTGCAGCCGGGGAAATACATCTCGTAGTCGCGCACGTCGCCGACGACGCGGCATTCGGGGTACTTGTCGAGGATGCGCGTCAGGTTGGCCGAGTGCAGGAACTCGGGGTGCGTCGGGAAGAGATAGTTGAGCTCGCGGCCGTTGAGCACTTGGTCGATCTGCGCCGACAGCGCCTCCCATCCCGCCGGCTCGCCGGTGTCGATGAGCAGCGTCTTCTCGGTGCCGAGGATCATGTAGTTCGACAGGTGGAGGTGGATCGGCTTGCCGCCGACCATCGGGAAGCGCACGTCGTTGAGATAGACGTGGCAGATGCCGAGATGGTGAATTCCCGGCGCGATCTGACGCGGACGTCCGGAGGTGTCGATCGTCATGCGGGCATCTCCCAGGGATGTTCCAGAAGCGTGATCATGCGGTCGAAGTCGCGCTGAATAACTTCCTTACCGCGCAGGACGAGGCCGTGCGAGGGCGCGATGTTCTCGATCTCGCGATCGGCAAAAACCGTCTTCAGGTCGCGCGCGGGGACGCCGTCGGGCAGCGACTGCGCGAGCCAGTGGAACTTGGCGAGCATGTGGGCGCGCAGGCTCTCCGGGGTGGTGGGGTCCGGGTCGCCGGGGTCGAGCGTCAGCTTGGCGTCGGCCGTCGCGGTGACCGTGTGGCCGAAGAGGTCGGACGAGAAGAAGGTCTTCGACACGCGATCATAGACCCAGAAGGTCACGAGAAGGCGCAGCGCCGGGGTGATCGTCTCGAGGTCCTTGGAGGTGTCGACCATCGAGGAGCCGCCGACCGGGTTGCGGCCGAGCTGGATGCGGCTGTCCCAGGTGCCCTCGAGCTCGGTGACGCCGGCGAACCCGTCGAACGGGTTGACCGACCCGCCGGCGAGGAGGTGGGCCACGGGAAAGTGCTGCTGGATCGCGGCGAGACCACCGATGCAGTCATATTCCGACCGGGTGAGGAACACGGTCAGCGGCTTGTCGCGGGGCATCACCTTGAGCATCTGCTCGACGATGAGGTCGCGATGGGCGGCGATGCCCGTGTCGATCAGGGTGACGGTCTCGTCTTCGATGACGAGGTAGCAGTTCTGCGGCTGGTAGCCGCGCACGCCGGCCGGCACCCAGGAGACATTGTCGTGCAGCGCGACCGTTCCGCCCAGCCGGTAGATCCGGCCCGGAACGATCTCGGTGGGATCGTTCATCATAGTTTCCGGGACTGTTGGGGCCGGGGCGGGCAATGCGCCCCGGCCGATGGATGGGGTCTATTCCTGCGAGAGCCAGACCGTGTTCATCTGCTCTCTGAGGTTCCCCGAGCTGACGAAGCCGTGCACCACGCTGCGCGCCGCTGCCGGCGGTTTGGCGTTGACGAGCGGAATGATGGGCAGGTCCTCGCCCAGCATGTCCTGAGCTTCACCCCAGAGCTTCGCGGCCTCGTCGGCGTTGGGGGCGCCGAGGGCGGCTTCCATCGTCGTCTGCAGGTCGTCGTTGCGGTAGTTCCACTGCTTGCGCGGCTCGCCGTCGACGTAGCCGAAGAAGTTCGTCAGCAAGAAGTTGTCCGCGCTCGCCCACTGGCAGATCGTGCCCATGAGGTACATCGGATAGGTGCCGCGCACGTAGCTGTCGAGGTAGCTCGGCGCCCAGATGTCGGACTTCGGGTTGATCGTGAAGCCCACGGCCTCGAGGTCGGCGGCGAGCGACTGGAAGATGCCCGACGGGTCCGGCATGTAGGGGCGCACGACGTCGGACGGGTACCAGAAATCCACCGTCAGCTGTTCGGGGGTGAGACCCGACTTCGCCAGGATCTCCTTGGCCTTTTCCGGATCGTAGCCCGGAAGGTCGAGGGCCTTGGCGAACTGGAAGGCGGGCGGCAGGTAGCCGTTGGCGGGAGCGGCGTAGCCGGCGTAGAAATTGTCGACCAGCGCCTGCTTGTTCACCGCATAGGCGATGGCACGACGCACGTCGGGGTTGTCGAGCGGGGCGTGGGCGTGGTTCAGCGCCAGCTCGAACATGTTGCAGCTGTCGCCGCGCTCGACAATGTCGATCTTCTTGTTGGCCTTGATGATCGGCACGTCCGTCGGGCCGACCTGGAAGGCGAAGTCGATGTCGCCGGCCTGGAGGCCCGCCATCACCGTCGCCGGGTTCGACACCGGGCGGAACACCACCTGGTCGAGGCACGGCACACCCGCCTCGTCCCAATAGTCGTCGTTCTTGACGATGGTGGTGTGGTCGCCGCGCACCCATTCCTTGAAGCTGAACGGGCCGGTGCCGATGAGGGCGCCCTTGCCACCCTGGGCCTCGGAGATCTGGGTGATGTCGGTGACGGTGTTGTCGGCGCCGCCGGCCTTCAGCGCCGTCGGGCTCGCGATGGTGAAGCCGGCGAGGGCCAGATAGTTGAGGAAGGAGGAGTTCGGCTCCTTCAGCACGATGTCGATCGTGTGGTCGCCGGTGACGTTCACCTCGGAGATGATCGACGCGTCGCCGAAGCCGATGGTGGACGCCGTGTAGGGCGCATAGGGCTGCAGCTCAGGCGGCAGCGAGAGCCAGCGATCGAAATTATATTTCACCGCCTCGGCGTCGAAGGGCGTGCCGTCGTGGAAGGTCACGCCCTCGCGCAGGGTGAAGGAGTAGGTGAGGCCGTCGTCCGACAGCTCGGGCTGCGCGGCGGCGAGCACCGGGATGAGCTCCGACAGAGTGCCCGGCTTCGGGCCCATCAGGCCCTGCATGACGTTGCCGCCGATGTACCAGGCCTGAGTGTCCGAGGCGAGGGTGAGGTCGGTGCGCAGCATGTCCGCCGGCATCGCGACGATCATCGTCCCCCCCGTGGTGCCGCAGGCTTCGCTCTGCGCCTGGGCGCTCCCTGCAACCAAGCTGGCGGCAACGAGGCAGGAGCTCGCCAACCAAAGGGCCGTCGTCTGTCTCATAGAGTGGTCCTATTCTGGCAGCCATGCGGGCTGACGGGTATCAAACGAGGGTATTGCTATTGTGATCACTACGGTAATCACTACAGTGTATTGACGTCAACGCTACAGCGAATAAAAAATGAATGCGACAAATGACGGGTGATCAGGTGGCCGGATCGAAATCGGGCTCGCGCAAGCAGGCGGGCGGCGGGGGACACAAGGCGCGATGGGAGCAGATCTATCTTGAGCTGAAGAAGCGCATCATCTCCTGCGAGCTGCCGCCCGGAAGCGCGGTTTCCGAGGCCGGTCTCGCCCGCGAGTACGACGTCAGCCCCACCCCGGTGCGCGACGCGCTCTCGCGACTGCGCCAGGAAGGGCTCGTGTCGCCCTCCAACGGGCGCAGCTATCACGTCACGCCCATCAACCTCGCCGATCTGCGCGATCTCAGCGAGGCACGCTTCGTCCTCGAAAGCGGCATCGTGCGGATGATCGTGGAGAATGCCGACGATGCCGCGATCGCCTCGCTCGAGGCCTACGCGGTCGTCCCCGACGGGCACCTCAAGGGCGGACCGGAGCGGATCGCCATCAACCGCGCCTTCCACCTCGCGGTCGCCAAGATCACGCACAACACGCGCCTCGTCGCGATGCTGACGCGGATCCTCGACGAGAGCGAGCGGCTGTTCAATTTCGGCATCGTCGCGTGGCCCGCGACCGAGCTGGAGAGCACCCATCTCGATCTCGTCAAGGCTCTCGAGGCGCGCGACTGCGACCGCGCCGTGCAGCTCTGCCGGCAGGAGACCGACGAGACGACCCGGCGCATCCTCGATTCGCTGATGCGCGACCCCGAACGCGCCAAGCTCGTGGGCTTCGGCGCCTCCAAATGAGACAATGAACGGAACACTTGAGTGACCGACTACGACCTTGTCATCCGCGGCGGCACCGTCGCCACCGCGTCGGACGTCTTCGCCGCCGACGTCGCCGTCTCCGGCGGCACGATCGCCGCGATCGGCAGCGGTCTCGGTCGCGGTCGGACCGAGATCGACGCCAGGGGCCGCTTCGTCCTGCCGGGCGGCGTCGACAGCCACACCCACATCGAGCAGATGTCGTCCGGCGGCTTCGTCTGCTCCGACACCTTCGAGACCGCGACCAAGGCCGCGCTGATGGGCGGCACGACGACGACGATCTCGTTCGTGGCGCAGGGGCGCGGCGAGAGCGTCGCGCGCAACGCGGACGCCTATCACGCCCTCGCGCGCGCCGGCGCGGTGACCGACTACGCCTTCCACCTCATCCTCGCCGACCCCACCGAGGAGGTCTTGAAGGGTGAGCTGCCCGAGCTGGTCGCGGCCGGCCACAGCTCGCTGAAGCTCTTCATGACCTACGATCGCGTGAAGCTCGACGATCTCCAGATCCTCGACGTTCTGGAGACGGCGCGCGAGCTCGGCGCCCTGGTGATGGCGCACGCCGAGAACCACGGCATGATCGAGTGGCTGACCCGCCGCCTGCTCGATCGCGGCTACACCCACGCCCGCTATCACGGCGTCGCCCACGCGCGGGCGGCGGAGGCGGAGGCCTTTCAGCGGTTGATCGCGCTCGCCGAGCTCGTCGACCAGCCGGTGATGCTCTACCACGTCTCCACCGCCGAGGGAGCGGCGATCGTGCGCCAGGCGCGGGGCAGGGGGCTCAAGGTCTACGCCGAGACCTGTCCCCAATATCTCTTCCTCACCCGCGGCGACATGGATCGGCCCGGCAACGAGGCGGCGAAGTTCGTCTATTCGCCCCCCGGCCGCGAGGCGGCGGACGGGGATGCGCTCTGGGCTGCCCTCGCCCAAGGCGATCTGCAGCTGATCTCATCCGACCATTCCCCCTACGCCTTCGACGACACGGGCAAGCTGCGTTTCAGCCCCACGCCCAACTTCAAGGAGATCGTCTCGGGGATGCCCGGCATCGAGGCGCGGCTCCCGCTCCTCTTCGACGCGATGGTCGCCTCGGGCCGGTTCCGCCTCACCGACTTCGTGCGCTGGACCGCGTCGGAACCGGCGCGGCTCTACGGGCTCGCCCCGCAGAAGGGCACGATCGCGCCCGGCGCCGACGCCGACATCGCGATCTGGGACGCCGACAAGGAGATCACCTTCGCCGACGAGAGCGTTCACGACGGGGCCCGCTACACGCCCTATGCGGGACGGACGGTGCGAGGCTGGCCGGTCACCACCGTGCGGCGCGGCGAGGTCGTCGTCGACGATGGCAGGCTTCTTGCTGCGGCGGGGTCCGGCCGCTTCCTCGCGCGTGCGGCAGGCGAGGCGGCGATGCCGCTGGGCCGGCCCTCGCCGGAGTTCGACCCGGCGCGCAACTTCGGCGCCGTCCTGCGCTGATCCGACGGCCGCACGCCATGCGGCAGGCCTGCCGGACCCGCCCGGCCGCCGCATCGTTTCGACCAACAGCCAAGGGGACTGCCGCATGAGCGATCTCGACGACGTGTTCGCCCGCTTGGACGAGCGCTTCGAGGCGCACCTCGAGCTTCTCATCGACTATCTGCGCCAGCCGAGCATCAGCGCCCAGAATGTCGGGATGGGGGAGGCGGCCCGCCTCGCCGCCGGCCATCTGGTGGACCGCCTGGGGATGGAGGTCGAGCTCATCCCCACCGCGGGCTACCCGATGGTGCTCGGCAAGAGCCCGCGGGTCGACGGGCCCACTGTGCTCGTCTACGGCCACTACGACGTGCAGCCGCCCGAGCCGGTCGAGGCGTGGACGTCGCCGCCGTTCAGCCCGCAGGTGCGCGACGGCAGGCTCTACGCCCGCGGCGCCGGCGACAACAAGGGCCAGCACTTCGCCCACATCCTCGCGCTGGAGGCGCTGCGCGAGACGCATGGCCGGCTGCCGTGCAACGTGCTCTTCCTCCTCGAAGGCGAAGAGGAGGTGGGCAGTCCCAACCTCAGGCCGTTCCTCAAGACGCACGCCGACGCCCTCGGTGCCGATCTCGTCGTCATCTCCGACGGTCCGCTGCACGAGAGCGGGGCGTCGGTGATCTGCTTCGGCAACCGCGGATTCCTCTCCTTCGAGCTGCACGCGAAGACCGCGCGGCGCGATGCGCATTCCGGCCTCTTCGGTGGGGTGATGCCCAACGCGGCGTGGGCGCTGGTGCATGCCCTGGCGAGCATGCGGGACCGCGACGGTCGCCTCACCGTCGAGGGCCTGTTGGACGGGGTGGAGCCGCCTGCGCCCGCCGAGCGCGCCGCGGCCGACATCTTCCCCGTCGACGTGGAGGCCGTGCAGCGCGAGCTTGGCCTGACGCACCTCGATCAGCCGAAGGACCGCCCCTTCGCGGACCGGCTGATGTTCCATCCCACGCTGACGATCAACGGCATCTCCGGCGGCTACGCCGGGCGCGGCAGCAAGGCGGTGATCCCGGCGCAAGCCATCGCCAAGTGCGACATCCGCCTCGTGGCCGGGATGGAGCCGGAGCACGTCTTCGCCTGCCTGGAGCGCCATGTCGCTCGCCACGCCGAGGACGTCGAGGTGGTGCGCGGACAGGGCACCCCGGTCGCCCGGACGCCGCTCGACCATCCGTGGGCCGGGGCGCTGCGCGAGGCGATCGTTCGGGCGCGGGGGGCCGAGCCGCTCCTTCAGCCGATGCTCGGCGCCACGCTGCCGACGGCCGCGTTTCAGAGCGTTCTCGGGCTGCCGACCTTCCTCGTCCCCTTCGCCAATGCCGACGAGGCGAACCACGCGCCCGACGAGAATCTGAAGATCGCCTGCTTTCGCGACGGCATCCGAACGGCGGCGGCGATCTACGTCTCGATCGGCGCCGCGGGTCGGGTTCCGGATCCGGTGCCTCAGGCCTCCCGCCAGGTGTAGCCCTCGGCGGTGCGGCGGATGTCGAGCACCGAGGTGCCCGACAGGTGCGCACCGAAGAGGAGGGTGTTCTCCTCGGCGGCCATGTCGAGCATCTTGCGGCGCGAGGCGCGGGCGGCTTCGGGCTCGAGGTCGAACGTCGAGTTCACGTCGGGCCGCAGCACCTGCGCGGGGTGGTGGAGCGTGTCCGCGGCGAAGAGCAGGCGGCCATCGGGCGTATCGATCGTGATCACCGCGTGGTCGGGGCTGTGGCCGGGGGTTGCATGGAAGCGGACGTTCGGCATCACCTCCGATCCATCCACCGCGATCATCACGGCCTGACCGTTGGCGACCACCGGGTCGACGCTGTCCATCCGCGCCAGAAAGCTGTTGTGGTGCCGCGCCTCGTAGTGCTGGGGCGCGGCGTAGAAGCGGTATTCCTTTTCGGAGAAGACGTACTTGGCGTGTGGGAAGGTGGGCAGCCAGACGTCGTCGGTCCGTACCGTGTTCCATCCCACATGGTCGACATGAAGGTGGGAGAGGAGGACGAGATCGACCGCGCTCGGCGCCACCCCGGCCGCTGCCAGGGTGTCGAGGAAGTCGGTCTGCCGCTCGTGGAAGAGCGGCGCCTTGGGGCGCGCCTTGGCGTTGCCGATGCCGGTATCGACGAGGAGCGTGACGAGCGGCCCCTCGACGAGCCAGGCGTGCACGGCGAGGCGGACGAACCCCTCCTCCGTCAGCATGTGCGGGGGAAACAGCGCCGGGTCGGCGGCCTCGTCGGCGAGGTCGGGAAAGAGCCGCGCCGGCGTGAGGGCGAGGATGTCCGGCTCGGAAATCCGCGTGATCTTGAGTTCGCCCATGTGGCGGACGACAGGTTCGGACATCCTCGATCCCCCTCGGTCGTGGGTTTAGAGGCCGACTTTCTGGACGAAGGCCAGAAGGTCGGCGTTGAAGCGGTCGGGCTGCACTTGCGCGTGGCCGTGCGAGGCGCCCTCGTAGACCTTGAGCTCGGCGTTCCGGACGATCTCCGCGCTCATCCGGCCCGAGGCGTCGATGGGGACGATCTGATCGTCGTCGCCATGGACGACGAGGGTGGGCACGGTGATCGCCTTGAGGTCGTCCGTATAGTCGACCTCGGAGAACTCGGCGATGCAGTCGTACTGACCCTTGATGCCGCCCTGCATGCCCATCAGCCAGAAGCTCTGGCGCAGTCCCTCGCTGACCGTCGCTCCCTCGCGGTTGAAGCCGTAGAAGGGCATCGTGAGGTCCAGATAGAATTGCGAGCGGTCGCTGGCGACGCCGGCGCGGATGTCGTCGAACACCTGTTTCGGTGTGCCCTTCGGGTTGTCCGCCGTCTGCAGCATCAGCGGCGGCACGGCGCTGACGAGCACGGCGCCGGCGACGCGCTCGTTGCCGTGGCGGGCGATCGTGTGGGCGACTTCTCCGCCGCCGGTGGAGTGGCCGACCATCACCACCTTCTGGAGGTCGAGATGGGCCATCAGCTCGCCGAGATCGTCGGCGTAGCGGTCCATGACGTTGCCGTCCCAGGTGTGGTCGGAGCGGCCGTGCGAGCGGCGATCGTGGGCGATGACTCGGTAGCCCCTCTGGCCGAAGAAGAGGAGCTGCGCGTCCCAGGCTTCGGACGCGAGCGGCCAGCCGTGGGAGAACAGGAGGGTCGGGCCCTCTCCCTGGTCCTTGTAGTGGATCGTCGTTCCGTCGGAGGTCGTGAAGGTCGGCATGGTCCGGGCTCCGTTGTGCCGCGACGGTGGTGGCGTCGCCGGCGAGAGGGTCAGACGGGGGACGTGCCGACGGCGACGTCGGTCGACGGCCGTCGGTGCGTCAGGCGCGCAGCTCCGGTCGGAACGCCGCGCGGAGGGCGGGGAACACGGCGAGCCGCCGTCGTCTCTGCCCGGCGTGGCGGACCCCGCGGGCCCGCCATCGATCCGGACGGACAGTACGAGCGATCACGGGCGTCTCGCCGTCTCCATCGGGAATGGCAGCATTGTCGTTTGTTACTCCCCCGACATGCGGTTGCTGGTACTTAAGAAAAAGAGATGGGAGTGTCCTGACACTGGAGACAGAATGTCCGGATCGTCGAACCTTGACACGCTGAGTGGCCTCGTCGCTTTGGTGTCGGCGGTGCAGACCGGTAGCTTCAGCGCGGCGGGTCGCGAGCTGGGGCTGTCCGGATCGGCGGTCGGCAAGGCGATATCGCGGCTCGAGGGGCGGATGTCGGCGAAGCTCTTCTACCGCACGACGCGCTCGCTCACGCTGACCCAGGAGGGGCAGGTCGTCTGGTCCCACGCCACCGCGATCCTCGCCCACCTCAAGGAGGCGGAGACGGAGCTCGCCGAGTTCGCCGGCAGCGCTCGCGGACGGCTGCAGGTGAGCCTGCCGACTGTTTTGGGGCGGCGATACGTCATTCCCCGCCTCGCCGAATTCACCGCCGCCTATCCCGAGGTCGAGCTCGACGTGCGGCTCGACGACACCAAGGTGAAGGTGGTCGAGAACGGCTACGACGTCGTCCTGCGGCTCGGCGAGCTCGAGGACTCCTCGCTGAAGGCGCGGCGGCTCGGGGTCCACAGCTTCGTTACCTGCGCCTCGCCGGCCTACCTCGCGGAGCGGGGGCGCCCCCGCGCGCCGGAGGATCTGCGCGACCACCGCTGCGTCCACTTCCGCTTCCCGACCACCGGGCTGCCGGAGGTCTGGGCGTTCACCGAGCAGGCCGAGATCGCCGGCAAGCCCTTTCTCGTGCTCGACGACGGCGAGGCGCTGCTCCACGCGGCACTCAGCGGTCTCGGCATCGTCCAGGCGCCGAGCTATCTCGTCTCCAGCGACATCGCGGCCGGACGCCTGGAGCCGGTGCTGAGCGCCTACGCTACGCCGCGCGGCGGCGTCTGGCTCGTCTTTCCGCCGCTTGATAGAATGCCCATCAGGACGCGCGTCTTCTGCGACTTCGTCTGTGCCGCCGTCGGCGACGTCGTCTGCGCGTCATGACGGGAAGTGGCCGCCGATCCGTCCTGCGAAAGACCCCGCGCGCCGCCCTGTCGACGCAGCGGGGTGTGAGACGGCCGAGATAACCGAGCGAGACCGCGCACGATGATGAGCGAACGAGCGGGCGCCCCCTCAGCGGGTCTCGGTGAGTGGGCCGCCCGAACCGGCACGCGGATCGCCGACGCGCACCCGACCTATGCCCTCAAGGTCGCGCTGATCACGGTGCTGTCGCTCTACGTGGCGTTTCTCCTCGATCTCGACCACACCTTCTGGGCGCTTCTCACCGTGCCGCTCATCGTGCGGCCCGACGGCGGCACCACCGTGTGGCGGGCGATGGCGCGGCTCGCCGGCACGCTCCTCGGCTGCCTGTCGGGCTTCGCCCTCGCCGTGCTCTTCGGCCAGACGGGGGAGACGGCGATCATCGCCGTCGCGATCTTCATTTTCCTCGTCGCCTTCTGGGGCCAGAAGGAAAGCGGGCTCGACGTCTATACCTACGGCACCGCCGGGCTCGTCACGCTGATCATCGTGGTCGACACCGGGCCCGACGCCGCCAACGCCTTCTCCCTCGCCGTGGAGCGCACCACCGAGACGACGATCCCGGTGATCGTGGCGTTCGCGGTGATGCTCGTCGTGTTCCCCCGCTCCGTCTCGGCGCAGGCGGCCGACGGGTTGCGCGCCGCCCGCACCGCGGCGCTCTCCCTGACGGGGCGCATCCTGCGCAACGAGGCGGGCGGCGGCCTCGGCTACGAGCCGAACGTGCTGCCCTCGCTCTCCCTCGCCAACACGGCCTTGCGCGGCCTCGCCTACGAGCGCACCCGGCGCAATCACCTGCGGCCGCGGATGACGGCGGTGGCGATGGCGCTCAACAAGCTCGCGATCCGCGCGGAGACGGGCCGCTTCGCCCTGTTCGTGCTGCCGGACGAGGCGAGCGACGCCGACATCCGTGCCGCCCGCCTGCGCCTTGCCGACGCGATCGACGCGCTTCCGGCGCCCGGCGCGCCGCCGGCCGAGAAGCTCGCCGCAGCCGACCGGATGGCGGGCGTCGCGGAGACGGTCCACCCGCGGCAGGTGCTGCCGCTCGAGGGGAGCGACCTTTCCGATCACGCCCTGAAGCTCGGCGCCGCCTTTTATCGGATGCGCCTGCTCGCTCTCGCCGTCGAGGAGCTGATGCGCACCGAGGCGGCGCTGAGCGATACCTCGCTGCCCGTCGAGCGGATGGCGCCGATGGCCGGCCGGCACTTCGATCCTCTGGGGGCGGCCGAGGTCGCGCTTCGCCCGATGCTTGTCTTCCTCGCCCTCTCGACGGTGTGGCTCGCGACCGCGTGGCCCAACGGGCAGGTGCTGGCGCTGATCGGCACCGCCGTCACGCTCATCTTCCCGACGATCGCTCCGCGCGCCGTGCGAATATCCGGGGCCCGCTCGCTCGGCGGCGGCATCGCCTGCGGCGGGGTCTTCGCGATGGTGCTGATGGTGCTGTTGCCAAACCTCGAAGGGTTCGTGGCGCTCGCCCTCGTCCTCGGCGGTGCCGTGTTCGCGATCTTTCTCGTCGCCAAGGCGCCGCAGCATCTGGCCTTCGCCATCGGCTCCATCATGGTCATTTCGGTGGGCTTCCAGCCGCAGAACACGCCGGTCTTCGACCCCCTCACCCTCGTCAACGTGCTCCTCACGCTGATCTTCCTGCCGATCGCGCTGATCGCGGCGCTGACGATCATCTTTCCCGAGGACGCGGGCTGGGTGCGGCGTCACCTCCGCCGCTCGACCGACGATCTGTTGCGCAGGGCCGCGGCGGGCCGGATCGGCCCCTTCGCCATGGTGGAGCAGTTCGTCGACGTCCTCGCCGATCTCGGCCTCAGCGTCGCGCCGGACGACCGCAAGGGGCTCCACCTGCGCGTGCGGGCGCGGGCGGCGCTGATCGCTGGCGGCGAGTTCCAGCAGCAATTCCTGATCGAGCGGGCGGGGCACCTGCCGCCGCAGCTCGCCGCATTCGGTCCGCGCCTCCGGGCGACCGTGCTCGCGGCGGCGGCGCATGCGGACGGGCCGGTGGATTGCACGATCGTCCAAGAGCTGCGCGCTATGCTGCGCGAGACATTCGCCGCCGGCGGTCTCGACGAGGAGGCCCGCGTGGAGTCGCTGCGCTACGTGGCGATCGGCGAGCTTCTCGCGGCGATCATCAAGACGGGACAGCTGTCGCGGGGTCGGGGAGTGAGCCGTGCATCATGAGATGGCCTTCATCGGGATGTTCTATCCGAGCTTCCTCGCCTGCGCGATCGTCGCGGCGGTCCTCTGGTATCTGATCGACATGCTCATGCTGCGGTTCGGCCTCTGGGCATATTTCTTCCACCCGGCGCTCGGGCGGCTCGCCCTCTACGTCGTCACCCTGGGCGTGGTCGCCTGGATCGCACCGGATTTTTGACGACGATGATCATCGTTCGCCTCCTCTTCACCACCATCCTGACGATCAGCGCGATCTACGCGGGGATCTTCGTGTGGGACGGGATCTTCTACGATCCGTGGACGCGTGACGCCCACGTGCGCGCCAACATCGTGGCGGTGGCGCCGCGCGTCGCCGGCGAGATCGTCGAGGTCGCCGTCAAGAACAACATGAGCGTGAAGCGGGGCGACCTGCTCCTCAGGGTCGATCCGACGGACTTCGACCTTGCCGTCGCCCAGGCGACCGCCGCGCGCGACGAGGCCGCGGCGCAGCTCGATATCGCCCGCCAGAAGTCGAGCCGCTTCGACAAGCTCAAGGCGGAAGGGGCGATCTCCGTCGCCGAGGTCGAGATCATCAATGCCGATCTCGCGACCAAGGCCGCGGAGGCGACGCTGAAGGCGGCCGAAGCCGCGCTGAAGGTCGCGACGGTCGACCGCGAGCGCACCGAGCTGCGGGCGCCGGTGAACGGCGTCGTCACCAACCTCGTCGCCGACGTCGGCGACTATGGCGCCACCGGCACGCCGGTCCTCGCGCTGATCGACACCGATTCCTTCCGCGTCGACGCCTTCTTCCTCGAGACCCAGCTCTCGCGGATCGCGGTGGGGGCGAGCGCGCGGATCCGCTTCATGGCGAACGGCGAGGTCGTCGCGGGGCGGGTCGCCGGCATCGCGTCGGGCATCGCCTACAGCGAGGACCTGTCGAGCAGTCTGCTGCAGGCGCCGAACCCGTCCTTCCAGTGGGTGCGCCTCGCCCAGCGTGTGCCGATCGAGATCGAGCTGATCGAGCGGCCGAAGGGTGTGCCGCTCGTCAACGGGGCGACGGCCACGGTGATCGTCGGCCCGGCCGACGGAGCCGACACTCCGCCCCTGTGGCGCCGCCTCTGGCAGCGCCTCGCGGGCGACCGCGCCGCCTAGGGCGCCACCGCTCGGCGGAGGCGATCTACTCGAACGGATCGACGCGCTTCGCCGTCATGACGTAGCCGACCTCGGCGAGCTCGGTGCTGGTGGTGGCGGTGTTGAACTCTCCCGTCACGGTGACCGGCTCGAAGAGGCCTTGCACCTCGAACGGCGTCTCGGTGGTCACGAACACCAGCTGGTTGGGCGGCGGCGGCGGCACGTGGATGCAGGCGCCGACGAAGGGAACGAGCATGAAGCTCGTCACGCCGAGGCCGGAGTAGTCGAGCGGGATGACGAAGCCCGAGAGCTTCACCGTCTGCCCGTTGAAGCGGGTGACGACGTCCGAGCCCTGCAGCGCGGTCGTCAGCTGGCCGTGCTGCACGATCCCGCGCGGCGTCTCGGTCGGCTGGGTCGTCTCGGCGAAGAACTTGTCGGGCTGGCTCAGCCGGCTCTTCATCTCGTCGAACGGGTCGAGCGCCTTGCGCGGCGGGATGAGGTCGCGCCAGTCGATCTCCACCGTGGCGCTCGCCGCGAGCGCCGGCACGGGGCCGAGATTGGCGAGGAAGGGTGCCGCGGACACAACGAGCGCGAGGAGGGCGAGCCGTTTCATGGTGGACCTCAGATTTTCACGCTCATACCGTCGGCGAGCGACATCTTGTAGGCGCGGATCGCCGGCAGGAAGCTGACGAGGAGGCCGGCGGCGACCACGCCGGCGAGCATGACGAGCTCCCGCGGCGTGGGCGGGTCGATCGTCAGATAGAGGCCGAACGCGTCGTCGATGAGCGGGCGCAGCGCGAAGAGGCCAGCATAGAGCATCGCCGCTCCGAGGAGAACGCCCGCGAGGCTCAGGAGGCCGGCCTCGGTGACGAGAAGCGCGAGGATCGTCCAGGGCCGCGCCCCGACGGCGCGCAGGATCGCCATCTCGCGCCGTCGTTCGTTGAGCGAGGAGAGGATCATCGTCGCGAGGCCGAGGAGCGCCGTCGCGACCACCATCAGCGAGACGACCGACAGGGCGGTCTCGGCGATGCCGACGATCCCCCACAGCTCCTGCAGCGCGATGCCGGGCAGGATCGCGAGCAGCGGCTCCTCCGGATATTCGTTGATCGCCCGCTGCAGGGTGAAGACCTGCAGGCGCGACTTCACCCCGATGAGCGCCGCGGTGATGGCGCGCGGCGACAGGTCCATCCGCCGCACCTCCTCCGCCGACACTTCGGCACCCGGAATGCGGGCGCCGCCGCGCCAGTCGACGTGGATCGCCTCGATCGCCTCGAGGCTCACGTGCACCGTCCGGTCCACCGGCGTTCCCGTCTTGGCGAGGATGCCGGCGACGCGGAACGGCTTGTCGTCGTGCTTGGTGAAGGAGGCGATGCCGTGGGCGACGACGATCTCGTCGCCGATCTCGTAGCCGAGCTCGCGCGCGACGTCGGCACCGACGACGGCGTCGAAGAGGTCCTTGAAGCGGCCGCCCTCGGCGAAGGCGAGCGGCCGGCCGCCGCGATAGCGGTAGTGCTCGAAATAGGCGTCGGTGGTGCCGAGGACGCGGAAGCCGCGATGGCTGTCGCCGAGCGACAGCGGCACCGTCCAGGCAACCTCGGGGCGCGAGGCGATGTCCCGATAGCTCTGCCAGGTGACGTTGTTGGTGGCGTTGCCGATGCGGAAGACCGAGTAGAGCAGCAGCTGCACGCCGCCGGAGCGGGCGCCCATGATGAGGTCGGTGCCCGAGATGGTGTCGGCGAAGCTCGCCCGGGCGCCGGTGCGCACCTTCTCGGTGCCGAGGAAGAGGGCGACGGACAGCGCCACCGCGAACACCGTGAGGATCGCCGTGAGCCGGCGGTTGAGCAGCGAGCGGTAGGCGAGGCGCAGGAGGATCATGCGGCCTCCGCCGACGAGCGGCCGGTGTGGGCCATCTGGGTGCGGGCGATCTCCGTCAGCGAGGCGACGCGGTCGAAGCGCCCGGCCAGGCGCTCGTCGTGGCTCACCATCAGGAGCGTCGCGCCGACGTCGCCCACGAGATCGAACAGGATGTCGAGAAAGGCGGACTGGGCGGCCGCGTCGAGCGCCGAGGTGGGCTCGTCCGCGATGATGATGCCGGGATCGCCGATCAGCGCGCGCGCCACCGCCACCCGCTGCTGCTGTCCCACGCTGAGCTCGGCGGCGGGCGCCGTGGCGACGAGCGAGGACGGCAGGCCGAGCGCCCCCATCAGCCGCAACGCCTCCTCCCGCTCGCGCCCCTTGAGACGCCGGCGCCGCCCCGGTGCGAAGGCGAGGGCGAGGAGCACGTTGTCGAGCGCGCTCGCATAGGGCAGGAGGTTGAACATCTGGAACACGATGCCGATCCGCTCGGCGCGCAGCCGGTCGCGCCGCGCCGCGGAGAGGGCGCCGAGGTCCTCGCCGTCGATCTCCACGCGCCCCGAGTCCGGCGCCACGATGCCGCAAATGAGGCTGAGGAGAGTGGACTTGCCGGACCCCGACGGCCCGACCAGGAACATTGTCTGCCCGCGCGCGACCTCGAGGTGGGAGACCTCGAAGCCGAAGCCCGATCGTCCCGGCCAGCGGAAGGAAACGTCCTGCAGCCGGATCGCCGCGTTCTCGTCGACGACGGGCATCGCCTAGAACGCGCTCGGCATGTCGAACGGAAGAAGAAGCCGGCCGACGCCGAACGGCCGGGTCTCGGTCAGCACCGTCTTGCAAGCCATGGCTGCCGTTCCTGTCCAAGCGGTCAAGCGGACGCTCCCGCTCGGGTGCGCACCATAGGAGAGCGTTGCGCGTCGTACAATATACGGTAACATGACATCTCGATTACAGCAGCGGACGTGGACCGCTCTCGCCGATCGAGGCCCGGCCGGGCCTTGCGGGATCGGCGGGAAGCGCCCACCCTGTTGCGATCTTGGTCCGGGGGACGGAGGGATCGGATGCCCACCGCACAGAGCTTTCTGCGCACGTTCGTTCGCTGCGCCGCGGCCGTCGCGCTGGTCGTGTCGCCGGCGCTTTTGACGCCGCGGCCGGCCGACGCCTGCGCCTTCCACTTCTACGCGCCCGAGCCGACGGTGGTCGATCGGCTGATCGAGAGCGACCACGTGGTGCTCGCCCGGCAGGGGGAGGACGGTCGATACGAGGTCGCCGCCACGCTGAAGGACGGCGGGCGGACCGTTCGGATCACCGAGCCGGTCGATGCCGCGACCGAGGCGCAGCTCGCCGCGAACCCCGGCGACGGCGTGCTCTTCGCCTTCGATGCCGCGAGCGACGGCATCAAGCGCATCGCCTACGCGAGTGCCGAGATGCAGCAGCTCGCGAACGACGTGCTCGCCAGCATGGACGACTGGGGCAGCGCCGGCTACGACGATCGGCGGTTCGCCTTCTTCGCGGCGCGCCAGTCGTCGACCGACCCCGAGGTGCGCAATCTGGTGCTGCGGGAGATCGATCAGGCGACCTACCCGATGCTGCGCTCGATCGGGCTGACGATCCCGGTGGAGGATCTCATCGCCGACCTCTGGACGCTCGAAGGCTACACCAACCAGCCGATCCGGCTCCTTCTCCTCGGCGTCAGCCACGATGCGCGCGCCCGCACGGTGATCCGCCAGCAGGTCGACCGGGCGGTCGAGCGGCAGTGGGCGAGCAATCTCGGCGCGGCCGCCACCGCCCTCGTCGAGCTCGACGACGAGGCGGGCGTGGCGCACCTGCGCGATCTCTTCCTGTTCGACCCGGCGCAGTCCGTCCAGAAGCTGGAGATCATCGTCGAGGCCCTCGCGATCCACAACGGCGTCGGCACGCCGGGGGTCCGGGAGGCGATCTTCGAGGCGCTGCAGGAGGCCGTCGATGGGCGTCCGGAGATTGCGCCCCTCGTCGCGCGCCAGTTCGGCGGCCGGCAGGACTGGACCCAGGCCGCCTATCTCCAGTCGGCGATGAAGCGGCACCGCCTCGCAAGCGCGTCGGCGATGCTGCCGATCGCCCAGTATGTCGCCTACGCCAAGATGAGCGGCCAGCTGCCGCGGGTCGACGGGAGCGCCGCGGCCGGGGCGCTCTGAGCGCCACGCCGACCGCCGCTCGCAGGGGACCTACACCGCGAGCTCGGGATAGAGCGTCGTCAGCTCCTCGATGGCGGCGACGAACTGCTGCTCGGCGGCGCTGAGGCCGACGTCGGGATTGGTCACGAGGAACACGTCGGCGCCGAGCGCCTGGTCGGGCACCGCCAGCGACCACAGAAGGCCGCGCTCGATCTCGGCCGACACGGCCGTGAGCGGCAGGATGCCGATGCCGACGCCGAGGATGATCAGCCGGCGCACCTCCTCGAGGTTCGGGCTCGACGCGGCGACCCGGCTGCCGAGGCCGGCCCCCTCGCTGAGCACGGCCATCGGCTCCAGCCCCGGCCCCTCGGTGGCGCAGGTGAAGGCGACGAACGCTTCCTGCTGCAGCTCCGAGATCGGCACGTCGTGCCGGCCGTAGAAGGGATGCTCGGCGCCGCATAGAACGCTGAACGCCTCGCGGAAGAGGAGGCGGCAGTCGAGGTTCACCACCGGCCGGGTGAGCAGACAGATGCCGAGGCCGGCCCGCTCCTGCTGCACCTGGCGCACGATGGTGTGGCTCGTCTCCACCTCGATCGTCCAGCTGATCGCGGGGTGACGGGAGTGCACCAGGCGGATCGCCTCGTCGATCAGCGGGGAGGACAGGTTGCTGACGATGAGAAGGCGGATCTCGCCGCCGGTCTCGTCGCCCACCTCGCGCGTCGCCTCCTCGATGCGCCCCAGCGAGCGCAGGATGTCCTGGCATTCGAGGTAGACGCGCTGACCGGCGGCGGTCAGCGCGAAGCGCCGGCTGTCGCGATGGACGAGCTGGCAGCCGAGCTGCTCCTCGAGCCGCTGGAGCGCCAGCGTCACCGACGGCTGGCGGATGCTGAGCCGCTCGGCCGCCCGCGTCAGCCCCTGCTCCTCTGCGATCACGGAAAAGGTGCGCAAGAGGTTGAGGTTGAGCTGATCGAGACGTCGGGCTTGCCGTGCCATTGCCGCCATGAGCCGAGAGTCCGGCAAACGATAGGCGGTGGCGCCGCGGCCGACAAGCGACTTGCCTATCTGAAGGATAGCGGCGGCCTATTTGACCCTTTGCCTAACATCCGATCTCCTTCACCTGCTGCTGAAATTCGAGGCAAGAGGGTGCGGTGAGCCTGGATCTATCGGACATCGAGACCGCGACGCTCGGCCATTTTCTCGAGCAGGGCTTCATGGCCCAGGTCATCCAGGGCGTCATTCCCGGCGCGCGGGTGTTCGGCCCGGCGCTGACCGTGCGGCTGCCCGGCAGCGACGGCACCGCCCTCGTCCATGCCCTTTCCATCGCCGAGCCCGGCCAGGTGATCGTGGTCGACCGCTGCGGCGACGTGCGCCACGCCTGCTGGGGGGCCGTGACGAGCGCGGCGGCCATCGCCCGCGGCGTCGCCGGCGTGATCATCGACGGCTACATGACCGACCAGGCCGCGATCCTCGCCGCCGGATTTCCGGTCTGGTGCCGCGGCCGCTCGCCGCTCACCACCAAGATCCGCGGCGGCGGCGGCGAGATCGGCTGTCCCATCACCTGCGGCTCGGTGCGCGTCGAGCAGGGCGACATCGTGCTCGCCGACGAGAGCGGCGTCGTGGTGCTCGACCCGGCCACCGCGGCCGAGCACGCCGAGCGCGCCCGCGCCATGCAGGCCGCCGAGCCGGAGACCATCCGTCGGCTCCAGGCCGGCGAGACCCTTGCCGAGATCACCCGACCACCGAGCTTGCCCGGCCGCGTTCCGCGCCATCCCTGACCGTTCGCAACCGACCCTTCGCCCCCGACCCATTCGCCCACGGAGAGATCACGACCATGCCTCTGTTCCCTCGCAAAGGCGCCGCCTCAATTGCCGCACTCCTCGCGGCCGCGGCGATCAGCTTCACCGCGCCGGCCGCGTTCGCCGGCAAGGCCGACGACACGCTCAACGCCGCCTTCGCCGCCGAGCCGGAGCCCTTGGACTCCTACAAGATCGCCGGGCGGCAGGGCCTCATCCTCGCCCGCCACGTCTACGACGGGCTGCTCTACAAGGACCTCGACACCGGTGAGATCGTGCCGGCGCTCGCCGAATCGTGGGAGCGCACCGGGCCGCTGACCATGGAATTCACTCTGCGCAAGGGCGTGAAGTTCCACAACGGCGCCGACTTCACCGCCGACGACGTGGTGGAGACGCTCAACACCGTCATCACCCCGGAATACGGCACGCGCTACGCCATCTCGGTCGACTGGATCGAGAGCGTCGAGAAGCTCGACGACTACAAGGTGCGCATCAACATGTCGAAGCCCTTCGCGGGCGCGGTGGAGATGCTGGCCGATGCGCTGCCGATCTACCCGCACGAGGCGTTCGCCGCCGGCGGCTCGGAGGGGATGGCGAAGAACCCGATCGGCACCGGCCCCTACAAGCTCGTGGAGCAGGAGCCCGGCATCCGCTACGTGTTCGAGCGCTTCGAAGATCACTATGAGGGCAGCCCCAAGGGCAAGCCCGCGATCAAGAACATCGTGGTGCGCACGATCCCGGAGATGAACACCCAATATGCCGAGCTGATGAGCGGCAAGCTCGACTGGATCTGGCGCATTCCGCCCGATCAGGCGAGCCGTCTCGAAAGCCGGGTGAACGTCCTCAGCGCGCCGATCATGCGCATCGCCTATGTCGGCTTCGCACCGCTCGCCAACGGTGGCGACACGCCGATCGCCAACGCCGACGTGCGCCGGGCGATGATCCACGCCGTGAACCGGCAGGCGATCGTCGACGCCTTCGCCGGCGGTGCCTCGAAGGTCCTGAACACGCCCTGCAACCCGGCCCAGTTCGGCTGCGAGCAGGACGTCGCCACCTACGCCTACGACCCCGAGCTCGCCAAGACGATGCTCGCCGACGCCGGCTATGGCGACGGCTTCCAGATCGAGATGATCTTTGCCGCGATGCCGCGTCCCGTCGCCGAGGCGGTGGCCGCCGATCTCGCCAAGGTGGGCATCGACGTGGTGCTCAACGAGCAGCAATATGCGGCGGGCGTCGGCAAGTGGCGCGCCAAGGAGCTGCCGGCTTTCTTCTCCAACTGGGGCAGCTACGGCATCGGCGACGTGGTCTTCATCCTGTCCAACTTCTTCGGCGGCGGCGCCGACGACCTGGTGCAGGACAAGGAGGTCCAGGAGTGGGTGACCACCGGCGACACCGCCACCGAGGACTCGGTGCGTCTGGAGAACTACTCCAAGGCGGTGAAGAAGATCGCCGACGAGGCCTACTGGATGCCGATGTACAACTTCAATGTGAACTACGGCCTCAACCCCGACCTCGTCTTCACGCCGCATCCGGACGAGTTCGCCCGCTGGTGGCTGTCGAGCTGGCAGTGATTCCAACGCCGCCCCGGTTCGCCGGGGCGGCCCACCGCTGAGGAAGGTCGCCGATGCTCGGCTTCGTGGTCCGACGCCTCACCGTCGCCTTGCTGGTGGCGGTCGCCGTGTCCTGGCTCAGCTTCGGGCTGATCTTCATGGCCGGCGACCCGGCCATCGCCATCGCCGGCTCCGGCGGCAGCGCCGCCGACGCCGCGGCGGTGCGCGAGGCCTACGGCTTCGACCGGCCGATCGTCGTCCAATATCTCGACTGGGTGACGGGCGTCCTCGGCGGCGACCTCGGCCGCAGCGTCTATTTCAACATGCCGGTATCGGAGATCGTCGCGGCGCGGGTGAAGGTCACGCTGCTGCTCGGCTTCCTTTCCTTTGCCCTCGCGCTCCTGGTGGCGGTTCCGCTCGGCGTGGTGGCGGCGATGTTCCGCAACTCGATCGTCGACCGCCTCGCCCTCGGCTTCGCGGTGCTCGGCCAGGCGATCCCGAGCTTCTGGCTGGGGCTGATGCTGATCGTGGTGTTCGGCGTCTGGTACGGCATCGTGCCGATCTCGGGTACCGACACCTGGCGCGGCTACATCCTGCCCGTCCTCGTCCTCTCCTACTATGCGATGCCGGCGATGATGCGCGTCACCCGCTCCGGCATGATCGACGTGCTCGACGCCGACTACGTGCGCACGGCCCGGGCCAAGGGGCTTCCCGGATGGCTCGTCATCACCCGCCACGCGCTGCGCAACGCGGTGCTGCCGCTGATCTCGCTCTCGGCGGTGCAGCTCGGGGTGCTCCTGTCCGGTTCGATCGTGATCGAGAGCGTGTTCGCGGTGAACGGCATGGGGCGGCTCGCCTGGGAGTCGCTCCTGCGCAGCGACCTTCCGGTGGTCCAGGCGATCATCCTCATCCTCGCCCTCATCTACGTGGCGCTCACAACGCTGTCCGACGTCATCAACGCCCTCCTCGATCCGCGCATCCGGGGGCGCCGCGCATGAGCCTCGCCATCGAGACGCCCACCCGCTCCAACGCCGGACGCCTCGCGCGGCGGGCGCTGCGCAACACCGGCGTCGTCGTCGGAGGCGGGCTCCTCCTCGTCATCGTGCTGGTGGCGGTGTTCGCGCCGCTCATCGCCCATGCCGATCCGACGGCGCAGAACCTCGCCGCCCGTCTCTTGCCCCCGTTCTGGATGGATCGCTCGGTACCTGAGCATTTCCTCGGCACCGACCATCTCGGGCGCGACTATTTCGCCCGCCTCGTCTACGGCGCGCGGGTGTCGCTCGGCGTCGGTCTCGGGGTCGCGGCGGTGGGCGGGCTGATCGGCGTCACCCTCGGCCTCTTCGCCGGATATTTCGGCGGCTGGGTCGACATGGTCATCTCCTTCGTCATCACCACGCGCCTCGCGCTGCCCATCGTGCTGGTGGCGCTCGCCGCGGTCGCGCTCGGCGGCGCCTCGCTGACGACGCTGGTGCTCGTCCTCGGCCTGCTGCTGTGGGACCGCTTCGCCGTCGTCACCCGCGCGGCGACGCAGTCGCTCGCGAACCGCGACTTCGTCGCCGGCTCGCGCGCCATCGGGCGGGCCGAGATCGGCGTGCTCTTCGGCGAGATCCTGCCCAACCTGCGCGGGGCGGTGATCGTGGTGGCGACGCTCGAGGTGGCGAACGCCATCCTGCTCGAGGCGGCGCTCTCCTTCCTGGGGCTTGGGGTGCGACCGCCGACGCCCTCGTGGGGCCTGATGATCGCCGAGGGGCGCGAGAACATCCTCTTCGACCCTTGGCTGATCGCGCTGCCGGGGTCCTGCCTCTGCGTGCTCGTCCTCGCCGTCAACCTCCTCGGCGACGGGCTGCGTGACATCACCGGGCCGGTGACGCGATGAGCCCGGTCCTCGACATCGTGGGCCTGCGGGTGGAGCTGCCCACCGAGCACGGCCGCCTCCACGCCGTGCGCGGCGTCGACCTCACCATCGCCGCCGGCGAGACCCTGTCGGTGGTGGGAGAGTCGGGCTGCGGCAAGTCGCTGACGGCGCTGTCGGTGATGGGCCTCCTGCCGAGGGGAGCGCGGATGCGCGCGGACCGCCTCACCGTCGCCGGCCACGAGTGCGCCAGGAACCGCCGGGCGCTCGCGCGGATGTGGGGACGGGAGATGGCGATCATCTTCCAGGACCCCACCACCGCGCTCAATCCGACGCTCACCGTCGGCCGGCAGCTCACCGAGGGGGTGATCCTCACCGAGCGGCTGACCCGCGCCCTCGCCACCGAGCGCGCCGTCGCGCTGCTCGACCGCGTCGGCATCCCGCGCGCCGCCGACCGGCTCGGCCAGTATCCGCACGAGTTCTCCGGCGGTCAGCGCCAGCGCATCATGATCGCGATGGCGCTGATGGGGCGGCCGCG